>NZ_JAAALA010000040.1 GCF_009905535.1 Caulobacter sp. SLTY | reverse complement strand
CGACGAACAGCGCCGCGACCCCCACCACCAGGCCTAGGAACACGATCTGCAGCACATTGAACGACAGGCCGGTCTTGGCCGCCCCGTCGGTGATGGTCGTCGAGGCCGACAGCCCGAAGATGTTCACCGGCACAAGCCCGGTCAGGAAATCGAGCCAGCCGCCCTGCGACTTGGGCTTCGCCGCCAGGGTCTCTGAAACCCCGGCATGGTGACCTGGCTGCAGGATCAACCCCAGCGCCAACCCGATGACCACCGCGATCAGCGCCGTGATCGCGAACCACAGCAGGGTCCGCCAGACCAGGCCGGCGGCACCCTTCAGATCCCGCAGGCTGACCACACTGGCCACGATCGCCGTGAATACCAGCGGGGGCACCAAGACCCTGAGCAGCTGGATGAAGATCGCCCCCACCTGCCGCAGCGTCTCGGCCAGCCACCACCCCCGCTCGCCGACCTCGTCGCCGAGGCTCCGCGCCAACAGGCCCAGCCCCAGCCCGACGACCATCGCCGCCAGCACCTGGAACCCGAAACCGGAAATGAAGCGGGACGATTTGGCGGCCATGTGATGCTCCTCGACGACCGTCGAGCGGTAATCCCTGTCCCCCAGCCTGACACGCCAGAAAGTCTGCGCCGAGCCGATAGTTTCCGTGGGTGACGCTCGACAATTCTACCCGGACGAAATTAGAGAGCCTTCCGAAGCGTCCAATACCTGCGTCTCGTCAGCCGCCGGAACCGTAGCCACGACCACGCTCAAAACAGGCCACATCCCCAACAGATCAACCTACACCCCGGGCCACATCACCCGACCTGCTGGCAACGCTTAAGACACTGACGTCCCAAGACTTTCCAGCCTGGTCAACGACAACCTTCCCCTTCCCCCGCGTCATCGCGCTATAATCGTATCCCGCCCCGCAGAGCCCCGCCGTCCGGCCCGAGGCGCCTCAGGAGACAGCCTTGACGGCCACCGACACCGCCTCGCCGACACGTTTCCCCGCTTACCTGTTCACCCATGGCGCCTGGTTCCTGGCCTTCGGGGTGCAGCTGGTGCTGTTTCCCTACCTGCTGCGCGTAGTGCTGAAACAGGACGAGGTGCACTTCGGCATCGCCCAGATGTGCCTGCAGCTGCCGACCACCCTGTTCATCCTGATAGGCGGCTTCGTCGCCGACCGCATCCCGCCCCGGCGGATCGTCGCCATTTCATGCGCCCTGTCGGTGGTCACCTTCGCGGCGCTCGGCGGCATGGTGATCAGCGGCCGGCTGACCTACGGCCTGATCATCTTCTACGCCCTGTCGGTCGGCACGATCGGCGCCTTCGCCATCCCCGCCCGCGACAGCCTGCTCAGCCTGGTGGCTCCCACCCCCGACGGCGCCTCCATCCACCGGGCGGTCAACTTCGCCTCCCTGGCCCAGTTCGGGGCCCAGATCCTCGGCATGGCCTACGCCACGGCGGCGCCCTTCCTCGGCGTTGGTCCGATGCTGCTCAGCCTGTCGCTGCTGATGGTGCTGGCGGCGTTGGCCGCCGTCTCCCTGCGCCCCCGCCCGGCCAACCGCCCACCACGCGGCGACGGCCACCTGCTGCAGCGGATGGCGGCCGACATCGGAGGCGGGGTGAAGGCCGCCTTCTCCTCGCCGATCATCGCCCCGGTCGTGCTCTGCGCCCTGTTCGTCGGCATCTGCTTCATGGGCAGCTTCTTCGTCCTGCTGCCGCTGATCGTTCAGAGCTATTTCCCGCCGAACGATCCGGACCCGACCCACATCGCCACCGCTCTGGCCCAGTTCAGCCTGTGCTTCTGGGTCGGCTCGATGATCTCGGCCCTCGCCCTCACCCGCTTTGGCCACATCCGCCGCAAGGGCTTGGTCTACATGGCCTCGCTCTGCTGCGGCGGCACGGTGCTGGTGCTGTGTTCGATCGATATGCCGTTCCTGATGCTCTGCGTCCTCAACTTCGTCTGGGGGCTGGGCGGCGGGGTGGCGATGACCCTGGGCCGGGGGATCGTTCAGCAGCACGCGCCCGCCGAGAGCCGCGGCCGCATCCTCTCGGTCTTCACCCTCGGCCTGATGGGCGGCGGCCCGCTCGGCGCCCTGGCCTACGGCTTCCTGGCCAAGGCCGTCGGCCCGCACGCGGCCATCCTGGTCCCGGGCCTGCTGATGCTCACCCTGGTCACCACTGTCTTCTTCCTATCCCCCCTGCGCCATCTCTCCGAAGACGCCCCGTAGGCGAGCTTGTGATGCCCTCAGGCGCTATCCAACTCACCCTGGACCAGGCCGCGACGTTCGCCACCATCGCCCTGGGCCACGTCCGCCGGCCCTGGCCGCACAAGGCCGACCATGTCTTCATGAGCGAGGCCGACGTCGCCCCGCACCAGCAGTTCCACCCCATCTTCTACGGCAGCTTCGACTGGCACAGTTGCGTCCACGGCTACTGGACCCTGGCCACCCTCCTGCGCCTGTTCCCGGACATGCCGTCCGCCCCCGCCATCCGCGTCCTGTTCGACGACGCCTTCACCCCCGCCAAGGTCGCCGTCGAGCGCGCCTATCTGGACCGCCCCGGATCGCGCGGCTTCGAGCGACCCTACGGCTGGGGCTGGCTGCTGATGCTGCAGGCCGAACTGCTCCGCCACGAAGACGACTGGTCCGCCCACCTCGCCCCCCTGGCCGAAGGTTTCGCTCAACGCTTCCACGCCTACCTGCCGCTGGCGACCTACCCGGTCCGCACCGGCGTCCATTCCAGCACCAGCTTCGCCATCGCCCTGGCCCTGGAATACGCCGAGGAAGCCGCCGACGACGCCCTGGCCGCCCTGCTCATCGAAACCGCAGGCCGCTGGCACGCCGCCGACGCCGACTGCCAGGCCTGGGAGCCCTCCGGCGAAGACTTCCTCTCCCCCGCCCTTATCGAAGCCGAGGCCATGCGCCGCGTTCTTGGCCCGGACTTCCCCGCCTGGTTCGACCGCTTCCTGCCCAGAGCGGCGCAGCGCCACCCAGCCACCCTGTTTACCCCCGCCACCGTCACCGACCGCACCGACGGCAAGATCGCCCACCTCGACGGTCTCAACCTCAGCCGCGCCTGGTGCTGGAAAAACATCGCGGCCGCGCTTCCGGAGGGCCACCCGGCCATCGCGGTGGCGAGGGAAGCCGCCGAAACCCACTTGGCCGCCAGCCTGCCGCACGTCGCGGGCGACTACATGGGCGAACACTGGCTAGCCAGCTTCGCTCTGCTTGCGATGCGCCCTTGAAATCCTCCTCCGCGCGGAGCGCGGGGGAGGGGGACCGCCGGCCCGACTCAGGGCCGGTGGTGGAGGGGGCAGCGCCGGTGTTTCTGGTTGATCATAGAAGCCGGCATCGACAGCCGCGCCAGAACGCGACTCCTCTGGACAGGCCGGCGTCGCCCTCTCCACCACGCGCGTATTCGCGCGCGGTCCCCCTCCCCCGCCGCTTCGCGTCGGAGGAGGACTTGCTACGCCCCCGCCGTCTTCACAGCCCCGACGATCTCGCCGACCAGTTGCGCCACCAGCGCCTCGTCATCCCCCTCGGCCATCACCCGGATCAGCGGTTCGGTCCCGGACGGCCGCACCAGCACCCGGCCCGAGCCGTTCAGCCGCGCCTCGGCGGTCTTGATCGCATCCTGCACCTTGTCGCTCTTCAGCGGCTCGGCGCCCTTGGCGAAGCGGACGTTCTCCAGCAGTTGCGGCACCGGCTCGAACTGGCGGGCCAGGGCGCTCATCGGCTGGTCCGACTGGACCATCACCGCCAGCACCTGCAGCGCCGCGATCAGTCCGTCGCCGGTCGTCGAGAAGTCCGACAGGATCACATGGCCCGACTGCTCGCCGCCCAGGTTGAAGCCGCCCGAGCGCATCCGCTCCATCACATAGCGGTCGCCCACCCCGGTCCGCTCCAGGGTCAGGCCCCGGTCGGCCATGAACCGCTCCAGGCCCAAGTTGCTCATCACCGTAGCCACGATGCCGCCGCCGCTGAGCTTCTGTTCGCGGGCCCAGGCTCCGGCCACGATGGCCATGATCTGGTCGCCGTCGACCACGGTCCCGTGCTCGTCGCAGATGGTCACCCGGTCAGCGTCACCGTCCAGGGCGATGCCGATGTCGGCCCGCAGCTCCTTGACCTTGGCGCTCATCGTGGCCGGATGGGTAGAGCCGCACTGGTCGTTGATGTTGAAGCCGTTGGGGTCCACCCCGATCTTGATGATCTCGGCGCCCAGTTCGTAAAGAACCGCCGGGGCCACCTTGTAGGCGGCGCCGTTGGCGCAATCGATCACGATGCGCAGGCCATTCAGGCTGAGGGTCTTGGGAAAGGTCGCCTTGGCGATCTCGACATAGCGGGCCTGGGAGGTGTCGACCCGTTCCACCCGGCCAAGCTCGGTCGGCCCGACCAGGCCCTCGGCCAAGCCCTCGTCCATATGTCGTTCGATCTCCGCCTCGCGCGCGTCGCTCAGCTTGTAGCCGTCGGGGCCGAACAGCTTGATGCCGTTGTCGGAAAAGGCGTTGTGGCTGGCGCTGATCATCACGCCGAGGTCCGCCCGCAGCGAGCGGGTCATCATCGCTACGCCCGGCGTCGGCAGCGGTCCGAACAGCCGCACGTCCATCCCCATGCTGGTGAAACCGGCCACCAGGGCCGGCTCGATCATGTAGCCCGACAGCCGGGTGTCCTTGCCGATGACCACCAGGTGGCGCCGGTCGTCCTCGGTGCGGAATAGCTTCGCCGCCGCCAGTCCGACCCGCAGGGCCACCTCCGCCGTCATCGGATGGCTGTTGGCCTGACCGCGGATGCCGTCGGTGCCGAAGTAGGAGCGTTTGGCCATGGGGTCCCTCTGAACAGCGCGGTCGTTTCGCATTCAACGCCCGGCCGCGCCAATAAACAATTGATCCGCCTTGTTTCCACACAGAGGGCAAACGGGCCGGAGCAACAGTCTGCAACGCATTTTCATGCCCCGCTTACGGCCGCCGGTGCTAATGGCGCCTTCGACTCCCCTCTGAGAGACTAGTACCGGCATGTGCGGCATCATCGGAATCGTCGGAAAGGTCTCCGTCTCGGAGCGGCTCATCGAGAGCCTCAAGCGGCTGGAGTATCGCGGCTACGATTCCGCCGGGGTGGCGGGGGTTGTCGGCGCCAAGGTCGAGCGTCGTCGCGCCAAGGGCAAGATCAAGGCGCTGGAAGAAGTGCTTAGCGAGCAGCCGCTGACGGCCACCGTCGGCATCGGCCACACCCGTTGGGCCACCCACGGCGTCCCCAACGTGCCCAACGCCCACCCGCACCAGGCCGGCAAGGTCACCCTGGTCCACAACGGCATCATCGAGAACTTCGCGGAACTGAAGGCAGAGCTGCAGGCGGCCGGCCGCACCTTCGAGAGCGACACCGACACCGAGGTCATCGCCCAGCTGATCGACGCCCGCATCCAGGCCGGGGACGCGCCGCTGGACGCCCTCAAGGCCACGCTCGACCGGCTGACCGGCGCCTTCGCCCTGGCCGTTCTGGTCGAGGGTCATGACCGCCTGGTGCTGGGCGCCCGGCGCGGCAGCCCCCTGGTGGTCGGCGAGGGTGACGGAGAGATGTTCCTGGGCAGCGACGCCCTGGCCGTGGGCCCATTCACCAACCGGGTGATCTACCTGGAGGAAGGCGACTACTGCGCCATCGACGATACCTCCGCCCGGGTGTTCGACGCCGAGGGTCGGCCCGTCACCCGCCCGGTCAAGATCGTCTCCGCCTCGACCGCCCTGGTCGAGAAGGGCAACCACCGCCATTTCATGGTCAAGGAAATCTACGAGCAGCCCGACGCCTGCCAGCACACCCTGACCGCCTATGTCGACCCGGTCTCCGGACATGTGCAGGCGCCCGGCGGGGTGGATTTCGCCACCGTCGAACGGCTGCAGATCGTCGCCTGCGGCACCGCCTTCTTCGCCGCCTCGATCGCCCGCTACCTGTTCGAGCGGCTGGCCGGCCTGCCCTGCGACGTCGAGATCGCTTCGGAATTCCGCTACCGCGAGCCGGCGGTGACGCCGGGAACCCTGGCCATCGCCGTCAGCCAGTCGGGCGAGACCGCCGACACCCTGGCCGCCCTGCGCTGGTGCCAGGCCAGGGGGCTGAAGACCGCGGCCATCGTCAACGCGCACGAGAGCACCATGGCCCGCGAGGCCGGCGTCCTGTGGCCGACCCACGCCGGGCCGGAGATCGGGGTCGCCTCGACCAAGGCCTTCACCAGCCAGGTAACCGCCCTGACCGCCCTGGCCATCGCCGCCGCGGCCGCCCGTGGCCGGATCGACGAGGCCGAGGAGCGTCGCCTTGCCCGCGTCTTGCTGGAGGCGCCCCGACTGATCGGCGAATCCCTGGACGTCGAGGCGGCCGTCACTGCCCTGGCCCCAAAGATCGCCCGCGCCCGCGATGTGCTCTACATCGGCCGCGGCGCCATGGCGCCGCTCTCCTACGAAGGCGCCTTGAAGCTGAAGGAAATCAGCTACATCCACGCCGAGGGCTATGCCGCGGGCGAGCTGAAGCACGGCGCCATCGCCCTGGTCGACGAGGAGACCCCGATCATCGTGATCGCGCCCAGCGACGCCCTGTTCGAGAAGACGGTCTCCAACATGAGCGAGGTCGTCGCCCGGGGCGGCAAGGTGGTCCTGATCACCGATGAAGCCGGCGCCCGCCATGCTCCCGAGGGCGCCGATGTGATTATCGCCCCTACCTGCGATCCGATCATTGCGCCGCTGGTGTTCTCCGCCCCGATCCAGCTGCTGGCCTACCACGTGGCCGTTCAGAAGGGCGCGGATGTGGACCAGCCGCGCAACTTGGCCAAGTCGGTCACCGTCGAATAGGGGACCGGCTTTGGGGTAATCAGCGCTCTAGACGTTGTGCAGACCGTCTGGATCGTGCGCGCGGAAAGGGCGGCGCTGATCGGGGACAGGTAGCCGCGTCGCGGCAACCGGTCCCCTAGTTCGGAGACTGGGTCGGCGGCGGCGCGTTCGGCGGCGTGCCTTCGCCGGGCGCGATCACGTCCGGCGGGGTGGTGGTCGGGTCGGTCGGCGGCGGGGTGGTCGTCGGCGGGGCCATGTCGACCGGCGCGGGGACGTCGCCCGGCGCGGCGGTGCTGGGGACCGGCGGCGGGGTGGTGGCGGTGGTCTCGGCTGTGGTCGGGTCTTGCGCCGGCTTGGTGCAGGCCATCAGGGCCATGGTGGTGCCGGCGGCAATGGCCACGGTGAGGAAGGTTCGCATCGGTACGCTCCTGAACTCCAACGATCTTGCAGCCGACAACCGTTTGCCGACCCGGCCGTTCCGCAGCGGCTGGAATTGTGATCCTCCATCGGATACCTGAGCCCTCATGAAACCTGTCCGCAAAGCCGTCCTTCCCGTTGCAGGCCTGGGCACGCGCGTGCTGCCCGGCGCCAAGACGACGCCCAAGGAAATGCTCAACATCGTTGATCGGCCGATCCTCAGCTACATCATCGCCGAGGGCCGGGCGGCGGGGATCGAGCACTTCATCTTCGTCACCGGGCGCGGCAAACAGGCCATCGAGGACTATTTCGACCACCACATCGAAATGGAGGCGCAGCTGGCCGCCAAGGGCAAGACCGACATCCTCGAGGCCGTGCTGGCCGACCTGCCCAAGCCCGGCGAGATGAGCTTCGTGCGCCAGATGTCGCCCCAGGGCCTGGGTCACGCCGTCTGGTGCGCCCGCGACATCGTCGGTGACGAGCCCTTCGCCGTCATGCTGCCCGACATGCTGATGCATGCCGAGCGCGCGCCCCTGGCCCAGGCCATCGACGCCTACAACCAGGTGGGCGGCAATGTGGTGGTCGTCGAACCCGCCCCCGAGGGCGAGACCAACAAGTACGGCATCGTCGCCCTGGACGGCCGTGAGGGCCGGCTCAACCGGATGACCGGCATGGTCGAGAAGCCGCCGCTGGGGACCGAGCCCAGCAACCTGTTCATCTCCGGCCGCTACATCCTGCAGCCGGAAATCTTCAACCTCCTGAGCGACCAGGCCAAGGGCGCCGGCGGCGAGATCCAGCTGACCGACGCCATGGTCCGGCTGATGGCGCTGGAGCCCTTCCACGCCCTCGAATACGAGGGGACCACCTACGACTGCGGCGACAAGATCGGGCTGCTGCGCGCCAACGTCGCCTACGCCCTGCAACATCCGGAACTGGGCCAGGCGGCGCGGGCGGCGATCACCGCCCTGTTGTAACCACCCCAACACCGTCATCCCGGAGGCCCCGCAAGGGGCTATCCGGGACCCAGGGGCGGCGCGCAGGCTGGTTGAAACAGCGAGTTCACGCCCTCCTGGGTCCCGGCTCTCCAGCCCTTCGGGCCTCCGGCCAGGATGACGGTTTGAGTGAGATGGTTTGGAGGAAGAAAAGCGTCCTGTGCCTCGTCTCCTGATCTTCGGCTTCGGATTCACCGGGCAGGTCTTTGCCCGCCGGATGAAAGCTGACGGCTGGGATGTCTGGGCGACCGTGCGCGATCCGGCCACCGCCGAGGCCGCCCGCGCGGCTGGGGTCACGCCGCTCGACCCCACCGACCAGGCCGCCCTGGTCGCCGCCCCGCCGATGGACGCCATCCTGGTCACCGCCCCTCCGAATGAGCGGGGCTGTCCCGGCCTTGAGGCCCTGGTCCCGGCCATCGCCCGCTCCCGCGCCTTCCCCGACTGGATCGGCTATCTGTCGACCACCGGCGTCTATGGCGACCGCGAGGGCGGCTGGGCCTTCGAGACCAGCCGCATCGCCCCCCGCAGCGTCGAGGCCGGCCGCCGCGCCGCCGCAGAGCGCGACTGGCTGGAGGTCGGGCGCGGCATGGGGCTGACGGTGCAGATCTTCCGCCTGCCCGGCATCTACGGCCCCGGCCGCTCGGCGCTGGACCGGGTGGCCGAGGGCCAGGTCCGCAACATCCTCAAGCCAGGCCAGGTGTTCAGCCGCATCCATGTGGACGACATCGCCGCCGCCCTGGCCGCCTCAATCGCCCGCCCCCGCGCCGGCGGTATCTACAATATCTGCGACGACGAGCCGGCCCCGACCCACGAGGTCAACGCCTTCGCCGCCGAACTGTTGGGCCTGAGGCCACCGCCCCTGATCCCCTACGACGAGGCCGGCATGCCCGCCCCGGCGCGGCGCTTCTGGGCGGAGAACAAGCGGGTGTCGAACGCGCGGGCCAAGGCGGAGCTGGGCTGGCGGCCGAGGTATCCGACCTATCGCGAGGGGCTGGTGGCGATCCTGCAAGGCCACTGAGCGCCTGTGCGTCCTTCGACACGCCCGCTGCGCGGGCTGCTCAGGATGACGAACAGGGGTTGGGCCTCACAAATCTACGTCATGCTGAGCAGCGGCCGCGGGCCGCGTGTCGAAGCACGCACAGCGGTCAAACCACCTCCTCCACCGCCCCGATCAGCCGGGCGATGTCCTGCGGCCGCGACAGGCGGTGGTCGCCGTCCTTGATCAGGGTGAAGACCACGTCCTCGCCCTTCAGCGCCTGGGCCAGGGCCAGGGCGTGCATCCAGGGAACGTCCGGGTCCTCGGCGCCCTGGAGGATGCGGACCGGAACCTCGACCGGGACCGGGCCGGGCAGGATTGACCAACGGGCGCCGTCTTCCAGCAGGTTGCGGGTGATGGGGTAGCCACCTTCGTCGTAAAGGCTGGGGCGGAGCCATTCGCCGGTGGCTTCCAGGGCCGCATGGGCCTCGGGCGGGAAGCCGGGGAGCATCAGCTTTTCGGTGAAGTCGGCGGCGGGGGCGATCAACACCAACCCCGCCAGCCGCTCGGCCCGCACCGCGGCGACCAGGCAGGAAATCCAGCCGCCCATCGAGGAGCCGACCAACACCAGCGGCCCATCGGTCAACTGGTCGATGGCGGCCAGGGCGTCCTCGCGCCAGCGGCTGATCGTGCCCTTACGGAACTGGCCGCTGGATTCGCCGTGGCCAAGATAGTCGAAGCGGAGGTAGGCGCGATCGTTGGCCAGCGCCCAGTCGGCCAGGGCCTGGGCCTTGGTCCCGGCCATGTCGGACATGAAGCCGCCCAGCCAGACCACCGTGGGCCCTCGCCCATCAACCCGGCGCCAGGCCAGACGTTCGCCGTCTTCACGGTCCAGGTATCCGCTGCTTTCGGTCATGGCGCGCCGGCTCCGATTCCCTTATCTACCCTCCCCTACCCGTTTTCGATCAGCCCCAGGAAGCTTCGCGAACCTTGACCCCCCTGCCCCCGGATTTCGCGCTGCTGCAGGTGGTGCCCGAACTGGAGACCGGCGGCGCCGAGCAGACGGCGCTCGACATCGCCCAGGCGGTGGTGAAGGCCGGCGGCCGCGCCTTCGTGGCCAGCAAGGGTGGGCGGATGACCACCCGGCTGGAAGCCGACGGCGGCCGGCTGGCTCAAATGCCGGCCCAGTCCAAGAACCCGCTGGTCATGCTGGGCAACACCGCCCGGCTGATCGACCTGATCCGGCGGGAGAAGATTACGCTGGTGCATGCCCGCAGCCGGGCGCCGGCGTTCAGCGCCCTGTGGGCGGCGCACGCGACCAAGGTTCCGTTCGTGGCCACCTATCATGGCATCTACAACGCCAAGAGCGGCCTCAAGCGCTGGTACAATGCGGTGATGACCCGGGGCGACCTGGTGATCGCCAACAGCGACTACACTCGCGAGCATGTGATTGCCGAGCACGGCGTCGATCCGGCGCGGATCGTGGCCATTCCGCGCGGCGTGGATTTCACGCGGTTCGATATCCGCAAGGTGACGGCCGCGCGGGTTCAGGCGCTGCGCGACCTGTGGAGCCTGCCCAAGAAGGATGCGCGGACCATCTTCGTGCTCGGCGGGCGGATCACGCGGCTGAAGGGCCATGCGACGATCATCGAGGCGGCGGCGCGGCTGAAATCGGAAGGCCGGGAAGATTTCCTGATCCTGTTCGTCGGGGACGACCAGGGGCGGGTGGAGTATCGCCAGGAGCTGGAGGACGCCATCGCGGCTGCCGGCCTTGGGGCTCAGGTGCGGCTGGTCGGCCACTGCGACGACATGCCGGCGGCCTATCGGCTGGGCGATTTCGCGCTGCTTCCGTCGACCCAGCCGGAGTCGTTCGGCCGGGCGGCGGTGGAGCCGCAGGCCATGGCCCGGCCGGTGCTGGTCAGCGACCACGGCGGCGGGCGCGAGACGGTAGTCGAGGGTGAGACCGGCTGGCGGTTGCCGCCCGGCGAGTCGGAGGCCTGGGCGCGGGGGCTGGCGCGGGCGATGGATACCGATGTCGTGGCGCGACGCACCATGGGCGAGGCCGGGCTGGCGCGGGCGCGGCGGCTGTATTCGGTGGACGCCATGTGCGAGGCGACCCTGGCCGTCTATGCTCGCATCCTGGAGGGCAGGGCCTGATGGCGGCGTTCGACAAGATCCTGGTGGTCCAGGCCGGGAATATCGCCGAGTTCGTGCTGTCGCTGGCCGCCATGCGGCGGATCCGGGCCGCCCATCCGCGCGCGCGGATCACCCTGCTGACCATTCCCGCCTTCGAGGCCTTGGCCAAGACCAGTCCCTATGTGAACGAGGTCGACACCGACGGCGCGCCCAACAGCCCCGGCGAATGGCTGGCCCTGCGCAAGAAGATCAAGGCGGCCAAGTATGCGCGGGTCTATGACCTGCAGGGCAATTCGTCCAGCAACACCCTGTTCCAGATGCTGCGGCCCTTCCCACCGCCCTGGTCGGGGCCGGCCAAGGGGGCGAAGCTGCGGCATCGCAACCCCAACCGGGACAGGATGCACATCCTCGAGCGGCATGCCGAGCAGTTGCAGGTGGCCGGCATCTGGCCCGACGCCCCGACCACGCCCGGCGACGCGCCGGCCCCCGATCTGTCCTGGATCCTGCGCCGCGCGCCGGAGGCTCGCCCGGCGTCGGGCGCCCAGGCGCCGCGGCCCTTCGTGCTGCTGGTGCCGGGCGGCAACGAGAAGGCCCCGGAAAAGCGCTGGCCGATCGAGGCCTTCTCGGACCTGGCGGGCCGGCTGTTCGCCAAGGGCTATGACATCGTGATCATCGGCGGGCCGCAGGAGAGCGCCCTGGCCCGGACCATCCAGAAGACCGTCGGCCGGGCCCGCGACCTGACCGGCCGCACCGATTTCGCCCAGATCGCCCTGCTGGGCGCGCGGGCGGCGCTGGCGGTGGGAAACGATACCGGCCCGCTGCACCTGATCGCCGCCGCCGGGGCGCCGACCGTGGCGCTGTTCGCGGCCGGTTCGGATGCGTCCCTGACCGGGCCGCGCGGACATGTGGCGGTGCTGCACGCGCCGTCGCTCAACGAAATGGCGGTCGACACGGTCGCCAGCGCTTCGTTTTCGCTGCTACCGCGCTAAGGTGGGAATCGCGCGCATGAAGCGCGTTTTTAGTTCGGGGGAAGAGTTTCATGAGAACGTCGCTGCTGGCGACCGCTGTGGCCTGCCTGGCGCTCGCGGGCTGCATCACCTCCACCCCGGCCGTCCGCCGGGAGGTGACCACCGTAAAGGTGCTTCCGGCCAAGAAAGATCAAGTCTGGGAGAACGCCGAGCGGTTCTTCCTCGTCGAGAACCTGAAGCCCACGGTGGTCAACAAGGCGGGCGGCGTAATCTCGACCGGGCCGGTGATGACCGTGGCGCAGGTCGACGGCCTCGACTGCGGCAGCTACCCCGGCGGCTACGTCAACAAGACCACCATGAATGTGTCGATCCTGCTGCAGGAGGTTCCCGAGGGAACCCGTGCGGAGGTCAAGGTGGAGGGCGCCATGAGGAAGGTGGGGACCTACGGCATTCCGACCGACTACCCCTGCTATACCCGCGGCCTGCTGGAATCGCGCGCGTTCGAAATCCTGGGCCGATAAGGCAGAGGGGACCGCGATCGCTCGCGGTCCCCTCCGGTTCAGCCGTCCTCAATCAGCTCAGGATCGTTGACCCTCGAGTGGTCGGCGTCGTGGTGTCGGCCTGTCCCTGATCCCAGCGGCTGGAGGCCTCCTGGACCCGCAGATTGTTCTGCACATGCCTGGCCCCGGAGATGCGCTCGGCAAGGTCCTCCGCGTGGCGCTTGGCAAACCGGTTCTCGACCGTGCCGCTGAGCGTGACTTCACCATCCTTCACCGCCACCTGGATGCCGGAGGCGTCGATGTGGGCGTCGTCGGTCAGGCGGTCGTTGACGTCCTCGCGGATGCGGTCGTCGGAGCGCTTGTAGTCCTTGGGCCCGCGGCCGCGATGGACGCCGCCCTGGGTCTCGCCGTCGGTGGCCGCCTGGACGTAGGGGTTGGGATCGCCGAAGCCGCCGCCCCGGCCCTGGCCGTAGTCGCTGCGATAGGCGGCCCGGTCACGGCCGAGGTGGTCGTCACGGTAGCGGCTGGTGCGCTGGTCGTAATCCTGGCCACGGCTGGAGTAGCTGTCGCGGTCGGACCATTCGACGCCATAGCCGCCCTGGCTGCCGTCGTCGCGGCTGTAGCTTTGGCTTGCATAGCTTTGGCGTGAAGGGCCCTGGTTGCCGTAGCGCTCGTCGCCCTGGCGGCCGCGCTCATAGTCGCCGCCGCCCTGGCCGTAGCGGCGCTGATCGCCGCCATAATCCCGGCGGGCGGAGTCGCGGTCATATTGCGAGCCGGCGTTCCAGCTGCGGTCCTCGCCGTAGCCGGCGCCATAGTCGGTCTGACGATAGCCCTGGGCGGGGCCGCCGGGACTGTAGCCGGCGTCCTGTCCGCCCTCGTAGCGCTGCTCGCCGAAAGCGCCGCGGGCGCCGCTCTTCTCCCGCCAGCCGCGGGCGCCGCGCCAGTCCTGATCCCGTTCGTTCCAGTTGGCCATCTCTGTTCTCCCAACGCTTTGAATCAAAAGGGGGCGCGCCATTGCGCACCCCCTCGGCGTCGAGAACCCCGCCCCGCCCTGCCCGTTCCGGGAACTTCGATCACAACCGGCCCGGTCGCGCGTTCGTGAGCCTTGTGGCGGACGGACGACATAGCCTCCGCGCGAAGGCCCCCACTGTTGCGCGCATTCACTTGCGGCGCGAAGGCCTTGGGGTCATATATCGAGGCAATGACACGGAACGCCGACCGCGCGCCGCGTCTTTTCTCGTAAACAGCTACCGGAGCAGAAGCCTATTCGCCGCCCCAACAATACGCCGCCCGTGAAAGACGGGCCGCGCATGAATGAAGACATTCGCGTTCCCCGTGTACTTCTGATCGACCAGAACGGTGAGAAGCAGGGCGAAATGCCCATCTCCGCCGCTCTGGAAGCGGCTGATGAAGCGGGCCTGGATCTCGTCGAGATCGTGCCCAACGCCAATCCGCCGGTCTGCAAGATCCTGGACTACGGTAAGTTCAAGTTCCAGGAGCAGAAGAAGAAGAACGAGGCCCGCAAGCGGCAGAAGGTGGTCGAGCTCAAGGAAATCAAGCTGCGACCGAACATCGACATCCACGACTATGAGGTCAAGGCCAAGTCGATGACCCGGTTCTTCGAGGAAGGCGATAAGGTCAAGGTGACCCTGCGCTTCCGCGGCCGGGAAATGGCCCACCCCGAACTCGGCATGAAGCTGCTCAACAAGGTCAAGGCCGACTTCGATGAAGTCGCCAAGGTCGAGCACGAGCCGAAGATGGAAGGCCGCCAGATGATCATGATCCTGGCGCCGCGCTGATCGGCTCAATATCGTAGAAGTTCGCGCAAGCGCTCCTTGGCCTTCTGCCGGCGCTTGCGCACCAGCTCCCGGCTGATCTTCAGGTGGCGGGCGATCTCGTCGTCCGTCCACTCGTCCAGATGCAGAGTCAGGGGCTCGACCAGGGCGCGGGGCAGGCTGGCCAGCGCCCGTCGCCAGGCGTCATCCTGCTCCGACAGGGTCAGCGCCTCCTCCGGAGAGGGCTCAGGCTTCATCCAGGCGGGATCGCGGGCGGACGGTGTGTCGAGCGCATCCTCGTCGATGGGGGCGCGGCCGGCGTTCTGCCGGTGAAGGTCCATGCAGGTGTTGTGGAGGATGCGCAGCAGCCAGGCGCCGGGGTTCTGCACTGGTTGGCGGGCGAAGGCCTGGGCGGCGCGCACCATGGCGTTGCTCAGCGCGTCCTCGGCGTCGGCCCGGTTACCGCCCGACAGGCGCAGGCTGCGGCTGCGCAGGGCGTCCTGGTGCGCCAGCCATATGGGCCAGAAGGTCTCCATCGGGGCCGGCCGGTCCAACGCCCGGGCGATCACCCCCGCCGGGGTCAGCCGCCCGGCCGGCCGCCGCACCGCCCCGGCCAGAACCTCCACGGGCGAGGGGCCCCGCCGACGCGACAGGCGGACAAGGGCCGGTTGGGGTGGCGTCGGTGCGCGCTCGACGCAGGCCTCCTCGCCCTGGCCATCCTCCACCGGAAATAATCGCACCACATTCATCGGCACACGCTCCCGAGCTCCGCGGAGGTCGGCCGCCGCGGCGCGCACACAACGGTTCGATGGGCAGTCGCGAGCTGGTGCGGCCTCCGCCGCACAAGCGCATTCCCCGAATTTCGCGATCAGATTGTATCGCCCTCGATACTTGCTAGACGCGAAGGTTAGGGATTTGTGAACGATGCAGGTTGAATTAGGTGTCCCGGCCTAGTTTACACCGGATGTGCGACCAACTGCCTCAGGTGCAGCGTCAGATTTCGCCGCGTTTGCCTGGGCGATCATGGCGGTGATGGCCATTTCCAACTGACGGGTGACTTCCCGCGCGATGATCTGCTGCAGTATTTGCACGATCTCGACGCTGACCTGACCTGCGGGGCCGAGAGCAGCTTGTCTCATATGCTCGGGCATGGCGGCCAACCTCTGGTCTTCCACGGCGCGCTTGAGCGCGACGCGCTGTTCGGCGAAGCCGTCCACGATCTTGGTCTTCTGGTCGGAGACGGCGTCGTAGAGATGGGTGGGATCGGGGCCGCTCACGGCGGCGGCTCGTCCTCACGCGACGGCGGCTTCCGGTCCGGCAAGCCGAGCGCCCGGTCCAGCTGCAGCTGCAGCTGAACGAGCATGTCGTCGGTGAACTGTGGGATCGGGCTGTCCGCCGGCCCGCCCTGCAGCTTGACCAGCTCGGGCATCTGCAGGGCGACCTGCCGGAACATGTCACTGACCAGCCGCTTGGCGGCGGTGACCAGTTCCGATTCAGGCAGCGCGGGCGGCGGACCGGACGACTCCATGGGTCAGCCTTCCTTGGCCGCCCATTGCGGGTGGCGGGTGTCATCCAGCCAGTCGTTGCACTCCTCGGTGATCTCCTTGGCCAGCACCGCATAGGGGCTGTTCCACAGGGGGTTCTGCAGCTTGTAGCCACGATCGACCACCAGCCCGACCAGCTTGCGCAGCTGGACGTAGAGTCCCCGGTCGTCCAGCTCCTCGATCGGCTCGTCCCCGTCGATCTCGGCGACCAGCTCGGCGGTCTCGTCGAGGGTTTCCCGCTCCAGGGCGCGGGCTTCATCAATCACGGCATCCACTTCGCTGTGCCGTTCCGAACGATGGCTCATGGCTGTTCTCCTTGCATCAGGCCTTCGGGAAATCTTTCAGGGCATGGGTGACGGACTCGGCGGCCACCGCCGCCGCGATCGGGGCGGCGAAGGAGCTGACCAGGCCCAGCGCATAGGCGATCACCGGCCCCTCCAGCGGGGCGCCGGCCAGGATCATGGTCATCGCCTTGCCCTGCACGGCGGTGCTGATCGACAGCATGTTGCGCTGGTAGTCGGCGGCGTCCTGGACCGAGATGGCCGCCGCCTGGGCGGCCTTGTCATACGAGATCGCCCCGCCGGCGGAGATCCGGGTGTCGGCCACCGTCGTCTGCGTGCCCAGGTCCGCGAAGCCAAGCGCGAACTCGGTCGACTGGGTGACCGCGTCGACGATCTGGGGATTGACCTTGTCGGCCATGGCTCACTCCTACTTCTGCACCGCGTTCATGATCATGGTCACGGCGCTGGAGGTGACCGCGTTGCCGATCTGTTGCAGGCCGCCTTGCGCCTGCTGAGCGTTCTGCATGGCCAGCGAGATGGAATGAGCCATGCTCTGGTAGACGAGGGCCATCGACTGGGCGGGCGCCTCGCCCAGCACCTTGACGTTGGTCTGGGTGACCGCGTCGGTGACCTGGGAATTGACGGGCGTGTCGGCTGCCATGGTTCAAATCCCCCTTCGAGCTACAGGTTCAACAGTTTGGCGGCGAGCAGGACGGTCAGCAGCTGCTTGGCCGGGTCCGGCGCCCTGGGCGAGCGGATGGCGGCCAGCTTGCCGGTCGCCATCGCGGCGCCCATCGAGCCGGCCGAATAGATCTGGATCACGCCCTGGTTGGTCGCCGCCTGGGCGGAGATCGAGGCATGCTTCTGGGCCTGGACGGTGTTCTGGAAGACCAGCGCCATCGAGTGGGCGGCGCTCTGGTAGATCGAGCCCATCGCCATGGCCGGCGCCGAGCCCAGAACCGCCATGTTCTGCTGGGTCACCGCATCGGTGATCTGGCTGTTGACCGGGGTCGGATAGGCCATGGTCAGATCACCACTTCAGGGACGGGCGCGGGCGCGGCGGCGGCCGGCATGGCGATGTTCATCACCTGGGTGATCAGGCCGCCGACCGCCGCATTGGTGATCTGCTGCATGCCGCCCTGGGTCTGGCTGGCGCTTTCCGCCGACAGGCTGGTGGCGTGGGCCACCGCCTGAACGGCCATGGCGACCGCCTCGGCGGGCCCCTCGCCCAGAACCTTGACGTTGGTCTGGGTGACGGCGTCGGTGATCTGTGAGTTGACGGTGTCGTCGGCCATGGTCGGTCCTTCAGGTCACAACCGGCGCGCCGGGCGGCAGGCTGTTGGCGCCGGCCGCGTAGCCGACGGCGGCGGCGGTGCGCACCTCGCGCACTTCGCGCGGGGCCCGCAGGTCGACCAGGGCGTTGGTCAGGGCCTGGACCTGCAGGGTGTGCAGGGCCGCTTGCGTCTGGTTGGCGGTCAGCAGCCGGGCGGCGAAGGCGTCGGCGGACGACAACAGGGTCACCAGGCCGGCGTTGGAGACCGAGGCGCCGCAGAGCATCGCCAGGGCGTCCATGATCTGCCTGTTGGTCAGGGGGGCGTCGGTCATCACACACCGCCCCCGGCCACCGGGAATTCGGGGAAGGGTACAAGGCCGTCCTTGTCGAGCAGCACCTGGACGCAGTTCATGGTCGCCACCATCCCGATGATGTTGCCCATCTGCTGGTTGGCGACAGCGTTGTAGTACATGATCCCGTTGGCCTGGTTGGCGGCGACCATGCTCTGCATGGCGGCGAAGCTGGGCCCCACGGCGATGGTCGACAGCATGGCGTCGGCCACGGCGGTGGCCATCGGCGCGGTGGCCGGATCGCGGCACAGCTCCATGGTCAGGCGCAGATACTCCTCGAAGTTATCGAACTCCGGCTTCTTCTGCTGGCGGCGAGCCCGGCGGCGCTGCTCGGCCCGCTCGCGGGCGGCGCGCATTTCGCTGGCCAGGATCTCGTCCTCGAGCTCGAGGATCTCCTCCTCGTCCTCGAGGATCTTTTCCTCGTCCTCGAGGATCTTTTCCTCGTCCTCGAGGATCTTCTCACGGCGGCGCTCGCGCTCTTTCTGTTCCTTGGCCAGGCGTTCGGCGGCGGCCCGGCGCGCGGCGCGGGCCGCGGCCTCCTGCTTCGCCTTCTTGTCGCGCGGTTGGTCCGCCATGGCCGGTCTCCAGAGAATTCGCTGCGGTCGGCGCCAGCGCCCGAACCGCGGCCAGGTCACACTTCCCCGTCCGGCGCCCGCTGGCGGCGCCGGACGTCAGCCTCCTGCGATCAGACGCCCTGGGTGGCCCGAAGGGCGGTCAGCAGGGACAGCAGGGTGTCGGGCGTATCCGACTGGGCGATCTTCGAGGTCGCCACGGCGCCGGCCATGGTGTCGACGCTGTAGATCTGGATGACGCCCTGGTTGGTCGCCGCCTGGGCGGCGATGGCCAGCTGCTGCTGGGAAGAGGCGGCGTTCTCGTAGAGAATGCCGGTGGAGTGGGCGAGCGACTGGTAGATCGCGCCCATCGCCATGGCCGGGGCGTCGCCCAGCACCTTGACGTTGGCCTGGGTGACGGCATCGGTGATCATGCCGTTGACGGGGGTCGGAAGAGCCATGTCAGTTCCTCATGGTTAGGTGGGTTGAAGCGGCGGCGCGCTTAGGAGACCTGCGAGCCGGGGCCGACGGCGCGCAGCGCGGTCAGCAGCGACAGCATGTTGTCCGGCACATCCGACTGGGCGATCTTGGAGGTCGCCACGGCGCCGGCCATGGTGTCGACGCTGTAGATCTGGATGACGCCCTGGTTGGTCGCGGCCTGGGCGGCGATGGCCAGCTGCTGCTGCGACGAGGTGGCGTTTTCGTAGAGGATGCCGGTGGAATGGGCGAGCGACTGATAGATCGCGCCCATGGCCATGGCCGGGGCGTCGCCCAGAACCTTCACATTGGCCTGGGTGACGGCGTCGGTGATCTGACCGTTCACCGGGGTCGGGATAGCCATTGATAGCTCCTTCGCTGGGCGTGCCGCCCGTTGGGATCGAGGCCGTTCTGATCGGGGATCGCTGGCCCCGAGCAAGGCGACCCCACAGCCACGACGCCCGTGGGCCGAGTTTGTGAACCCGTCTTAGTTGTTTTTTTACCATGACCCGCCGGGCGTTCACGTTTGCCGCCGTGGCCCGTCTTGATCTGCGTCAGGCGCGATTCACTTCGGAAAAGCGTCGGCGGAGGACCAGCGATGTCGCGGGCCAGCAAGTATGTCGCCGCTCTGTTGGAGGCGCGGGCGCTACGCGGGTCGCGCGGCGAACCGGTCCCTCGCCAGACCCCCAGCGCCCCAGCACCCGGCGCGCCGGCCCGGCCCGGACCCAACCCCAGCCAAGGAACCCCTCCGATGATCATGAACATCGACACCTTCGTCCAGGTCGTGGAGCAATGGGCGCGAGAGTCCCTGCCCGCCATCGGCCGCGTCTGGCCGCTGAGAGGCGGTTGGGAGGAATGGGCGCAGGCCGAGATCGCCGGCTACATCAACAGCATCGACCCCAGCTATTCGGTCGAACGCGAAGTCTACCTGTTTGGCGACGACCGGAAGGCCGACCTGCTGATCAACCAGGGCGCCAGCCAGTGGGCGCCGGACTGGATCGTGGTCGAGCTGAAGTGCCAGTGCCCCCACAGCCCCTATGCCTTCGCCGCCGGCTTCAACAAGGACAAGACCAAGATCACGGAACTGGTCGAGCCCTACAGCTCGGCGCAGAAGCTGTGCCTCGGGATCTGCGTCGACGGCCGGACCCTGGAGGGCATGGGAAGCATGGGCTACACGATCATCTGGATCGAGAAGGAAGTCGGCCTGGTCGTCTACGTCGCGCGCTAGGCTAATTTTCAACCAGACGGGGCGCCCCCTCTTTTTTCGATCCACCGCGCCGCTATGATCCAGCCCGGCCGTGTTCGGGTCGGGGGCGTGAGATGTCGCGAGTTTCCAGTCTGCTGGGCGCCATGACGGCGCTGCTTCTTCTGCTTTGGCCGGCCGTTGCGCCCGCCGCGCCCCTGGCGACCTACGGCCGGTTGCCGATGATCGAGGACGCGCAGATCTCGCCTGACGGGACGATGATGGCCTATGCCGTCACCTCCGGCGACAAGCGGCTGGTGATGATCCGCGAGCTGGGGACGGGGACGTCGCTGGCGACCCTCGACGCCGGCGACCAGAAGGTGCGGGAAATCCAGTGGGCGACCCGCGGCCATCTCCTGATCACCATCTCGACCACCCAGCATGTCGCCGGCCTGACCGGCCCTCGCCGCGAGTACTTCCAGGTGCTGGCCTACGACCTGGGCTCGCGCAAGAGCCGGCTGCTGATGGACAGGGCGCCGGACTCCATGAACGTGGTCATCGGCCCGCCGCTGGTAAGGATGCTGAACGGCGAGCCGCACGTGATCGTCGAGGGGGTGCATTGGGCCGGGGGTGAGCGGGGCCGCAACAGCCTGTTCTCGATCAAGCTCTCCAACGGCGCGACCAAGGTGTATGAACAGGGTCGGCAGAACACCAGCGACTGGGTGGTGGGCGCCGACGGCGCGGTGCTGGCCCAGACCGAATACGATTCCGAAACAGGCGAATGGAGCCTGCGCCTGCTGCGCAACAAGCGCTGGGAGGTCGTCGACAGTCGCACCGCGCCGCTGACCAGGCCCTACCTCGGGGGCCTGGGCAAGGATGGGACATCGGTGCTGCTGGTGGTGCGCGATCCGGTCACCGAGCGACGCAGCTTCAAGGAATATCCCGCCGACGGCTCGCCGGCCCGCGAGGTGCAGTTGCCGTCCTTCGAGGGGATGATCCGCCACCCGGTCAGCCAGGCGCTGGTCGGCGTCTGGGAGCTGGACGGCGACGAGGTCCGCTACGACTTCTTCGACGCCAAGGATCAGGCCGTTTGGCGCGGGATCACCAAGGCCTATGTCGGACGGCACGTCCGGCTGGTGTCCTGGACCGACGATCGACGCAAGCTGGTGGTGCGGGTCGAGGATCCGGCCTCCGGGCCCAGCTATGTGTTGGTCGATATGGAGACCAAGAAGGCCGATCTGATCGGCTCGGTCTACAATGGGCTCAAGCCTGAGGACATCGCCGAGGTCCGGCCGGTGAAATACAAGGCCGCCGACGGGCTGGAGCTCACCGGCTACCTGACCCTGCCGCGCGGCCGTGATCCCAAGAACCTGCCGCTGGTGGTGCTGCCGCATGGTGGGCCGGCGGCGCGGGACGAACCCGGTTTCGACTGGAAGGCCCAGGCCCTGGCCTCGCGCGGCTATGCGGTGCTGCAGCCCAACTTCCGGGGCTCGGACGGGTTCGGCCGGCGGTTCCTGGAGGCCGGATACGGCGAGTGGGGCCGAAAAATGCAGACCGACCTCTCCGATGGGGTGCGTCACCTGGTCGGCCAGGGGCTGGTCGATCCCAAGCGGGTCTGCATCGTCGGGTCCAGCTATGGAGGCTACGCGGCCTTGGCCGGCGCGACCCTTGATCCCGGCGTCTATCGCTGCGCCGTGGCGGTGGCCGGGCTGTCGGACCTGCGCCGGTTCATGACCACCGAGGCGCGGGAGACCGGCGGCCGCATCAATGATCGCCTGCGCTATTGGGCGCGGTTCATGGGGGTGGAAGGCCGGCGCGACCCGGACCTGGCGGCGATCTCGCCAATCACCCATGTGGCAAAGGTCGATATCCCGGTGCTTCTGATCCACGGCAAGGACGACACCGTGGTGCTCTATGAACAGAGCCAGATGATGCACGACGCCCTGCGCCGCGCCGGCAAGACCACCGAACTCGTTACCCTCAAGGGCGAGGACCACTGGATGTCACGCGGCGCCACCCGCCTGCAGATGCTGGAAGCCACTGTGGCCTTCCTCGAGAAGCACAATCCGCCGAACTGACGTTGCCGCCGCCGGATCGCAGGCGTAGAGCCGCCTGATGTCGCACCCGGCCGCTCCCACGCAGGACAACCGCGCGCTCGTCATCCTGCTGACGGTGGTGTTCATCAACATCGCCGGGTTTGGGGTCGTGATCCCGCTGCTGCCCTTCTACGCCTCCGCGTTCGGGGCGCCGGCCTGGCAGGTGATCGTGCTGTTCTCGGCCTACAGCCTGGGCAACTTCTTCGCCGAGCCCATCTGGGGGAAGCTGTCGGACCGGATCGGGCGGCGCCCCGTCCTGATGCTCACCATCTTCGGCAATGCGGCCACCTACGTGGCTTTGGCCTTCGCCCCGGACCTGTGGGTGGCGATGGGAATCCGCTTCGTCGGCGGCATCCTGACCGGCAACATCTCGACCATCCAGGGCTACATGGCCGACATCACCCCGCCGGAGAAGCGGGCCGGTCGGCTCGGGTTGATGGGCGCTTCGTTCAGCCTGGGCTTCCTGACCGGGCCGGCGCTGGGCGGGCTGCTGGCCGACGAAAGCCTGGGCTTGGCGGGCTTTCGGCTACCGCTCCTGCTGGCCGCCGGCTTGGCCACGACCGCCGGGCTGGGCGTGGTGCTGTTCGTGCGCGAGACGCGGCAGGTGCATTCCGACGCCCCGCGGCGGGGACGGTTCGAGGGCTTGAGCGAGGCCATGGCCCATCCGGTGATCTGGCGGGTGATGCTGGTTTCGCTGATCGCCATTGCCGGGTTCGCCGCCATGGAGGCGACGTTCGGCCTCTGGGCCAGGCAGCAGTTCGGCTGGGGCCCCCAGCAGATCGGCTTCTGTTTCCTCGGCATCGCCCTGACCGCCACCTTCGCCCAGGGCCTGCTGGCCGGCTGGAGCGCCCGGCGGTTCGGAGAGCCAGCGACCCTTATCGCCGGCCTGGTGCTGATCGGCCTTGGCTTCGCCATGCAGCCGTTGGTCGGGGTCCACTGGCCGTTGGCGGTGATGGGCATGGTGACCGTGGCCATGGGCCAGTCTCTGGCCTTCCCGAACATCGGGGCGATCATCTCCAAGGCCGCCTCGGCCGACCGCCAGGGCGAGATGCTGGGCCTCAACAGCGCGGCCGGCGCCCTGGCGCGGGTCGTCGGACCGCTCATGGCCGCGCCGCTGTTCACCAAGGTGGGACCCAGCGCCCCGTTCGCCGTGGCGGCGGGCCTGTGCGTACCCGCCCTGTTCATGGCCTGGCGGGTATCGAAGGCGGTGCGGCGCAGCGCTTAGGGCGGGGAGCGCCTAAGGCGCCTCGCCCGGCGGCGGCCCACGCCGCCTTTGGCCCGGCATCCCCGGATCCCGCAGCTGACCCGCCAGGGCGCGGCGCAGACCGGCCGCCAGCAGCTTGCGCTCGTCCGGGGTCAGGGTGGCGGCGAAGCGCATGATCCGAGCCTCGACTTCGCTGCGGGCCTCCATATCTTTCGCCCGCGCCTGGCCCATGGCGGCCACCGCCGCCTCGGCGTCATAGCCGGGGCTTTCCAGCGCAGCGATCGCATCGCGGCGGAGGGCGCGCGACTGCAGGACCGGTTCGCGGGTTTCCAGGGCGGCCTGGCGGAACATCTGGCGATAGGCGCGACGCTTGGGCGGCGGCAGGTCGTCGGCAGCCCGCCACAGGGGCAGGCGCTGGCCGGCGGCCGGCGGCGGCTGCAGGTCGGCGAGGCGGCGGGCGACCACCGAGCCGCCGACGATCAGCCCGCCCAGGAACAGGTTCAGGGCCACCGAGACGACCAGGGCGATGATCAGGCTCCGCGACTTCACGACTGGTTCTCCCCGTCGGGCAGCAGGATCCAGTCGTCCTCGACGGCCACCGCCACGGCGGCCTCGGACGAGGCCTCGGTCGGGGCCTGCGCAACCTGCACCCCGACCACGACGCCTGCCGCGCTGGCCGCCGCCAGGGCAGCGCCGATGCCGGCGCCGGTAAGCCAGCGGGCCAGGGTCCGGGGCCGCGCCGGGGCCGGGGCGGCGGCCAGGACGGCGTCGCGCAGAGCGGTCGAGGGGCTGGGCGGGCGCAGGACGTCGAGCGCCTCATCCAGGGCCAGGGCCTGGGACAGCACCGCCTGGGCGGCTTCCGGCGCCTCGGCCAGCCAGGCGTAGGCGGCGTCCTGCTCGGCGGCCGGCCAGCGGGTGATCAGGCCGCCGTGGGCCTCGGCAAGGGTTTCGAACCGTTGTGCGTCCATGGCGCTCATCGTCTCATTCTCTCAGGTCCGCGAGGGCGGCGCGCAAGGCCCGCCGACCACGGGACAACAGACTTTCCAGGGCCTCGACGCTGACTCCCATCAGCGAGGCGGCCTCGATATTCCCCAGATCCTGGTAGTGGCACAGCACCACCGCCTCGCGCTGGCGGTCCGGCAGCGCGCCAAGCGCGGCGGTGACCCGCACCCCGGTGTCCCGCGCCAGCAGGCCCCGGTCGGGGGCGGGGCCGGTGTCCACCTGTTCCGGGGGCTCGGCCATCGTCTGTTCGCGGCGGCGGCGCAGGCGGTCGTAGCAGAGGTTCAGCGCCACCCGGTGCAGCCAGGTGTCGAACCGCGCCCCGCCCGGCTTCCAGTTGGGGGCCTGTTTCCAGGCCCGGACAAACACTTCCTGGGCGACGTCCTCGGCCTCGGCCGCGTCGTTCAGCATCCGCTGGGCGAGCTGGAGCATGCGCGGCAGCTTGCGCGCGACCAGCGTCTGGACCGCGGCATGGTCGCCGCGCCCCACCCGCGCCACAAGCGCCTCGTCCGGATCGCCGCTCAGCGTCAAGTCTCGCACCGGTTCCCATTGGCGGCCCCGTCCTGGCCGCCTCCGGGGACAGTAGGCTATCGGCCGCCACCCATCATACCCGCCGCGCCCTTGCGCGCGGCCTGAAGCTCAGTGGCGCTCAGCGAACCATCACCATCCGCATCCATACGGCCGAAGCGGCGCTCGGCCATCTTCGCCAGTTCGGCCTTGTCGAGGAAACCGTCGGTGTTGGCGTCCAGCATGCTGAACATGCGGCTGCCGTCGCCCTTGGGGGCCTTGCCGGACTTCTCGGCCGCCTTGGCGCCGCGGGCCTGGAACTCGGTCTTGGAGACCTTGCCGTCGCCATCCGCATCGAGGCGCATCATCTGGGTGGAGCGGGCGGTCTTGAACTCGGCCAGGCTCACCTTGCCGTCGCCGTTCGAATCCATGCGAGCGGCGCCCTTGGCCGGCTGGGCGCAGGCGACGCCGGCGGACAGGGCCAGCATGGCGCCGGCGATCAGGTAGGTTTTCATCGGTGGAAATCTCCTCAGGTTCACGCCCCGCAGCTTCAACGACGGGCGCCTGAGGTTCCGTCGGTCAGCGGACGACAGCCTCGTAGGCGGCCCGCGCCTGGCGTTGGGCTTGGGCCAGGGCGGTCTTGAGCGCCTTGAAGTCCCTGGCGCCGCCCGCCCGGGCCAGCAGGGCCTTGAGCGCCTTGGGCTCGGCCTCCGGATCGGCGCCGTCCTCCAGCGCCACTTTGAGCAGCTGGCTCAGGTCCTGCTGCATGCGCCAGGCCTTCTCCAGCGTCTGCAGGGTTCCGATATCCGCCGCGCCGGTCTCGGCCAGCGCGGCCAAGGCTTCGCCGGTGTTCTGGCGCAGAGGGCCGCCGCCGGCGGCGCCGGCCAGCTGCAGGAACTGGGCGGCGAACTCGATATCGACCAGGCCGCCGGGACCAAGCTTGAGGTCCCAGGGGCCGCTGGGTGGACGCTCGTCCTCCATCAGTTTGCGCATCTCCCGCACATCGGCGGCGGTGCGCGCCCGATCCCGAGGCCGGCGCAGAGCCGTCTCCAGCGCCGCCTCGCAATCGGCGGCGAAGGCCGGCGAACTGGCCCAGGCGACACGGGCGCGGGTCAAGGCCAGCATCTCCCAGGTCTCGGCCTCGCGCTCGTAGTAGGCGTTGAAGGCCGCCATGCTGACCGCCACCGGCCCCTTGCTGCCGGTGGGACGCAGCTGCATGTCCACTTCGTAGAGGCCGCCCTCGCCGGTCGGCGCCGACAGGGCGGCGATCAGGCGCTGGGTGAAGCGGCCGTAGAAGGTCTCCGCCCCCCAGCCGCGCTCGGCCGACATGGCCGCCGGTTCGCTGGCCCGGTACAGGGTCATCAGGTCCAGGTCGGAGCGGGCAGTCATCTCCCGCCCGCCGCATTTGCCGAGCGCGATGACCGCCACCTCGCCCGGGAAGGCGCCGCCCTGCCGCACCGTCTCGGCCAGGGCCGCTGGCGCGAGGCCGGCGATACAGAGGTCGGCCAGGTCGGCAAATCCGCCGCCGGCGTCGGCTGCGGTGGCCGTGCCCCCGATCACCTGCACCCCGATGCGGAAGGCCTGTTCGCGGTGCACCCGCCGGGCCGCATCCATCGCAGCCTCAAACCCCTCGGCCGCCGCCAGGGCGCTGTCGAAAGCCTGTGCGCCCTGCCCGCCCTCGAACGGCGCGAAGAAGCTGGGATCAAGCAACGCATCAAGCGCGGCCGGTCGCCGCGCCAGGGTCTGGGCGAGCTGAGGTGCGAAAGCCATCACCTGGACGATGAGCTCGAACAGCTTGGGCTGGGCCAGGAACAGGGACTGGACCTGGACCCCCGAACTCAGCCGCTCGAAGAAGTCGCCGAACCGGCGGAAGGCGGCGTTGGGCGCGCCGGTGGCGTGGGCGGCCTCCAGCAGGCGCGGCGCCATCCGGGTGAACAGCTCGCGCCCCCGCTCGGTGCGGGTCGCGCCGATGCGGCCGTGGTGCCAGCCCCGGATGGCCCCCGACACCGCCGCCGGGTCGTCGAAGCCCATCCGCTTGAGGGTGGCCAGGGTCTCGGGGTCGTCCTCGACGCCGGTGAAGATCAGGCTGCCGAACCGCGAGCTGAGCGGCTCCTCGCCCTTGAACAGCTCGCCATAGGTGGCGTTGACCCCCTTGAGGATCTTGCCGACCGCCGCGTCGAACGCCTTGACCGAGCCGTGCCCCCACAGCGCCGCGACCCGCGCCCGCTCGCCCGGCGCTTCTGGCAGTTTGTGGGTGTGCTCGTCGGCGATCATCTGCACCCGGTGTTCGAGCGCCCGCAGCTGGATGTAGGCCTCCCGCATGAGCGCCGCCGCCTCCGGCGTCACATGGCCATGGGCCTCCAACTCAGCCAGTGCATCGAGAGTGCGCGGTGAGCGCAGGGCCCGCTGGCGACCGCCGAGAATCAGCTGCTGGGTCTGGACGTAGAACTCCACCTCGCGGATGCCGCCCCGGCCAAGCTTGAGGTCGGCGCCGGCGGCGGTCAGCCGCTCGTCGACCTTGTGGGCGTGGATCTGCCGCTTGATCGAATGGATGTCGGCGATCGACGCAAAGTCCAGGTTGCGCCGCCAGATGAAGGCCTGCAGCTCATCGAGGAAGCCGTGGCCCGCCAGCCGGTCCCCGGCCGCGACCCGCGCCTTGATGAAGGCCGCCCGCTCCCAGTTCTGGCCGACGCTCTCGTAGTAGGCGAAGGCGGCCGGGACGGGCACAGCTGGCGGGGTCGATGAAGGGTCCGGGCGCAGGCGCAGATCGACCCGGAAGACGTACCCATCGGCGGTGCGATCCTGCAGTATCCGGGCGACGCCCTGGGTGATCCGGACGGCGACATCCGCCGGTTCCGCCGTGTCAGCAAGTGGCAACTGATCGGGCTCGTAAAAGACCGAAATGTCGATGTCGCTGCTGTAGTTGAGTTCGAACGCCCCGTGCTTGCCCATGGCCAGGCAGAAGAGACCGGGGACCGGACCTCGCTCTCCCTCCCCCACCCTCGTCAGCCGCCCGCGCTCCACCTCGGCCCGCGCCGCCTGGACCAGCGCCGCCTCCAGGGCCGCGTCGGCAAACCGCGACAGGGCGCCGGTCACCGCGTCCAGGTCCCAGACCCCGCCGACATCAGCCAGGGCGCAGAGCAGGTGCAGCTCCGCCTTCAGCTGTCGCAGGCGTTTGCCGGCGGCCGCCGGGTCAGGTTCGGCGGCCTGGGCTCGGGCGGCCTCGAGCAGGCTGTCGAGACGGACCTCGGGGTCGTCCGCCAGGATGTCCTGCAGCACGGCGGGCCGGCGACGGATCAGGCCCGATAGGTATGGCGAGGCGCCGAGCAGCGGCTCGAGCGCCGGCCAGACCGCATCCAGGGCGCCGACGCCAAGGTCGCCCTCGACGATCTCGCGGGTGCGGGCGGCGTGTTTTGCATCCACAACCGGCCCGCAGGGGGCCAGCCGAGGTCCGAGTGCGGTCATTCCGGCCTCGGCAGCACCAGGGCCACCCGCAGGCCCGGACCATAGCCGTCGATGGCGCCGGGGCCTTCGGAGAGCTCGAGACGGCCGCCATGCGCCTCGGCCACGGCGGCGACCAGCGACAGGCCCAGGCCAGAGCCCGGCTCGCTGCGGCTGTTCTCCAGCCGCACGAAGCGCTGAACCACGCGGGCGCGGTCCTCCTCGGGCACACCAGGGCCGGTGTCGGTAACCGAGAACTCGACCTCGCCCGAGGATCGCCGGCGCACCCGCAACATGACCGCCCCGCCCTCCGGCGTATACTTGATGGCGTTGTCCAGGATGTTGGCCAGGGCCTGGGCCAGGATCTCGCGGGCCCCGTTCACCGTCAGGCGCGGGGTCAGTTCCGCCTTGAAATCCAGGCCTTTATCCTCGCAGACGGCCTCGTAGAGCTCTGCCATGTCGTTGGCCAGCGCGCCGGGGTCAAAGGGTTTGGGATCGGGAATGCGGCCGGCGGCCTGCAGGCGGGCGATGGCCAGCACGGCGTTGAAGGTAGCCAGCACGTTGTCGGCGTCGACCAGGGCCTGCTCCAGGGCCTGGGTGGGATCGCCCTTGCCGTTCTCGACCTCGATCAGCCCGGCCTCGAGCCGCGCCCGCAGGCGGGTGAGCGGGGAGCGCAGGTCGTGGGCGATGGCGTCGCCGGCGTGGCGCAGGCCGCCCATCGACTGCTCCAGCCGGTCGAGCATGTCGTTCAGCCCCTCGGCCAGTTCGTCATATTCGTCGCGCACGCCGCGCACCCTGACACGGGCCCTCAGGTCGCCGCCGCGCACAGCATCGACCGCCTCGGTCAGGCCTAGCATGTGGCGGGCGACATTGCGGCTGACCAGGATGCCGCCGGCCAGCCCCAGGATGATGATCAAGGCCCCGGCGCCCCAGAGCGCGCGGGCGATTCCGACCACGAAGGCCTCGCTCTCGCCGACGTCGGCCCCGACGAACAGGATCTCGCCGCCCGACAGTCGCTCCTGCACTCCGCGCGCCGGGCGGCGAACCTCCGCCCCGTCCGCATCGGTGTCGGTCAGGGTGAAGCGGGCCCAGTTCTCCCCGCGCTCGGTCTCCTCGATCGGCGATTCGGGGATGGTGCCGCTCAGCCGGTTGCCCGCCTTGTCCATCAGCAGGTAGAGGTAGGGTCGCTCGCCCGCCGCCCGCTCGATGATGGCGGTGTTCAGCCCATCCACCCCGCCCTGGCGGTAGGTCGCCTCCAGCGAGTTCATCTCCCGCACGATCTCGGCGTCGGCCCGACGGCTCACCTCACCGGCCGTGGCGACATAGATGTAGCCGAGGAAGGCGGCCGCCGCTCCCGCGAACAGGGCCAGGAACAGCAGGGTCAGGCGGAAGGTGGTGGTGCGGACGAAGCGGGGGAGTCTCATCAATCTCGTCCAAGCAGCCGTTGAATGTCGCGTCTGCCGTCCAACACCCTAAGAATCCGAATGCCCCTGATGTCGGTGAGCGGTTCGTAGAGCACCAGCCAAGGCGACAATGAAAACGTTCGCGGCGATCCGATCAAGTCAGACCGAACGGGGCCCATCTCCGGAAAGGTCGCAAGGTTCTGGAGCGCCCTGTTGATCCGTCTCAAGACCCCGTCCGCAGCGTGTGGTCCTGTCTCGATGGTGATCCAGAGACCCAGCTCGTCCAGCTCTTGCTGCGCGGTCTCGGTGAAGCGGATTTCGGCCTCCAACATGTGGTCGGTCAAGAGCGCCGGTTTGCCAAGTATTCCTCATAGCGCAGGCGGTTCCGCCGGATTGCATCCTCGACATCCCATTTGACCTCGCGGCCCTCTCGGACATCCTCGTACGCTTCTTCCAGCAGGTGATTGATGGCCACGCGGTTGCGCGCGATAAATGCGTCCTCCCACCCCTCGAAAGCGGTCGCCTCTTCTGCCATGCCCTGGGGCGGATTTTCAGGATCGGACGTCATCGAACCATCCTACCACACCCCTACGGATCGAGCCGGTACCCGGCCCCGCGCACCGTCTGCAGCATGGCCCGGTCGAAGCCCTTGTCGATCTTGGAGCGCAGGCGGGAGATGTGGACATCGATGACGTTGGTCTGGGGGTCGAAGTGGTATTCCCAGACCTTCTCCAGCAGCATGGTGCGGGTCACCGACTGGCCGGCGTGGCGCATCAGGAACTCCAGCAGCTGGAACTCCCGGGGCTGCAGGTCGACCTCCTTGCCGGAGCGATGCACCTCGCGGGTCAGGAGGTTCATTTCCAGTTCGCCGACCTTCAGGGTGGTCGAAACGGCGCCGGTCTCGCGGCGGCGCGACAGGGCCTCGACCCGGGCGATCAGCTCGGGGAAGGCGTAAGGCTTGACCAGATAGTCGTCGGCGCCGGCCTTCAGCCCGACCACGCGGTCGTCGATCTCGCCGAGGGCCGAAAGGAACAGCACTGGAGTGGCGTCACCCTCGCGGCGAAGGGTCTCTACGACGCTGACCCCGTCCCGCTTGGGCATCATCCGGTCGACGATCAGCACGTTGAACCCCCCGGCGCGGGCGGCGTCCAGGCCCAATTCGCCGTCCGAGGCGTGCTCGCACTCATAGCCGGCCTCTCCCAGGCCGCGGCGCATCGCCTCGGCGGCTTCCAGGTCGTCTTCGATGATCAGGATTCGCATGCCGCCACTCAGCAGAAAGGACACCGGGCGGATGCCCGATGTCCTTTGCTACCGAACAAGCGGGTCCCGCGCAATCAACGCGGGAACCTGGGTGAGGCCGGGTCGGCCTCTAGTTCAATTTGACGACGATCGAGGCCTGCTGACCGGCCAGGCGGACATTCAGCAGGACGCCGGTGCGGCCGGCCTTGCGCGCCGAATCGACCAGGGCCGAAACATCGGCGGCCGAGTTGACCGGCCGGTCGTTGACGCTGGTGATCACCACGCCGCGACGCAGGCCCTGTTCGGCCGCGTCGGAGTCGGCGCGGACGTTCTCGACCAAAACCCCGCCGTTGACGCCCAGACGCGTCTTGGTCGCCTCATCGAGCGGGCCGATGGACATGCCGAGCACGACCGGGCGCGGCGTGGCCGGGGCGGTGGCGCCGGGCTTGGCC
>NZ_JAAALA010000004.1 GCF_009905535.1 Caulobacter sp. SLTY | reverse complement strand
CCCGCTGGTGGCGGCGGTGCAGGGGCGTGCGGTTGGCATCGGCACCACCATGCTGCTGCATTGCGACCTGGTGTTCGTCGCGCCGGAGGCCAAGCTGACCACGCCGTTCGTGGGCCTGGCGCTGGTGCCGGAGGCGGCCTCCAGCCTGCTGCTGCCGCAGCGCATCGGCCATGCGCGGGCCTATGCGATGTTCGCCCTGGGCGAGGCGATGGGCGGCGAGGAGGCCGAGCGGCTGGGTGTGGCCTACCGCTGCCTGCCCAAGGACGAGGTCGAGGCGGCGGCCAAGGCGGCGGCGGTGGCCCTGACCAAGCGGCCGATCGGGGCGCTGAAGGTGACCAAGCGGCTGATGCGCGACGCGGCCAGGATCTCCGAGCTGATGGATATCGAAGGCCGCTACTTCGGCGAGCGGCTGCAGACCGCCGAGGCGGCGGAGGCCTTCGCCGCCTTCTTCCAGAAACGGCCGGCGGACTTCTCCAAGGTCGGGTGACAGCGAACAGCGGTCGCGCCACACTGGCGGGAACAACAAGGGGAACGCCATGACCGACCGCATCACCTCGCCCTTCCAGCGCTACTCGACCGCCCGGGAGGTGGCCGCCGGCCATGACCTCTCGGGCCTGACCGCGATCGTCACCGGCGCGGCGACCGGGATCGGGGTCGAGACCGTGCGGGCCCTGGCCGAGCAGGGGGCGGACGTGGTCATCGCCGCCCGCAAGCCGGACCTGGCGGCGGCGGCCATCGCCGACATCGAGAAGACCGCCAAGGGCAAGGTGAGTTTCGAGATGCTCGACCTGTCGGAGATGGCCTCGGTGCGGGCGTTCGGCGAGCGGTGGGGCACGCGGCCGCTGAACATCCTGATCAACAACGCCGCCGTCATGGCCTGTCCGCCCGACACCACCAAGGACGGGCTGGAGATGCAGATCGGCACCAACCACTTCGGCCACTTCCTGCTGTCGGTGCTGCTGGCGCCCGCGCTGGTCGCCGGGGCCAAGGCGTCGGGGAAGACCTCGCGGCTGGTCTCGCTGTCCTCCATCGGCCATGTGCGCAGCGACATCCGCTGGGACGACCCGCACTTCCGCAACGGCGACTATGAGAAGTGGGCCAGCTATGGCCAGGCCAAGACGGCCAACGCCTTGTTCGCGGTCGGCTTCGACCGCCGGTTCAAGGACCAGGGCGTGCGTGCCAACGCGGTAATGCCAGGCGGCATCCTCACCCCGCTGCAGCGCCACCTGCCTATCGAGGAGCAGCGGGCGATGGGCTGGCTGGACGAGAACGACAACGCGGTCACCGGCTTCAAGACCACCGAGCAGGGCGCCAGCACCAGCGTCTGGGCCGCGGTCGGGCCGGAGTTGGAGGGCGTCGGCGGCCTCTATCTGGAGGACTGCGCCCAGGCCGTGCCCTGGTCGAAGGAAAACCCCCGCGCCGGGGTGATGCCGCATGCGTTGAACCCCGACAGCGCCGAGCGGCTGTGGGCGATGAGCGTCGAGACGACGGGGGCGGGTTGAGCCTGGCCGGAAAAACCCGCTCTCCCCCCGCGAAGCGGGAGGAGGACAGGTTTCGAGCCGCAAGCGAGAAACCAGGAGGCGGGCCCCACCGGCGGTAGGGGATAATCCCCAAGCAGACTTGCCCCCCTCCTGCTTTGTCGCTCACGCTCCAAATCGGTCCTCCCCCCGCAAAGCGGGGGGAGAGTTGAGATAACGGAGACTTCGACCATGAGCCTTGCCGGAAAGACCCTGTTCATCACCGGCGCCAGCCGCGGCATCGGCCTGGCCATCGCGCTGAAGGCGGCTCGGGACGGGGCCAATATCGCCGTCGCGGCCAAGACCGCCGAGCCGCACAAGCACCTGCCCGGCACCATCTATTCGGCGGCCGAGGAGATCGAAGCGGCGGGGGGCAAGGCGCTGCCGCTGATCGTCGACGTGCGGGACGAGGCTTCGGTCTACGAGGGTGTCGAGAAGTGTGTGGCGGCGTTCGGGGGCATCGACATCTGCGTCAACAACGCTTCGGCCATCCAGCTGACCGGGACTGAGGCGACCGAGATGAAGCGGTTCGACCTGATGAACCAAGTCAACGCGCGCGGCACCTTCCTGACCAGCAAGGCCTGCATTCCGCACCTGAAGAAGGCGGCCAATCCCCATGTGCTGGCGCTGTCGCCGCCGCTGGATCTGGCGCCCCACTGGTTCGGGCGGCATGTCGCCTATTCGATGGCCAAGTACGGGATGAGCCTGTGCATGCTGGGGATGAGCGACGAGTACCGGGGCCAGATCGCCTTCAACGGCCTGTGGCCGCGCACGGGGATCGCCACCGCCGCCATCCAGTTCGCCCTGGCCGGGGACGAGGGCATGCGGATGTGCCGCACGCCGGAGATCATGGCCGACGCCGCCTATGCCATCTTCAACAAGCCGGCGGCCGAGTTCACCGGCAACTTCCTGATCGACGACAGCTTCCTCTACGAACAGGGGGTGCGGGACTTCGAACCCTACCGGGTCGATCCCAGCCGGCCGCTGATGCCCGATTTCTTCGTTCCGGAGAGCATTCCGGCTCCGCCAGGCGTCAAAATCGGCTGAGTCTGGACGATTTCGCCGCACTGGGTTGCCGAGAACGCGGGTTTGCCGCAGGCTCAGCATCCGATCTTTCTGGGGGTTACCATGAAGCTTCACCTCGCCCTGGCGATTTCCGCCGCCCTGCTGGTCCCGACCGGCGCCGTGCTGGCCCAGCCGGTGACCACCATCACCGACAAGGCCGGCGTCGGCCATGACGGCCGCAAGTTCAAGGACAAGGACGGCCGCCTCTGCAAGCGGATGGTCATCACCGGCAGCCGCATGCCTCAGAAGAAGGTCTGCAAGACCGCCGAGGAATGGGCCAAGCAGGAAGCGGAGGCTCAGGAAGAGCTGAAGAACCAGATCCGCATGAACAGCACGACCAACAAGATCCAGGGCGCCGCGGGCGGCTGATCACGCCCCGGCCAGGACATTAGGGAGCAGACGTCATGATCCTCGTTCGCGCCACGCTGGCCGCAGCGCTGTTGCTTGCACCCGCCGCCGCCCTCGCCCAGCAGCCGACCACCGTCACCCCTGTGTCGGTCGAAAGCGCCAAGCAGGCCGACGAGAAGTCGCGGGTGGTCTGCAAGCGGATCGCCCCGACCGGCTCGCGCACGCCGGGCAAGAAGATCTGCCGCACGGCCGGCGAATGGGCGGCCGAGGAGAAGACCGCCAAGGAAACCCTGGACGATACCAGCCGGCGCGCCCTGCAGTCCGCGCCCCGGATGTAGGGGTTTAGAGCGCGCCTTAGGCGGCGCGCTCGAACACCGCTGCGATGCCCTGGCCGCCGCCGATGCACATGGTCTCGAGGCCGTAGCGGACCTCGCGGCGCTGCATCTCGTGCATCAGGTTGGCGAGGATGCGGCCGCCGGTGGCGCCTATGGGGTGGCCCAGGCTGATGCCGCCGCCGTTGACGTTCAGCTTGTCGCGGTCGTCCCAGTTCCAGCCCTTGAGCACGGCCAGCACCTGCGGCGCGAAGGCCTCGTTGAGTTCGACCAGGTCGATGTCGCTCCAGCCCAGGCCGTTGCGGGCGAACAGCCGCTCGACGGCCGGGACCGGGCCGATGCCCATGCGCGAGGGCTCGCAGCCGGCGGCGGCCCAGCTGTGGAACCAGCCGATGGGCTCCAGGCCCAACTCCTCCAACTTATCTTCCGCAACGACCAGGCAGGCGGCGCCGGCGTCGTTCTGCTGGCTGGCGTTGCCGGCGGTGACGACGCCGTCCTTCTCGATGGCGCGCAGCTTGCCCATGGTTTCCATGGTGGCGTCGGGGCGGATGCCCTCGTCGCGGTCGAAGATGATCGGATCGCCCTTGCGCTGCTTGACCGAGACGGGGACCAGCTCATCGGCGAACTTGCCGGCCGCCCAGGCGGCGGTGGCGCGCTGATGGCTCATCACCGCGTATTCGTCGCTTTCCTCGCGGCTGATCTGATAGTCGCGGGCCAGGTTGTCGGCGGTCTCGATCATGCCGCTGATCACGCCGAACCGCTCGACCGGCTGGCTCATCACCCGGCCGCGGGCCAGGCGGTCGTGCATGGTGACGCTGCCGGCGCGGGCGCCGTTACGCATGTCGGTGGAGTAGTATTCGACGTTGCTCATGCTCTCGCAGCCGCCGGCGATGACCACGTCGGCCGCCCCGGTCTGGATGCGCATGGCGGCGTCGATCACCGCCTGCAGGCCTGAGCCGCAACGCCGGTCCATGGAGACGCCGGGAATGCCGATGGGCAGGCCCGCCTGCAGCAGGGACCAGCGGGCGATGCAGGGCGCCTCGCCGTTGGGGTAGCCGTGCGCGAATGTCACGTCGTCGATCCGCTCGGGATCGATGCCGGTCCGCTCGACCAGGGCCTTGATGATGGTCCCGCCGATCTCCCCGGCGGTCATGCTGGCGAGCCCGCCCTGGAACTTGCCGACGGCGGTGCGGAGGGGGCTGACGATAGCGGCGCGGCGCATGGGCGTTCCTTAGATCGGCTCGTAGGGGAAGACGGCCGCGGTGGCGCCGAGGTCGGTGAAGCTGTTCTTCATCGCCGGCAGGGCGACGTCGAGCAGGGAGCGGGGGGTCCAGCCCTCGGTGTTGGCCATGTTGCGGACCGGGCGGGGCTGGTCGAACAGCACCACCTCGTTGCCGCGCACCGAGAACACCTGGCCGCTGCACTCCTTCGATTCCGGCGAGGCCAGGGCGATGGCCAGCTGGGCCACCTGGTCGGCGCGCATGGCGTTCTTCATTCGGCCGACCCGCTGCGCCGAGGCCTCGTCCTTGACCGGGATGGTGGCGATCATGCGGGTCCAGGCGAAGGGCGCGATGATGTTGGAGCGGACGTTCTTCAGCGCCCCTTCCATGGCGACGATGCGCGAGAGGCCCATGACGCCCAGCTTGGCGGCGGCGTAGTTGGCCTGGCCGATGTTGCCGATCAGGCCGCTGGTCGAGGTGAAGTGGACGAAGCTGCCTTCCTGCTGGTCGCGGAACAGTTCCACGGCGGCGCGGGTGACGTTGAAGGCGCCGCGCAGGTGCACCTCGATGACCCGGTCCCAGTCCTCTTCGCTCATCTTGTGGAACATGCCGTCGCGCAGGATGCCGGCCGGATTGATGATGGCATGCAGGCCGCCGAAGGTGTCCTTGGCCTGTTCGACCATGGCCTTCACGGCGTTCATGTCGGTGACGCTGTCGGAATTGGAGACCGCCTCGCCGCCGGCGGCGCGGATTTCCTGGGCCGTCTGTTCGGCGGGGCCGGCGTCCCCGGCGTCGCCGCCGGCGACCGATCCGCCCAGGTCGTTGACCACCACCTTGGCGCCCTCTTGCGCCGCCAGCAGGGCGCACTCCTTGCCGATACCACCGGCCGCGCCGGTGACGATCACGACCTTGCCCGACAGAACGCCCATGCGCCTTCTCCCTCAAACGATTGTTGGGAACGGGTCTAAGCGCTGGACCCAAGGTGATGCAAGGGCCTCAGACCAGCCGGTCGGCCTTGCGCAGGGCCGGGAACATCCAGGCCCAGATCCCGGTCACCGCCAGGGCCCCTACCCCGCCGAACACCGCCGCCCCGACAGGGCCGAGGAAGCGGGCGACAACGCCGCTCTCGAACTCGCCCAGTTCGTTGGAGGCGCCAATGAACAGGGAGGAGACGGTCGCCACCCGGCCGCGCATGTGGTCGGGGGTGGCCAGCTGGATCAGGGTCTGGCGGACATAGACGCTGACCATGTCGGCCCCACCGAGCAGGATCAGGGCGGCGACCGAGAGCCAGAGGTAGTTCGACAGGCCGAAGGCGATGGTCCCGAGGCCGAAAAGGGCCACCGAGGCGAACATGATCAGCCCGGCGCGGGAGCGGATCGGGTTGGCGGCCAGATAGACCGCCACCGCCGCGGCGCCGATGGCCGGTCCGGCGCGCAGAATGCCGAACCCCCAGGAGTCCACATGCAGCACGTCGCGGGCGAAGACAGGCAACAGGGCGGTCGCCCCGCCCAGGATGACCGCGGCCAGGTCGAGGCTGATGGCGCCGAAGACGATCTTGTTGTTCCAGACGTAGGACAGGCCTTCTTTCATCAGCGCCCAGCGGGAGCCCGGCTGAACCTGAGGCTGGGCGTTGCCGCGCACCATGAGGATGCAGCCCATGGCCACCACATAGAGGCATGCGGCGACCGCGTAGGGCGCGCTGAGCGAGACCACGATGAGCAGGCCGCCGACGGCCGGGCCGATGATCGAGGCGGTCTGCCAGGCCAGGCTGTTCCAGGCGATGGCGCGGGGCAGCAGCTCGCGCGGCACCAGCATGGGCCCGAGCGCGGTGTTGGCCGGGGCGAAGAAGGCGCGCGCCACCCCGAACAGCACGGCCGCGCCCAGCAGCAGGGGGATGGTTTCGCGATTGAAGAAAGCGGCCAGGGTCAGGCCGAGCGCCACCGCGATCTCGCCGCTGTAGCAGAACAGCAGGATCTTGCGCCGGTTATGCCGGTCGGCGGTCTCGCCGGCGGGCAGGGCCAGCAACAGGACCGGCACGAAGGAAACGAGGCCGATCATGCTGACCATGAAGGCCGATTCCTTCACCCCCATGGTCCGGCGGGCGATGTCGTAGACATGCCAGCCGAGCGCCACGCTCATGATCTGGACACCGAGCACCGCAGTCCACCGCGAGCACCAGAAGAAGACGAAATCGCGCTGCCGCAGCAGGGCGCGCATCGAGGTGTCGGGGGCCGCCTGGGCCTCGCCATCGGAAGTGGGGGACTCACTCATCTGGGCTCGAAGCTAGGCCGCTGGCGGGGGCCGCTGCAACGGCGTTGACGCGTCTCCGTTACGGCCCTATTGGCCGCGCGCGATGAAGTCTCTGCGACGAACCATCTTCCGCGTCCGAACCGGGCGCCGATAGCCCGCTCCCCGGCGCCGCCGGCGGGGCCGTTTTCCTGTTCGCTGCCGCCGAGACCATGACCGACATCACCTACCGCCCCGAGGCGCCGCAAGACGCCGCCGCCATCCTCGACCTAACCGACCGGGCCTTCGGTCCGGGCCGCTTCGCCAAGGCGGCCGATCGGCTGCGCGAGGGCAACACCGTGCTGCGCGCGCTGTCGATCAGCGCCTGGCGCGGTGAGGCGCTGCTGGGCTCGGTGCGGATGTGGCCGGTTAAGGTCGGCGACGGCGAGGCGGTGTTCCTGGGGCCGATCGCGGTGGAGGCCGATGCGCGCAAGCACGGCATCGGCCAGCGGCTGGTGGAGCTGTGTTGCGAGGCGGCGGCGCAGGCGGGTTGGGGGTGCGTGTTCCTGGTGGGGGATGCGCCCTACTTCGGGCGGATGGGGTTCGCCGCGGCGCCGGACGTGCGGATGCCGGGGCCGGTGGACCAGCGCCGGGTGTTGTGGAAGCCGCTGGCCGAGGGGGCCGCGGCGCCGGCGGGGATGGCGCGGGTTTAGGCGGGGTTGACGCTGTTCAACTCTCCCCCCGCGAAGCGGGAGGAGGACAGGTTTCGAGCCTAAGCGAGAAACCAGGAGGCGGGCCCCACCGGCGGTAGGGGATAATCTTCAGACAGACTTGCCCCCCTCCTGCTCTGTCGCTTGAAGGCTCCAGAGCTGTCCTCCCCCCGCAAAGCGGGGGGAGAGTTGATGTAGAGGGGCTGCGCTACGCCCTACGCCGCCTTCGCTAGGTCCGCGTGCACCTCGGCCGCGATCTCGAAGGAGCGTAGGCGCGCCTTGTGGTCGAAGATCTGGGCGGTGACGATCACCTCGTCGACGCCGGTGCGGGCGATGAAGGCGGCGAGGCCCTGGCGCACCGTTTCCGGCGAACCGACGGCCGAGCAGCTGAGGGCGTTGGCCAGCATGCCGGCGGCGGCGGGGTCGAGCCGTTCGCCGAAGCCTTCGACGGGCGGCGGGAGCTGGCCGGGGTTGCCGGTGCGCAGGTTGACGAAGGCCTGCTGGAGCGAGGTGAACAGGAGTTTGGCCTCCGCGTCGGTGTCGGCGGCGAAGATGTTGAAGCCGGCCATGACGTAGGGCTTGTCGAGGTATTCCGACGGGCGGAACTGGCGGCGGTAGAGCTCGATGGCGAAGTCGAGCTCGCCCGGCGCGAAGTGGGAGGCGAAGGCGTAGGGCAGGCCAAGGGCGGCCGCCAGCTGGGCGCCGTAGGTGCTGGAGCCGAGGATCCAGACCGGGACGTTGGTGCCGTAGCCGGGCACGGCGCGGACGCGGGCGTCGGGACTGTCTGGGCCGAGGTAGGCGAGGATCTCCATCACATCGCGGGGGAACTGGTCGATGTTGCCGCTGAGCGTGCGGCGCAGGGCCTGGGCGGTCAGCTGGTCGGTGCCGGGGGCGCGGCCGATGCCGAGATCGATGCGGTCCGGGTAGAGGCTGGCCAAGGTGCCGAACTGTTCGGCGATGACCAGGGGGGCGTGGTTGGGCAACATGATGCCGCCCGCGCCGATGCGGATGGTCTTGGTCTGCTGCGCCACATGACCCATGACGATGCTGGTCGCGGCGCTGGCGATGCCCTTCATGTTGTGGTGCTCGGCCAGCCAGAACCGCTGGTAGCCAAGCCGCTCGGCATGCTGGGCCAGGGAGACGCTGTTGGCGAAGGCCTGGGCCGCATCGCCGCCCTGGACGATGGGGGCGAGGTCGAGGACGGAGAGCTGGGTCATGGGTTGCATATAGGGACGGAGTGGCGGGGCGCATCCCCAAAGATGGGTGGCGAGAGAGAAGCGGGTGATCCGACGCGGTATTATACCCCGGATGACGAAGCGGGGCGGAAATTTTTCTCAATATATTCCACTACTTATGATCAACGGTCAGACCAAGGCGGGACCAGGATCGTCCAACGGTTCGACCGATATTTGACACAGGTCCGGCCCAGGTCCCGCCGATGCCGCACAGCGGTGCAGCCACAACCGTCAACCCGGGCGCCTCGAACGCCGGACAATTTCACCCGGGTAGAATTGTCGCCCCCTTCCGCAAAGCTGGCGTTTTGCGTCAATTGGGCGTATGAGCCCCGCCCTCCTGCGCGCACCATTGTGCACTGCAACATGAAACGACTCCGATGACCTTCCCCGCCAGTCACCCCGCCCTCGACGCGGCGCTCCTCGAGCGCGGCTATGAAGTTCCCACCCCTGTCCAATCCGCCGTGCTGGAGGCCGAGGGCGATCGCGACCTGCTGGTCAGCGCCCAGACGGGCTCGGGCAAGACGGTGGCCTTCGGCATCGCCATGGCCGGGACCCTGCTGGGGGATGCCGAGCGGTTCGGCCGGGCCGATGCGCCGCTGGCCCTGATCATCGCCCCGACCCGAGAACTGGCCATCCAGGTGCAGCGCGAGCTGACCTGGCTCTATGCCAAGACCGGGGCAAAGATCGTCTCCTGCGTCGGCGGCATGGATGCGCGGGCCGAGGCGCGGGCGCTGAACACCGGCGCCCACATCGTGGTCGGCACGCCGGGGCGCCTGCGCGACCACCTGGAACGCGGCAACCTGGAACTGGGCAGCGCCCGGGCCGTGGTGCTGGACGAGGCCGACGAGATGCTGGACCTGGGCTTCCGCGAGGACCTGGAGTTCATCCTCGAGGCCGCGCCGCCGGAGCGCCGCACCCTGCTGTTCTCGGCGACCATCGCCAAGGACATCGCCGTGCTGGCCCGCCGGTTCCAGAACGATGCCCTGCGCATCGACACCACCACCCGCGATCAGCCGCACGGCGACATCGACTACCGCGCCGTGCGCGTGGCGCCGAACGAGATCGAGCACGCGGTGGTCAATGTGCTGCGCTACTTCGAGGCGCCGGGGGCGCTGGTCTTCTGTCATACGCGCGAAGCGGTGCGGCACCTGCAAGCCAGCCTGAAGGAGCGCGGTTTCGCGGTCGTCGGGCTGTCGGGCGAGCTTTCCCAGCGGGAGCGGTCGGACGCGCTGCAGGCGCTGCGGGATGGCCATGCGCGGGTGTGCGTGGCCACCGACGTGGCGGCGCGCGGGCTGGACCTGCCGGATCTGGGCCTCGTCATCCACGCCGAGCTGCCGCAGAACAAGGCCACCCTGATGCACCGCTCGGGCCGCACCGGCCGGGCCGGGCGCAAGGGCACGGCGGTGCTGATCGTGCCCTATACCCGGCGCCGCAAGGCCGAGATGCTGTTCGCCTCGGCCAACATCGATGCGGGCTGGAGCGGCCCTCCGGGGGCGGATGAAATCCGCGAGCGGGACAAGGCGCGGCTGCTGGAAACGGCGATGACCTTCGAGCCGGTGGGCGAAGAGGACATGGCGCTGGGCAAGCTGCTGCTCGAGCAGAAGTCGCCGGAAGAGATCGCCGGGGCCTTCATGCGGCTGCAGCGGGGCGGACTGCCCGAGCCGGAAGAGCTTTACGACGATGGGCGCGGGGCTGACCCCCGGCCGTCCAAAGGGGCGCCGCGCGAGCGGGCGGACCGGGGCGACTATGACCGTCCCGAACGCCCGGCGTATGACCGGCCCGACCGGACGCCGCGCGAAGGGGCGATGAGCGACGGCATCTGGTTCCGGCTGAACGTCGGCCGGGGCAAGAACGCCGACCCCAAGTGGATCCTGCCGATGATCTGCCGCCTGGGTCACGTGACCAAGAAGGACGTCGGCTCGATCCGCATCTTCGAGAACGAGACCAAGTTCGAGATCAGCGCCGAGGCTTCGGTGCGGTTCGCCGAAGCGGCGCGGGCGACCTCGCGCGACGACGTGAAGATCGAGCCGTCGATGGCGCCGGGCGAGAACGACGTGCGCGCGCCCCGTAGGCCGGCGCCGCGTCCCGCCACGCGCTCGGGGGCCGGGCCGGGGGGTCCGCGCAAGCCGTATGGCGAGAAGAAGCCGTTCGAGGGGAAGAAGCCCTTCGACAAGAAGCCGCCGTTCAAGGGCCCGCCTGGCGGGAAGCCTGGGTTCAAGAAGCGGAAGCCGTAGGCGGTTCTAAGTTGCTCCCCCTTCGGGGGAGCTGTCGGCGAAGCCGACTGAGGGGGTCCGCTCACGGCGGTTGAGGACCCCCTCCGTCAGCCGCTACGCGGCTGCCACCTCCCCCGAAGGGGGAGGATCTTTTGTCCTACAGCGCCGCTTCGATGAAGCGCGGCCCGCGCTGGGTCATCGCCCGCTCGAACGCCGCGTCGAATTCCTCCGCCGTGGTCGCCCGTTCCGCCGAAATCCCCATGCCGCCGGCGATCTGCAGCCAGTCGATGCGGGGGTTGCCGATGTCGAGCAGGGTCTTGGCCGCCGGGCCGGGGTTGCCGGCGCCGGTGCGGCCGAGTTCGATCCCCAAAATCCGGTAGGCGTGGTTGGCGAAGACCACCACGGTGACGTCCAGCTGTTCGCGGACGATCGTCCACAGGCCCTGGACCGTGTACATCCCCGCCCCGTCGCCGGTCAGGCACAGCACCTTGGCGTTCGGCGCCGCGACGGCCGCGCCGATGGCCAGGGGGATGCCCTGGCCGATGGCGCCGCCGGTCAGGCACATCCACTCGTGGGCGCGGGCGGACTTGGTCTGGGTGAAGATCGGCAGGCCGGCGGTGACCGCGTCGTCGGAGATCAGGGTCCCTTCCGGCATGTGGCGGGCGATGGCGGCGCCGATGGAATAGGGGTCGAGGCGGCCGGCCGGGGCGGGCGGCAGGGCCTGTTCGACGACCGGGCCGTGGGCGGGGGCCCCCAGGGCGTCGGCCAGGGCGGTGAGGGCGGCGGGACCGTCGGCCTCCTTGCCGCAGAGGGTGACCGCGTCGCAGCCTTCGGGGACCAGGACGCTGGGGCGGTCCGGATAGGCGAAGAAGGCGACGGGCATGCTGGTCTCGACCAGCACCATCAGGTCGACGCCCTCGAGGTCGGCGATGGCCATCTCGCCGAAATAGGGCAGGCGGTCCGGGGCGAAGCGGCCGGCGCCGCGCGAATGTCGGGCGACGAAGGTGTCGATCAGAATGCGGACCCCGGCGGTGGAGACGCGGGCGGCGGCGGCGATGCCGGCCTCCTGCGTGCAGGACCCGCCCATCAGGATGACGGGCTTCTTGGCCGCCTTGATGCGGGCGGCGATGTCGGCGGCCTGGTCCGCGGTGACCTGGGCGCGCGGGGCGGGTTGCAGGACCGGGCCGGTGACGGTGGTCTCCAGCCAGGCGGTGTCGGCCGGCAGGATCAGGCTGGCGCAGCCGCCGGGGGCGCCGAAGCTCGCCTGCACCGCCTCGGCGGCCAGGGGGCCGACCTCGTCGGGGGTCTCGGCCGACTTGACCCACAGGCTGTTGGGGGCGGCCCAGCCGGCGATGTCGCTGTTCAGCGGGGCGTCGTACTGGCGGTGATAGGTGGCGTGGTCGCCGATGACGTTGACCACCGGGGTGGCTGCCCGGCGGGCGTTGTGGAGATTGGCCCCGCCATTGGCGTAGCCGGCGCCCAGGTGCAGCAGGGTGCAGGCCGGCTTGCCGGCGACGCGGCCGTAGCCGTCGGCGGCGCCGGTGGCCACGCCCTCGAACAGGCAGAGGACCGGGCGCATGCGCGGCTCACGGTCGAGGGCGGAGACAAACTGCATCTCGCTGGTGCCCGGATTGGCGAAGCAGGCCGTAACGCCGTTGTCGCAGAGGGTGGTGATCAGGGCGTCGGCGCCGTTCATGGCTGTCTCCTCGTTGAGAGGGGTCATGCCGGATTCCGGCGGGCGAGGGAATGGCGGCGGTGACAGACATCCGCCGTCAGTCCTATGGTTTCATCCAGGGGGAGCGATGTGGAATGAACCGACGCGGGAACTTGATCACCAGGTTGATTGGCTCCGTCGCCGACTTGATCGGCGTTGAACCAAGAGCCGCCGTTGCGCGCCCTGCGACCCCGGCAGCCTGGAGCCCGGCCGCCGCGCTCGCGGCCGAACGGCCGCCATCGAGTCTTTCCGCCTTTGCGCTCTCCACTAGGCCGCCGTCCGGTAGAAGGGCATCGGACAGCGTCAGTTTCGATGTGGCATGCCGGACCTGTGCCGGCGCGCACTTCCGGGTCTTCGCCTTTCCTCTGATCGCGCCAGATCCTTCGCCGTATTACGGGCTTGAGCCCGGGGACACCTTCAATCGGCCTCCCCATCGTCTGGCATGCGAGGGCTGCGGGGAGATTCACACCCTCTTCGACATCCGCACGGACGGCTACGACGGCGTCCTGAACGGCGGCGGGGCAACCGAAAGTGGGGATTCCGGGGAAGCCCCGATCGTTGGCGCCTCCGCGGTCACCATCACCCTCATTTATAACATCGAGCTCGACGAACTGCAGGAGTATGCGTCGGAAGAGGGTAGGCATCCGTCCGATCTGTTCGACGCATTCGTTCTGTACGCGCTTCCGCTCGACGGCAGCCCGCCCCTCGAACTGGTCTATGAATGCGCATGAGCCAAGGCGCGCCCAACGCCGCCAAGGCAATGCTGATCGCCGCCCTGATCGGCGGGACGAGCTATGTGCTGGCCTGGGGGATGGACCTGCCGCAGGGGTGGGACCTGGCGTGGAAGGGGACGGGCGTCGGCTTTCTCACCCTGTTCGCGGCGCTGCGGGCGCGGAGCGTGGATGGCTGGCTGCTGGCGGCGGTGATGTTGTTCGGGGTGCTGGGCGATGTGCTGCTGGGGGTGAACTTCATCACCGGGGCGCTGGCCTTCCTGGTCGGGCATCTGGTGGCCATCGGGCTGTTCCTGCGCAACCGCCGGCCGGTGTTGAGCCGCAGCCAGCTGCTGCTGGCCGTGGTGCTGGTCCCGGCGACGGTGACCATCGCCTTCCTGCTGCCCACCGACCGGACAGCCGCGCCGGGAGTGGCCCTCTATGCGGCGGGGCTGTCGGCCATGGCCGCCTGCGCCTGGATCAGCCGGTTTCCGAGGTTCTGGGTCGGGCTGGGAGCGGTGATGTTCCTGGTGTCGGACCTGTTGATCTTCGCCCGGATGGGGCAGATCGCGCCCAGCTTCGAGGTCGGGCTGGCGGTGTGGGGGCTGTATTTCGCCGGGCAGGTGATGATCTGCCTGGGGGTCAGCGGCAAGCTGGCCGAGGAGGGGCGGTAGCTCAGGCGGCGACCCCGAACAGGGCGCCGACCCCGGCAGTCAGGGCCATCGCGATCGCGCCCCAGAAGGTCACCCGCAGCACCGGCTTGAGCATCCGCGCGCCGCCGGCCCGGGCGCCGATCCCTCCGAGAAGAGCCAGGAACAGCAGGGAGGCGAGCGACACCGCCAGAACCAGGGCGCTCAGCGGGACCACGGCGGCCAGCAGCAGCGGCAGGGCGGCGCCGGAGGCGAAGGTGGCCGCCGAGGTGAGGGCCGCCTGGATGGGCCGGGCGGTGGTGAACTCCGAGATGCCGAGCTCGTCGCGGGCGTGGGCGGCCAGGGCGTCGCGGGCGGTCATCTGCTGCGCCACCTGGCGGGCGAGATCGGGCTCGACGCCGCGGGCGACATAGATCTGGGTCAGTTCTTCCAGCTCCATCTCGGGCTGGGTCTCCAGTTCGCCGCGTTCCTTGGCCAGGTCGGCGCGCTCGGTGTCGGACTGCGAGCTGACCGAAACGTACTCGCCGGCCGCCATCGACATGGCCCCGGCGACCAGGGCAGCGACCCCCGCCACCAGGATGGGCCCGCGCCCCTGCGATGCGGCGGCGACCCCGACGATCAGGCTGGCCGTCGAGACGATCCCGTCATTGGCCCCCAGCACGGCGGCCCGCAGCCAGCCGACGCGGTCGATGCGGTGGGACTCTCGGTGAAGGCGGGCCATGGCGGGTTCCGATACGGGGTCGCTCCCTTCAGAGCACGGCTGGGGGTTCCGCGCCATGATCTGGCTCAAAGCCTGCTTCTGCGACGGCAGCTGACGGGTCAGGCGAAAACGATGACCCCATCATCCGGCGCCGCCGCGAACAGCCGCGCCAGTTCCGTCGGCCGCCTCCCCCGCGCCATCGCCTGGTTGATGTAGCCCTTGTCGGTGAGTTCGCCGCTCGCGGCGTCGGGGGCGCCGTCGAGGATGAGGGCGCGCCAGATGCGGCCGCCGCCGCCCTTGGCCGCGGCGTTCATCTTCGACAGGCCGGCCTCGATGGCGGCGCGGGTTTCTTCGGGGGTGTGGCGGGCGTTGTAGGCGGGGTCGAGGAACAGCATCAGGCCGACGCCTTCCTCGCCTTCGCCGCAGACGATGGCGTCGCTGGCGGCGCCGCCGATGGCGGAGACCGCCGCCACGCGCAGGGCGCCGGCGGCGACGAAGGTGCCGCTGGCCAGTTTGAAGTTCTCGACCAGGCGGCCGTCGAAGACCAGGCCCGCAGAGGGGTCGGCCTCGTCGGCCAGACGGGCGGCGTCGCCGAGGCGGTAGTAGCCTTCCTCGTCGAAGGCGGCGGCGGAGAGCTCGGGCTCGCCGAGGTAGCCGGGGCTGATCTGGGGGCCCTTGACGCGGATCTCGTGCTTTTCGCCGACCGGGACCAGCTTGGCCGAGGTGCCGGGGACTGGCAGGCCGCACATGCCGGAGCGGGCGTTGTGCCAGTGGATGTTGCAGGCGGTGGGGCCGGTCTCGGTGGAGCCATACCCCGTCGCAAACGAAATGCGTGCGCCCGCAACGCGGGTCGCCACGGCCTGGACTCGGTCGAGGATCGACTGGGCCATGGAGGCGCCGCCGTATTGCAGGACGCGGACGCGGGCGAAGAAGGTCTTGGCCAGGTCCTCGTCGCGTTCAAGCTCGGTGACGAACAGCGCCCAGCCGGCGGGGACCATGTTGTGGTAGGTCGGCGAGACCTCTTTCAGATTGCGGACGGTCTCGTCGAAGCGGCCGGGCACGGGCTGGCCGGCGTCGATGTAGAGGGTCCCGCCCCGATGCAGCACCATGTGCAGGATGGCGTTGGCGCCCAGGCTGTGGCTCCAGGGGGCGGCGTTGACCACCACCGGGGGGTCTGGATCGTCGAAGCAGGCGGCGATCTGGGCGGCGTTGAGCGAGACATTGCGGTGCAGGCCGATGACCGCCTTGGGCCGCCCGGTCGAGCCGCTGGTGAGCAGCAGTTTGGCGGTATCGTCCGGCGTGGCGGTGAACTCGGCGAAGGGCGAGGCCAGCAGGGCGCTGAAGGCGTAGTGGCCGGGGCGGCCGTTGCGGCTGGCGATGATCGGCAGGCCTGCGAGGAAGTCGGCCTTGAGGGCGTCCGAAAAGGCGGCGGCGTCATCGGTGTAGACGGCAGCGGGCTGCAGGACTTCGCAGGCGTATTGCAGGCGGGCGAGATCGGCGCCCTTGAGGCCGTACTGCGGGGAGACCGGGGCGGCCGGGTGGACGAGCGCCATGGCGGCGTAGGCGATCAGGGCGTGGTCGATGCCGTTGCGGGCCAGGATCAGCAGCGGGCGGCCGGGTTCGAGGTTCAGCGCTTTGAGGCCGCCGGCCAGGGCGGCGACGCGGTCGCGGGCGGCGGCGTAGGTGACGGTGCGCCAGCCCTCCCCGTCCCGCTCGGCCAGCCAGACGCGATCGGGGGCGGCGGCGGCCCAGTGGTCGAGGGCGGCGTAGGTGGTGAGGAACCTGTCCGACCAGGGGGTGGGGTTGGTCAGGACGATGGAGCCGTCGTCGCGGCGCTCGACGTCGAGCCGGCGCGGGGCGTAGCGGGCGTCGCGGAAGGGTGCGGGGGTCTGGCTGCCGTCCATGGGATTCCTATGCCACGCGTGACGGCGCCGGGGTAGTCGCTCTCCGCCCCCGCGAGGGGGCGGAGGACGGTTCGGAGCGAACGCGACGGACCAGGAGGCGGGGCAGCGCTGGCGTCAGGGGTTAGCGGTCCACCGGCGGTGGGGACCCCCTCGGTTTGGCTCGCTTGCAGCGCTCGCCAAAGCCACTCCCCCATCTTCGATGGGGGAGAGCAAAGTGCGGCGTATTCAGCCCAGGCGCCGCCGCTGGCATTCCAGGTACAGCCGCTCGGCCGGGGGCGGGTTCAGGGCCAGGGCGGCGTCGTAGGCGGACGCGGCGGCGAGGCGCTGGCCGGTCTGGTCGAGGAGCCAGGCGCGGGCGGCTTGCCAGGGGAGCCAGGAGGCGAGCCGTTCGCCGGTGATGGCGTTGAAGGCGCGCAGGCCTTCCTCCGGATCGTAGGCTTCGGCGATGGCCACGGCGCGATTGACGGCGGTGACCGCGCCCGGACGGACCATCAGCAGGGCGTCGTAGAGGCGGACGATATCGCCCCAGGGGGTGACGCCCGTCTCCTGGCGCGAGAGATGGGCGCCGTGGATGGCGGCGAGGATCTGGCGGGGGCCGGGGCGGGCGAGGTCGGCGGCGCGGTCGAGCAGGTGGGCGCCCTCGGCGATTCGGTCGCCGCGCCAGAGGTGGGGCTCCTGCAAGGAGATGGGGACCATGGCGCCGGCAGCGTCGAGGCGGGCGGGGCGGCGAGCCTCGGCGAAGCGGACCAGGGCGGCCAGGGCCAGGACCTCCGGCTCCTCGGGGAGGAGTTCGGCGAGCAGGCCGGAGAGGCGCAGCACCTCGGCGGCGAAGCCGGCGGTGTCGTTGGCAAGCGCGGCGTCTTCGTAGGCCTGGGCGTAGGCGATCTCCAGGGCGGTCAGGACAGCGTCCAGCCGTTCAGGCCAGGCCGCGGGGCCGGGGATCTCGAACGGCACGCCGGCGGCGGCGATCTTCTTCTTGGCGCGGGTGAGACGCTGGAGCATGGCCGATTCGGTGACCAGGAAGGCGCGGGCCAGGCGATCGGTGGCGAGGCCCAGCACCACCTTCAAGGTCAGGGCGATGCGGCTGGCCCCGTCCAGCGCCGGGTGGCAGCAGACGAAGATCAGGCGCAGACGCTCGTCGGGGATCGGCTGGTCGGCGGCGATCATGGCCTCCTCCGGCGTTTCCTGAGGCGGGGGCTCGTCAAAGACGGCTTGGGTGCGGGTGGCGGCGCGGCGGCGGATGTCCAGCGCCTTGCGATAGGCGGTGCGCCAGAGCCAGCCGGGCGGACTATCCGGGAAGTCGCGCCGCCAGGCTGTGACAGCGCTGGCGGCGGCTTCGGCGAAGGCCTCCTCGGCCAGGTCCAGGTCGCGGAACCGGGCGGCCAGGGCGGCCACCACCTTGGCCCGCGCGGCCTCGATCAGCCGGCCCTCCATGGATCAGTAGGTCATCACCGGGCGGACTTCGACCTTACCGCCCTCGACCACCGGCATGCGGCGAGCCCAGGCGATGGCCGCGTCGAGGTCGGCGACGTCGAGCAGGTAGTAGCCGCCCAGCTGCTCATGGGTCTCGGCGAAGGGGCCGTCATGCAGCGTCTGGGCGCCGCCCGCGCCGGTGACGATCGTGGTGGCGGTGGCCACCCCCTCCAGCCCGTCGCCGCCGAGCAGGACGCCGGCCTCGCGCATCTCCGCGCTGAGAGCCATGTGCTTGGCGACCACCTCGGTCAGGGCGGTTTCGTTGAGGCCCGCGTACTTCTCTTCCGGTTCGTAGATCAGGACCATGTACTGCATGTCGCCCTCCAACGGCGCTGTGACGCCAGCCCAGCGCAGGCGTCTGATAGCACAGACGGGCGGGCGGCAAGGGATTCGACAGGGCCGGTCATTTTCCCGCGAGGATTTTTTGCCGCGATCACCCGCGCCTTTCGCCCGCCCCGATTCTTCGATAGGCTGATCTTTCAGAACACAAATCAAAGCGTGCGTGCAGGCGATCGGCCCGATGGGGCCTTCTCCGGCCACGTTTTCGCGCGGGCGCCGCGGCGTCCGAAGCTGGAGAGTCGCCGTGACCAACGCCCAGTCCCTCGAACTGCTTGCCTTCGATTTCCGCTCCGGGGGCCGCACCCGGGTGCTGGTCAGCGCCGGGTCGCCAGCCGACAAGGAGCGGCTGTTGCCGGCCATCCGCCAGCTGCAGGAGCTGAACGCGGGCATCTACGCCACGCCCGGCACCTACCGGTTCCTGAAGGAGAAGGGGATCGACAGCCAGGAGGTCAACAAGATCAGCGATGGGCGCACCCCCAACATCCTGACCTTCCTCAACGAGGAGCGGTTCGACCTGGTGATCAACATCCTCACCGGCGACCGCGACTATGACGAGGCGTCGGACGTGAAGCTGATCCGCAGCCTGGCGGTGCGCAACATGAGCCCGCTGGTCACCGACGTGGACGTGGCCATCGAGACCCTGGCGCAGGTGGTGAGCCGGGCGCGCAGCGGGGCCAACCGCTACAAGCTGAACGATGCGTCGGAGCCCTGGAACCTGGAGCGGGCGTTTAAGGAACAGGTCGGGCCGCTGGGTGGCCTCGCCAGCCATCACGCCCACCTCGACAAGGCCTATCTGATCACCAAGGAGTACCTGAAGCTCAGTCAGGTCGACATGCAGTACAAGTGGAAGCTCTATCGGAACCTGAAAGAGAGCTACACGATGGAGACCCTGGTCGAGCGCATCGGCCGCGGCGTCGAGATGATGATCGCCCAGGGGATGACCTACAGCCGCACCATGGTCGACGCCGACAGCATCGTCGGCCTGCTGCCGGTCAAGGCGGCGATGGAGGTCAAGAAGCGCTACGAGGGCCAGATCGTCTTCGAGGTGGGTGTGCAGCCGCTGGAGGGCGTTCTCGATAGCGCCACCTATGAGCAGTACCACGAGGCCTGCGAGCTGGCCGACTATTGCGGCGGCCTGCCCTCCCGGGACAGCGACAAGACCCGGGCCGAGACCGGCGTCCGCGACCTGGAGAAGGCCGCCGAGCATATGGACGTGATCCTGAAGCTGGCCAAGAAGCTGGGCAAATGCGTCGACGTCCACGTCGACCAGGAGAACAATCCCGAGGAAATCGAGACCGAGATGCTGGCGATGAAGACCATCGAGCACGGCATGCAGGGCCGGGTGTTCGGGGTCCACGCCATCTCGGTGAGCGCCAAGGAAGAGGAAGAGCAGGACCGCATCATCGCCAAGGTGAAGGAAGCGGACATGGGCATCATCATCTGCCCCTCGGCGGCGATCAGCATGAAGCAGCTGCCGATGCAGGCCCCGCTGCACAACTCCATCGCCCCGTACGTGAAGATGAAGGAAGCGGGGGTCCGCACCTACTTCGGCATCGACAACATCCACGACCTGTTCATGCCGATCGTCGACGGGGATGCCTGGACCGAGGCGCGGATCTTCATGGAGGCGGTGCGCTTCTACGACATCGACGCGGTGGCCGAATGGGCGTGCGCCAAGACGCCGGACCAGGCGGAGAAGGTGGCGCAGCTGCTGCGGCGGCGGGCGGCTTAGCGGCCCTCCCACATCCGTCATCCTAGGCCTTGTGCCTAGGACCCATGGCGCAGCCGCCGCGAACGGATGCCCTAGAGGCGCTGCCGCGCCTCCATCCCACGGTTCGTGCAAGCGGACGAATGGGTCCTAGGCACAAGGCCTAGGATGACGGGGATTGGGCCGGCGCGAGTGGGGGTTCGGTTTCCCGCAGCAGCTCAATCGCCGCCTCCAGCACCGGTTCGACCTTCAGGTCCATCATGTGGCCGATGGTCTGGTTGAGGCCGGGGTCGACCTCCTTGAACTGTTCGAAGGCGCGCGGGCCGCGGACCACACGACCGTGCGGTCCCCAGGGGGCGTAGAGGCGATCGTCCGACGGCCCGAACAGGCCGATGGTCGGGCAGCCGGCGGCGGCGGCCAGGTGCATCAGGCCGCTGTCGTTGCCGATGAACAGCCGGGCGCGCTTAAGGGCGGCATGGACGCTGAGCAGGTCCAGCTTGCCGGTCAGGTCCAGGCAGTGGGCCTTGGGAACCGAGCGGCGCAGGTCGTCGACGTAGCGGATGTCCTCGGGGCCGCCGAAGATCACCAGCCGGCCGCCCGCCATGGGGCCGTCGTCGGCCAGCAGGCGGTTGGCCGTGCTCGAGAACCGGTCGATCGGCCAGGTCTTACCGAACCAGTTGGCGGCCGGGCCCATGGCCAGGATCGGGCCGCCCTCGCCCAGCAGGGCGTCAACCTCGGCCTGGCGTTCGTCGGAGACATAGAGATAGGGCGCTGGCGGGTCGTCCTCGAGGCCGAGCAGCCGGGCGGCCTCAAGCACCTTGTGGACCGGCTCGCCGAGGTTCCGCTTATGCACCGCCCGGCGCTGACGACGAAGGAAGCCGGTGATGGCCGAGCCACGGGTGTCGATGACCAGCCCCCAGGCCGTGCCGCGCACCTGGTTCCAAAGCTTGAACCAGTGGCCGCTGCCCTTCTGCTTCTCAAAGAGGATCAGGGCGTCGAGATTGGGCGTATCGGCGAACAGCGGCGCGGCGGCCGGGCCGACCGCGATGGTGAAGCGGGCGCCGGGAACCTCACGCGCCAGCTTGGCGATCAGGCCTGAGGTTAGGACGGCGTCGCCGATGCGGCCGGGGCCAATGAACAGAATCGGAAAGGGCTTGGGGGCCATTTGGCGGAAGATAGCCCGGATGACCCTGGCGCTCCAGGCGAGGCGCAGCCACTTATGGACGCATGTCGCGACTCTCTCACTTGACCCTGACCGACCGCGCCCTCGTTTCGGTGACCGGCGAGGACTGGCGAAGCTTCCTGCAGGGGCTTCTGACCCAGGACGTCGAGACCCTGAGCCAGGGCGAGCTGCGTTATGGCGCGCTGTTGACACCGCAAGGGCGGCTGCTGGTCGACCTGTTCATTCTCGGTGCCGAGGGGGGCGCCCTGCTCGACGTGGCGGCCGACAGGCGGGACGACCTGATCCGGCGGCTGACGATGTATCGCCTGCGGGCCAAGGCTCAGATCGCCCCTCGGGAGGGGCGCCCGGCGGTGGCGTTCGGTGAGGGCGACCCCGGACCTGGCTGGATCGCCGACCCCCGGCTCCCGGCGCTGGGCTGGCGGTGCTACGAGCCGACCGGGGATGATGCGACGGCCGGCGAGTGGATCGACCGCCGGATGGCCCTGGCTGTGCCGGACATGGCCGACTTCGGCGAGGACAAGACCTATCCGATCGAGGCCAACCTCGACCTGTTGAACGCCATCGACTTCAAGAAGGGCTGTTTCGTCGGGCAGGAGACGACCAGCCGGATGAAGCGGCGCGGCCAGGTGAAGAGCCGAATGCTGCCGCTGCGGGTCGAGGGCGCGACGGCCGGGGCCGAGGTGTTGAACGGCGAGCTGCGGGCCGGGGTGGTGACATCGGCGGGCGAGGGGTTGGCGCTGGGCCTGATGCGGCTGGACCGGATCGACGGGGCCTTGACCGTGGATGGGCGGCCGGCGGCCGTGGAGCCGCCGGACTGGATCAAGCGCGCGATCTGAGCCCTAAGGAACCGGCTTGGGAACCAGCGCGTCCGCCTTGCTGACCGTCGCCGGCAGAGGGCCGGTGTAGCGGCCGGCGACGAAGACGTCGAAGACGGCCGGGTCGGAAACAGTGATGCTGAGCCCCTTGAGCGCCGGCACGCGGTAGGCTTCGCCGGCCTGCAACACGCGGGTGAAGTAGCTGGAGCCATCGGCGCCGCGCACCTCGAAGACGCCGTTGCGGCGGGCCTGGATGACCACCTGGGTGGCGCCGGGGCCGGCGGGCGCGCCAAGAATGGCGCCTTGGGGCTTGAACACCGAGCCGACCGGCATGCTGGGCAGCACCGGTTGGGCCGCTTCGGTGGCCTTGCGGGCCTTGGCGGCGGCGTCCACCGCGTCGGCGGAGCCGTCGGTGCTGTTGGCCAGGCCGGGGGTCTCGTAGAGCGGCGGGGTGGTGGATTCCACCGGCGGCGGCAGGGCGCCGCCGACCTGGATCGGACCACCGCCGTCCGACGATGGCGCGGCAGCCGGCGCGGCCGCGGCGATGGTCGGCTTGTGTGGGGCGGCCTGAGCGGTGATCGCCCGCTGGGCGATGTTCCACAGCACGAAGGCGGCGAAGACCAGGATACCGGCAATAAGGATCAGGCTGAGGCGGGAATCCCGCTGCTTGCGCATACCGACCGGGGCGCGCAGGCCCTCCTCGTGATCGGGATGCTCCTGGCGGAAGCGCTCGACCGCCGCGTCGGCGTCGAGGCCCAGGTGCTTGGCGTAGGCTTTCACATAGCCGATGGCGAACGGCCGCGAGGGCAGCTCCTCCAGCCGCATGTCCTCGAGGGCCGCGAGATAGGTCTGGCGGATGCGGGTGGCGTCGGCCAGGTCCTGCAGGGTGACGCCATGGAATTCGCGCACGGCCTTCAGGGCCGCGCCGATGTCGGCCCCATCGTAGAGGCCAGGCACGTCGCTCAGCGGCGCCGTAGGATCGTATTCGCCCGGTCGGTACAATGACGTAATCCCGGTATCCCGCGCCATGGCTAAGACAGCCCCCACTCGAAACGCACCCCGGAGTTCGCGCTCGAGGCGAGACTCCCGCCGTCAACTTCCCGTAGCGCGGGAAGCATTAACGATCTTTTGTGGATAACAAAATAAAGCCCGGATTTCAATGCAGTAACCCCCGCCGTGGTCAAACGTCACACGGCCACATACAATTTCCGGGCCAGGGTCTCGATCTCGTTCCGGATCGATCCCGCCGCGCCTTTTATGAGGGCGTTGACGCCACGGGAAGCGGCTTCTCTGTCGCAGCTCAGCACCATCTGCTTCACGGGACCGATGCCGGCCGGCGGCATCGACAGCCGGTCGAAGCCGAGCGCGGTCAGGGCGAACGCCTCTAGCGGCCGGCCGGCCATTTCGCCACAAACAGATACCGGCGTTCCCGTTTCGGCACAGGCCGACTGAATCATCTTCAGCGCGCGCAGGGCCGGGGGCGACAGCGGGTCGTAGCGGTCGGCGACGCGGGGGTTCCCCCGGTCGGCAGCGAACAGGTACTGCATCAGGTCGTTGGTGCCGACACTGACGAAGTCGGTCATCGGCAGCAGGGCGTCCAGGTGCCAGACCAGCGAGGGCGCCTCGATCATCGCCCCGACGTCCAGGCGGCTGGGAGCCGGGCGGCCGCGGCGCAGGGCCCAGCTGACCTCGTTGTCGACCATGGCGCGGGCGGCGCGGAACTCATCGACGCTGGCGACCAGCGGGAACATGATCCGCAGCGGCCGGCCCTTGGAGGCCCAGATCAGCGCGCGCAGCTGCATCTTCAGCAGGGCCGGGCGATCCAGCCCCATGCGCACGGCGCGCCAGCCCAGCGCCGGGTTCTCCTCCCGCTCCGCCTCCATGTAGGGCAGCAGCTTGTCACCCCCCAGGTCCAGGGTGCGGAAGGTGACCGGCAGGCCGTCGGCGGCGTCGAACACCTTTTGATAGAGCGCCGTCTGGGCTTCCAGCCGGGGTAGCTCCTCGGCGACCATGAACTGGAATTCGGTGCGGAACAGGCCGATGCCCTCTGCGCCGGTCTCCCGCAGGATGTCGAGGTCCATGGCCAGGCCGGCGTTCATCAGCAAGGTCACCTTGTGACCGTCGCGCGTGAAGGCCGGGGTGTCGCGCAGCTTGGCGAACTCGGCCTTGCGCTGGGTGCGCACCTCCAGCCGGGCGTTCAGCGCCTTGATGACGTCGGGTCGGGGCCGCAGGAAGGCCTCGCCACTCTCGGCGTCGACGATCACCGGGTCACCCTGGTTGATCCGGTCTCGTAAGGACGCCAGGCGGCCGACGCAGGGGATATCCAGCGCCCGGGCGACGATGGCTGCGTGACTGGCCGTCGAGCCCTCTTCCAGCAGGATGCCCTTCAGCCGGGTGCGGTCGTATTCCAGCAGGTCGGCGGGGCCGAGGTTACGTGCGATCAGGATCGCGTCATGCGGCAGCTCGCGCTTGACGTCCACGTCCCCGGCCAGATGGCGCAGCAGCCGGTCGTTGAGGTCCTCCAGGTCATGGAGGCGCTCACGCAGATAGGGGTCCTTGGCCTTGCCCAGCCGGGCGCGGTGTTCCGAGCGCACCCGCTCGACCGCCGCCTCGGCGCTGAGGCCCGAACGCACAGCCTCTTCAAGCGAGCGGTTCCAGCCCCGGTCGTGGGCGAACATCCGGTAGGTTTCCAGCACCTCGTAGGAGGCGCCGATCAGCCCGCCCTCGCCCTCCAGCAGATGGTCGATCTGGCTCTGCAAGGCGGCGATGGCCGTCTTCAGCCGCGCTTCCTCGGCCACCGGGTCTTCGCTGAGCAGATGACCGACGGCCACCGGTTGCTCGTGCAGCACCGCCACACCGAAGGCGAGCCCGTCGGCGAACTTGGCGCCCTTCAGCCGTTCGGGCCGATGGGGCGCGATCTCGACGTCGCGGAGCTCGGCCTCGCCCAGGATGTCGCCGGAGCCGACCAGCTCGGCCAGCACCATGGCGATGATCTGCAGGTCCTCGACCTCTTCCTCGCTGTAGGTGCGGGTCGTGGCGTTCTGGACCACCAGCACCCCGATCGCCCGGCCGCCGCGCAGCAGCGGCACACCGAGGAAGGCATGGTAGGGGTCTTCCCCCGTTTCCGGGCGATAGGCGAAGGCCGGGTGGTTCGGGGCGTCGGACAGGTTCAGCGGCCGGCCCTGGCGCACGATCTCGCCGACCAGGCCCTCGCCTGCCTTGAGGCGGGTGACGTGAACGGCCTCGCGGGCCAGGCCCTCGGTGGCGAAAAGCTCCAGGTCGTTGTGCGAACGGCGCAGATAGATCGAGCAGACCTCGGCCACCATCGAGCGGGCGATGATCCGCACGACCATGTCGAGCTTGGCCTGGGCCGGCCCGGCCCCGGCCATCGCTTCCCGGATCTGCTTCAGGAGACCGCGTGAACCGCGGACTGCCAGGCCGGTGGGGCCCATGTTCTTGTTAACTCCCGTCTTAGGCCAAGTGTTGTATCAGACTTTCCGTGAGGGAACGGTGACCAATGCGACCTGTTGGCGCGGAAGCCACAAACCGCCGCGTTTGGAGGCGTAAAGCGCTCTCGCGGGGCTGGCGTTTTGCACAGGGCGTGGTAGCTGTAACGTTGATCGTCCAGACGTGCGGACGAAGGTGGGGACTGAATTGATGCTGTTCGACGACGAATACGCCTACGGCCGCTGGGGGAACGACGGCCTGGGCTCGCTTGAAGACCTGATCGGCGGCCCGAGTCGCTACGATGCCGGCGAGATCGTGATCGTCGGCCGGGTGCCGGGCGCCCTCTATGTCGGCGACTTCAGCGAATACGAGCTCGGCCTTGAGCATATCCAGCCGCTGGAAGCGGCGCAGGGCGCGCTCAACACCATTTCGTTCGACCAGAACGACCTCGGCGACAATTCCGAGCTGACCTTGGTCGAACTGCCGCCGCCCGCCGAGCCCGAAGGCGACCAGGACGCCGCCGCCCCGGCCGTGACGGTCGAGGAAGACGCGCCAGCCGCCCTGACCCGCACGGTGTCCGAGAAGACCGAAGAGCCGCTGGTGCTCATCAACCAGGACGCCGGCGAACCGCTGGCCGGCGCGCTGGGCGACATCGACCTGACCGATTTCGGCCGTCCGGTGATCGACTTCACCCCGGTGGCGCCGGTGATCACCGCCACCGCCCCGGACATGACCGGCGGCGAACAGCCCGGCCCCGTTCTGACCGGCGGCCGCGCCTACCAGTCGCTGGCCTTCCTGCTGATCGACACGCCCTATGTGGTGGGCGACGACAACCTGCCCCCGACCGTCCGTCCGCCGCTGAACGCCCTGCTGGGCCTGCCGGACGAGGACGATATCGGCCAGACCTGGATCCTGCCCTCCACCGGCCGGGGCGCCTGGATCCTCCGCTAAGCGTGGATCCAACGGTTTCGAGAGCGCCGGCCTTCGGGCCGGCGTTTTTCGTTTGGGGTAACCCCCTCCCCTTTCGCCCAAGGCTCGCCTAACCTCCTCCAAAATAAGGGGAGTGGGATGAGCGCGACTGAAACGGGGGCCGACGCCCAGCTGCCGCCGGAGGCCGCGCGGCCCGGGCTCACGCCGCTGCAGCGGCTGCGCGCCATCCTCGGCGGGTCGGCGGGCAATCTGGTCGAATGGTACGATTGGTTCGCCTATTCGGCCTTCGCCATCTATTTCGCCAAGATCTTCTTCCCCGAGGGGGACCAGACCGCCCAGTACATGAAGACCGCCGTGGTCTTCGCCGTCGGATTCGGGGCGCGGCCGCTCGGCGCCTGGCTGATGGGGATGTATGCCGACAAGGCTGGGCGCAAGGCGGCGTTGACCCTGTCCGTTGCGATGATGTGCGTCGGCTCGCTGATCATCGCCTTGACCCCCGGCCATGCGCAGATCGGCGAGGCGGCGGCCTACATCCTGGTGATCGCCCGGCTGCTGCAGGGCCTTTCGGTGGGCGGCGAGTACGGCGCCAGCGCCACCTATATGAGCGAGATGGCCGGCAAGGCCCGGCGCGGCTTCTGGTCCAGCTTCCAGTACGTGACCCTGATCATGGGTCAGCTGATGGCGGCTCTGGTGCTGGTGGTGCTGCAACAGACCATGGACAAGGCCGATCTCGCCGCCTGGGGCTGGCGCATCCCCTTCTTCATCGGGGCGGGCCTGGCCGTCGTGGTGTTCTGGATGCGGCGGAGCATGGAGGAGAGCGCCAGCTTCGAGGCCGCGAAGGCCGAGGGCCTGCCGCGTGGGCGGACCATGCTGCTGTTCCTGAAGTTCCCGAAGGAGACGCTGGCGATCATGGGGCTGACCGCCGCCGGCTCGCTCGGCTTCTATGCCTACACCACCTACATGCTGAAGTTCCTGGAGAACACGGCCGGCTTCAGCAAGGAGGCGGCCGGGGCGATCAACCTGGCTACCCTGGTGGTGTTCATGCTGATCCAGCCGCTGTTCGGCTGGCTGTCGGACCGGCTGGGGCGCAAGCGGATGCTGGTCATCGCTTTCGGCGGCGGGGCGCTGGCATCCGTGCCGGTGTTCAGCCTGATCGCCGCCAGCGGCGGCAACCCCTTTGCGGCGTTCGGCCTGATCCTGGCCGCCCTGACCGTCCAGTCGGCCTACACCTCGATCAGCGCGGTGGTGAAGGCCGAGCTGTTCCCCGCCCATGTGCGGGCGCTGGGCGTGGCCCTCCCCTACGCCATCGGCAACGCCGCCTTCGGGGGCACGGCCGAAATGGTCGCCCTGTGGTTCAAGCAACAGGGTATGGAGAGCGGCTTCTACTGGTATGTGGCAGCCGTCATGGTGGTGGCGCTGGGCATCTCGGCCCTGCTGCGCGACACCCAGAAGACCAGCTTGATCAAGGAGGACTGACGCCGTGGGCATTCCGATACCGGACCTGGCCGCGCTCGCCTTCTTCATCCTCTGCTGGGTCTTCTACGAGCCGGCCCTGCGGGCCCTGCGGGGGCCGGGCGGGGTGTTGAACAGCGACATGGCCCGGGTGCGGGTCGCCTGGATGCTGGAGATGAGCCGCCGCGAGAGCAGGTTCATGGACGGCCAGTTGCTCGGCCACGCCCTCAACTCGGCCAGCTTCTTCGCCAGCTCCAACCTGCTTTTGATCGCGGCGGCGGCGGGGGTGCTGTTCGGCGGCGAGGACAGCTTCGCCTCGGTCTCTTCCCTGGACGTCATCCGCACCAGCACCCGGTTGCTGTTCGAGATCCAGCTGGCCGTGGTGCTTGTCACCCTGTCGCGCGGCCTGCTCGACTTCATCTGGTCGATCCGCCAGATGAATTACACCCTGACCATCGTCGGGGCCGCGCCGGAATCGCCCGAAGGCGGACCGCCGGCCGACCCGGCGGTGGTCGACGCGGTCGCCCAGGCGGCGGCGCGGGTGCTGAACGGCTCTCTGACCGCCTTCAACGCGGGAGTTCGCGGCTACTACTTCGCCCTGGCGGCGGCCGCCTGGATGTTCGGCCCCGTGGCCTTTGCCGGCGCCACCCTTGGGGCGGTGCTGCTGCTGGCCTGGCGTCAGACCTACAGCCCCGCGGCGATGGCGGTGCGCGAACTGCGCAAGACCCTCGACCAGAGCGGGCGGGAGTAGCCCGTCGTCGGCTCAGCCGACGCCGAGTTCGGCCCGCAGCTTCTTGGTCAATTTGGCTGCGACCAGGCCGTGGGCAGACGTGAGCCAACCTTCCACCTCGGCGGCATTTTGCGCTTCGAGCGAGGCGAACCAGACCCATTTGGCCTTCGCCAGATAGGGGGCCGGGCTGCCGCGCCCTGTCTCGGTCAGAACCTCGAAGGCGATGTCGCTGGCCTTGAACGAGAAATTGTCCGCCGCCGGCCCGTAGACGGCGAACATCTTGCCGCCGACTTTGTAGACGTGGTCGTCGCCCCACTGGACGTCCATGGTCACGCCCGGCAACGCGCGGCAGGCCTTGTCGAAGGCCTCAGGGGTCAAGCCTCAACCCCCAGGCCGATCGGGCACTCCACGCCGGTGCCGCCGATGCCGCAGTAGCCGCCGGGGTTCTTGGCCAGGTACTGCTGGTGGTAGTCCTCGGCGTAGTAGAAGGGGCCGGCCTCGGCGATCTCGGTGGTGATCGCACCCCTGCCGGCGGCCGACAGGGCCTGGGCATAGGCTTCCTTCGAGGCCACCGCGGCGGCGGCCTGGGCGTCGTTCTGCGGGTAGATGCCCGAGCGATACTGGGTGCCGATGTCGCCGCCCTGGCGCATGCCCTGGGTCGGGTCATGGTTTTCCCAGAAGGCCTTCAGCAGCGCCTCATAGGTGACGACCCTGGGGTCGTAGACCACCAGCACCGCCTCGGTATGGCCGGTGCGGCCCGAGCAGACCTCGTCATAGGTAGCGTTGGGGGTAAAGCCGGCGACGTAACCCACGGCGGTCGAATAGACCCCTGGGATCTGCCAGAAGATTCGCTCCACGCCCCAGAAGCAGCCCATGGCGAACACCGCCGTCTCCAGCCCTTCGGGCCAGGGGCCGTGCAGCGGGCGGCCGTTGACGAAGTGGCGCTCGTGCTCGCCGAGCACCGGCTGGGCCCGGCCCGGCAGGGCGGTATCGGCGGTGGGCATTTCCGAGGACTTCTTGAAGAACATGGCGAGGCTCCGGCGGATCGATCGACGCCTAAGATAGGACGTCCCGCGACCGATTTCACCCAATCCATAAGTCCGCTTGCTCCGAAGGGCGCCCTGAGTATATTGCGCGCCTTCCCGCGCCGGGGGCTGAAGAGCTCCAGCGGCGCAGCGCACGCCCTCGCGGCATGCGGTGAGGTGGCCGAGTGGTTGAAGGCGCACGCCTGGAACGCGTGTATAGGGGAAACTCTATCGAGGGTTCGAATCCCTCTCTCACCGCCAGCCGGTGCGCTATCCTGCCCGCGCGCTGGCGGGAACGGCGTTTGCCCAGGCCGCGCCGCCGGTCGCCGTGGCTCCGGTGGGCCAGACCGCCCCGACCACCCGCAACGACGCCAACGCCGGCGCCCTGATCTTCGACGCCGATGGAACGGTGCGTATCGCCGGCAGCGGAGGACTGAGCGGCATCGAGCTCTATGACGCCGCCGGCGCGCGGCTGTCGGCCACGCCGGCCGGCGAGGTGGTCAGCGTCGATGTCCGCTACAACGTGCCGCTCGGCGGACAGTCGGTGACGGTCCTTGGCGCCATGGACGCCCAGGGCGCCAAGATGCGCTTCTTCACCGTCGAGTCGGGCCTGACCGAGGTCGGCGCCCGCGAGTTGCCCGCCGGCCTGTCGGCCGAGGCCTCCTGCCTCTACAAGAGCCCGCTGGACGGCAGCCTCTATATGTTCGCCCTCGGCGCGGCCGGGGAGATCGAGCAGTGGTCGATCTTCGACAATGGTCAGGGCAAGCTCGACGGCCGCCTCGTCCGCAAGCTGAACATCGCCTCCGAAGCCAGCTACTGCACCGTCGATGACGCCAGCGGCGCCCTCTATGTCTCCGAACAGGCGGTCGGAGTCTGGAAGTTCGACGCTGAGCCGGAAGCCGAAACCATCCCGATGCTGATCGACGCGGTGCGGCTGGGCCGGATCACCGAGGAGGTCGGCGGCGTGGCCGTGGTCGATCAGGGTCCGGGCGCGCGATACCTGATCGTATCGAATGCCTCGGCGAACAATTTCCACGTCTTCGACCGCGAGGCCGACCACGGCTATCGCGGAACCTTCGCCGCCGCCGGGGTCGAGAACGCCGGCGGCCTGGCTGCGGGCAAGGGCCTGCTGCTGGCCATGGACGACGAGAACGAGGGCGGCGCCAACTACAAGCTGCTGCGCTTCGCCGACGTGGCCGCGCCGCTGAATCTCGCCCTCGGCGCCCCGGCCGATCCGCGCGCGGTCCTGCCTCAGCCGATGCCGATCGTCCGGCCCACCGCCGAGACCCAGCCAGTCGGCCAGGGCGGCGACGCGGCGGACGATCCGGCCAACTGGGTCAATCCGACCGACCCGGCCCGCAGCCTGGTCATCGGCACCGACAAGCAGGCGGGCCTTGGGGTCTATGACCTGACCGGCAAGCGGCTGTCCTTCGCCGCCGACGGCAAGATGAACAACGTCGACCTGCGCGACGGCTTCATGCTGAACGGCGCCCCGGTGACCCTGGTCACCGCCAGCGACCGCACTCGCAACGCCATCGCCATCTACAGCCTCGACGGCGCCACCGGGACCCTGACCAACGTCTCCGACGGGGTGCAGGGCACAGGCCTGGGCGATCCCTATGGCCTGTGCATGTACCGGGGCAAGGGCGGCAAGACCTACGTCTACATCAACGACACCGACGGCAAGATGCGCCAATGGCGGCTGGACGGGACCAAGGCCGGCAAGGTCAAGGCCACTCTGGTCCGCGAATTTGCCTTCGCCACGCAAACGGAGGGCTGTGTCGCCGATGACGAAACCGGCTGGCTCTACGTGGCCGAGGAGGACATCGCCCTCTGGAAGCTGAACGCCGAGCCCAAGGGCCCGGAAAAGCGTAGCCAGGTGACCAGCGTCGCCAGCAACAAGGCGCTGAAGGACGACCTGGAAGGGGTCAGCCTCTACCTGCAGCCCGGCGGCAAGGGCTACATCGTCCTCTCCAGTCAAGGGAACAACAGCTACGCGCTGTTCCGCCGCGACGGCGCCCACGAGTATGTCGGCTCCTTCGCCATCGTGGCCAATGGCCCGGCCGGCATCGACGGCTCCTCGGAGACCGACGGCCTGGATGTCACCAGCCGCCCGATGGGACCGCTCTATCCCAATGGCGCCCTGGTCACCCAGGACGGCCGCAACGTCAGCCCTCCCGAGCCCCAGAACTTCAAAATCACCCCCTGGATCTCGATCGAGGAAGCCCTGAAGCTGGGCGTGGTGAAGCCCTAGTCGAGGTCAGGCCCCAGAATGGTGCGGGCGTGACGGCTCGCACCGCCAGCGGCGCTCGTCGCAAACTTAGTCGAGCGTTCGCAGATGCCCGAGGCTGGCCTCAACGCTCGGCCAGTAGGGGGCCGGCGGGAAGTCGTGTTCGACGAAGTAGTGCTGCGCGCCGGCGGTGTCGGCGGCCTGGATCAGGGCCGCGAAGTCGAAGGTTCCCTCTCCGACATCGGCCATGCCGCCATCGAGAGCCATGTCCTTGAGGTGGAGCAGCTTCACCCGTCCGGCCATCCGCTCGATGACCGCCGCCGGATCTTCGCCGCCCTTCTTGAGCCAATAGACGTCGAGCTCGAAGTCGACGAGGTCCGGGTCGGTCTCGGCCACCAGGCGGTCGAACGGCCGAACGCCGTCGGTCGTCTCGAACTCAAAATCGTGGTGGTGGTAGGCGACCCGGAGCCCCTCGTCCCGCGCCCGCCGGGCGAAGGCCCCAAGGGTCGAGATGACGGCCTGCCAGTCGCGCTGGTCGGGCAGCACATAGGGCATCACCAAGTACCGGCAGCCGAGCGTCTCGGCCATGGCCAGCACCTCGTCAGGCCGCTCAGCCATGTCGACGAGGCCCACATGGGCTGAGGGGCAATCGAGCCCGATGTCCCGCATCCGCGCGGAAAAGCCCGCGAAATCGGAGCCAAGCGGCGCGGCGAACTCCACCGCGTCGTAGCCGACCTCACGGACGCGCTCCAGCGTGCCAAGGGGGTCGGCCGCGAAGGGTTTGCGCAGGGTGTAGAGCTGAAGGCCGATCGGTCTCATCACAAGGCTCCCTGTTCCAGCAGATCGGCCGCATGGTTCGCCGTCCGGGCGGCGATGGCCATGTAGGTCAGCGACGGGTTCATCGACGCGCTGGAGGCCATCACCGAGCCGTCGGAGACGAAGAGGTTGGCCACCTCATGGGCCTGTCCCCAGCGGTTCAGCACGGAGGTGGCCGGATCGCGTCCCATGCGCGCCGTCCCCATCTCGTGGATGCGGTCGCCGGGCGGCGTCAGCTGCTCGCCGGCCTCTTCCCAGGGGGTGATGTCGGTGCAGCCGGCCGCCCGCAGCATCTCGGCTGCATCGCGCGCCGCCGCCCTCATCATCGCGGCCTCGTTTGGACCATGGGCGGCGTCGATGACCGGCACGGGCACTCCCCAGCTGTCCCGGCGGGTTTCCGACAGGGTGACGCGATTGTTCGGGTCGGGCAGCACTTCCCCGAACGGCAGCAGCGAGAAGCTCCAGCCCCGGAAGCCGGTGTCCTCCTCATCGCCGCCGGCGAACCCCTGGACGGCCCCCTCCATGCGCCGGGACCGGGCGGCGCCGCCCTGCATGCCGAAGCCGCGCAGGTAGGGCTTGTCCGTCTCGGTCACATTGCCGTAGCGCGGAATGTAGAGGCCGGTGGGCCGGTCGCGCTGGTCGTAGACGTCGCCGAAACCCGGCATCTTGCCGACGATGGGCTTGCTGCTGACGTGGTCCATCAGGTTGCGGCCGACCTGGTCGCTGCCGTTGGCCAGGCCGCGGGGAAACGCCTCCGACTTCGAGTTCAGGAGGAGGGCGGCGGTATTGATGGTCGAGGCGTTGAGGAAGACCATCCGCGCCTCGAAGGTCTCCCCTCCCTTGTCCAGCCGACGGATCGTCCGCACCCCGGTCACCCGGCCGGTCGCCGGATCGTGGATGACGCTCTCGACAATCCGATCGGTCAGGACCGTCAGATTGCCGGTGTTTTGGGCGGCCGGAAGCGTGGCGGCCTGGCTGGAGAAATAGCTGCCCAGCGGGCAGCCGTGATAGCAGCGCATATGCTGTTCGCAGCGCTTTCGGCCAAGGTCCATCTGGGGCTTGGCGACGCGGCTGAGGTGGGCGGTGCGGCCCATGATCATCCGGCGGGTCGGCCAGTCGGCCTCGATCCGGGCCTTGGCGGCCAGTTCGACGTCGTTGAACGGAAAGGCCGGCAGGAAGTCGCCGTCGGGGAGCTGTTCGAGGCCGTCGAAATCGCCGCTGATCCCGGCGAAGGCCTCGACGTGGTCGTACCAGGGCTCCAGGTCCTCATAGCGGATCGGCCAGTCGACGCCGTGGCCGTCCTGGAGGTTGGAGAGGAAATCCTGCGGCGCCCAGCGGTAGGACTGCCGCCCCCAGGTCAGCGACCGTCCGCCCAGCTGATAGCCGCGGATCCAGCGGTAGGGTCGGCCAGGCACGGTCTCGTAGGGATAGTCGTGGTCGCTGGCCCAGAAGGCCTTGTTGGAATTGAACAGGGCGTAGGAGACCCCGACGTGATAGGGGTAGTGGAGGTCTCGCTCCGCCTGCGGAATCTGGTCGTCCCGCCGCCGGAGCCCCGCCGCCTGGTCATGGCTGTAGCCCGGACCGTGGGCCACCTCGGGGCCGCGCTCGAGCAGCAGGACCTTCAAGCCCCGCTCGCAGAGCTCCTTGGCCGACCAGCCGCCGCTGATCCCGGACCCGACAACGATCGCATCGAACATCAGGCCGCCTCCGCCGGGTCTTCGAACTGGGCGAGCGCCGCCCGCAGCGCCGGGACCGGCTCGCCGCGCGGCACGAACTCGTGCCCCACCCAGCCCTGGTATCCCAGATGGCGCAGCAGCCCGGCGATGGCCGGCCAGTTGATTTCCTGCCGGTCATCCAGGTCGCGCCGGCCGGGCGCCCCGGCGGTGTGGACATGGCCGATCAGGTCGAAATGGGCGCGGATGGTTCGGCTCAGATCCCCCTCCATCAGCTGCATGTGATAGCCGTCGTAGAGCAGCCGCAGGGCCGGCGAACCCACGCCCTGGACCACCGCCGCTCCGAAGGCGGTGCGGTCGCACTGGTGGCCCGGATGGTCGACCTTGCTGTTGAGCAGCTCCATCAGCAGCCGCACCCCGGCCTGTTCGGCATGGGCCACGACCGGGGCCAGGCCCTCGATACAGGCGTCGATGGCGGGCGCGTCGGCGCCGTCGCCGATGCGGTTGCCGGAGAAGACGATCACCGCCTCGACCCCGCCGGCGGCGGCGCTGTCGATGTTGCGGCGGACCTCGTCGCTGAGGGCGGCATGCAGGGATCGATCGTTGAAGCCGCGCTCCAGGGTGTGGCCGGTCAGGGTGACCAGGGAGAGCCCCGCATCCCGCGCAACCGGCCAGAGCGGTTCCGGCAGCATCTCCACCCCCATGGCGCCCGCGGCCGCCGCCTCGCGCAGCAGCACAGCGGGCTCGACCTCACGGCCAGCCGTGAAGGACCACCAGGCAAAGCTCTGCCGGATCATGCACCCGTCTCCCCAAGCGACGTCCAGCGGCCGTCCGCCGCGGCGCTACGCACCGCCGCCTCGATGAACTGAACTCCCTGGACCCCGGCGTCCACGCCGGGCAGGTCCAGGGCCGTCGGGGGCGGCGACTGGCCGCTCCTGTGGGCCGAAACCAAGTCCGCCGCATCGGCGTAGATCCGCGCGAAGCCTTCCAGATAGCCTTCGGGATGCCCGGCCGGGATGCGGGTCGCCGCCTGCGCCGCCGCCGACAGACCGGGGCCTCCGCGCCGCAAGAGTCGCGGCGGCTCGCCCAGCGGCGTGAACCGCAGGATATCCGGATCCTCCTGCGACCACTCCAGCCCGCCGCGCTCTCCATAGAGCCGAAGCCGCAGCCCGTTCGCCGCCCCGACCGCCACCTGGCTGGCCCACAGCTGGCCGCGCGCACCACCAGCCCAGCGCAGGCGCAGTTGCACGTCATCATCCAGCACCCGCCCGGCCACGAACCGCGAAGTCTCCGCGCTGACCTGGTCCGCCGCCGCCCCCAGGACGAAGGTCGCCAGGTGGTAGGCATGGGTGGCGATGTCGCCCAGCGCGCCGCCGGGTCCGGCCTTCGCCGGATCGCCCCGCCAGTCGGCCTGCTTGTTGCCGGGCAGGGGCGCGGCCAGCCAGTCCTGCGCATACTCGGCCTGGACCACCCGGATGGCGCCCAGGTCTCCCGCCGCCACCATGGCCCGCATCTGCCGGACCATCGCATAGCCGCTGTAGTTGTGGGTCAGAACCAACGGGGTCCCGGTGCGCGCCACCGTTCCCGCCAGGTCGAGCGCATCGGCCAAGCTGGTCGTCAGCGGCTTGTCGCAGATCACGGCGATACCGGCTTCCAGGAAGGCCTGCGCCGGCGCGTGGTGCAGGTGGTTGGGGGTGACGATGGCCACCGCGTCGATTCGGTCCGGCCGGGCGCCTTCCGCCCGCGCCATCGCCTGCCAGTCGCCGTAGCAGCGGTCTTCGGCCAGGCCGAGCGACTGCCCGAACGCCCGCGAGCGTCCGGCATCGCCGCTGAACGCCCCGGCGGCCAGGGTCCAGCGGTCGTCCAGCCGGGCGGCCATGCGATGCACCGCCCCGATGAAGGCGCCCTCCCCGCCCCCGATCATGCCTAGCGCGAGGCGCATCCTAGCGGTCGAGGCCCAGCAGTCGGCGATTGGTCGCCGCATCGACGCCGGTGGCCACGAAATCGTCGAAACTCTTGCCCGTGACCTTGATGATGTGGTCGCGGATGAAGGTCGCGCCTTCCCGGGCCCCGTCCACCGGGTCCTTCAGGGCGCACTCCCATTCCAGCACCGCCCAGCCGCGATAGCCGTACTGGGCGAACTTCGAGAAGATGGCCTTGAAGTCGATCTGGCCGTCACCCAGCGACCGGAACCGTCCGGCCCGCTCCTTCCAGGGCGCGTACCCACTGTAGACGCCCTGCCGCCCCGTGGGCCGGAACTCGGCGTCCTTGACGTGAAACATCCGGATCCGCTCGTGGTAGAGGTCGATGTATTCGAGATAATCGAGCTGCTGCAGCAGGAAGTGGCTGGGATCGTAGAGCAGGCAGGCGCGAGGATGGTGATCCACGCGGTCCCAGAACATCTCCACGGTCGTCCCGTCGAACAGGTCTTCGCTCGGGTGGATCTCGTAGCAAAGGTCGACCCCCGCCTCCTCGAAGGCGTCCAGGATCGGCCGCCAGCGCCGGGCCAGCTCGTCGAACGCCTCTTCGATGAGGCCGGCCGGACGCTGCGGATAGGGATAGAGATAGGGCCACGCCAGGGAGCCCGAAAAGGTGACATGGGCATCCAGCCCCATCCGGCGTGAGGCCTTGGCCCCCAGCAGAACCTGCTCCACCGCCCAGGCCTGCCGCGCCGCCGGATTGCCGCGCACTCGGGCGGGGGCGGAGCCGTCGAACATCTCGTCATAGGCCGGATGCACCGCCACCATCTGCCCCTGGGTGTGGGTCGACAGCTCCGACACCTCAAGCCCGGCGGCGGCCAGCACGCCCTTGACCTCGTCGCAATAAGCGTCGCTTTCGGCGGCGAGGGCCAGATCGAACAATCGCCGGTCCCAGGTCGGGATCTGCACGCCCTTGTAGCCAAGGTCGCCCGCCCAGCCCGCGATGGCCTCCAGGCTGTTGAACGGCGGTTCGTCTCCGGCGAACTGCGCCAGGAAAATGGCCGGGCCCTTCATGCATCCTCCCTCGAGGGGCCGCCTGCATCGGGCTGCCCATCCCTTGTTCCCCCGAAGCTAGCATGCACGGAGGCTTTGGCGAGCGGCTGTTCGCCCAAGCCGAGGAACGTCAAGGGTCTCGATCGAGGAAGCCCTGGCCGAGGTCGCGCCGGAGAACGGTGCGGGCGTGACCGCCCGCACCGCCGGCCAGGCCGGCCCGGCCTCAGAACCGCCGGGTGACGCCGACGGAGAGGACCCAGGGGTCCAGAGTGACGTCGGATTTGAGCGCGCCGTTGTTGATGTCCGCGTCGGTCTCGAAGAACACCTTCTTGGCGTCCAGGTTGAGCGACCAGTCGCCCTTCAGGGCGACATCGACCCCCGCCTGCAGGGCGTAGCCGATGCCGTCCTCGACATCGACCTTGAAGCCGCCCTTGTCTTCGCCGCCGTAGAAGATCATGCCGTTCAGCCCTGCGCCGACGTACGGGCTGACCCGGCCCTTGGGGTTGAAGTGGTATTGCACGGCGACCACCGGCGGGATCACCCAAGTGTCGTGGACGCGGACCGAGCCGGCGGGGCCCTTGGCGCTGATCTCATGCTTGCTGGTCCCCAGGATCGCCTCGACGGCGATGTGATCGGTGACGAAGTAGGTGAAGCCGAGGGTGGGGACGACATAGTCGCTGACCTCGACGTCGAGGCCGGTGTCGACGCCGGCGGCGGTGCGGATGTCGCCCGACGCGTCCGGGGCGACATCGCTGACCCGGGCGGTGACCAGCCAGGTCCCCTTTTCCTTCGGCGTGAATTCCTGCGCCAACGCGGGGCTGGCAACGGCTGTGAGGAGCAGGCCGGCGGCGGCCAGGGCGGTGTGTCTGATCATGGCTATCCCCTTTTTGTCGGCCTCACTGGGAGGCGTGGGGATCATGGTCCGTCGGCGACCGTCCGGCTTTGATAGGGGTCAAACCTGGGTGTTACAGAGCCTTGGCGTGGCGGCCCGCCGCGCCGTCGAGATAGCGGTCGAAGGCGGCGCACACTGAACGAACGACCGGCCGGCCGTCCTGAGTGACCCCCAGCCGCTGGTCGACGAGGACCACCAGGCCGTCTTCGAGCAGCGGGGCCAGGTCGGCCAGCGCCGGGGCCAGGTCCTGGTAGGGCCTGGCATGCCGGGCGCAGACCGCGGCGAGGTCCACGGCCAGGTCGCACATCAACCGCTCGATGATCTCGCCGCGAAACCGGTCGTCGTCGGTCAGGGCGACGCCGCGCGCGACGGGCAGGTCGCCTGCCGCGACGGCCTGGCGCCAGGCCAGCTCCCGTCCCTGATTCTGGATGAAGCCTTGGGGCAGGCGGCCGATGGCGGAGGCGCCGAGGCCGATCAGGGTGTCGGCCCCGTCGGTGGTGTAGCCCTGGAAATTGCGGTGGAGGCGCCCTACCCGCTGGGCGATGGCGAGGTCGTCGGTGGGCAGGGCGAAGTGGTCGAGGCCGATGCGGACGTAACCCTCGACGGCCAGCAGCTCGGCGGCGGCCTCGCTCTGGTCGAGCCGCTCGGCGGGCCCGGGAAGCAGGGCCTCGTCGATCAGCTGCTGGTGGCTCTTCATCCAGGGGACGTGGGCGTAGCCGAACAGGGCCAGGCGCTCGGGCCGGAGGGTTAGGACTTGTCGCAAGGTGGTCAGGACATCGGCCTGTGTCTGGCGGGGCAGGCCGTACATCAGGTCGAGATTCAGGGACCGAACCCCGACTTCTCGCAGCCACCCGGCGGCGCGGGCGACGACCTCGAAGGGCTCGATGCGGTTCACCGCCCGCTGCACCGCAGGGGAGAGGTCCTGCACGCCCAGGCTGGCGCGGTTGAGGCCGTGATGGGCGGCGGCAAGGACCCATTCGCGGGTAAGGACCGCCGGGTCCAGCTCGGCCGCCACCTCCAGCGCCGGCGGAAACTGGAAGACCCGGCGCAGGGCCTCGAACAGCCGGCTCATGTCGTCCCGCGACAGCAGGTTGGGGGTCCCCCCGCCCAGGTGCAGCGCTCGCGCCGGCAGGCGAGCCGGCAGCGCCGCCTCCAGCAGGGCCAGTTCGTCGATCAGGCCATCGACATAGCGGCTGACCGGCTCTGGCCGGTTCACCGCCCGCGTATTGCAGCCGCAGTACCAGCAGAGCCGGGCGCAGAACGGCAGGTGGACGTAGAGCGACACCGCCTCCGCCGCCGGCAGGGCCGCCAGCCAGCCCCGATAAACGCCGGCGTCGACCGCCTCGGTGAACTGCACCGCCGTCGGATAGCTGGTGTAGCGCGGCGCCCGGCCGCTGAAGCGCTCGACCAGACCGCGCCGGTCGAGCGGGGCCGGGGCGGCGGAGAGTGCGGGAACGGCCATGGCGGGACTCCGGAAGCGTGGATGTCCCGCATGACGCGCCGAAAGCGACCCGGCCTTGATCGAGGTCAATCCGCCGCCGTGCGCCGCGCGTCAGGGCGCGCTGTCGTGGGCGTCGTCGAGGATGCGGGCGGCGTCGCCCCTGGGGTCCTCGTACTGGCCGGCCCGAACGGTCCACCAGAAGCCGCCGAGACCGATCAGGGCCAGGCCGACGGAGATCGGGGCCAGCAGCAGCAGGATGGTCATCGCGAGGGTCCTCCCGCCCAGCTCATCCGCAGGGCATTGAGCATCACCACCAGGGATGACCCGGACATGGCAATCGCGGCGACGAAGGGGTTGACCAGGCCCAGCACCGCGGCGGGGGCGGCAACGAGATTATAGAGCGCCGAGAAGGCGAAGTTCTCCATCGCCCGGGCGCGCGCCGCGCGGGCGACCCGGATCGCCTGGGCGACGGCGGCGAGGTCGCCATTGAGAAACACCAGATCGGCGGCGTTCTGGCTGGCGTCCAGAGCCGTGCCCGGCGCCATCGAGGCGTGGGCCAGGGCCAGGGCTGCGGCGTCGTTGAGGCCGTCGCCGACCATCAGCACCTTGCGGCCCGTGCCCTGCAGCAGGGTCACCGCCGCAGACTTGTCGAAGGGGGTCAGTCCGGCGCGCCATTGGGTGACGCCGGCGGCCTTGGCCACCCGGCCGACAGGCGCCGGCAGGTCGCCCGACAGGATCTCGACGGTCAGTCCCAGACCGCGCAGGTCGGCGATGGCGCGGGCCGCGTCGGGGCGCACGGGATCGAAGAAGGTCAGCCGAACCTTGGTCGCGCCGTCGAAGCCGAACCACAGCTCGCTCTCGCCGCCCGGAGAGGGCGAGACACCGACGAATTCCGCCCGGCCCAGCCGTGCCCGGCGCCCGTCGATCAGCCCCTCGACCCCGAGGCCCGCGACCTCGACCACATCGGTCGCCACCCGCCCGGCGCCGGCCCGCTCGGCCAGGGCTCGGGCCAACGGATGGCGCGAGGCGCGCGCCAGCGGGGCGGCGGCGGAAATGACCGCGGGAAGGTAGCTCAGCAGCCGGGGGCGGCCCTCGGTCAGGACCCCGGTCTTGTCGAACACGACATGGTCGATCTCGGCCAGCCGCTCGAGGGCTGCACCGGACTTGACCAGCACCCCGCGCCGGAACAGTCGGCTGGAGGCGGCCACCTGCACCGCGGGCACGGCCAGGCCCAGGGCGCAGGGACAGGTCACGATCAGCACGGCGGCGGCCCGCAACAGGGCCTCGCGTGGGCCCAGCCCGAGCGCCCACCCGCCGACGAAAGCCGCCGCCGCCAGGGTATGGACGACGGGCACGTAGAGGGCGGCGGCCTTGTCGGCCAGGCGAACATAGGCGCCCCGGGCCTGGGCGCCGGCCTCCATCAGCCTGGCGATGGCCGCGACGGTGGAATCCTCGCTGCGGGCGATGGCGCGCAGGACCAGCCGTCCGGACAGGTTGAGGGCCCCCGCCTGGACGGCGGCGCCCGGCCCGGCCTGGACCGGAGCGGTCTCGCCGGAGACCAGGGCGTTGTCGATCTCAGAGGCGCCGGTCTCGATCACCGCATCGACCGGAATGCGGTCTCCCGGCGCGACGGCCAGCCGATCGCCGACCGCCACCTCGCCGACGGGAATGCCATGCTCGCGGCCGGCGGCGTCGAGGCGGACCGCGACCGGCGCCTGCAGCGCCAGTAGATCACGGGCCGCGCCCCGGGCGGCCGCCTTCAGGCGGTGATCCAGGTAGCGGCCGATCAGTAGCAGGAACAGCAGGGTGACGGCCGCGTCGAAATAGGCGTGGGCCCCGTGCTGCAAGGTCTCGGAGAAACTGACCGCCAGGGTCAGCAACACCCCGATCGAGATCGGCACGTCCATGTTGGCCTTGCCCCGCCGCAAGGCGCTCCAGGCCGAGCGGAAGAAGGGCATTCCAGCGAACAGGGCGCAGGGGGCGGCCACCAGTGCGGCCAGCCAGTACATGATCTCCCGCGTGGCCGGCGACAGCTCCTGGCCGAACAGGCCGGCCCAGGCGGGCACGGTGAACATCATCACGTTGCCGGCCCCGAAGGCGGCCACGCCGAGGGCCAGGACCAGCTCGCGACCCGCCCGGTCCTCGGCCGCCAGGGCCTGGGCCGGGTCGAACAGGCTGGCGCCATAGCCCATGGCCTCGACCGCCCGCTGGACGGCGGCCGGGTCGCCCTGGCCGGGCGCCAGGGTGACGGTCAGCTTGCCCGTGGTGAGGTTGAAGCGGCTGGCCGCCACGCCGGGCAGGGCAGCGACGCCGCGCTCGATCTTGCCCAGACAGGCGGCGCAGCGGGCGCCGCGCACCAGCAGCTCGAGCCGCCCCAGGCCGCCGGCGTCGCGGGCGATGAAGGCGCTGAGGTCGCCGACCGTCGCTTCGCTCATGGCGCGGTGATCCTGCGCTGGGCGCGGAACGGACCGGCGGGCCCGTCCAGCACCGCGGTCATGTCCCAGGCTCCGGCGCCAAGCGGCGTACGCGCGCGGTAAACGCCGTCGCCCGCCTCCCGGAACACCAGTTCCAAGCGTCCGCGATCCGTGGCGGGACGCTCGAACACGGCGGTGGGAGATAGGCCGGTCACCGGCGCGCCACCGCGGTCCTGGACCCGGATGACCAGCTCGCCTGTCTCCTCCAGCCCGGCATCGACCCGCCAGCCGAGTTCGACCTGGTGCTTCTGGTCCTGGAGCCGCTGGTTGAACGCCAACCCGGCTTCATAGGGGTTCTTGACGATCTGGCCGGAGAAGCTCTCGTAGGCCTTGACGATGAACAGCACGTCCACGGCGATCACGATCAGGAAGAACAGCGTCACCCCGGCCAGCACGTGCCAGCCGGTGATCCGAAAGCCCCCGGCGGGGGCGGCGTCAGTCGTCGGCATTGGCGGCTCCTGAAAGAAACACGGTCTCGACCTCGACGGCCGTTTCGCCGGACGTGAGATGGAAGGTCAGCGGCAGGCTGGGCGCGGTCAGGCTGCCGGCGGGCGCGGTGACGAAGACCCGCAGGGCGGTAACCTCGTTGGCGGCGGCGTCGACGGCCACCGGCGCGCCCGTCCGTGAGCCGGGGGTCCACACCCGGGCGCCCGGAACGCCGCTGACGGTGACTAGGAAGGTGCGGCCCTCGAACGCGCGGTTGGCGACCTTGAGGGTGTATCCATCACGCACCGAGCCGTCGCGCAGCCGCACGAAGGTCGGGTTACGGTCGCGAAGGGCGTGGGCCTCCACCGGGCTGCGGTTGGCCAGGCCCCAGACCATCAGGGCCGAAAGCAGACTGAGCAGCACGGCGTAGAAGAGCGTCCGGGAGCGCAGGAACCGGTATGTCGCCTTCCGGCCCTGGGACCGGTCAAGCACGGCGGCGTCGGTGTCGTAGGCGATCAGGCCGCGTGGCCGGTCGACCTTGGCCATCATCTCATTGCAGGCGTCGATGCACAGGCCGCAGTTGATGCATTCGAGCTGAGCGCCGTCGCGGATGTCGATGCCCATCGGACAGACCACGACGCACTGGTTGCAGTCGATGCAGTCGCCCCGTCCTTCCCAGCCGGCGCCCTTCTTGTGAGGGCCTCGGGGCTCGCCCCGGTCGTAGCGGTAGGTGACCTGCAGGGACTGTTTGTCCAGCATCGCGCCCTGGATGCGCGGCCAGGGGCACATGTAGGTGCAGACCTGTTCCCGCATCGTCCCGGCCAGGACGTAGGTGGTGGCCGTCAGCAGGGCGCAGGAGACATAGGCGGTGAGCGCCCCCTGGCCGATCCAGAAGGTGCGTATCAGGGTCGGCGCGTCATGGAAGTAGAAGATCCAGGCGCCGCCGGTGCCGAACGCGATGCCCAGCCAGACGGCGTGCTTGCCCAGCTTTCGCCAGGCCTTGTCGAAGCTCCAGGGCGCGGCGTCCAGCTTCATGCGGGCGTTCCGATCGCCCTCGAACCGCCGCTCGACCATCAGGAAAAGGTCGGTCCAGACCGTCTGGGGACAGGCGTAGCCGCACCACAGCCGGCCGAAAAGGGCGGTGGTCAGGAACAGGGCCAGGGCCGCCATCACCAGCAGGCCGGTGATGAAATAGACCTCCTGCGGCCAAAGCTGGATCCAGAAGAAGTAGAATCGGCCGCCTTCAAAATCGACCAGCACCGCCTGGTCCGGCAGGGCGCCGGGCCGCTCCCAGCGGATCCAGGGCGTGATGTAGTAGATGGCCAGCATCAGGCCCATCAGGGCCCATTTGAGCATCCGCCAGCGGCCGTTGACCCGTTTCGGATAGATCTGCGTGCGCGGCTTGTAGAGGTCGCCGCCGCCCTTGCCTGCCTGCTGACGGGCGCGGGCGGCGGCGGAGACCGGACCCGAGGCGCGGGGGGCCACGCCGTCGAGTGGGGGATCGCGGGTCCGGTCGATGACAACGGTCATTTGTCCTGGCCGCCCGCGTTGGCGTGGATGTAGACGGCCAGGGCCTTCAGGGTCTCGGGGCTGAACCGCTGACCCCAGGCAGGCATCACCCCGCCGCGGCCGGCGTGGATCTGGCCGGAGATGGCGGCGTGGTCGGAGCCGTACAGCCACTCGCCGTCGGTCAGGTCAGGGGCGCCCTGTTTGACGTCTCCTTGACCGGTCGCGCCATGACAGGAGGCGCACTGCTCGGCGAACAGCGGCGCGGCGCGGGCCGCCGCCGCCCGATCGGCCTTGCCGCCGGAAATGGCGACAACATACTCGGTCAGGTCGGCGATCTTGGCCTGGTCCAGCATGCCGTCGCGGCCGAAGGCGGGCATCTGCGACACACGGGTGTCGGCATGGCCCGAGCGCACCCCGACCGTCAGGGTGTGGTGGATGTCCTCCAGCGAACCGCCCCACAGCCAGACGTCGTCCCGCAGGTTGGGATAGCCCCGGGCCCCGGCGCCGCCGGCCCCATGGCAGGTGGCGCAGTTGTCGCCGAACACCGACTGCCCGACCTGAAGGGCGTAGGCCTGCAGCTGGGGATCGGCTTCGATCTGCTGCAGGCTGGCGCCGCGCAGCACGGCGGCGCCCTTGCCCCGCTGGCGTTCGAGGTCCTTCAGAGCCTTGGCGACCTCGGCGCGGTCGGACTGGCCGAGCAGGCCGCGGGTGTGGCCGGCCAGGCCGGGCCAGGCGGGCATCACCACCCAGTAGCCGATGCTGAACAGGATGCAGGCGTAGAATACCCATAGCCACCAGCGCGGCAGGGGATTGTCCAGTTCGCGGATGCCGTCCCACTCATGGCCGGTGGTGTCGGTCCCGGTGATTTCGTCCTTGTGGGGACCGCTCATAGGTCTTCCTCCTCGAGGGGCAGGCGCGCGGCGGCGCGGTAGGTGTCGCGGTGGCGGGGCAGCAGCGCCCAGACCGAACCGGCGAGGAAGATCAGGCCGAAGTAGACGAGCCCGAACTGCTGGGCGAAGCGGGCGACGGTTTCGTAGGTCACGGCCCCGCCCCCTATCGCCGGTTGGCCGGATCGCCGGCCTTGTAGGTCTGGAAGTCGACGCCGGTCCCCAGCATCTGCAGGTAAGCCACCAGGGCGTCCATTTCGGTCAGGCGGTCGGGATCGCCATCGAAGTCGCGGTTGACCACCTTCGCGCCGTAGCGACGACGCAGGTCGAGCGCATCGGTGGAGAAGGGATCAGCCTGGGCCTGGGCGTCGGTGAGGGCGGCGTCGATGTCCTCCTGGCTGTAGGGCACGCCAAGCGCCGTCATGGCCTTCAGCTTGGCCTTGAGATCGACCGTGCGCAGGTCCTTGTGGGCCAGGAAGGCGTAGGGCGGCATCACCGATTCCGGCACCACCGAGCGCGGATCCTTCAGGTGGTCCGTGTGCCAGGCGTCGCTGTACTTGCCGCCGACCCGGGCCAGGTCCGGCCCCGTGCGCTTTGACCCCCATTGGAAGGGGTGGTCGTACATGCTCTCCGCGGCCAGGCTATAGGGGCCATAGCGCTCGACCTCGTCACGCAGGGGCCGAACCATCTGGGAGTGGCAGACGTAGCAGCCCTCGCGGATGTAGATGTCGCGGCCGGCCAGCTCCAGCGGGGTGTAGGGGCGGACGCCCTCGACCTTCTCCACCGTGCTCTGCAGCCAGAACAGCGGGGCGATCTCGACAAGCCCGCCGATCGAGACGACCACCAGGATGCCGATGACCAGGATGAGCGAGTGACGCTCGAACTTGCCGTGGTGTTTCCAGAGTTTCATGTCGGCCCCTCCCCTTACGCGGCCACGGGGGCGGGGAGCGCGGCCGGGGTCGCCTCCGCGCCCTGGACGGACGGCATGCGAACCGTGCGCCACAGGTTGTAGATCATGATCAGCGTGCCGCTCAGGAACATCAGGCCGCCGACGGTGCGGATGATGTTCTCGATGTGCTTGGCGGAGACGGTCTCGATGAAGCTGTAGGCCAGGTAGCCTTCAGGCGTGTAGGCGCGCCACATCAGGCCTTCCATGATGCCCGACACCCACATGGCGCAGATGTAGAGAACGATGCCGGTGGTCGCGATCCAGAAGTGCCACTCGACCAGGGCGTTGGAGAACAACCGCTCCTTCTTCCACAGCCAGGGGACCAGGCAGTAGATCGCCCCGAAGCTGATGAAGCCGACCCAGCCCAGCGCGCCGCTGTGCACATGGCCGATGGTCCAGTCGGTGTAGTGCGACAGGGCGTTGACCGCCCGGATCGACATCACCGGCCCCTCGAAGGTGCTCATCCCGTAGAAGGCGATGGCCACGACCATCATCCGGACCACCGGGTCGGTGCGCAGCTTGTCCCAGGCCCCCGACAGGGTCATCAGCCCGTTGATCATCCCACCCCAGCTGGGCATCCACAGCATGATCGAGAAGGTCATGCCCAGGGTCTGCGCCCACTGCGGCAGCGCCGTGTAGTGGAGGTGGTGCGGGCCGGCCCAGATGTAGATGAAGATGAGCGACCAGAAGTGCACGATCGACAGGCGGTAGCTGTAGACCGGCCGGTCCACCCGCTTGGGCACGAAGTAGTACATCATCCCCAGGAAACCGGCGGTCAGGAAGAAGCCGACGGCGTTGTGGCCGTACCACCACTGGGTCAGGGCGTCCTGCACCCCGGCGAACAGCGAATAGCTGCGGCTGTTCAGCAGGCCGATCGGCAGGCTGAGGTTGTTGACCACATGCAGCAGGGCCACGGTGACGATGAAGGCCAGGTAGAACCAGTTGGCCACATAGATGTGGGGTTCCTTGCGCTTCCAGATCGTCCCCAGGAAGACCAGCAGGTAGGCGACCCAGACGATGGTCAGCCAGATGTCGATGTACCACTCGGGTTCGGCGTACTCCTTCGACTGGGTGACCCCGGCCAGGTAGCCGGTGGCCGCCAGGACGATGAACAGCTGGTAGCCCCAGAAGACGAACCAGGGCGCGATGCCGCCGGCCAGCCGCGCCCTGCAGGTGCGCTGGACCACCCAGAAGCTGGTGGCGATCAGGGCGTTGCCCCCGAAAGCGAAGATGACCCCGGAGGTATGCAGAGGCCGCAAGCGGCCGAAGTTCAGCCAGCCGGCCTCCGGGAAGTAGAAGATCGTCGGCCAGCTGAGCTGGGCGGCGATGACCACCCCGACCAGCATGCCGACCGCCCCCCAGAACATGGTTGCTATGACACCGGCGCGGATGACGCCGTCCATGTAGCGGTCCGGCTCGTCGCGCAGCTGCTCGCCGCTGATGCCGGCGGTGAGGGCGAAGCCGCCCAGCACCGCCGCCGCGACGAAGATGAAACTGTGTATGCGGAACAGCGGATCGTCCGTCATGCCTGCGACGACGGCCATGATCAGCCCGCCGATGATCAGCAGGGCCAGGAGAAGCATGGCGCCCGGCGCGGGCCGGTAGCGATCCAGAAGGGCAGTGGACATGGAAGAATCCCCGAAAGCTCGCGGCTTCTTCGGGCCTGGCGGAGGGGGTCGCCTTGATCTGAATCAAGGCGACCGGCGTGGGCGTCGGCAGAGTGGCGACAAACGAGGACAGTCTCATGCCGCGCGTCATCACCCGCCCCCAGGTCACGGCCAGCGATATGCTGGAACTGGCGACCGGCCTGTTCGCCATCACGGCAGGGGTGTTGTGGGCCTGGGTCTACATGGTCACGGAGGGTGCGCCTGAGCTTTGCACCACGACGCCGCGACTGCTGGCCCATTGCCCGCTGTGCTATCCTGCGGCCTTCGCCACCCTGGCTGCCCTGATGAGCGGCGGGATGCTCCTGCGCCGGCGGTTGTCGGCCTGATCCACACCCTCCAGGCGGTGAACCCCACTCCCGCGGGCGTCCGCCCTGCCCGTCCCTGGCCGCGGCGGCTTACTCACCCTGAGCGGTCCTATTCGGACCGACGGCCATCGAAGGATTCAGGGGCGCGGGCCGCGTCGGCAAGGCTATCGTGCACCACGCCGTCGCGATGCTCTGGCGGGCCGTAGAGGGTGTAGAACTTCAGCGGCTCGTCGCCGGTATTGACGATGTTGTGCCGCGAGCCGGCCGGCGCCAGCACCACATGGTCATCCTCGACCGCCGTGCGGATCCCGTCGATGATGACCGCCCCCCTGCCGTCGATGAACTGGAAGAACTGGTCGTGCTCGAGATGCGTCTCCAGCCCGATCTCCTCACCCGGTAGCAGGCGCATGATCACCAGCTGCAGGTAACGGCCGGTGTAGAGCACCCGGCGGAAGGCCTCGTTGGCGTCCGCGAGATCCTCGATGTCGTCGACGAACCCCTTCACGTCGCACTCCTTCCTGTCCGTTCGTCTCCATCTGGTCACCAACCGCCGGCCCCGCCTTGATCAGCGTCAAACCCCGGGCGGCGCGATCTCAGGCAGCCTTGGCGCCCAGCGTCTCGACGCGGTCCAGCCAGGCGCGGCGTCGCGCGGGGCTGGCGGTGGAGACACCGCCGAAGAAGGTGTCCCGCACCGGGCTGATCCCGGTCAGGCGAAGAATGCCGCGCTCGATGCTCATGACCCCCTGCCCTCCGAAGTAGAGCCGGTAGAGGGCGGCGGGCATGCCCATGGTGACGATCAGCCGGGCCGAGCGGCCCCCCAGTCTGGCGGACATTCCCTTCGCCTCGGTCTGGAAGCCGAACCCGCCGCGCATCAACTGTTCGAGCAACGCCTTCAGCTTGGCCGGCGCCCCGCCCAGCCAGAGTGGAAACACCAGCACAAGGTGCTCGGCCCAGTGGAGCTCCGCCTGCAGGGCGGCAAGGTGGGCCGGCGGGGCCGTGTCGAACTCGGCCTGCGAGGCCAGCAGGGGGACGTCCAGGCTGCCCAGGCAGACCCGCCGCACCTCGTGCCCGCAGGCCAGCGCACCCTTGGCGTAGGCCTCTGACAGGGCGGCGCACAGCCGGGCGGGGGCCGCGTCCGGGTGGCCGTTGATGATCAGGATACGACGCGTGTCCATGCGGCTGGCCTAGTGAGACAGCAGCAGGGGGATGGGCGGGGTCTCGATCATCTCGCGGCTGACACCGCCGAGGACCAGCTCCGCCAGACGGGGCCGGCCAAACAGCCCCATCACCAGAAGGTCGGAGTTCAGCGCGGCCGCCTGGCGGCGCAGCACCTCGCTGGCCGCGTCGTCCTGACTGCGGTCGAGGATGATATTGGCCTTGCAGCCATGGCGCTCCAGGTGCCGCTGAAGCAGGCCATCGGGCCCGCCGTCGCCCTTCGGCGAGACGATGACTACATCGACCTTCTCGGCCGCGATCAGCAACGGCCAGGCATCGCGCAGGGCGCGGGCGGACTCCCTCGAGCCATTCCAGGCCACCAGCACTCGGCGGCCGAAGTCCGGCGCGCAGCCCTCGTCGCCGACGACCAGCACCGGTCCGCCGGTCGCCATGGCCAGATCCCCCGCACCATAACGCCAGCGCGCCATGGTGACGGTGACCCTGGGCGGCAGCACCACCAGGTCGACCCGACGGGCGCAGGCCACCAGCGCGGTGTCGCTGTCTCCATCCACTGTCAGCCAGCTGGAAGCGACCCCGGCCTCGGCCGCGGCCGACTCGAAGAGCTCCCGCGCCGCTTCGGCGGCGGTCTCGACCGCCTTGGCATGGGACTTCAGCAGAGCCTCGATGTCCGGGGGAGACATGTAGGCGAGCGCCTCGGTGGCCATCATGTCGTGGAGGAAATCGGACCGCAAAAAGACGCCGGTCACCATCCCGCCGGATCGGCGGGCGAGGTCGGCGGCGGCCACCGCGCGGGGCCGGGCGGCGGGCGCCTCGTTCACCTGCACCAGGATGTCACGATAGGTCATGGGGTCGTTCTCCGTTTCGAAGCGATCAATCCAGGCTGTCGATGTAGGCGGCGAGAACCCGCAGCTCGGCTTGGTCGAGCCGCGCCGGCGGCATCTCGCCGTGCCCCAGGTCGGCGACCATCGTCAGGCTTTCATCCAATTTCGGCCCACTGAGCCGCGTGGCCAGCAGCCGGAACGGCGGGGCCATCGGGCGCGGACTGTCCCCGTTCGCCTCGACGGCGTGGCAGCCGGCGCACTCCCGCCGCGCCAGGACCAGGCCGCTTTCGGTGCGGACGTCCGGTCCGATCCCGACGTCGGGTTCGGGCGCAGCTCGCCCCCCGGCGACGCAGGCCGACACGAGGATCATGGCGGCCAGGCCCATCGGGACGGCGAGGTATCGGGCGTTGCGCATTCGTCGCCTCCGTGGCGCGGGGGTGCTCGTTCTGGGCATGGGGCGCGCCATTGCCGGCCTCGGCCTTGATCCGCGTCAATTCTTCCAATGAACGGGTCTGCTAAGCGGCGCGGCCTCCTGGCCCAAGGTCCCGACTTGATCCCGGTCAACGACGGCCTCGCGGCGGCTTCCTACACTGCGGTCGCCCGTGTTCCGCGGGCCAAGGGAGTTACGCCATGGCCATGATGAAGGCCGCCGTCTTCGCCGAACCGGGCCGGATCGTCCTGCAGGACAAACCCCTGCCCGACGTCGGTCCGCTGGACGCCCTCCTGAGGGTCACGACCACGACGATCTGTGGCACCGACGTCCACATCCTCAAGGGCGAATACCCCGTCGCCAAAGGCCTGACGGTCGGCCATGAGCCTGTCGGCGTTATCGAGAAGCTGGGCTCGTCCGTACGAGGCTACCGCGAGGGCCAGCGGGTGATCGCCGGGGCGATCACCCCCAGCGGATACTCTAACGCCTGCCTTTGCGGGCGCTGCAGCCAGGACGGTCCGGACTCGCCTCACGGATGGAAGCCGCTGGGCGGCTGGCGACTGGGCAACACCATCGATGGCTGCCAGGCCGAGTACGTCCTGATCCCGGACGCCATGACCAACCTCGCCCCGATTCCGGACGGGCTGACCGACGAGCAGGTGCTGATGTGCCCGGACATCATGTCGACCGGCTTCAGCGGAGCCGAGCGCGGCGGCATCAAGATCGGCGACAGCGTCGCCGTCTTCGCCCAGGGGCCCATCGGCCTCTGCGCCACCGCCGGGGCCAAGCTGCTGGGCGCTTCGACCATCATCGCGGTCGATCGGCTGCCGGCTCGCCTGGCCGTGGCGCGGCTCATGGGCGCGGATCACGTGGTGAACGCGGCCGATGGTGACCCGGTCGAGGCGATCCTGGCCCTGGCGGGCGGCCGGGGCGTCGATGTGGCGATCGAGGCCCTGGGAACCCAGGCCACTTTCGAGGCGGCCCTACGCGTCCTGCGGCCGGGTGGAACCCTGTCCAGCCTGGGCGTCTATTCATCGGACCTGACGCTGCCGCTGGGTCCATTCCTGGCAGGGCTGGGCGACCACACCATCGTCACGACCCTCTGTCCGGGCGGCAAGGAACGGATGCGACGGCTGATGGACGTCGTCGCCTCCGGTCGGGTGGATCTGGGCGCCATGGTCACCCACCGATTCCGGCTGGACGATATCGAGGCGGCCTACGAACTGTTCAGCCACCAGCGGGATGGTGTGCTGAAGGTGGCCATCACCCCTTAGCAACAACGAGCTCGCCCCGAGGAGTGAACTCCTCGGGGCGTTTCGCCGGCCGGTCTTGGGGGGAGTGGGGAGGCCGGCGGAACCTCGTCAGGCCTTGCGCCGCTGGGCCACGGCCAGGCCGATCAGCGCGGCGGCGGCAATCGCTGTGGCGATCCCGGCCGTGGCGGCCGGATGCTCGCGCGCTTCCTTTCCGGTCTTCTCGGCGAGGATTTTCGACTGAGCCTTGGCCTCGTCCAGCAGTTCGACCGCCGAATGGGCGAGAGTGGTCGCCGATTTCGACAGCGCGTCACCCGCATCCTCGCTCAGGTGTTTGACCATTTTTTTCAGATTGTGGACGACGTCGTCGAAGACTTCATCGATGTCGTGGGCGACTTCCTTGGCGATCGACTTGCTCATCTGCAGGATCTCCTTGCGCTGATGCGACGTCAGATTGCCGGAACCGGGCGGGACCCGCCTTGATCTGCGTCAACCGCCCCCTGCCCTAGCGCCTGAGCCAGTCGGCTCAGCAGGGCCTCCCGCGCCTTGTCATCCGGAGCCTGCTCCAGTGCCGCGTTGAGGGCCAGCAGGAAACCCGCGCGGTTGTTGTGCCAGTCGAGACGCGAAGCGGCCTCGGGCGCCAGGCGGCGGGACCCGGCCTGCTCGGTTTCAGCGCCGGCGCGCGTCAGCCGATAGCTGTCGTCCAGCGCCGGGATGATCAGCCGGTCGGCGGCGAAGCCTGCCGCCGCGAGCCGTCCGCTCAAACCCGTGGCCGCGAGGGGCTCGCCATGGACGATGAAGGTTGCGCCCTTGACCGGCTCGCGGGCCTTGGCCCAGGCGACAAGGCCAGTGGCGTCGGCATGGCCGGAGTAGGCGTCGAACATCCGCACCCGCGCCCGGACCCTCACCTCCTCGCCCTGGATGCTGACCCGCTCGGCGCCCTCGGCCAAGAGCCGGCCGAGCGAGCCGACGGCCTGGTAGCCGCTCAGCAGGACGGTGCATTCGCGCCGCCACAGGAGCCGCTTGAGATGCTTGCGGATACGGCCGGCGTCGCACATGCCGCTGGCCGCCATGATGATGTGCCAGCCCTTCAGCCGGTCCAGGGTGTCGCTTTCGGCGGGCTTGTTCAGGAAGCGCAGGTGCGGTGAGTGGCGCAGGGGCTCGAAGGGGTTTAGCCCTGTGGTGCGGTTCCAGCCGCGCTCCAGGAAGACGTCCGTCGCCCGGATCGCCAGGGGCGAGTCGAGGAAGACGTCTCCGGCCGGCGCCTCGCCGCTGTCCATCACCGCCAGGATGTCCATCAGCAGTTCCTGGCTGCGCTCAACGGCGAAGGCGGGAATCAGCAGGGGGCCGCCGGCCGCGTGGGCCTCGCGCAGCTCGGTGGCCAGGGCGCGGCGGCGGGAGGCGGGGTCGGTGGCGATGCGGTCGCGGTCGCCGTAGGTGGATTCGATGATCAGGTGGTCGAACCCGGCCGGCGCCTCCGGTTCGGCGACGAACTCGCTTCCGCCGGGACCAAGGTCACCGGAGAACAGCAGCGTCATGGGGCCATCCTCGCCGTCGATCTCAACCGCGATGGAGCCGGCCCCGAGGATGTGGCCGGCCGGCCACCAGGTCGCCCGTAGATCTCCGGCAATGACATCGGGCTCGCCGAACTTGACGGTCCTGAACTGCGGCATCAGCCGCTTGGCGTCCCGGGCCGTGTAGATCGGCTCAACCAGGGGCCGCCCCCGGCGCTGGTTGCGGCGGTTGAGGTCGTTGACCTCTCCCTCCTGGATGCCGCCGGAGTCCGCCAGCATGATCTCGCAAAGATCGCGGGTCGCCGCCGTGGTGTAGATCGGACCGGTGAACCCGGCCTTCATCAGCTTGGGCAGCAGGCCAGAATGGTCGATGTGGGCGTGGGTCAGCAGGACCGCGTCGATCCCGGACGCCTCGAAGGGGAAGTCGTCGTAGTTCAGCGCCTTGAGTGTCTTTGATCCCTGGAACATCCCGCAGTCGACCAGGACCCGGGCCTTCTCCGTTCGCAACTCGGCGCAGAAGCCGGTGACGCAGCCGGCCGCGCCGTGGAAGGTGATCGTCGGGGTCATGCACAAGCCCTTTTCGGTAAGCCGTCCCGGGGCGGGGTCAGGCGTTGATCCGGCGCAGGGCCCGCACGGCCTGCTGGATATCCGCCAGGCCGGCCGAGACCCGGTCATGCGGCTCGGACAGCACCAGCCGCTGCTTGAGTCCCTCGGGAAGATGACGTCGCAACACCCCCAGCGCCCTTGGCGCGGCAATCAGGATCAGTTGGTCGAAGCCATGGTGGCTGAAGACTTGCGAAATGTGCCTTGCGAGGCCGGTCAGGAAGTCGGTCGCGGCCTGGTCGCGCCGCGCGGCGTGGGCCGTGTGATCATGGACGCCGCCAACGGGGCCGGCCGTCATGGCGGCGACCCACTCGGGATGCTCGGTCAGCGGCCCGCCGAGGCGAGCTTCCTGGAACAGTCGGGCCTTGCGGCCGTCGGCGACGAGGATGAGGGTTCTGCCATCGAGGATCATGGTTTCGCTCCTTGGCCTCAATGTTGGCCAAGGCCGCGTTGGCCGTTGTGATCGAGATCAAAACCCCGATTCGGGCCGTGGGTTAGGAGGGCGGTGTCCCCTCGCGCAGAGCGCCCGGGCCGTAGGTACTTGTCCTTAAGCAGCGCCCCTTACGCGCAAGCCACGAATATCACCCCGTCGACATCGGCCTTAGCGATTGACCATCGCCAAGGGGAAACACCGATGACCGCCGCCAGCCTCAGCCCGTCTTCCGCCGCACCCGCCGCCCCTGTCGCCGACGCCTTCGGCCATATCGGCGTCCGCATGACCTTCGCCGCCGGCGAGGAGATCTACGTGCAGGATGAGGAAGCGGACATGATCTACCGGATCGTGCGCGGCGCGGTGCGGACCACCCGCCTGCTCAGCGACGGGCGCCGCCAGATCGGCGACTTCTACTTCGGCGGGGATCTGCTGGGGCTGGAGGCTGGCCCGGTCCACCGCTTTTCCGCCGAATCCCTGGGCGATTGCGAGATCATGGTGATCCGCAAGTCGGCGCTCAAACTTTACGGCGACGAAGGTTTGAAGATCGAGCGGCTGATCTGGTCGGAAACCGCGCGCGAACTCCAGCGCACCCAGGAACATGTCATGCTGCTCGGCCGCAAGTCGGCCTGCGAGAAGGTGGCGAGCTTCCTGCTCGACATGGCCAACCGCTTCCGCGGCGAGGTCGCCGAACTGCCGATGGGCCGCCAGGACATGGCCGACTATCTCGGCCTGACGATCGAGACGGTGTCGCGGATGGTGACCCAGCTGCAGGCTGACGGCCTGGTGCGGTTCTTGGGCTGCCGCCGGTTCGAGGTGCGGAACCGGCCGGGTCTGGCCTGCCTGGTGGACGCCTGACTCCTGGCGGCCTGCTGGCCCGCCCCTTCTGCTACTGGAACGTGCCCGCGTAGGCCTGGCGCAGCAGATTCTTCTGCACCTTGCCCATGGCGTTGCGAGGCAGCTCGTCCACCCAGATGACCCGCTTGGGTGTCTTGAAGGCGGCCAGGCTTTCCCGGGCCTTGGCGATCACCGCCGCCTCGTCACCCTGGCCGATGATCACCGCCACCACAGCCTCGCCGAAGTCGGGATGGGGCAGGCCGATCACCGCGCTTTCCACCACCCCGTCCAACTCGTCGAGCAGCATCTCGATCTCCTTGGGATAGACGTTGTAGCCGCCCGAGATGATCAGGTCCTTGGCCCGCCCGGAGATCCACACCCGCCCGTCGGCGTCCTGGCGCCCGACATCGCCGGTGATGAACCAGCCGTCGGCGGTGAAGTCCTCCGCCGTCTTGGCCGGGTTGCGCCAGTAGCCCTTGAAAACGCTGGGTCCGCGAATCTGGATGACCCCCGTCTCTCCCCCCTCGATGCGCAGCTCGACCCCCGGCAGGGGATAGCCGACGCTGCCCGCCAGCCGCTCGCCGTCCAGTGGGTTGGAGGTGATGATTACCGCCTCGCTCATTCCATAGCGCTCGAGAATCCGCTGGCCGGTCCGCGCCTCGAACTCGGCGAAGGTCGAGGTCAGCAGGGGGGCCGAGCCGGAGATGAACAGCCGCACGCCGGCCGTCTTGGCCGGGGTGAATTCGAGGCTGGCCAGCAGGCGGGTGTAGAAGGTCGGCACCCCCATCACGACCGTGGCCTGGTCCAGGCCAGCCAGCACCTGGGCCTCGTCGAACTTCGCCAGCCAGACCATCGACGCGCCGCTGAGGAACACGCAGTGCAAAGCCACGAACAGGCCGTGGACGTGGAAGATCGGCAGGGCGTGCAACAGCACGTCCCGCTCGGTGAAGCCCCACAGGGCGGTCAGCGCCCGGCCGTTGTCCAGCAGGGCGGCGTGGGTCAGCATCGCCCCCTTGGACCGCCCGGTGGTGCCGCTGGTGTAGATGATCGAGGCCAGATCGTCGGGGGCCCGCGCCGTGACCTCGACCACCGGCTCCAGTCCCGCCGCCTCGGCCGCCAGCGCGTCGGCGTCGCGGATGACCAGGCGGGGCTCGGCGTCCTCGATGAAATAGTCCAGCTCCGCCTCGGTGTAGGCGGTGTTCAGCGGCAGGAAGATCGCCCCGATCTTCAGCACCGCCAGATAGAGCATGACGGCTGCGACGCTTTTGGGCGCCTGCACCGCCACCCGGTCGTCCGGCATGACGCCCTTGGCGAGCAGCAGCCGTGCGATGCGCCCGGCGCCCGCTTCCAGATCGCCGTAGGAGACGAGGCCGCCGTCGGGCAGGCGGAAGCAGGGACGCGAGCGATCGGCGGGGAAGCCGGCCGCCAGACGGCCGTAGAGGTTCTGGTTCAATTCAAAGCCTCGAGTAGATGAACCTCGGGATATAGAAGCGCCGCTTGTTCAGGACGACGCCGAACACCACCCCGCCGGACGCCTCGATCCGGCGGATGACCTGCTCGGCCACCGGGGCACGGGTTTCCTCCGCCTCCACGACCAGCAGGGAGAGGTCGGACAGGGCCGACAACAGGATGCCGCTGGAAGACCGCTCGACCGCCGGGCAGTCGAGGATGATCAGCTCGAACTCCTGGCGCGCCTTGGCCAGGAAGGCCATCCAGCGGTCGTCCGAGACATGGGTGCTGGGATTGACCATCGGGTCGGTCAGATAGAGGGCCGAGCGATCGACCCGGTAGACGCCGCGCATCGCATCATGCCGGTCCAGCCGGGCGCCGCGCTGGTGCGCCTGCGCGGTCAGGCCCCGGCCCGCCCAGGGCTCGACATCGACCAGCAGCACCTTGCCGCCCTGCTGCGACCGCAGCATCGCCATGTCCAGCGCCAGGCTGCTGACCCCTTCGCCGGACACGGCGGAGACCCACTGGACCACTCCGCCCTTGCCCCCCGACAGGGCGCGCAGCAGCCGGTAGAGGACGTTCACGTCATCGGCGGTCATCCGCGCCGGGGTCGGACGCCAGAAGGGGGTGCGCGGCGGGTCTTCTGGGCCGTGCGGCACGGTGACCACCACCGGCAGGTCCAGCCTGTCCTCGGTGTCGCTGGGCGAGACCATCACCTGGCTGGTCGCGGCGGAAATGACGATCACCGCCAGGGCGGCGGCCAAGCCGACCAGCACCCCGACCGCCAGGATGATCATCCGGCCCGTCCGGCCCTTGAACGGCGGCTGGGCCCGCTCGACGATCCGCACATTGGCCTGGCTGCCGGCCAGGGCCTGGCGCAGGCGAACGTCCTCGGAGCGGCGGGCGACGTCCTGGTAGCTGCCCTCGATCACCGCGCGGGTGCGCAACAGTTCGCGGTACTCCGGGCCGATATCGATGAGTTCGCTCAGGCGCGCGCCGTTCTCGTTCAACGCCTGGACGATGCGGTCGCGGCCGGCGGCCAGACCCGCCCCTTCTCCGCGCGCGGTGCTCAGCTGGGTGTCGAGGTCCTGATAGACCGGGTTGGCGCCCTGGCGGACCAGGCTGCTCTCCTGCGGCGGGGCGGCGGCGATGGCCGCCTGCATCCCGGCGATCTGGCGGTCCAGCTCGACGACCAGGGGATGCCCGTCCCGGTAGCGGGCCGCGGCCTGGCGGCGCTGTTCCTTCACCGTCTCGAGGCTGTTGGTCATGGCTTCGACCTGTTGCGAGCGGGTCCAGTCGGTATTGAGCGTCACGGTCGGCGGGGTGCGGCGCAGGTCGGCGCCCAGGCGTTTTTCCCGCCCGCCGGCCTCGGAAATCTGCCGGTCGACGCTGGCCAGCTGGCCGATCAGTTCGGTCTGGCGCGTCTGGACGGTGATGAGTTCCTGGTTGTAGTCGCCGATGCCGTGCTCGGCGGACAGGGTCACGATCCGCCCCTCGACATCGACCAGCCGGCCCTTGAGGTCCGCCTCCTGCTCGATCACCGCCTTGACGTCGGACCGCTCGAAGATCTCGCGCCGGCGTTTGACGTAGAGATCGACCAGGGCGTTGAGCAGCTCGGCGGCGACCTGCGGGTCGTCGTGGCGCAGCCGCATCTCGATGACGTTCGAGGCCGGCACGTTCTCGATGCGCAGGCTTTTGCCTAGCTGTTCGAGCGCCTGCTCCATGGCCCGTGGGCCGGCCCCGGCGGCGGGGTGGAAGCGGCGCAGGCCCACGGCCTCGATGGCCTGCTGCTGCAGGTCCTTGGAGCGCAGGATCTCCATTTCGGCGGCGACGATCTGGGCCCGGTCGAAGACCTGGCTGACCCCGCCGGTCACCCGGCTGCCCTCGAAGACATAGTCCTCGCCCGGCAGGATCAGCAGCCGCGTCTGGCTGGTGTAGACCGGCTTGGCCAGGGCGGCGACAGCGATCGCCAGGACGATGGGGATGAGCAGGGCCAGAAAGGCCGGGCGCCAGTAGTAGAAGGCCGGCGTCAAGAGGTCGCGGGACGTCACCCTGCCTCGGGGCGGGCCGCGGGATCGACCGATATCGTTCGGGCTCGGATCGGTCAAAAGACGCTCAGGCTCAATTGCGGCCCGCACGAGATGCGCCATCGACAAGACGACAGAATCAGGCGGATCAGGTGAAGATAGCAGATGGACTCCGTCCCGACTCGGCCCCGCAGAGTAGATATGATGTCGCTGTCACGCTCTTCCGCTCCGCTCTTCGCCGGCCTCCTGCTTCTGCTCGCCGCGATCGGCGGCTGCGCCAGCCAGGCAGCGCCGCGCCAGGCCGCCGCCGTCCAATCCTCGGAGCCCTGGGTCGACGAGGACTTCCGCTATCGGATCATGCCGGGCGATGAGCTGGTTCTGAATTTTCTGGTCAATCCGGACATGAACACCCGGGTCGTTGTCGGCCCCGACGGGCGCGGCGTCTTCCCCCTGGTGTCGGGCGTCATGGTCGCCGGCCGCACCCCCGAGGAGGCCAGCCGGCAGCTGACCACGGCCTATGGCGCGGTGCTGCGCAACCCGCAGGTCGAGACCCTGATCGGGACCTACGGCGCCTCGCAGATCTACGTCGCCGGCGAGGTCCGCACGCCGGGCGTCCATCCGATCCGCGGCCAGATCAACGCCGCCCAGGCCATCGCCTCGGCCGGCGGCTTCCTGGAGACGGCGCGCACCGGCAAGGTCGTGGTGCTGCGCCGCCGGGCCCGCGACAACCACCTGCTGGTGCGGGAGGTGGACGTCCGCGCCCTGCTGAAGGGCGAGGGCCGGGACGACTTCCAGATCATCCCAGGCGACCTGATCTTCGTGCCGCGCAGCGGGGTGGCCGAGGCCAACCTTTTCATCCGCCAGTATGTGACCGGCCTGATCCCCTTCAGCTTCAGCTACAATTTCGACCTCAATCGTAACCAATGACGGGCAGGATGCCGGGCTCATGTCGCGGTATCTGACGCCCATCATCGAACAGGCCCTGTGGTCGGCGCTGAACCTCGGCGTCGCCCTGCTGCTCGCCAAGCTGGCGGCGCCGGAGGCGTTCGGGGCCTTCATCTTCTGGGCCAGCATCGCCTATGTGCTGAGCAGCGTTCAGAACGCCCTGACCCTGGCCCACCTGCAGGTCCTACCCGCCGTTCCCGGCTCGGACCCGGCCCGGCGGCCGACCGAGCGGGTTATGCTGGCCGTGACGGCGGTCTTCCTGGGCGCCACGATGGCGGGGGCGCTGGGCCTCAGCGCCGCGCTGGGCGTCACCTCGCCCGCCCTGTCTGCCCCGGCGGCCGTGGTCTTCGTGCCCGCCTTCCTCCTCCAGCAGTATGTCCGCTTCCTCTGCTTCACGCGGGGCGCGGCGCGGACGGCCATGGTCCAGACAGGCTGGGTGCTAGTGCTGGCGGCGTCATTCCTGCTGCTGGGGTGGCGGCTGTTCCATCCGCTGACCGCCGACGAAATCCTGCTCCTGCTCGGCGCCGCCTATGGACTGGTCGGGATCGCTGGACTGGCGCGGGCAGTGCGGGGCCTCGGAATGCCGGGCCTCGCGGACCTCAAGGCCTACGCCAGGTTCGTGCGGCAGAGCGGCTGGATTTTCCTGGGGGTGGCGAGCAGCGAGCTTCTCGCCCGGTTCTATGTCTTCGCGGTCGGCGGCACGCTCGGCGTCACGGTGCTGGCCCTGCTGTCGTTCAGCCAGACCTTCCTGCGCCCCGTGCCCCTGCTGGCCACGGCCTGGAGCATGGTCGGTCGCAACGACCTGGTGCGCCAGCGCGAGGCCGGCGACTGGCGCGGCTATGGCCGGAACCTAACCCTGGTCGCCCTCGGCGGCCTGGTCGTCGCGGCGGTGTGGACGGCCATCGTCCATGCCCTGTGGCCGACCATCACCACCCTGGCCTTCGACGGACGCTATGCCGAGGCGCGGAGCCTGGTGCTGTGGTGGGGGCTGGCGATGGCCATCGCCTTTGCCCAGACGGTGCTCAGCACGGGCCTGCAGACTCTGCGCGCCTTCAAGACCCTGGCCTGGTGCAACGCCGGGGCGGCGGTGGTCGCGGTGGGCGCCATCCTGGTCGGGATGAACCTTCTGGGCGGACCGGGGGCGGTGATCGGCTCGGCCCTGGGTCAAGGCGTGGAGCTGATCGCCATGGCCGGCCTGCTGGCCGTCATGCTGCGCCGCGCCGCTTCAGGTCCAGGCTCACCCCCACGACCAGGATGATGGTCCCGAAGATGGCGTTGGCGGTGAAGTAGCTGCTTTCCATCCAGTTGTGCCCGAAGAACATCAGCGGGAAGACGCCCAGGAACGCAGCCGCCGCAAGGGTCGGTTGTACCCCGTCCAGCGCCGCCGCGCGCAGGTCGAGCACACCCCGGCCCATCCAGCGGGCCAGCAGGAAGCAGGCGCCGAGCAGGCCCGGCAGGCCGGTGGTCACGGCGATGTCGAGATAGCCGTTGTGGGCCTCGTTGGTGAAGGCGTCAGGGCGGGCGAACCAGTAGTCGGTCTGCAGGCTGGGCTGCACACGCGGATCGACGTCCCAGAAGGAGCCGAAGCCGACGCCGGTCAGGGGCCGGGCCAGGAACTCCTCAAAGACGAACTCCCAGACATCGCGGCGCTGGGTGAAGGTCACCCCGCGCAGGGGATCGAAGGGGTCCTGACCCAGGCTGTAGCTATAGCCCAGCCAGGCGAACAGGGCGGTCAGCACGACCAGCGCCCCAACCGCCCCCACCGCCAGGATGTCGATGGCCCGGCGACGCAGCAGGGCCAGCAGGAAAGGGATGAACAGCACCACCCCGCCGAAGATGCCGATGCTGGTCTTCGACTGGCTGGCGATCAGCAGGGCGACGGAGGCCAGGGTCACCGCCCACCAGAAGACCTGGCCGCGCAGGCTGATCCGCCCCCAGGCGTAGGTTCCACAGACCAAGCCGGCCAGCAGCATCACCGCCCCCAGGGTGTTCTTGTGGGAGTGGATGGCGGCGAGGCCAAGCTCGGTCATCGACCGCTCGTACATCAGGATCCAGGAGGCGAAGTCGATGCCCACGACAATCGCGCAGGCGATGGCCATGGCCGCATGGACGCGCCGCGTGTCGCTCAACCCCAGGACCACGGCGACACAGATCATCAGGTCGATGCCGTAGAGCAGCAGCCGCCGGCTCGCCGCCCCCGGGTCGATCGACCAGCGGACGGTCAGCACGAACCACAGCATCAGCAGCAGCAGCGGCCAGAGTCGCACGGCGGTGGTCAACAGGTCGCCCCGCCGCCACCACAGCAGCGGCGTCGAGGCCGCCCCCAGCGCCAGCCAGATATAGCGGTTAATCGGCGACATCTCAGTCGCCCCGGTCAACGGGTCCAGCGCGACGGTGTGGACGTAGGGTTTGTTGCCGATCAGCACGTAGAGCAGCATGGCGACCAGCACCACGCCGGCGTAGGCGACGATCCAGCGCTCACCGAAGGCCTGGCGCGCGCCCCGGTCCCCGGCCTTGATCTGCCGCCACTCTTCGGCGGCCAGGGCCGCGCGGGCGGTGGGGTCAGCCGACATCGGCGGCCTTCCGCAGGCCCAGCCGCAGCCTGGCGGCGTCGACAAGGGCGATGGCCAGCCCCTGCATCCCTCGCACCAGATAGCGTTTCCACAGGCGACGCGGCTCCCGCATCAGCCGGTAGAGCCAGACGGTTCCCGAGCCCTCGACCCAGTCGGGCGCGGCCTGGGAGTGGCCGGTCAGCACATTGATCGAACTACCGATGCACAGGCCGATGCCGGTCGCGCCGCCGGCGGCGATCACCCGCTGGCAGAACTTCTCCGACTGCGGCGGCCCCATGGCGACCATCACGTACTGCGCGGGATTGGCCACGACGAAGGCGACAGCCTCGGCTACCGCCTCCGGCATATTGATGAAGCCCATCGGCGGGTTGTGATGGAACAGCCGGGTCAGTCCGAACTGGACCCGCAGCGCCTCGATCACCTCCGGCGTACCGCCGATCACACTGATCGCCGTATCCGGGTCGATATGGTCCTTGAACAGCCGGTCGACCACGTGGGCGCCCGGGGCAAACTTCAGGTCCAGGCCGCCCAGTCGAGCCGCGGCCAGCAGGATGCGGCTGTCGTTGCTGCTGAGCAGGCAGGTGTCGCCACAGGCGGCGAACTCGGCGTCCTTTCGCCGCAGCAGCACATGCTCGGCGTTGGGAGTGACGAAGGCTGAAAACGCCGCCCCGGAGGGGCGTTCGGTCAGGATACGCAGCGCCTCGTCCACATCGACCGGGTGGAATCTCAGGCCGGCAAAGCGGACCGCTGGCGCGGGACTTGCTGTCTCGCCCGTGAAACCGCCGCCCCTGTCCCGCTTCGCGCCCAAGGTCATAGTCCGTCCATGCCCCGTTCCCCCGCCCCTGTGCAAGCTGGCGCCGATGCCGCCGGGCGCGCTAAGGCTGAATTCATGACCGAGGGGGCAACCAAGGTCGCCTTCGCGGGCGGTCGCGACGTGACGGCGCAGCTGGCCGTCAAGCGGGCGATGGACATCGTCGGCTCGGCCCTGCTGCTCGTCCTGCTGGCCCCGCTGCTGGCGGTGGTCGCCATCCTGGTGAAGACGACCTCGCCCGGCCCCCTGCTCTACGGCTGCGACTGGGTGGGACAGAACGGCCGCCGGTTTCGGGGCTACAAGTTCCGCACCATGGTTCCCGACGCCGACGCCCAGGAAGCCAGCCTTGCCGCCGGCAACCTGATGAATGGCCCGGCCTTCAAGCTGGAACACGACCCCCGCATTACCCCGCTCGGCCGGGTGCTGCGCAAATACAGCCTCGATGAGCTGCCGCAGCTGTGGAGCGTGCTGAAGGGCGATCTCAGCCTGGTCGGCCCCCGCGCCCCGCGAGAGCACGAGTACGCCAAGTTCACCCCCTTTCAGCGCCAGAAGCTGGCCGCCAAACAGGGCCTGACCTGCCTGTGGCAGGTGGAGGGCCGCCACCGGATCACCGACTACGATGAGTGGGTGAAGCTGGACCTGCAGTACATCCGCGACTGGTCGCTGTGGCTGGACATCAAGATCCTGTTCCGCACCATCGGCGTGGTCGTCCGGGGAACGGGCGCATGAGCGAGATCGCCATCAGCGTCGTGGTGCTGAGCTACGACCGCGTTCACCTCTTGGGCCGCACCCTGCGCGGCGTGCTGGCCCAGCAGACGCCCGGCTTCGCCTTCGAGCTGATCGTTGTCGACAATCATCCGGACCGGCTGGCCGAGGGCTTGGTCGCCGATCTGGCGGCAGCGCATCCCGGCGTTCCCGTGCGCTATCTCAGCGACGGCCGCCGCAACATCTCCATCGTCCGCAACACCGGCATCAAGGCCGCGGCCGGGACCTATGTGGCCTTCATCGATGACGATGAGGCGCCCGACGCCGGCTGGATTTCGGCCCTGCACGCCTGTCTGGAACGCACCGGCGCGGACGCCGCCTTCGGCCCCAAGCTGCCCGAGTTCGAGGGCGGCCAGGCGCCGGACTGGGACCCCCAGGGCTGGCGCTACACCCTGGACTTCCGCCTGCCGGCCGACACGCCGTTGCACCTGTTTGGTCGCTTCCGGAAGAAGGGCAAGGGGCTGGGCAGCGGCAACGCCGCCTTTCGGGTCGCGACCTGCCTGGCCGAGGCGGAGCCCTTCGCCGTGGCCTTCGGCGACGCCAACGGCGAGGACACCCAGCTGCTGTTCCGCCTAGCCCTGGCCGGCCGCCGCTTCGTCTGGTGTCCTGACGCGGTGGTGCGGGAGTTCATCGAGACGACCCGCGCGGATCCCCACTATATGCTGACCCGCATGAAGCGGGGCTCCCAGCACTATGCCGTCTGCCGGGTCGATACGAGCCGGTACAAAACCCTGACCAAGGCGCGGGTCGCCCTGCTGGGCCTGGCGCAGTGGAGCGTGCACGCCGGCCTCTATGTCCTCAGCGGCGAGTTCCTCAAACCCCGCCGGTTCGACCACCGCATCGGCATGGCCAAGGGCCTGGGCAAGCTGACCTGGCGCAAGCCGATCGGCTTCATCGCCGAGAAGCCCGCGTGAGCGACGCCTGGCCGGACTTCAGTCTCGTCGTCTGCACCTATGACCGGCCCGACCATCTGGCCCTGACCCTGCGCTCCTGCCTGACGCAGGCCAATCGCCGCGACCTGACCATCGAGCTGGTGGTGGTCGACAACCACCCGTCCGGCAGCGGCCAGGCGGTCTGCGAGTCCCTGTCGGCCGAGACCGGCCGGCCGATCCGCTATGTGACCGATCTGACCCGCAACATGTCGGTCCTTCGCAACCGAGGCTTTGCCGAAGCCCAAGGCAGATGGCTGGCCTTCATCGATGATGATGAGGTCGCCGACCCCGACTGGACCGACGCGATGGCCGCCGCGTTCGAGGCCAGCGGCGCCGACATCGTGGTCGGTCCCCGGCTGGCCCGTTTCGAGACCGGCGCGCCGCCGGCCTACGACCCCACCGGCGCCCAGTTCACCCGTGACCTGCATCTGCCCGACTTGGCTGAGATCGTCCTGACCGACCCGGACGGCCGGCCCCGCTATGGCCTGGGCACCGGGAACTCGGCGTTCGATATGGCACGCTGTTTCGTTCCGGGACGTCCCCCCATGCGCGAAGCCTTCGGCGACGCCGGCGGCGAGGACGCCGAACTGTTCGTGCGGCTGTACCGGGAAGGCAAAAGAATCGTCTGGGCCAACGGCGCGCGGGTCACCGAGACCGTTTCGGCGCACAGGACCCTGCCCGCCTATCGCTTCATTCGGACGCGCCGGGAAACCCAACACTACGTGGCCATCAGCCTGGACCAGTCGCCGAACCCGCGACTGACCTGGACCGTCATGCTGGCGAAAGGATTGCTTCAGGTTGCGTTTGGTTTTGCGCTCTCTGTTCTGACCTGGGAATTCGGTTCAGAGCGCAGGACCAAGGGCAGAATGTTGATTGCCCATGGACTAGGCAAGATTTCATGGATGAAAGCTGTCGGCTATATTTCCGAACCCTCTATGTGAACTCTAGTCGACCCATCGCTTAATTATTCAGTAACCAATAATAAATCCTTACCAAATATTGGCATCGTTCTTGATTGAGCTCGGGCCAACTGTGTCCAATTGGATCAAGGTTCGGAGAGACCATGTTGCGCGATCTGGAAATGCCCCTCGTGGCCCCCCTCCCCCAGGTGCTGGAAGGCATCAAGCTTTTCGGGGACGGCGCCAGCCTGACCGACTTCGCCCGGCTGTACAGCGAGGGCCGGGTCGTCGGCTTCACCACCAACCCCACCCTGATGTTCAAGGCGGGCGTGCCCAACTACGAGGCCTTCGCCAAACAGCTGATCCAGCTGATCCCCGACCTGCCGCTGTCGTTCGAGGTGTTCAGCGACGACTTCGCGGAGATGGAGCGCCAGGCGCGGCTGATCGCCGGCTGGGCCGCCAACGTCTACGTCAAGATCCCGATCACGAACACCAAGGGCGAGAGCAGCCTGCCGCTGGTCGAGCGCCTGTCGAAGGATGGGGTGCAGTTGAACGTCACCGCCATGCTGACCCTGGAACAGGTGGCCGGCACTGTGGAGGCGGTCTCCGCCGACGTCCCCTCGATCATCTCGGTGTTCGCCGGACGCATCGCCGACACCGGCGTCGACCCGATGCCGATAATGCGCGCCGCCGTCGCCATGGCCGCCCGCAAGCCCCTGGCCGAAGTGCTTTGGGCCAGCTCCCGCGAGGTGCTGAACCTGTACCAGGCGCGCGAGTGCGGCTGTCACATCATCACGACCACCCCCGACCTGCTGAAGAAGCTGGACATGGCCGGCAAGGACCTGGACCAGCTGTCGCTCGAGACCGTGGCCATGTTCCGCGACGACGCCGTCTCGGCCGGTTTCACCCTCTGATGCGCCGGGCGCTGGTCCTGGCGGCGGGTCTGGGCAGCCGGCTTCGGTCGGTGGCCGGCGACCTGCCCAAGCCGCTGATCCCGTTCGGCGGCGCGCCGGTGCTCGCGCATAATCTCCGCTGGCTGGCCGGCCAGGGCGTCAGCGAAGTCTGGATCAACCTGCACTATGCCGCCGACGCCATCCGCGCCGAGATCGGCGACGGCTCGGCCTTCGGGCTAAAGGTGACCTACGTCTTCGAACCCGAGCTTCTGGGCACCGCCGGCGCCCTGGGCAACATCCGCCAGGTCGCCACCGAGCCGATGCTGGTCGTCTATGGCGACAGCCTGGTCCGCTGCGACCTCGCCGCCCTCACCGAACGCCACGCCGCGCGCGGCGCCGAGGTAACCGTCGCCCTGTTCGACCAGGACAGCCACCCCCACACAGGCATCGCCGGCGGCCGCGTCGAACTCGCAAGCGACGGGGCCATCGTCCGTTTCGTCGAGGGCGGAACCGTCACCGGCCCGGCCCTGGTCAACGCCGGGGTCTATGCCATCTCTCCCAGCGTCCTCGACCTGATCCCGCCCGGCTTCAGCGACTTCGGCAAGGACGTCTTCCCCGCCATGCTGGCCCAGGGCCGCCGCCTCGACGGCTGGATCATCGACGAGGCCGGCTTCTGCCTCGGCCTCGACACCCCCCAGAGCTACGCCAACGGAACCGCGCTGCTCGCGCGCGGGCGGGTGACCCTGTGAGCGGCCGCCGCGCCATCTTCCTCGACCGCGACGGCGTGTTGAACGCCGTGGTCTGGCGAGACGGCAAGCCTGCCTCCCCCCGCTCGCCCCTCGAATGGGAAGCGGCGATCGACGCCGCTCCGGCCCTGGCCGCCCTGCGCGAGGCCGGCTTCCTACTGCTGGTGGTCACCAACCAGCCGGACGTGCGCCGCAGCCTGATGAGCCAGGCCACCCTCGACGCCATCCACGACAAGCTGCGCGAGCAGCTCAGCGTCGATGACCTGATCGCCTGCGTCCACGACGACCGGGACGCCTGCGCCTGCCGCAAGCCCCGGCCGGGCATGCTGCTGACCCTGGCCGAGCGCTGGGGTGTCGACCTGGCCGAAAGCTGGATGGTCGGCGACCAGGACCGCGACATCGCCTGCGGCCGGGCCGCCGGCTGCCGCACCCTTCTGCTGACCCGCCCCTACAACAGCGGCGCGGGCGCCGACCTTCACACCGACAGCCTCGCCGAGGCCGCCGCCGCCATCCTCACCCCCCTGCGCCAGACCGCCTGAACGGAACCCCCCTGCCATGTTCACCGACCACTTCTTCGACGCCGCCACCCGCGCCCTCGCCGCCATCGACCGGGACGCGGTCGAGGCTGTCGCCAGCACCCTTGCCAAGGTGCGCGACACCGGCGGGCGACTGTTCATCATCGGTGTCGGCGGCAGCGCCGGCCACGCCAGCCACGCCACCAACGACTTCCGCAAGATCTGCGGCTTCGAGGCCTACTGCCCGACCGACAACGTCTCGGAACTGACCGCCCGCATCAACGACGAGGGCTGGGAAGGCGTCTTCTCGACCTGGCTCGCGTCCAGCCGCCTGAAGCCCGAGGACGGCCTGCTGATCTTCTCGGTCGGCGGCGGCAGCCTGGAGCCGCCGGTCAGCGCCAACATCGTCCGCGCCATCGAATACGCCAAACAGGTCGGGGCCTCGGTGACCGGCATCGTCGGCCGCAACGGCGGCTTCACGGCCCAGGCGGCCGACGCCTGCGTGGTCATCCCCACTGTTGACGCCCAGCTGATCACCCCCATCGTCGAAGGCCTGGCGGCCGTGGTCTGGCACCTGCTGGTCAGCCATCCGGCCCTGGCCCTGAGCAAGGGCCACTGGGAGCAGATCGCCCCCGCGCAGCCTCAAGCCACGGCGGCGGCCTAAGTCCATGATCTCGACCGTCACCCCCTTGCGGGTCACCCTCGGCGGCGGGGGGACGGACCTGCAGAGCTACTACCGCAACAGCGGCGGCTTCATCTTCGCCATGGGCCTGGACAAACACATCCACATCACCGCCCACCGGCCGGCATTCGACGACCGTGTGGTGCTCTACGGCCCCCAGCCAGAGGTCTCGCCCCGGGCCGAGGACGTCAAGCATGAGCTGGTCCGCGCCGCCCTGATCGCCCATGGCATGGACGACCGGATGGAGGCCGCCTCCCTGGCCGACATCGCCGGCGGCACCGGACTGGGCTCCTCGAGCAGCTTCCTGGTCGGCTTTCTGAACGCCCTGCATGCCATCAAGGGCCACCGCCCCGACCCGCAGGACCTGGCCGAGGAAGCCTGCCGCCTGGAGATCGAGACCCTGCAGAAGGGCATCGGCAAGCAGGATCAGTATATGGCCGCCTTCGGGGGCCTGACCACGCTGGACATCGCCCCCGACGGCCAGGTGAAGGTCGGACGGGTCGAGATCGCGCCGGACGTCCAGGCCGCCTTCATCCGCCACACCCACATCTACTACACCGGCCTGCGCCGGGATGCGGCGGTGATCCTGGCCGACCAGAACACCGCGATGCAGACCACCGCCTCGCCCGAGCGCAACCGGGTGGGCGACAGCCTGGATTACATCCGCGACCTCGGCTACCGCATCCGCGACGCCTGGATTGCCGGCGACCGCGACGCCTGGGGCCGGATGCTGGACGAGCACTGGCGCCACAAGAAACAGCTCTCCAGCCAGATCAGCTGGCCTCACATCGACCAGCTTTACGACCACGTTAAGGCTGAGTTCAGCGTCAGCGGCGGCAAGGTGATCGGCGCCGGCGGCGGCGGCTTCCTGATGCTCTACTGCCCGACCGACGGCCAGGCGCTGGAGGCCTGGATGGCCTCGCAGAACATGCCCCGCCTGCACTACGACATCGATCCGCAGGGCTCCCGCGTGGTCGGCGGCCGGCAAGCCGCCCGGTCGGAGCTTGTCGCCGCGTGAGCGAGGCTGCGCCCCTGACCCGCATGGCGACCCTGACCCGGGCGGGGGTGCGGGCCCGCGCCCCCCTGCGCCTGGGCCTGGCCGGAGGCGGCACCGACCTGTCGCCCTATTGCGACCGCTTCGGCGGCGCGGTGCTCAACGCCACCATCGACCGCTTCGCCTTCGCCCACATCAGCGAGGACCCCGAGGGCGGCATCGCCTTTCGCGCCAGCGACATCCGCGCCGAGGAGCGCTATCGCACCGGCGAGACCATGGCCTCCAACGGCCCGCTGATGCTGCACAAGGCGGTTTACCGACACATGACCCGGACCTGGCTGGGTGGCGAGCAGCCGCCGATGATCGTCTCCACGACCACCGACGCCCCGCCGGGATCGGGCCTGGGCTCCTCCTCTGCCCTGGTCGTGGCCCTGGTAGAGGCTTTCCGCGCCGCCCTGGACCTGCAGATGGGTCCCTATGATGTCGCCCGGCTGGCCTGGCAGATCGAGCGCCAGGACCTGGGGCTGGCCGGCGGTCGGCAGGACCAGTACGCGGCCGCCTTCGGGGGCATGAATTTCATCGAGTTCCTGGCCGATGATCGGGTGGTGGTGAACCCCCTGCGGGTGCGCCGTGACTATCTGAACGAGCTGGAATCGGCGTTGGTCATCTGCTTCTCGGGCCAGTCGCGCCAGTCGGCCGAGATCATCAGCCAGCAGGTCACCGGCCTGTCGGAGGCCCAACCGGAAGTGCTGGAGAGCATGCACCGCCTGAAGGCGGACGCCCACGCCATGAAGGACGCCCTGCTGGCCGGCGACATGCGCCAGATCGGCCGGATCCTGTTGCGGTCCTGGGAGGCCAAGAAGATGACCGCCAGCGGCATCGCCACCCCGGTCGTCGACCAACTGTTCCAACTGGCGATGGCCCAGGGCGCCTGGGGCGGCAAGGTCTCCGGCGCCGGCGGCGGCGGCTTCCTGATGTTCGTCACCGACCCGGAGAACCGCTACCGGCTGACCTCCGCGCTCAACGAGGCCGGGGGCCAGGCCAGCGCCGTGAAATTCACCTACGATGGGGCCGAAGCCTGGCGGGTGGGTCCATGAGCCAATGCGTCATCCTGGTCGGAGGGCTGGGCACACGCCTGGGCGAGGCCGCGCGCCTGACCCCAAAGCCGATGCTCGAGGTGGCCGGCCGGCCGTTCCTGGAATACCTGCTGGCCAAGGCGGCGCGTCACGGATTCCGCGAGGTGCTGCTTCTGGCCGGCCATCGGGCCGAGGTCATCGAGACCTGGCTCAGCGAGGCCGCGGTCGCCGCTTGGCTGGGCGTCGAGATCGCCGTGGCCCGCGAGCCGGCGCCGCTCGGCACCGCCGGCGCCCTGGCCCATGCGCGCGGCCGGCTGGCGAGCGACTTCCTGCTGGTCAACGGCGACACCTGGTTCGACTTCGACTGGAGCGGCCTGACCCTCGGCTCCGCCGACGCCGCCCTGGCCCTGCGCCAAGTCGCCCCGGCCGATCGCTATGAGACCATCGTGCTGGACGGCGGATGGGTCCGCGAAATCCGCCCGCGCCAGCCGGACCTGGCCGAGGGCCTGATCAACGGCGGCGTCTACCGCCTGCGCCGCCAGGCGCTGGATGGCGTCGAGGGCGTCGCCTCGCTCGAGTCCGAGGTGCTGCCGCGCCTGGCCCGCGAAGGGCGACTCGGCGGACAGAGTTTCGACGGCGCCTTCATCGACATCGGCATCCCCGAAAGCCTGCAGGCGGCGCAGGCCCTGCTGGGCGAGGCCGCCGAATGATCGGGGTCTCGCGACGGCTGGCCCTCGGCGGCGGCCTCGCGGCCCTGGCCGGCGCCTGCGCGGCGCGGGAGCCGGACGGGCTGGCCTCGCTTGCCGCCCGGCGCGGGGTGCGCTTCGGCGCGGCGGCCGAGCCCCAGACCCTGGAGAACGACCGCGCCTTCGCGGCCCTGGTGGCCGCCGAATGTGCCGGCCTGACCCCGGAAAATCACCTGAAGTGGAACGTCCTGCGGCCCCGCCCTCGGGCCTTCGACTTCGGCCCCGCCGACCGCATCATGGCCTTCGCCGAGCGCAACCGCCTGGCCGTCCACGGCCACGCCCTGCTCTGGCACGAGGCTAACCCCGCCTGGCTGTCGCACGAACTGCGCCCGGTCGCGGCAGAGGAGATCCTGCGCGAACACATCGACGGGGTGGTGGGCCGCTATGCCGGACGCATCGCCTCCTGGGACGTGGTCAACGAGGCGGTCGAGCGCAACGACCGCCGCCCCGACGGCCTGCGACGCTCGCGCTGGCTGGAGACGCTCGGTCCCGACTACATCGCCATGGCCTTCGAAGCAGCCCACCAAGCCGATCCAGCCGCCGTGCTGCTGCTGTCGGACTATGGCCTGGAGTATGACGATGAGCGCTGGATGGTGGAGAAGCGTGGCACGATGCTGACCCTGCTGGCCGGCCTGCGGCGGCGCGGCGTGCCGATCCATGGCCTGGGCATCCAGGGCCATCTGCTGGGCGACCGGCGGCCGGCCTTCGGGCGGGACTTCCGCGCCTTCCTCGGCGAGGTGGCCAGGCTGGGGCTCGAAATCCATATCACCGAGCTGGACGTCAACGACCAGAACACCCCCGGCGATGTTCGCCAGCGGGACGAGACGGTGGCGGCCATCTATCGCGCCTTCCTTGATTGCGTGCTGGACGAGCCGGCGGTGAAGGCGGTCACCACCTGGGGCCTCACCGACCGCTACACCTCCAAGACCGACATGTTCCCCCGCGCCGACGGCCAGCCCGTCCGCCCCCTGCCCTTCGACCGCGCCCTCGCCCGCAAACCGGCCTGGCAGGCGATGGCGCAGGCCTTCAATCGATGACCGGCCCGGCCATCAGCGCCGGCCTCGCCGCCGACAGGGCCACGGCCGACAGCCGCCAGCCGGGTCCGCAGTCGGGCTGGGCGACGCTCCAGGCCATTCCCGGCGGCTCGCCCCCGGCTAGGCCGGACGGCAACAGTTTCAGCCCGGCTGGCTCAACCAAAAAGCCGGTCCCCAAGGCCTTCAGCGCCGCCTCCAGCAGGGTCCAACTGCGGAAGAACCGGTCAGGCCGTTCGTCCGCCGAGGCCCCCTCAATCCAGGCGGCGCAGGCCGGGTCGAACCGGTCATCGGCCACCCCCACCATGTCGACGCCCGCCTCAACCGCCTCGACATCGACCCCAACCCAGCCATCCTTCAGCAGGGCGCAGGCGGCCATCCCGCCGCTGGACGACAGGCTGACGGCCACACCCCGTTCCGCCAGCCAGGGGCTGACCGGAGCGCCGAGGCCGTCATGGGCCAGGTCGCCGGGCCAGCCCTGCGGCGCCAAAAGATCGGCCAGCAACCGCCGCGCCGCGCCGCTCGCCCCATCGGCCCGCCAGCCGACGACCAGCCGGCCGGCGGCCAGAGCGTCGGCGATGCGGGCGGGGTCGAGGTAGGCGGTGTCGGCTATGGTCTTGGATCCGGACGAAAAGGCCCGGCATGGTAGCGGCGCGGCGGCCGTCGGCCAGCCCCTGTTCACCCCGACACCCGAGCGCATCGCCGCCTCGCAGCTGACCGTCTTTTGCCGCCGGCTGGGGGCGCCCGACCCTGCCGCCCTCGAACAACTGGCCATCGACCGTAACGCCGACTTCTGGACCGCCCTGCTGGACTGGCTGGACCTGCCGGTCGAGGGCGAGGCGGCGCCGGCGATCGCGGGCGACGATATCGAGACCGCGCGGTTCTTTCCCAACCTGCGCCTGAACTATGCCGAAGCCCTGCTGCGCGGATCCTCGGAGACGGTGGTTCTGAGATCGGTGCGGGCCGGCGGCGAGACCACGATCCTGACGCGCGGCGAACTGCGCGCGCGGGTCGAGCGGCTGGCCGGGGGGCTGACGGCGCTCGGCCTCAAACCCGGCGATGGGGTCGCCGCCGTGCTGCGCAATGACGCCGAGGCGGTGGTCGCGGCCCTGGCGGTGGCGGCCTGCGGCGGGGTGCTGGCCACCGCCGCCCCGGACATGGGCGCCGCCATGCTGGCCGCCCGATTGGTCGACCTGGAGCCCCGCCTGCTGCTGACCGTGCTGGAACCCCGGCCCTGGGACACAGGCCCGACCCCGGCCGACCGGTTGGCCGAGCTCGCCCGCCTGCTGCCGACCCTGGAAGCGGTGGTTGCGCTCGACCAGGGACCGGCGCCGGCCATCGATATTCCCCTGCACCGGACGGCCGACATCAAGGCGCCGCCCCTGACCGCCTGGCCCCGGCTGCCCTTCAACCACCCTCTGTTCGTGCTGTTCTCCTCGGGCACCACCGGCCGGCCTAAGGGCTTCGTGCACGGCGCCGGCGGGACCCTGCTGGAGCATCTGAAGGAACACCGGCTGCACGGCGACCTGACGGCCGGCGACCGTCTGTTCTTCCAGACCTCGCCGGCCTGGATGATGTGGCACTGGCAGTTGTCGGCCCTGGCCTGCGGCAGCCAGATCGTCTTGTACGACGGCCCGGTCGAGGGGCCGGAGACCCTGTGGCGGATCGTCGAGACCGAGGCGGTCACCGTCTTCGGAGCCAGCCCGCCCTACCTGCGGCTCTGCGCCTCGCTGGGCTATCGGCCGGGAGCGTCGCACGACCTGTCGGTCCTGCGCGCCCTGCTGTCCACCGGATCTGTGCTGCAGCCCGACCAGGCGCTTTGGGTGCGGGAGGCGGCGGCGGACATCCCCGTCCAGTCGATCAGCGGCGGGTCCGACATGATCGGCTGTTTCGTGCTGGGCAATCCCAACCTGCCCGTCTGGCCGGGCGAGGCGCAATGCCGGAGCCTCGGCCTCGACGTCCGCCAGGCCGAGGACGGCGAACTTGTCTGCGCCAACGCCTTTCCCTCCCGCCCCCTGCGCCTGCTGGCCGACCCGGACGGGCGGCGCTTCCACGACGCCTATTTCGCCCGCCGCCCCGGGGTGTGGAGCCATGGCGACCGCATCGAGATCACCCCGCGCGGCGGGGTGATCATGCGCGGCCGGCTGGACGGGGTGTTGAACATCCGAGGAGTGCGGGTCGGCCCGGCGGAGATCTATGCCGCCCTGGCCGCCGTCCCGGAAGTGATGCAGGCCCTGGCCATCGAACAGTCGGGCGAGGAGGCCGGCGACGAGGCCATGGTGCTGCTGGTCGTTCTGGCGCCGGGGGCCGACCTGGACGCGGCGCTGGAGACCCGCATCCGCCGCACCCTGATCGCCGCCGCCGGCCAGAGCCACAGCCCCGACCGCATCATCGCGGTCGCCGGCCTGCCGACCACCCACAGCGGCAAGCTGTCGGAGGCCGCCGCCGCCGACGCCCTGAACGGCCGGCCGGTGGCCAATCTCGGCGCCCTGCGCAATCCCGAGTGCCTGGAGGCCATCGCCAAGGCCGCGCCCGGCGGAACCGGCCTGACCGAGGTGGCCGGCGAGGCGACCCTGGACTGGCTGATGCGGCTGTGGGCCGGCCTGCTGCCGACCCCCCCGGCCGGGCCGGACGACAACTTCTTCGATCTGGGCGGCCATTCGCTGATGGCGGCGCGGGTGCTCGCGGCCGTGCGCCGGCGGACCGGACGGTCACTGCCGATGGCCGCCCTGCTGCATGCCCCGACCGCGCGAGCCCTGGCCGACGCCATCGACGACCCGGCTTGGACCGCCTCCGCCCGACTGGCGCCGATGGCCGCCGGCCATGGCGATCCCCTGTTCATCGTCCACAGCATGACCGGCAATGTGCTGCAGCTCCACGGCCTGGCCCGCGCCCTGCGCAGCCCAAGGCCGGTGATCGGCATCCAGGCCCGGGGACTGGAGGCCGGCGAGACGCCGCTCGCCGAGGTCGAGGCCATGGCTGAGGACTATCTGGCCCTGCTCCGCGGCCGCCAGCCGCGGGGTCCCTATCACCTCTGCGGCTTCTCCTTTGGCGGTCTTGTCGCCTACGAGATGGCCCGCAAGCTGGAGGCGGATGGCGAGACCGTCGCCCTGTTGGTGCTGCTCGACAGCCATGTCGACAAGGGCATGCTGCCCCTGGCCGAACGCGTCCGGCTGCTCGGCATCCGCCTGGCCCACCACGCCCGGCGGATGGCCAGAGTCGGCCCGGCCGGCGCCATCAGCTACGTCGCTGCCCGCCTGCGCGCGTTGGCCGGTAATCCTGACCCGACGCCGGCGCCGGAGCATGAGTTCCCGCCGCGCCTGCAGGCGGTGCGCGACGGCATCCTGGCGGCGACCACACGCTATCGTCCCGGCCGCTATGGCGGGCCGTTGCTGTTCGTCCGCCCCCGCGTGCCGGCCCCGGTCGACTTCGACGCCACGGCGGCGTTTCGCGGTGTCGCCCCAAACCTGAAGGTGGTCTGGGCGGCCGGCGACCACGACACGATGATCGAACCCCCGCAGGTCGATGGTCTCGCCGCCCTGCTCAGAGGGGCTCTTTCGAGCTGAAGTTCCCCGGCTATCGCCGACGCATGGCCAGCGCCACGACCGCGGCCCCAGCGGCGGCGATAAGGGCGTCCTCGACCAGGCCGCTGCGGGTCTGCCCGACATGGGCGATGGCCCGCTTGCGTCCAGCCAGGGTCAGGTAGGCGAGCGGCACCGCCGTGGCGACGGCCAGCGCCGCGCCGGACTTTTCCCGACCGCGCGGGGCCAGGGCCGCCCCGGCGATCCCCGCGCTCATCACCCGCGCCAGAAGGCCCAGCGGCACGGTGCGGTCCGGCGCGGACTTCATCTTGTCTCCGAACAGCTCGCCCACGCCCATGGCCAGCGCGCCGAACCTGAACATCGGATGGTCAAGCAGGAACAGCCTGCCCGGCGTTCGCTCGCCCGCGAGGCGGGCGGTCGCGATGGCGGCCATGGGGGTCATCGAACGGGCGCTGGCGACAGCGCCGATCAGGGCGGAGGGAAGAAGCGAGGTGTTTGCCATAGGGGCTCAACCCCCGGGCCGGCCGCCGGTTCAATCACCGATCCGACAGGCCGGCGCCGGACCCCGGTCTGTCCTAGGCTTCGACGTGGGTGTCCTCCAGCGCCGGATAGTCGGTGTAGCCGGTGGCGTCGGAGGCGTAGATGGTCTGAGGAACCAGGGCGTTCAGCGGCGCGCCGGTCTTCAGCCGCAGCGGCAGGTCGGGGTTGGAGATGAAGTCCTTGCCAAAGGCCACCGCGTCGGCGATCCCGGCGTCCAGCGCCGCCTGGGCGCTCGCCCCGGTGAACCCCTCGTTGGCGATGTAGACGCCCCTGAACCGCTTGCGCAGCTGCGGCCCCAGGCTGTCGGGGGCCTGGTACTCACGCGCGGCGATGAAGGCGAGGTTCCGCTTGTCGAGCTGGTCGACCACATAGCCGAAGGTCCCGGCCAGGTCGCTGTCGCCCATGTCGTGGGAGTCGGCGCGGGGGGCCAGGTGCATGCCCACCCGGTCGGCGCCCCAGACGGAGATGGTCGCGTCGGTCGCCTCGAGCAGCAGGCGGGCGCGGTTCTCGATCGGGCCGCCATAGTCGTCGGTGCGCTTATTGGAGCCGTCCTGCAGGAACTGGTCGAGCAGGTAGCCATTGGCGCCGTGCAGCTCGACCCCGTCGAAGCCAGCGGCCTGGGCGAACTCCGCGCCCTGGCGGAAGGCCTCGATGACGCCGGGGATCTCGTCCCGCTCCAGCGCGCGGGGGGTGACATAGTCGCGCTGCGGCCGCAGCAGGCTGACCTGGCCCTTCGGGGCGATGGCGCTGGGCGCGACCGGCAGGCCGCCGTCATGGAAGATCGGGTCGGAGATGCGGCCGACGTGCCAGAGCTGCATGAAGATCCGCCCGCCGGCCTCATGCACGGCGCGGGTCACGCCCTTCCAGCCCTCGACATGGTCGCTGTTCCAGATCCCCGGCACGCCCTGGTAGCCGACGCCCTGCGGCGTCACCGGCGTGGCCTCGGTGAGGATCAGGCCGGCCGAGGCGCGCTGGACGTAGTAGTCGGCCATGAGTTGGTTGGGGATGTGGGTCTCGCCGGCCCGCAGCCGGGTCAGCGGCGCCATGATCACCCGGTTGGGCAGATCCAGATCGCCAAGGCGAAGGGGGTCGAACAGGCTGGGCATGGATAGTTCCTCGGCGAAGTGCAACCAGCCATGTGGCTATTTCGGGCAAAGCCGCAAGCCGGGCCCGGGTCGAGGAATCCTGATGGTCGGGCCAAATAATCTCCCGCCCGACAAAAACACCAACGCGCTTGGCCCCACGGCCCCGACGTCAGCCTTTCAAGCGCTGTTGACGGACTGGGCGGCGCGCTGAGAGTGGCGAGCGAACCCTCAAGTGGAGAGATCGCCGATGGACATCCTGGCCGCCGTGACGACTGGCCCCGGCGAACCGTTCGCCTTCCGCACCCTGCGCCTGGACGAGCCGCGCGCCGACGAGATTCTGGTTCGGATCGTCGGGGTGGGCGTCTGCCATACCGACCTGGTGTTCAAGGACGCGGGGATGATCGCGGCGCCCGCCGTGCTGGGCCACGAGGGGGCGGGCATCGTCGAGAAGGTCGGGTCGGCGGTGACCAAGGTGGCGCCCGGCGACCGGGTGGCCATCACCTTCCGCTCCTGCGGCCACTGCTCGCGCTGTGACCGGGGCGACGCGGCCTATTGCGAGACCATGCCGCTGCTCAACTACGCCGGCATGCGCACCGACGGCAGCAAGGCCCTGGCCGATGGCGAACAGCCGGTCGGCAGCAACTTCTTCGGCCAGTCGTCCTTCGGCGCCCATGCCCTGACCTACGAGCGCAACGTGGTCAAAGTGCCGGACGACCTGCCGCTGGAACTGTTCGGCCCGTTGGGCTGCGGCATCCAGACGGGCGCGGGCGGGATCATGCGGTCGCTGGCCTGCGAGGCGGGCTCAAGCCTGCTGATCACCGGCGGCGGGCCGGTGGGCCTGAGCGCCGTGATGGGGGCGAAGATCCAGGGCTGTTCGACCATCATCCTGGTCGAGCCGCACCAGAGCCGACGTGAGCTTGCCACGGAATTCGGCGCCACCCACGTCATCGATCCCACGACGCAGGCCGATCTCGCGACCGCCGTCCGCGCCATTGCGCCCAAGGGCGTCGACTATGCCTTCGACACCTCCGGCGTCCCGGCCGTGCAGGCCGCGGTGATGGGCGCGCTGGGGTCCAAGGGGGTGTTCGGCATCGTCGGAATCGCCCCGCCCGGCACACCCCTGCCCGGCGAGATCAACACGGTGATGACCTTCGGCCAGACGGTGAAGGGCATCATCGAGGGCGACAGCGACCCGGACGTCTTCCTGCCCGAGCTAATGGAGCACTACCGGCGCGGCGCCCTGCCCTTCGACCGGATGATCACCACCTTCCCCTTCAGCCAGATCAACGAAGCCATCGCCGCCCAGCATCGCGGCGAGTGCGTCAAGGTCGTGCTGCTGATGGAGGGATAGGTCAGGCCGCGATGCTTGGCCGGCTAAGCCCGCCGACGATGCTCAACAGTTCGGCCCGCTCCGCGTCCAGCTCCCGCAGACGATCGGCGCAGAGGTCGGCCATCAGGGCGTCGCGGGCGGCGGCCCCGTCTCGGTCGCCGGCGGCCAGGATGGCGCCGATGTTGTCCAGCGACAGGCCGGCGCGGCGGGCCCGGGCGATGATCTCGAGCCGGGCCATGGCGTCCGGGCCATAGCGGCGACGGCCCTGGGCGTCCCGCTCGGGGCAGAGCAGGCCGCGCTGTTCATAGAAGCGCACGGCGCGGGGGGTCAGCGCGAGCGCCAGGCAAACCTGGATCATGCTCTTATCGATCCGCCAGGATGTGGTGCGGCTCATGGCGGGATCCTCCCAAGATGGCTGTCAGGTTTACGGGAACGGAAGGCTACGTCCGCGTCAATCACACGTCCAAGACATAGATGGCCCTGCCTTCATGCCGAAAAGATATGGCGTCAGACCGGCGACAGCGGCGTCCAGCGCAGGCGCGGCGCCAGCTCGGCGACCACCGCCCGCACCTCCTGCTCCACCGCCCCGACCGCGGCGGTGACCTGCCGGCCGAGCGGGCGGCCAAGCAACAGGGTGCGGCGCGCCTTGGCGGCCTTCAGGTCCCACGCCTGGACCATCCCGCGCTCCACCTCGTCCGCCACCGCCGAGTAGGGCAGCACGGTGAAGCGACGGTCGCGGGCGACGATGCCTAGGATGGCCGGTACTGAATCCACCTCCAGGATGACCGCCGATTCGGCAGCAAGTGGCGGCAGGATGGCGTCAACAATCAGTCGTAGTCGGTTCGGCCTCGCCGGCAGGACCAGCGGATGCTCGGCCAGCGCCCGGGCCGGATCGACCTCCACCCCCACCGGCCCGATCAGCATAAGGGTCTCGGCGATCAGCGGGGCGACCGCCAGAGGGCCGATGGCGCGGTCCTCGTAGAGGATGGCCAGGTCCAGGTCGCCGGCCAGGGTGCGGGCGTGCAGGGTGGCGGAGAAGCCGTCGACGAAATGCGGCCGCAGGCGCGGGTAGCGCCGGCTGAGCCGCTCGGCCAGGGGTGGCAGCAGCTGGGGGGCGATGGAGCTGGGCACGCCCAGCGCGATGCGACCGGTCGGCTCGGCGGCCAGTGCCTCGACCGCATCGCGGATGCCGTCGGCGTCGGCCAGCAGCCGCCGGGCGCGGGTGAGCAGGAGTTCGCCGGCGGGGGTCAGGGCCACGCCCCAGGCGTGGCGGATCAGCAGCGGCGTCCCCAGCTCCTGCTCCAGGTTGCGCACCTGCCGCGAAAGGGCCGGCTGGGCCACTCGCACCACGGCGGCCGCCTTCGACAGGCTCTGCAGCTCGGCAATGCGTACGAAATAGGCGAGCTGGGCGAGGGTCATCAGTTTTTGGGATAGGTGAAGGCCGCAATCTATTTTGGACGGCATGAGCCCGGCGGTCTAGGTCGGGCGGACAACAGGATGACCGCCATGAACGCCGAAGCCTCCCACCCCGAGATCCGCGAGGCGGTCCGCAAGCTGTGCGCCGGCTTTCCGGGCGAGTACTGGCGGGCCCTGGACCGGGACAGGATCTATCCGACCGAATTCGTGCGCACCCTGACCGAGGCCGGCTTTCTGTCGGTGCTGATCCCCGAGGAATACGGCGGCTCGGGCCTGGGCCTGTCGGCCGCCACGGCGGTGCTGGAGGAGGTCCACCGATCGGGATGCAACGGCGGCGCGGCCCACGCGCAGATGTACACCATGGGGACGATCCTGCGGCACGGCACGCCCGAGCAGAAGGCCAAGTACCTGCCCGCCGTCGCCAGCGGGGCGCTGCGCCTGCAGGCGTTCGGGGTGACCGAGCCGACCAGCGGGACCGACACCACCCGCCTGCGCACTTTTGCCCGGCGCGAGGGCGACAAGTACATCGTCAACGGCCAGAAGATCTGGATCTCCCGCGCCGAGCACAGCGACCTGATGGTCCTCCTGGTTCGCACCACGGCGCGCGAAGACGTCGCCAAGCCGTCGGACGGAATGAGCGTGCTGCTGGTCGATATGCGCGAGGCGGTGGGCAAGGGCCTGACCATCCGGCCGATCCGCACCATGCTGAACCACGCCACCACCGAGCTGTTCTTCGACAACCTGGAGGTCCCGGCCGAGAATCTGGTCGGCGCCGAGGGCAAGGGGTTCAGGTACATCCTCGACGGGATGAATGCCGAGCGCATCCTGATCGCCAGCGAGTGCATCGGCGACGGCCGCTTCTTCATCGACCGCGCGTCTGCCTATGCCAAGGAGCGGGAGGTGTTCGGCCGCCCGATCGGCCAGAACCAGGGCATCCAGTTCCCCATCGCCCGCGCCTATGTCCAGCTGAGCGCCGCCTCGCTGATGGTCGACAAGGCCGCTGCCATGTTCGACGCCGGCATCCCCTGCGGGACCGAGGCCAACATGTCGAAGATGCTGGCCAGCGAGGCCAGCTGGTACGCCGCCGACATGTGCGTCCAGACCCACGGCGGCTTCGGCTTCGCCGAGGAATACGACATCGAGCGCAAGTTCCGCGAGACGCGGCTCTACCAGGTGGCCCCGATCAGCACGAACCTGATCCTCAGCCATGTCGGCACGCACGTGCTGGGCATGCCGAAGAGTTTCTGAGCTATACCCACCGCCAAGGGAGCGGCGGATGGACCTCGGGGTCTTCGACGACATCATCGTGGGGGCGGGGTCGGCGGGGTGCCTGCTGGCCAACCGGCTGTCGGCCGATCCGTCGCGCCGGGTGCTGATCCTCGAGGCCGGCGGCAAGGACGACTGGATCTGGCTGCACATACCGGCCGGCTATCTGTTCGCCATCGGCAATCCGCGGTCGGACTGGATGTTCGAGACCGACGAGGAGCCGGGCCTGGGCAATCGCCGGCTGGCCTATGCGCGTGGCAAGGTGCTGGGCGGCTCCTCGGCGATCAACGCCATGATCTACATGCGCGGCCAGGCGGCCGACTATGACGGCTGGCGCCAGCTGGGCCTGCCCGGCTGGGGCTGGGACGAGGTCCTGCCAGCCTTCCTAAAGCACGAGGACCACGTCGCCCCGCCGAGCGCCCTGCACCGCTCCGGCGGCGAGTGGCGGGTCGAATACCCGCGCATCCGCTGGGACATCCTCGACGCCCTGCGCGACGCGGCCGAGCAGGCGGGCTTTCCCAAGGTCGACGACTTCAACACCGGCGACAATTCCGGCTCCTCCTACTTCCAGGTCAACCAGCGCCGGGGCCTGCGGGTCAGCGCCGCCACCGCCTTCCTGAAGCCCGCGCGGAAACGGCCGAACCTGCGGCTGGAAACGGGGGTCACCGTCGACCGCGTCTTGTTTGACGGTCGCCGGGCCACGGGCGTCCGCTTCCGGCGAGGCGGCGAGACTTTCACCGCCACCGCCCGGGGCGAGGTGGTGCTGGCCGCCGGGGCCATCGGATCGCCGGCCATCCTCCAACGCTCCGGTGTCGGCGACGCGGCCCGCCTCCGGGCCCTCGGCGTCGAGCCGGTGCATGACGCCCCCGGCGTCGGCGCCAACCTGCAGGACCACCTGCAGATCCGCCCCGTTTTCAAGGTCAGCGGCGTGCGCACCCTCAACACCGACTACGCGAACCTGATCCGGCGGGGGCTGATGGGCCTGGACTACGTCCTGCGCCGACGGGGCCCCCTGACCATGGCGCCCTCCCAGGTCGGTCTATTCGCCCGGTCCGACGCCCGCTACGCCACCCCCAACCTGCAGTTCCACTTCCAGCCCTTGTCGCTGGACCGCTGGGGCGATGGTCTGCACCCGTTCGGCGCCTTCACCGCCAGCGTCTGCAACCTGCGTCCCGCCAGCCGGGGCTCGGTAACCATCGCCTCCCCCGATCCGGAGGCGGCGCCCCGTATCGCGCCCAACTACTTGGCCGAGCTCGAGGACCGACAGGTCGCCATCGAGGCCCTGCGCCTGGTCAGGCACATCGTCGGCCAGCCGGCCCTGGCCCGCTATCGCCCGGTCGAGCACCGACCCGGCGCGGACCTGAGCAGCGACGAGGAGCTGCTGGCCGGCGCCGGCGCCGTGGCCAGCACCATCTTCCACCCGGTCGGCACCGCCGCCATGGGCCCCGCCGACAATCCGATGGCCGTGCTCGACGAGCGAATGAAGGTCCGTGGCCTTGCAGGCCTGAGGGTCATTGACGCCTCGGCCATGCCGCGCATCGTGTCGGGCAACACCAATTCCCCCACCCTGATGATGGCCGAGAAGGGCGCGGCCATGATGATCGAGGACCGCGCATGAGCCTGACCGACCTCGCCGCCCGCCTGAACGCCGCCGCTTGGCCCGGCGCGGTGCTGGTCGTGGGGCTGACCGGCTCCGTCGCTTCAGGGAAGACCACCCTGGCGCGGGCCCTGGTCGAGGTGCTGGCGCCCCTGCGCGTCGAGACCGTCTCCACCGACGGCTTTCTGCTGCCCAACGCGGTGCTGGCCGAACGGGGGCTGAGCCTGCGCAAGGGCTTCCCGGAAAGCTACGATGTCGAGGGGCTGTCGGCCGCCCTGAGCGCCGTGCGATCCGGCCCCGCTGTCTTCCCCGGCTACAGCCACGTCACCTACGACATCGACTTAAGCCTGGCCCGCACCTTGGAGACGCCCGACATCCTGCTGCTTGAGGGCCTCGGCCTCGGCGGCGCCGAACTCGATCTGCTGATCTATCTGGACGCCGAGGAAGCCGACCTCGAAGCCTGGTTCCTGGAGCGCTTCATGGTCTTCTGGCGCGCCGCCGAACACGACCCGGCCAGCTTCTACGCCCAATTCCGGACCATGGACGAGCCCCAAGCCATCCAGTTCGCCAAGGGCGTCTGGGCCGGCATCAACCTGCCCAACCTGCGCGACCATATCGCTCCACTTCGCGAGAGGGCGGATGTGGTGGTGGTCAAGGATGCCGGGCATGGGCTCAGGATCGTGCGGGATCCGCGATAGGCCGGCGTTGGCCCAAGCCCTCGCCTCGTCTAGGGTCCGCCCATGGCTGAGACTGCCGCCATCGCCGAAGCCCCGCCCAAGGGGGGCAAGCCCGCCACCGCCCGTTTCGCGCGGCGCAAGGAGGCTGTGCTGGCGGCCGCCATCGAGGTGCTCAACAAGGAGGGCCTCAAGGGCATGACCCTGGCGGGGGTCGCGGCCAGGGTCGACCTGACCACCACCAGCATCACCTACTATTACCGCCGCAAGGAACTGCTGGCGGTCGACTGCTTCCTGCATGGCCTCGGCCGGCTGGAAGCCATGGTCGAGGCGGCCGCCGCGCGACCCGATCTGCCCGGCCGCATAGGCGGCCTGCTGGACGAGCACCTGGCGCTGCAGACCCGCGTGCGTCAGGGCGCAGAGCCGCCGATGACCATCTTCAGCGACGTGCGCGCGCTCAGCGACGAGCACCGCGCCCCCATCGCAGAGGCCTATCGCGCCCTGTTCAACAAGGTGCAGGCGATGTTCGCCGCGCCGGGATACGAGCACCTGGACCTGCTGGCCCGCGCCGCCCGCGCCCACATGCTGCTGGAGCAGCTCTACTGGTCCTCGGCCTGGCTCTCCCGCTACGACGTCGAGGACTTCCCCCGCCTGCGGGCCCGGATGTTCGACCTGCTGGCCCACGGCCTGGCGGGCGGGCGGCCGTTCGCCCCCCTGCCCCTGTCGATCACCCCTCGCCTGGCAGAGCCGGCGCGGGAGACCTTTCTCCGCGCGGCCACCCCGCTGATCAACGAGCGCAGCTACCGCGGCGCCTCGGTCAGCGATATCGCCGCCAGCCTGAACGTTACCAAGGGCAGCTTTTATCACCACATGGAAGCCAAGGATGACGTGGTGGTCGCCTGTTTCGACCGCACCTTCGAGGTGATCCGCGCCACCCAGGAGGCCGCCCTGGCCGCCGCCCCGGACCAATGGACCGCTCTCAGCAGCGCCGTCGCGGCTCTGGTCGCCCGGCAAGTGACGCCCGAGGGCCTGCTGCTACGCTTCTCCGCGCTACAGGCCCTGCCCGAAGCGGTGCGGGCCAGCGCGGTGTGGCGGGCCGACCGGGTCAGCCAGCGATTCGCCTCGATGATCGCCGACGGAGCCGCCGATGGCTCGGTCCGGCCGGTCGACCCCTTCCTGGCCGCCCAGATGGTCAGCGCCGCGGTCAACGCCGCCGCCGACCTGATCGCCTGGACCGATGGCCTGACCCCCGAACGGATCACCGACATCTACGCCCGGCCGGCGTTGACGGGGCTGCTGGCGACCTAATTCCTACAGCGGGAACGGGCTTACGCTCCGCTGAATAGCGACATTGGCGCATTTTCGAATTTCGGGTTTGTCGCCTTGGCGGGCGGATGTATTGTCCGGTCAAGGGAGCGAACAAAGATGACCATCAGTCTGGACGGCAAGGTCGCGGTGATCACCGGGGCCGCCTCGGGGATCGGCCGGGCCAGCGTGGAGCGGTTCGTCGAGGCCGGCGCCAAGGTGCTGGCCGCCGACATCGACGCCGAGGGCGGCCGGCTCCTGGAAGATGCCTTCCCCGGCCAGGTCGCCTTCCACCGCTGCGACGTGATGAGCGAGGACGACATCGCGGTCACCATGGAGATCGCCAGCCAGCGGTTCGGCGGCCTCGACATCCTGTTCAACAACGCCGGCGCCGGCGGCTCGCCCACCCCCATCGAGGAGATGACCGGCGCCCTTTGGGATCACAGCCAGGACCTGCTGCTGCGCTCGGTGGCGCTGGGCATGCGCTACGCCATTCCGTACATGAAGGCGCGGGGCGGCGGGGCGATCGTCAACACCGCCAGCGTCGCGGCCCTGCAGGCCGGGATGGGGCCGATCGCCTATTCGGCCGCCAAGGCCGGGGTGCTGCAGCTGACCAAGTGCGGGGCGGCGGAGCTCAGCAAATACAACATCCGGGTGAACGCCATCTGCCCCGGCTTCATCCTGACCAACATCTTCACCCCCGGCGAGATGCCCACGCAGATCAAGACGGTGGTGAAGACCACCATGCGGGGCGCCGCCCACCTGGCCCAGCCGGTTGCCCGGCCGGGCGAGGCGGACGACATCGCCCAGGCCGCCCTCTACCTCGCCAGCCCGGCCAGCGGCTTCGTCACCGGCACCCACCTGGTGGTCGACGGCGGCATGACCGTCGGCCCGCGCCACAGCTGGGATGTCGAGGAACAGGCCCGCCGCCTCAAGGAGCGCGAGAAGCTCTGGGCCGGCGCCGCGGAGCTCACCAAAACCGACGCTTGACCTGACCCGAGGTCAAACACCGACACTCATCAAAATCTTCAAGGATCCTGACCGATGGCCGACACCGCCGAACCCATCGCCCCGACCTCGCCCTTCGGCGACATCGATGCGGCCGCCCTGCGCGCCAAGTACCGGGCCGAGCGCGACAAGCGCCTGCGCAAGGACGGCAACGAGCAGTACGTCGAGATCGCCGGCGACTACGCCCGCTATCTGGAAGACCCCTATGTGAAGCCCGGCTTCACCCGCGAGCCGCTGACCGATGAGGTCGAGGTGGTGGTGATCGGCGGCGGCTTCGGCGGTCTGCTGGCCGGGGCGCGCCTGCGCGAGGCCGGGATCGACAGCGTGCGGATGATCGAGAAGGGCGGCGACTTCGGCGGCACCTGGTATTGGAACCGTTATCCCGGCGCGGCCTGCGATATCGAGAGCTACGTCTATCTGCCGCTGCTGGAAGAGGTCGGCTACATGCCGGTCGAGAAGTACACCCGCGCGCCGGAAATTCTCGACTACTGCCAGCGGATCGGGCGCCACTTCGACCTCTACCGCGACGTCTGTTTCCAGACCGAAGTCACCGGCATGGAGTGGGACGAGGAGGCCAAGCGCTGGACCATCCGCACCAACCGCGGCGATGCGATGAAGGCCCGCTATGTGGTGATGGCCAACGGCCCGCTGCATCGGCCCAAACTGCCCGGCATTCCAGGCGTCGACAGCTTCAAGGGCCACACCTTCCACACCAGCCGCTGGGACTATGACTACACCGGCGGCAGCCCGATGGGCGGGCTGGACAAGCTGGCCGACAAGCGGGTCGGGATCATCGGCACCGGCGCCACCGCCGTGCAGTGCGTGCCGCACCTGGCCGAGGGCGCCAAGGAACTGTTCGTGTTCCAGCGCACCCCCTCCTCCATCGACGTGCGCAACAACCGGCCGACCGATCCGGAGTGGGCCAAGAGCCTGGAGCCGGGCTGGCAGCAGTACCGGATGGACAATTTCAACGTCCTGGTCAGCGGCGGCTGGACCAAGGAGGACCTGGTCTCCGACGGCTGGACCGACATCATCCGCAACCTCGGCCTCGCCGCCGCCCGCCGCGCCGCCAAGGGCGAGCTGGGCCCGGGCGATCCGGCCGAGCTGCTGCAACTGGCCGACTTCCAGAAGATGGAATCGATCCGAGCGCGGGTGGACAGTGTGGTGGCCGATCCCAAGACCGCCGAGGCTCTGAAGCCCTGGTACAACCAGTTCTGCAAGCGCCCCTGCTTCCACGATGAGTACCTGGCCGCCTTCAACAAGCCGGGCGTCACCCTGGTCGACACCGACGGCAAGGGCGTGGACCGGATCACCGAAAAGGGTGTGGTGGTGAACGGGGTCGAGTACGAGCTCGACTGCCTGATCTTCGGCACCGGGTTCGAGGTCGGCACCTCTTACGCCCGCCGCGCCGGCTATGACGTCACAGGCCGTGACGGCCTGACCCTGACCCAGAAGTGGGCCGAGGGGGTGACCACCCTGCACGGCATGCATGTCAACGGCTTCCCCAACTGCTTCATCTTCGCCAACAGCCAGTCGGGGTTCACCGCCAACTACCCCCACATGCTGAACGAGCAGTCCAAGCACGCCGCCTACATCATCAGCGAAGCCGGTTCGCGCCAGGCCACCGTCGTCGAGGCCACGGTCGAGGCCGAGAACGCCTGGGTCGAGGAGGTGATGGCCTGCGCCATCCAGCGCCAGAAGTTCGCCGAGGAATGTACCCCCGGCTACTACAACAACGAGGGCCAGCCCTCGGCCCTGGCGGCCCGCAACGGCCCCTACGGCAAGGGCTCGATCGCCTTCATCGAGCTGATCACCAACTGGCGCAACGAGGGCCGGCTGGAAGGGCTGACCCTCACCTGATGATGGTTGTGGGGCCTCTCGATTCGTCGTCTGATCGACGGATCGAGGGGAGCCCGCCATGACCGCCATTGATCAGACATCCGTCGCCGAGGCGGTCGTCGCCTCCATGCAATCCATCCCGGAGGACTGGCGGCCGGACTGCTTCCCAGCCCTGTTGACGGCCGCCGGACAGGTCAGCACCGCCCAGCAGATGGCAGTGATCATCGGCATGCTGGGCAACGGCGCCAGCTACGGCGCCGACGCGCCGCCGACCACCCTCGCCTTCCCCGCCGACTATGCCCTGCATCTGGAGAACGGCTCGGAGTGGTACTGGTTCAGCGCGAACCTGACCGTCGACAACGACCCTAAAGAGGGCCAGGTGCATGTGCTGGGGGTGATGGCCCGCAACCGGGCGGTGACGGTCGCCGTGGAGCAGGCCAACGGCTGGACCCCGGCCCAGTCGCAGGTGGTCGATTCCGCCGCGACCGTGACGATCTCGGCCGGCGGCGTCTCCAGGATCGTCCGCCGCTCGCCCAACGTCCAGTGGTCGGCCCTGGGCGGCCAGACCGCCTTCGAGACCCAACCGTTCCTCTATCAGTGCGGCCCCGACTCCTACGCCGGTCCGAACGACGTCAGCGGCAATGTCGTGCCGTTCACCGTGGTGATCGACGACGGGGACAACATGAACGTCCAGCTGACCCTGACCTCGGACTTCGAGGGCGAGAACGGCCTGTTCCTTCAGGGCATCAACGGGACGACCCCGGCCCCCAAGCTCGGCATCTACTACAGCTGGCCGCAGCTCAAGGTCACCGGGACGGTGGTGGTCGAAGGCGTGACCTATCCGGTCTCCGGGCTCGGCTGGATCGATCACCAGCTGATCATGTACCGCCCGCCGGAAAAGCCGTTTCCCGCCCCAAGCCCGGCCCCAGGCTGGACGCTGACCCAGGCGCTCGACGGCTGGTCCTGGTGCCAGTTCAACCTGGCCAACGGCGACGCCTTCACCGGCGCTTCCTTCGTCACCGGCACGCTGAACAACAACGCCTTCTTCGAATACGGCCTCTATGTCAGCCGCACGGAGACCGGGTTCACCACCACCGCGCTGATGGGCTCCCAGACCCTCGACCGCTTCGCGCCCTTCCTCGAGAACGTGATGATGCCCACGGTCTGGCGCTACGACGTCACCGACTGGAACGGCGGCTTCCAATTTGACCTCACCGTCGTGCCCGGCCCGGTCTATCCGGACGGCAGCTTCGCCACCGGAAACCTGAAGATCGCCGGAGAGACCCCGGTGACCGTCACCGTCCTCAACCGCGGCCCCAGCAACAACCAGACCGGCCCCTGCACGGTGACCATCGGCCAGGGCTACAGCGAGAGCGTCGGCTACGAGGCGCCGGGGCAGTACCTCCAGCGGGGGCTGGCCTTCCTGGGGGTGTAGGGGACTGCTTCGCCGCTGCGCTGACCTTTGCGCCTAATGCACCGACTGCGCCCGGCGTAGCTGTCCCCGACCTGTCGCGCCAAGTCGGGGACAGGAACTCGGCCCTCACCGCCATATCCAATCACATCCGCTCCTGCGCCGAGATCCAGTCCCCACCACACCCGCTTGACAGCGTCACACAGTATGCGCCATACACTGTGTGTCACACACTATGTGGCGCGAGGGCGGAGCCGTCATGACCGACACCGATCTGTTCGAAAGTTTGAAGCTGGAGCTGCGCCGGGGATCTCTGATCCTCGCCGTCATGGCCCGGCTGACGACCGAGCAATACGGCTATTCCCTGCGCGTCGCCCTGGCCGAGGACGGGCTCGAGATGGAGGAAAGCACCCTTTATCCCCTGCTGCGCCGTCTCGAATCCCAGGGCCTGCTCGACAGTGAATGGCGCGAGGAAGACCGGCGCAAGAAGCGGTTCTACCGCCTCTCCCCCGCCGGCGTGACCATGCTGGAGCGGCTGGCGGCCGAGTGGCGGAGAATCTCCGCCTCGCTGGACCGGATGCTCCCCAACCCCAAAACCGACGGAGAGGGCCAATGACCCTGCTGGATCAATACCTGAGGGCGGTCGCCGCCAACCTGCCCAAGGCCGTTCGCGAGGACATCGTCGCGGAGTTGCGCGACATGATCCTCAGCCGCTTCGAGGCGCGGGAGGAGGAACTGGGACGGCCGCTGACCGAGGCCGAACAGGAGGCCATCCTGCATGAGGTCGGCCACCCCCTGTCCGTCGCCGGCCGCTATCACACCGGCGCCAACCATGTGGTCGGGCCGGAGCTCTATCCCTACTGGCTGTTCGCGGTGAAGATCGGGCTGGCGGCGCTGGTCTGCATCCATCTGCTGGCCAGCCTGGTCCAGGTGCTGGTCGGCGAGGTCCACCTTGGGCAGGCGATCGGCCAGACCTTCGCCAACCTGTTCCAGGGCGGCATTACCCTGATCGGTCTCGCCGCCATCGGCGGCTTCATCATCGAGCGGCTGCCGGAGGCCGACAAGCCGAAGTTCCTGCGCGAATGGCGGGTCAAGGACCTGCATCTGTTCGAACTGGGCGCGCTGGACACCGAGTCGCTCGAGCGCTCCTTCAAGTCCGGGCAGGGCAAAGGCCAGACCCAGAGCAAGGCCATGACCTGGAAATCCAGTTCCCCGACCGCCAACGCGTTGGGCGCGGCGATGGGTTTCACCGTACTGCTGCTCTGGTGGCTAGGCGTGCTGCCCATCGCCGACCTGCGGCCGGGCGCGGGCAGCTGGGTGTTCGGCGGAACGGACTACGGAGCCATCCTGACCGGGATCGTCGAGGCCGGCTTCTGGCCCATCCTGGTCTACCTGGCGGTCCGCATCGGCCTTGAACTGTACCGCGCTTGGCGGCCCGGCGCGCGGCGCGCCTATGCCTTCGGCCAGCTCACCCTGGCCCTGGTCCGGCTGGGCGGCCTGCTCTGGCTGTGGAGCTACTCGGCCCTGTCGCCCGTGATCAAGGTCGACTCGCTGCAGACCCTCATCGACGGCGCCCAGCGGATGGCTGGCGGCCACTTCAGCCTGTCGATCCTTCTCACCATGATCGTCATCTTCATGATGATCGAGACGGTCGGCAACATCCTGGGCTCGGCCTGGCGGCTGGTCACCCCGGCCAGGGTTGCGGCTGCCGCCTAGAGGTCCTGGATCCAGCGGAGCGCGGTGTCGGCCACCCGCTCCCATCCGGGCTCGGCGATCAGGAAATGGCTCTGGCCCGGAAAGGCGGCGTAGTCGGTCCGGGCGGCCGAGCGCCGCTGGATGTTGAAGGCCGAGCGCGACAGGTAGGGGGTGACCAGCCGGTCGGCGTCGCCCTCGGTGATGAGCAGGGGCGCCGTGCGGCGGCGGGGATCGACCAGGGTCCCGATCCAGCTGGCCGCCTGGTAGAAGATGCGGCTGGGCGCGGGGATGACGTAGGTATCGTAGGCCTCGTCCGACAGCGCTCTCGGGGCGCCGTTGGCGAAGCGGCGGAACCAGCGTTCCCGCGTGAAAGCATAGGGCCGGTTCCAGCCATTGGGCCGCAGCAGGATCGGCAGGGCGGCGCCCAGCGTGGTCGGCCCAGGTACGATTCCACCAATCAGCACCGGGTTCAGCGCCACGCCCGCTGCCCCGACGCCGCGGTCGAGCAGCAGCTGGGTGTAAAGGCCGCCAAAGCTATGGCCGATCAGGATCGGCTGTTCGGGCAGGGCCTCGATGAAGCGCTGCAGGTGGTCGACGACCCGTCCGACCGTCAGAGCGCCGAAACCCTCCGGCGGCCGGGCGTTGATCTCGGCGGCCGTGAAGCCATCCAGCAGCGGCCAAGTCGGCGTGTGGACGCTATAGCCGGCCGCCTCGAACGGTTGCCGGAAGGTCGCCCACGACTCCGAAGTCACCCAGGCGCCGTGGATCAGGACGATGGTCTTGGTCATCTCGTTCTCCCCTCCCCGTCATCCCAGCCGGAAGCCCGAAGGGCTGGAGAGCCGGGACCCAGGGGCGCGTGGCAGATAGTCGGCGTCTGGACCGACGACGCTCCGTCACCCCTGGGTCCCGGATCGGCCTGCGGCCGTCCGGGATGACGATCAGGATTTGATGAAGTCCAGGAGGTCCTGGTTGACCTCGTCCTGGTGGGTGGTCGGGAAGCCGTGAGGCGCGCCGGGATAGACCTTCAGCTTGGCGCCCGGCACGATCTTCGAGGACATCAGGGCCGAGGCGCCGATCGGCACGATCTGGTCGTCGTCCCCGTGCAGGATCAGGCACGGCCGGTCTATCTTCTTGAGGTCCTCGGTGTAGTCGACTTCCGAGAACTCGTGGATGCAGTCGAGCTGGCCCTTGATGCCGCCCATCATCCCCTGGAGCCAGAAGCTGTCGCGGACCCCTTCGGACAGCGTCGCCCCTTCGCGGTTGTAGCCGTAGAAGGGGACCGCCAGGTCCTTGAAGAACTGGGTGCGGTTGTCGAACGTGCCCTTGCGGATGCCGTCGAACACCTCGATCGGCAGGCCGCCCGGATTGCCCGGCGTCTTGAGCATCAGGGGCGGGACGGCGCCGATCAGCACCACCTTGGCCACCCGCGCCGTGCCGTGACGGCCGACGTAGTGGGTGATCTCGCCGCCGCCGGTCGAGTGGCCGACCAGGACGATGTCCTTCAGGTCCAGCGTGTCGATCACCGCCGCCAGGTCGTCGGCGTAACCATCCATATGATTCCCGTCCCAGGTCTGGTCCGAGCGGCCGTGGCTGCGACGATCATGGGCGACCACGCGGTAGCCGTTCGAGCCCAGGAACTGCATCTGCCCGTCCCAGGCGTCGGCCGTCAGCGGCCAGCCGTGAGAGAAAAGGACCGGCTGGCCCTTGCCCCAGTCCTTGTAGAAGATCTGCGCGCCATCCTTGGCGGTCACGTACGGCATGGTATTTTTCCTTTCTTCAAATCTCCCGTCATCCCGGCCGCAGCGCGAAGCGCGGAGAGCCGGGACCCAGGAGGGCCATGCGCCGCCGGTCGAAGCGGCGCGGATTGTTCTCTGTCACCCCTGGGTCCCGGATCGGCCTGCGGCCGTCCGGGACGACGGTGATCAGGCAACCGCCGCCAGCTTCGGCTTGGCCTCGGCGGGCAGGTGGGCGACGGCCCAGTCGAGGCAGTAGTCCGCCACCTCTTCCCAGCCGCTTTCGTTGCAGAGGTAGTGGCTGCGTCCGTAGAACAGGTGGAAGTCGGTCGCCGAGGGGGCGCGCTTCTGCTTTGCGTAGTTCTGGCGGACCATGGGGGTGGGCACGGTGCGGTCGTGCTCGGCGGCGACCAGCAGCAGCGGCGCGCGCCTGGGGTTCTTCCAGTTGACCTTGGCGCCCCGGCCCAGCACCACGTCGTAAAAGATGCGGCCTGGCGAGGGGACGATCTGGGCGTCGTACTCGGCCGCCAGCTGGCTTTCCGGCAGGGTGTTGGCGAAGCCGGTGGCGAAGCTCTTGCGCGTGAACGGCAGCGCCTTGTTCCAGGCGTTCCAGGTGGTGAACACCGGCAGGCTGGTGATCACCGCGGTCGGATGCACCAGCACCCCGAACGGCGCGCCCGGATCGATGGCCACGCCCACGGCGCCCAGGCCCCGGTCGAGCAGCAGCTGGACGAACAGGCCGCCGAAGCTGTGGCCCATCAGGATCGGCTGTTCGGGCAGCTTGCGGATCTCGGCCTCATAGTGGTCGACGATCTGCTTGACGCCGAGTTGGCCCATGCCGGCCGGCGGGTTGGCGCGCATCTGGGCGGGGGTTCCCGAATGGGTCGGCCAGGCCGGGGCGACCACGGTGTAGCCCTTGGCCTCGTAGCGGCCCTTGAACCGCTCCCACGAGGCGGGGGTCAGCCAGGCGCCGTGGATCAGCATGATGGTGTTTGTCATCGCGGGTCTCCTGAAGGGCGCCCTCAGCGCCGTGATCTGATGGAGAGACGATGCGCCCGCCCGGCGAGCGACGATATTCTACCTGCGGCTCGGCGCCTCACACCTTGGTATGGCGCCGTTACAACCGGCGCCTTAGACGGCATAAGGGGACATCACCCGGAGCACCGCCCGTGAAGCCGCCCGCAAAGACCCGCCTGTCGGACCTCAAGGGCGGCTCCCCGCCCACGGCCAAGTACGAACCGCCGACCCCGCGCGTCAGCCGCCAGAAGAAGGGCAAGGTCCTGACCCCGGCGGAAAAGGCGGCGTTCCTGGCCTCGCGGCCGGATTTGAAGAGCTGAGCTAGCCCGCCGCCGGCATGGTCACCGTGAACACGGCCCCCGCCTCACCGTTGGCGGCGGTGATCGTCCCGCCGCAGCTTTCCAGGATCGAGCGGCAGATGGGCAGGCCCATGCCCATGCCGCCGGCCTTGGTGGTGTAGAAGCTCTGGAACAGGCGGGGCAGGCTGTCTTCGGGGATGCCGGGGCCGGTGTCGGCGACGGTCAGGCGGACGGCGCCGTCCTGCGGGGCCGTGGAGAGGGTCAGGGTCCCGCCCTCGCCCATCGCCTGGACGGCGTTGACCGCCAGGTTGACCACCACCTGCTGCAGCTGGGTGCGGTCGGCCAGGACCGGCGGCAGGCCTCGCGCCAGATCGACCACCACCCTGGTCCCATGTCCCTGGATCTCGTGGCGGAGGAAGACCATCGCCTCCTCGACTAGCCCGTTGAGCGACAGGGCGGCGGGCTCCGGCGCGCGGCGCATGGCCATGTCGCGGACCCGGCCGATGGTGTCGGCGGCGCGGGCGGCGTCCTTGGCGATGCGGGCGACCAGGGTGCGGACCTCCTCGATGTCCGGCTCGTCGCGGGCCAGCCAGCGTTGCCCGGCCGCGGCGCTGGCGGCGATCGCGGCCAGCGGCTGGTTGACCTCATGGGCGATGGAGGCGGTCAGCTCGCCCAGCATGGAGATGCGGGCGGCATGGGCGAACTCGGCCTGCAGCTGGGCCAGCTGGGCCTGGGCGCGGACCCGCTCGGTGATGTCGATCACCCCGATCAGCAGGGTGCCCTTGTTCATCGTGTCGGGTGGGAAGCTGGCGGTGAACAGGGCGTCGAATTCCCCGCCGTCTAAGGTCCCCAGCCGGGTCTCGGTGGCGTAGGAGGGCTTGCCGGTCACCGCCGCGATCACCGCCGCCGCATAGACGCCCAGACTGGCGTCGGGCCAGAAGGCGTCCAGCCCCGCCGCCATCAGCCGCGCCTTGTCGCCCCCGCCATGCAGGGCGACGGTGCGGTCGTTGACGTCGACGATCCGGGTGGCGCGCATCATCTGGCGCACAAAGTCCGGATTCTTGCGGAAGTAGGGGCCGAAGTCCTCGACGCCTTGCTTTCGCACCCCCCGCAGCAGGTCGCCGACCGGGAAGAAGTCGAGTTCCCAGAAGGCCACGCTCATGGCCTGGAAAATGTTGCGGTAGCGGTGCTCGCTCCGCTTCAGGGCGTCCAGCAGATCGGCGGTGTTGTCCTCAGCCATCCGCCAACCGTCTCATGCCGCCAATGCGGATTCCAGGCATTCGATCAGCGCCTCCGCCGCGAACGGCTTCTTCAGCAGGCAGACCGCCCCGCTGGCCCGGGCTCGCTCGTGCAGCGCCGCCTCGGTGCGGGCGGTGACCATGATCACCGGCACCGCGCAGCCGGCCTCGGTCAGGGCCAGCTTCAGGTCTATGCCGGTGGCGCCGGGCATCTGGATGTCGGTGATGATGCAGTCGCAGGCCGCGGCCTCGCCGGCCGCCAGGAAGGCGTCGGCCGACTCCCAGGCGCTGGCGCGGTAGCCCAGCGAGCGGACCAGCCCGACCACGGACTCGCGCAGGGACTCATCGTCCTCGACGACAGCGATAAGCGGCGATTGAGACACTCACGAACCTTTGGCGGCGGCGCTGGACGCGCCTCTTTATGGACCCCTCGCCGCCTTCATCGCATTCGGGGGTCGGACGCGGAATTATACTTACGTGTCAGGCGCTTTGACGCAGGCCCAGAGTCTCGGCCATGCGCACCAGGTCGGCCAGGGAGCGGGCGGCCATCTTCCGCATGGCCGAGCCACGGTGGATCTTCACGGTGATCTCAGACAGATTCAGGTCCCCGGCCACCTGCTTGTTCAGCTTGCCGGCAGTGACCAGGGCCATCACCTGCTGCTCGCGCGGGGAGAGGGTGGCGAAACGGTCGCGGACACTGTTGATGTCGACTTCGGCGGTACGGCGCACCGCGTCGCGGGCGATGCCGGCGGTCACGGCGTCCAGCATGTCCTGGTCGCGGAAGGGCTTGGGCAGGAAGTCGACGGCGCCGGCCTTCATCCCTCGCACGCTCATCGGGATGTCGCCATGGCCGGTCATCAGCACCACCGGCAGCCGCAGGCCCAGCTCCGCCATCTGGCCCTGGAAGTCGAGGCCGCTGATCCCCGGCAGGCGCACATCCAGCACCAGGCAGCCGGGCGCGTCGGGCAGGTCGGCTTCGAGGAATTCGGCGGTGGAGCCATAGGTTCGGCTGGCCAGGCCGACAGACCGGAACAGGCTGTCGAGCGAGGCCGCCAGGGAGGGGTCGTCATCGATGATGTGAACGATGGCCTGGGTCATGCGGGGCTCGGGGACAACCGGTGATGGCAGAATGCCACACCAAACTGAGCAGGCCCACCATACCAAGATATGAGCGGCAAATCCGCCCGTCTGATCGCCCGCCCCCTTTCGCCCTGCCAAGGTATTCCCATATCAGTTTTCAAAGGAGACTGACTATGACGAAAGCCCTGATCACCGGCGCCTCCAGCGGCATCGGCGCCACTTATGCCGACCGGCTGAGCGCCGCCGGCCATGACCTGATCCTGGTGGCGCGGGACCGGGGGAAGCTGGAAGCCCTGGCCGCCCGGCTATCGGCCCGCGACGGGACGACCGTCCAGATCCTTCCCGCCGACCTGGCCGTCCCGGCCGACCTGCACGATGTCGAGCGCCGCCTGCGCAACGACGAGATCGACACCCTGATCAACAACGCCGGCATCTCGGTCGGCGGCGCGTTCGAAGCGGCCGATCCGGACCGGCTGGAGGGCATGATCGACCTGAACATCACCGCCGTTACCCGGCTGGCCCAGGCGGCCGCGGCGTCGTTCGTGGCTCGGGGCAGGGGAACAATCGTCAATATCGGCTCGGTCACCGCCCTGCTGCCGGAGCGGTTCGACCCAACCTATCTGGCCAGCAAGGCCTATGTCCTGGCCTTCAGCCAGGCGCTGGCGGCGCAGTTCGCCGATCGCGGCCTGCGCGTCCAGGCCGTCCTGCCCGGCGCCACCCGCACCGAAATCTGGGCCAAGAGCGGGGTCGATATCGAGACCCTGCCTGCGGGCATGGTGATGGGGGTCGAGGAGATGGTCGATGCTGCGCTGGCGGGTCTCGCCCAGGGCGAGACCGTGACCATCCCCGCCCTGCCCGACGCCGCCGACTGGCAGGCCTTCGAGGCCGCTCGCCTGAATCTGGCCCCCAACCTGTCTCGCGACCGCGCCGCCGAACGGTTCGGCGTCTCAGCCGCCATCGTTGCCTAAGGAGCCATCATGACCCGCGCTGTTCTCGCAACTTACGCCCGCACACCCTTCACCTTTGCCCGAAAGGGCGCGTTGGCCGGCGTCCGCCCCGACGACCTGGCCGCCGCCGCGCTGAAGGCGGTGGTGACACGCAGCGGCATCGATCCGGCCACGCTCGATGATGTCCTGCTCGGCTGCGCCTATCCGGAGGCAGCGCAGGGCAATAACATCGCTCGGCTGGCCAGCCTGCTAGCCGGTCTGCCCATCGAGGTCCCGGGTATGACGGTCAACCGGTTCTGCGGCTCGTCGATGTCGGCCATCCACATCGCGGCCGGCCAGATCGCCTTGGGCGCCGGCGAGGCCTTCCTGGTCGGCGGGGTGGAATCGATGACCATGGTCCCGCAGGGCGGCTTCAACTTCTCGCCCAATCCGAAGTTCAAGGGCGTCAGCCCGGAGACCGAGGAGATTGGGATCGAGGCCTACATCACCATGGGCGAGACGGCCGAGAACGTCGCCAAGCTCTACAACGTCTCACGCGAGGACCAGGAGAAGCTGGCCTTCGCCTCGCAGCAGAAGGCGTTCGCCGCCCAGTCCGCCGGCCGGCTGAAAGACGAGATCGTCCCCATCGTCCTGGCCGACGGCACGGTGATCGACACCGACGGCTGCCTGCGGCCCCAGACGACGCTTGAAGGCCTGGCCGGCCTCAAGCCCGCCTTCCGGTCGGACGGGTCGGTCACCGCCGGCACCGCCTCGCCGCTGACCGACGGGGCCTCGGCCGTGCTGGTGGTCAGTGAAGAGTACGCCCTGCGCAACGACCTGGAGGTCCTGGCCGCCATCCGTTCGGTCTCGGCCGCCGGCTGTCCGCCCGAACTGATGGGCATCGGCCCCGTCCCGGCGACCCGCAAGGCCCTGGCCCGGGCGGGCCTGACCATCGGCGACATCGGCGTGGTCGAGATCAACGAGGCCTTCGGCAGCCAGGCGGTCGCCTGCATCCGGGAACTCGGCATCGACGAGGCCACGGTGAACATCGACGGCGGCGGCATCGCCATAGGCCACCCGCTGGGCGCCACCGGCGCTCGCATCACCGCCAAGGCGGCGCAGATCATGAAGCGGGAGGGCCGCAAGTACGCCCTGTCCACCCAGTGCATCGGCGGCGGCCAGGGCGTGGCGACGGTGCTGGAAGCGGTCTAGAGGCGGTCTTCCAGGGTGATCACCAACCGCTTGGTGGCCTTGCCCTTCAGCACCTCGATCGGCACCTGGGAGCCCGCCGGCTGGGTGAGGGCATAGGGCAGACCGGCAACCCCGGCCTCGACCTCGGCGGCGACCAGGACGTCGCCGCCCCTCACCCCCGCCTTCCAGGCCGGACCCTTGTCGTCGATCCAGGTGACGGTCAGGGCGCCGTCATAGTCGGAAAAGGCCATTCCCGCCCGATCGTCCGCATAGGGCGCGTAACGATGGCCGCTGTAGGCGACATGATAGATCAGCTGATCCTGCGGCCGGTCGATGTGCATGTTCAGCCGCTTGAGCAGGTCGAAGCCGATGACTCCGTCATTGTCCCCGGTCAGGTGCCGCAGATAGCGATCCTCCCGTGCATTCAGCCGCACGACCGGATTGTCCAGCGTCAGTCCGCCGATGGTGACCCGTTCTGGCGCCACGCTCTGGTGCAGCACCCGGCCATCGCCGTCGAAGTCGTTGCGGCGGCGGGCGAACCGGTCCCACAGCCCCTCCCGCTTCACGAACCCCGTGCTGAGATGCAGCCCCCAGGAGACGAAGGGCGCGACCCAGACGCGGGCGATGTGGCCATCGATATCCAGCTTGATGCAGCCGAAGGTCTTGACCGTGCCATCCATCCACAGCCTGCGATAACCGGCCGGCACGGGCTTGGTGTTGATGGTCAGCACCTGGCGGTCCCAGTCCATCAGCAGGGGCTGATAGCGGATGACCCCGATGATGCCGGCGATCGGCAGGCCCTCGAAATAGCCGGGCACGCTGGCACAGGGGATAGCGCTGTCGGCGATCCTGCCTCCGATCACCGCCCGTTCGATCTGAGATCCGCCGGAGTTCTTGCCGGCCACATAGTTGGGGTTGGTCACCGAGGGATGGGCGCCCCATTTCCTCTGACCGGTGGTCAGGCCGAAGGGAAAGCTGCGCCCGTCCGGCAGTTCCACAGTGGTCCAGGGCAGGCCGCGGCTGATCTTCAGCGGCAACTCCACCGGTGTGCCCGTGGCCTTGCGGCGGACCGGCGCCGCCAGGGACGGCCCCGCGACCGCGCCGGCCATGCCCCCCAGCGCCAAGCGTCGGCTGATCATCGTCCACCCCCAGCAAGCTTACGTGGCCAGCTTGGAGCCTGACTGCGGCGGCGGCAAGCAGAGAGGCGATCGGTGCGTTATAAGGCCGTCCCGCCGGAGATCGTGCCATGCCGTTGAAAGACGCCTACCCCCTGTACCTCGCCAACCAGGCGGTGTTCGCCAATGAGGACCTGGCGGTCACCGACAAGTTCACCGGCGAGGTGGCCACGCGGGTGGCCATGGCCGACGCCGCCACCATCGATGCAGCCATCAGCGCCGCCGAGGAGGCGACCGGGCCGATGGCGCGAATGGCGGCCTATGAGCGCCAGGCGGTGCTCAGCCATTGCGTGACGCGGTTCACCGAGCGGGCCGAGGAACTGGCCCAGGCCCTGTGCATCGAGGCCGGCAAGCCGATCCGTGACAGTCGGGGCGAGGTCACCCGCCTGATCGACACCTTCCGCATCGCCGCCGAGGAGAGCGTGCGGATGACCGGGGAGGTGCAGCCGCTGGACATCTCGGCCCGCGCCAGGGGCTACCAGGGGATGTGGAAGCGGGTTCCGATCGGGCCCTGCAGCTTCATCTCGCCGTTCAACTTCCCCCTCAACCTAGCGGCCCACAAGGTGGCGCCGGCCCTGGCGGTCGGCTGTCCCTTCGTGATGAAGCCGGCCAGCCGCACGCCGCTGGGCGCCCTGATCATCGGCGAGGTGCTGGCCGAGACCGACCTGCCGAAGGGGGCCTTCTCCATCCTGCCCGCAACCCGCGACGGCGCCGACCTGTTCACCACCGACGAGCGGCTGAAGATGCTGTCCTTCACCGGCTCGCCCGAGGTGGGCTGGGCGCTGAAGGCCAGGGCCGGCAAGAAGAAGGTGGTGCTGGAGCTGGGCGGCAATGCCGCGGTGATCGTCGACGAGGACGCCGACCTGGATGATGCGGCGGAACGGATCATCTTCGGCGCCTTCTACCAGTCGGGCCAGAGCTGCATCGGGGTGCAGCGAATCATCATCCACGAGCGCCTGTACGACCGGCTGCGCGAGATCCTGGTCGCCAGGACCCGCGCCCTGGTCGCCGGCGACCCGCGCGAGGAAGAAACCTTCATCGGGCCGATGATCGACGAGCAGGAGGCCCGCCGGCTGCAGGGCTGGATCGAGGAGGCGGTCGGGGCCGGGGCCACGCTGTTGTGCGGCGGGGGCCGGGACGGGGCGATGCTGCAGGCGAGCCTGCTGGAGGGCGTGCCGCGCGGCCTGAAGCTGCGCGACGAGGAGGCCTTCGGGCCGGTGGCGATCCTGTCGAAGTTCAGCGACTTCAAGGCGGCGCTGGCGGAGGTCAACGACAGCCGCTTCGGTCTGCAGGCCGGCGTGTTCACCCGTGACATCCACAAGGCCATGGCCGCCTGGGACGAGCTGGAGGTCGGCGGCGTGCTGATCAACGACGTGCCCAGCTACCGGGTCGACAACATGCCCTATGGCGGGGTGAAGGACAGCGGGCTGGGCCGGGAGGGGGTGCGGTTCGCGATGGAGGACATGACGGAAATCCGGAACCTGGTGATCCGTCGCAAGGAAATCTGACCTCCCTCCCCCTTCGGCGAGGGACTTTACCGCGCCCAGCCTTTTGGAGGCGCGCTGCCCAGCCGGCTCTCGGGGATCAACGAGCGCATCCGGCGGGTGAAGCTGCGCAGGGCCACCTCGTTTTCGCTAAGCGGCCCCATGGCGTAGCTGGACGAGGCCATGCCGGCCTGGACCCGCTCGATCAGGGCCTTGTCCTCGATGTTGACCAGCCGGTTGATCCGCCAGTTGAGGTAGCGGGCGGCCCGCATCTCGCGGCGGTCGTCGGGGAGGACGTAGGCGATCTCGCGCAGCATGGTCTTCGTCGGCGAGACGGGCAGGAACTGCATGAAGTCGATCTGGTCTGGGTAGACGTCGAAGGCGACGTTCGGCCAGAGCTTGAAATAGGTCCACAGCCGCTTTCGCTCCGTGGGCAGATGATCGACGTCGGGCAGGAAGCGCTGGTAGAGGCGCTCGGACCAGCTGTCCGACGGGGTTTCGCGCAACGCGCCCCACATCTTGTCGCACCAGGGTCCGGCCTCCAGCCCATAGCCGACCCCAAACAGGCGGGTCAGGCCCGGATGGGCCACGGTGATGTGCAGGCTGTCGGAGTAGTTGTCGGAGACGTTCTTCCAGTTCACGTCCCGCTCGCGCAGGGTGACGCGGCCGAGGGGAGTGAGCTCCTCCATCCGGTAGTGTTCGAGCTCGAAATAGTAGTCGCCAAGCATCTCCCGCACGCTGGGTAGGCCGCCCTGCAGGCGGATGAAGACGAAGCCCAGGCAGATTTCGTGCTCGACCGGGACGAGGTTGTGCGCCGCCCGATCGAAATCGCCGAACGCCTTGGCGTGCGGCACGCCGGCGAGTCGGCCGCGCAGGTCGTAGCTCCAGGCGTGGTAGGGGCAAGTCATCCGCACCCCGCAATGGCCTTTGGGCCCATCCACCACGCGGGAGGCGCGGTGGCGGCAGACATTGTGGAAGGCGCGCACCCTTTGGTCGTCGCCGCGCACCACCACGATGCTCTCGCCGAGGAAGTCGAGGGTGTGGAAATCCCCGGGCTCGGGGATGTCCGACAGGTGGCAGACGATCTGCCAAGAGGTGCGGAACACTGCCGCCTTCTCCGCCTCGAAGAAATCGGGGTCGTGATAGATCCAGCCCGGCAAGCCCAGGTTGGCGAGATCAGGCTCGGCGTTGGGATGGAGCGGCTGGGCGGCGGTCATGGGCGCAAGTCTAGCGCATCTCGCGGCGGCCGGGGAGGACTGCCCTTCGCGCGGGCGAACCGCTAAGTTCGGCGCGAGGGGGCAGGAATGATGGGTCAGGGTTTGGCGATAGCGCCGCCGCCGAAGCTCGGGAAAGGGCTGTCCATCATCGGCGCGGCGGCGGCGGCGCTTCTGTGGTTTTGGCCAGGCGATGCGCCATGGCTGCTCTGGCTCAATTTGGCCGCCCCGCCGCTGGCCTTCATTCCGCTGCTGTTGTGGCCGGGCCAGTTCACCCTTGGCGGGCGCGCAAAGGGCCTGTCGGCGCCCCGGCAGAATCTCGCCGGCCTGTGGACGCTGCCGTCCTTGGCCTTGGCCATGTGCGCCTGGAGCCCCGATTTCGAGCGGGTCTACACGGCGATGCCGGTTATCGGCGGGCTGGGTCTGGGAATTGTCTTCACCGCCATCGGCGCCTTGGTCGATCCGAGGGCGAGGCGCGAGATGATCGTGTTCCTGCTGATGGCCGGCACAGCCTGGGGCTGGGGCCTCCTGACGTTCGCCAATGTCGAATTCGACCGTACGCCCGGCGTGATCCGCCCCGCAGTGATCGCCGACAAGGACCCGGGCAGGCGGTCAGGGCCGACATTGGTCGTAGGGTTGCAGGACAGCCGCCTTACTGGCCTGAGGTTCAGGGTCAGCTATGCGGCCTATGAGTCCGTCAAAGCAGGCGACGCGGCCTGCGTCGAGGACAACCCCGGCGCTTTCGGCTGGCGCACCCTGTGGCTTGTCGAATGCACAGCGCCGTTGCGGGAAGTGATCACCCCGGAGCCGGCCTGGTGACCCTGTACGACCATCTGTATGGCCCGCCCCGATGGACACGCTGGCTCGATATCGCCGGATGGCTTGTCGGCCTCTGGCTGGTGACGTTCCCGGTCCCCTATCTGCCGCTGTTGACCGTGACGGCTCTTCTGCCCCCATTGGCCGCGGCGTTGGTCGCCATCTGGCCAAGGATATTCACCCTGACCTTCCAGGGCTCGACCTCCTACGCGTCGACCGAGGAGCGATGGTCCAGCCTCGGCGGCTTCTGGTTCACGACGGGCATAGCCATCACCGCCCGCGCCATGATGGATCTGGAGATGATTGACTACCTCTGGCCGATCCTGGCCGGGCTTGCGGGCGGGGTGGCGATGACCCTGGTCTTCGCCCTGGTCGAACGGGACTTTCGGGGCTGGTGGCTGGTGATCTGCCTGCCCTCCTGCATCGGCTGGGCCTGGGGCGGTCTGCTGTTCACGAACGCCTGGCTGGACCGCACGCCCGGCCAGTTCATCGTGATCGAGGACCTGCGCGGCGTGGATGATATCCGCCCCGGCTATACGGTGCGTTCTGCGGACGGACGTCCCCTGGCGGACCAGCGCCTGGCGCGCACCCTCAAAAGGACCTTTGGCCGGCCCCTTGTTCACCGCTGCCTGGACGTCAATACGGGCCTGTTCGGTTGGCGCTCGGTCATGGCGGTGAATTGCAATGCGCCGTTGCAGAGTCTCGCGCCCCCGGCTCCCCCAGCTCCTTCGCGGTCTCGTTGATCCGCGCGTTCTAGGGAATCTTGCCGGCCGATGTCGGGATGATCGATGCCCGCCCGTCCTTTGACCACAGACCAACAAACCATCGGAGGACGTTGTGAATCCCACCGCCATGCTCTGGACCGGCCGGGTCCTGTCCGGGCTCTACGTCCTGTTCATGCTGAGCGCCTCGGTGACCCCCAAGCTGATGGGCATGCCCATCGCCGAGGAGACGATGAAGCAGCTCGGCTGGCCGCCCGGCTACGTGCTGATGATCGGCCTGATCGAGCTGGCCTGCGTAATCCTCTATGTCATCCCGCGTACCGCCATCTTCGGGGGGGTGCTGACCACGGGTCTGCTCGGCGGGGCGATGGCCACCCAGGTCCGCATCGACAACCCGCTGTTCAGCCACATCCTGTTCAGCCTCTACCTGGGCCTCTTCATGTGGGGCGGCCTGTGGCTGCGCAGTCCGAAGCTGCGGGCGGTCTTCCCGGTGCTGCGGGAGAAGGGGCTGTAGCGGACAGGCCCTGCATCCGCCAGGATGCCGGTCATGGACTGGTTCGAGACACTCACCGGGTTTCGCGAGGACGGCTATGAGCCGACCCGCGCCAAGCTGAAGATCGAGGGGACCGAGCTGCTCTCCCTGGTCAACGGCCGGCGGTGCGCCATCGGCTCGCTGGAACTCCCCAGCCTCGCCGAACTGCGGGCGAGGGTCGGCGGGGATCGCGGACCTGGCGGCCGCGTCAAGGTTCGCAACGCCAGCGGAGACATTCGCGCCTTCCACCTGTTCCGCGAACATGAGGGCGCATTGTTCCAGGTCGCCTCGCAGTTCAACATGCTGGAAATGGTCGGGCCCAGCGTCACTCCGGAGCATGGGGTCACGCGTTACGAGCACGACCGCACCCAGGGTCCCGCCTGCGCGATCTCGGCCGGGGCGGCGACGCTGTACCGCAACTACTTCGCGCCGGTCGGCGACCAGGTCGGCCAGACGAAAGACCGGCAGCTCGATGGGCTGGTCGATCTGGGTCCCGCACTGGTCCAACTCACCCACAAGCGGCTTTCCTCGCTCTGGTCGATGCGCAACGGCTATGCCCTGGTCACCCCGGATGGCCTGGCCGCCCTGACCAAGGCGCTGGATGGGGCGGACGAGGGCGAGCGTGACCGGCTGCGGGGTCTGTTGCGGATCGGATTGCACCAGGACATCGAGGTGACCGAGCCGCATGCCTGGGGCCAGACCGTCAGCCAGGCCTTCTGCTCGGCGATGCCGGTCGCCTATGGCGAGGGGCGCTGGGAGGATTGGCGGGCGATCGCGACCCTCGTCCTCGAGGCCGCCTACGAGGCGACCCTGTGGGCGGCGGTTCTCAATGCCCGGCGGGGCGCCTCCAACATCGTGCTGCTGACCCGGCTAGGCGGCGGCGCGTTCGGCAATGACGACCAATGGATCGACGGGGCCATGCAGCGAGCGCTCGACCTCGTCGCCGGCTACGACCTGGAGGTCCTGCTGGTCAGCCACGGCGCTCCGCCGGCCTCCATGCTCGCCCTGGCGGCGCGGTACGGCTAGGCCCGCGGCCGATCCCCCGCCACCGTCGTGCGATGCATCACCCTCAGGTGGCCGTCGTAGCCTCCGTCGGCGAAGTGCAGGGTGCTGCGGTTGTCCCACAGGGTCAGCATCTGGGGCGCCCAGCGGTGGCGATAGACGAACGCGTCCTGGACGATGTGCTCGAACAGGAAGCGCAGGATGGCCATGCCCTCGGGCCGGGTCATGCCCTCGATGCCAACGGTGTAGACCGGGCTGCAGAACAGCGCCTTTCGGCCGCTGACCGGGTGGGTGACGACCAGGGGATGGGCGACCGTCTGTTCGGCCTCCTCGCTGACCACGATCTGCATCGTCCGCGCCTCGGTCTCCTTGGCGAAGACGCCGGAGGGGCCGTAGGCCTGGCGGGCGCTGTGGACGGCGCGCAGGGGCGCCAGCATGGCCTTCATGGCGTCCGACAGGGCGTCGTAGGCCCGGTAGCAGTCGGCATAGAGGGTGTCGCCGCCGACCGGCGGGACCACCTCGGCGTGGAGCAGGGTGCCGGCCGGCGGCTCGGGCTGGAAGCTCCAATCGCTGTGCCAGCCGGCCCCGAAGTTGGTCGCCTTTTCGTCCGGCTCGCGGCGCAGTTCCAGCACATTGGGGCGGCCGGGCATCGGCTTGATGAAGGGATCGACGCCGAAGGGGCCGAGCTGCAGGGTGAAGGCTTCCAGCTGGTCAAGGTCGAGCGGCTGGTCAGGGAACCAGAGCACCGAATGCCGGGCCCAGGCGGCCTTGACCGCCGCCAGGGTCTCATCGGCCAACGGACGGGTCAGGTCGATGTCCTCGATGCAGGCGCCGAACCCCTCGGCGCGCGGGGTGACCTTCATGGCGGGCTCCCTATGTTTTTTCGCCAGTAGGCGCGCGGCGGGCCGGCAAGGCAAGCGGCTCAAGGCATTCCTGAGGGTGCGCAGGTCAACCGAATACGGCGTTCGGTCCCACTCGAACCCCTCTCCCGCGAGGGAGAGGGAGGGGCCCGCGCGGCGAGGCCGCGTGGGAGGGGAGAGGGTTTACGCTGCCTGCTCTACTCCCACCGTCCCTAAACCCTCTACCTCCCACGCCCTTTGGGCGCGGGCCCCTCCTTCTCCCTTAGGGAGAAGGGAAGGAGTAGCTTGGGCCCTCGTTCAAACCCGACTGCACGAAGACATTCCGGGGTTTGAAGGCGGGGGGCGGATCGTGGTCTAGTGGCCCCGAGGCCTCTTGAAGGAACAGGACTTACGCTGATGACTCTCGCCCGTCTCTCCCTGGTGGCCGGCGCCGCCCTGCTGGCGCTTTCCGCCACCGCCTGTGAGCGCGAACGCGCGATGCGCAAGGGCGAGCCGGTCGAGGTTTCCGCCCCGACAGCGGCGGACCAGACGGCCGCCGCCAAGGCGGTCGAGGAGGCAAAGGCCGACTCCGCGGGCGATCCGGACGTCGCGCCGGTCGAGGGCGCCGCGACCACCGAAGCGGACAAGACCGAGGAACCGGCCGAAAAGCCGGCCCCCTGAAGCCCCTCAAACCCGGCGCCTGAAAAATAGGCGCCGGGGATCATTCCGTGTCCTGACCGGCCGGGCGGCTTTGATCGCGCAGGGCCGCCTCCGAAGGTGGCGGCATGGCGTTCGACGTCCCTATCCCTGATCGGCCCCAGGCCGCCGCGCCTCAGGCTGCCGCGCAACGCGCGGCGGGTCGGGCGCGGCTGGCTGTGCAGCGGGACGGCGAGATCAGCCGTCTGTCGCGGCTCTACCAGGAGGGAGCGGCGAAGCTGCGGCTGCCGCGCAGTCGGTCGGGCGTCGTCGAGGCGGTGATGATCAACTCGGCCGGCGGGATGACCGGTGGCGACCGGTTCGACTGGGCGGTGGAGGCCCGCGACGGAGCCCATGCGGTGCTGACCACCCAGGCCTGTGAGCGGATTTATCGGGCCAGCGCGGATGTCGCGCGGGTCGATGTGCGGCTGGCGCTGGGCGAGGTCGCGCGGATCGACTGGCTGCCGCAGGAGACCATCCTGTTCGAGGGCAGCGCCCTGTCGCGGCGGATCGAGGCGGACCTGGCGCCGGGGGCGCGTCTGCTGGCCTGCGAGGCGGTGATCCTGGGGCGCCATGCCATGGGCGAGCGGTTCACGCGCGGCCTGTTCCAGGACCGCTGGCGCATCCGGCGCGAGGGACGGCTGACCTTTGCAGATGACCTGACACTGGCCGGGGACATCCCGGCCCTGACCGCGCCTTCAGCCCTGTTGGCGGGGGCGGGCGCCTTCGCCACCCTGTTGCTGGTCGGCGGAGACGCCGAGGCGCGAATCGACGCCGTCCGCGCCGCCATCGGAGACCTGGGCGGGGCCAGCGCCTTCGACGGCAAGCTGGTCGCCCGGCTGGCCGCGCCGGATGGGCTCTCCCTGCGCCGGGCCCTGGTCCCTGCGATTGCCGCTCTGGGCGCCAAGCCCCCTACCGTCTGGACCTTCTGAATGAACCTGACCCCGCGCGAGAAGGACAAGCTGCTGATCGCCATGGCCGCCGTCGTGGCGCGCCGGCGGCTGGAGCGCGGGGTGAAACTGAACCATCCGGAAGCCATCGCCCTGATCTGCGACTTCGTGGTCGAGGGCGCCCGCGATGGCCGATCGGTCGCCGAACTGATGGAGGCCGGCGCCCATGTGATCACCCGCGACCAGGTCATGGAGGGCATCGCCGAGATGATCCACGACGTCCAGGTCGAGGCCACCTTTCCGGACGGGACCAAGCTGGTCACCGTCCATCAGCCCATTCGCTAGGAGGTCCGATGCGACGCTTCATTCCGGCCCTGACCATTGCCCTGCTGGCCTCGCCGGCGGCCGCGCACGAGGGCCACGGCGCCGAGGGCCTGCTGCATGGGTTCAGCGACGAGCATGGCGTCGCCCTGCTGGGCGTCGCCATCGTGCTGGGACTGGTCGCGGCCTTTCACAAGCCACTCGCCCGCATCGTGGCGCGGCTTCGGAAGCGGCCATGATCCCCGGCGAGATCATCACGCCGGAAGGCGACATCGAACTCAACGCCGGCGCGGCGCGTACGGTGCTGAGCGTGGCCAACAGCGGCGACCGGCCGGTGCAGGTGGGCAGCCACTACCACTTCTTCGAAACCAACCCCGCCCTGCTGTTCGACCGGCCGGCGTCCTATGGCCAGCGCCTGGACATCGCGGCGGGCACGGCGGTGCGGTTCGAGCCCGGCCAGACGCGGGAGGTCACCCTGGTGCCCATCTCAGGCGCGCGGCGCGTGTTCGGCTTTCGCCAGGCCGTGATGGGAGACTTGTAGATGGCCCGTATCGGCCGCGCCCTCTATGCCGACATGTTCGGCCCGACCACCGGCGACCGGGTGCGGCTGGCCGACACCGAGCTGTTCGTCGAGGTGGAGAGGGACTTCACCACCTATGGCGAGGAGGTGAAGTTCGGAGGCGGCAAGGTGATCCGCGACGGCATGGGCCAGGGCCAGCAGACGCGGGCCGAGGGCGCGGTCGATACGGTGATCACCAATGTGCTGATCATCGACCATTGGGGGATCGTGAAGGCGGACGTCGGGCTGAAGGACGGCCTGATCGCCGCCATCGGCAAGGCCGGCAATCCCGACACCCAACCGGGGGTGACCATCATTGTCGGGCCGGGCACCGAGGCCATCGCCGGCGAGGGCAAGATCCTCACCGCCGGGGGGATGGACGCCCACATCCACTTCATCTGTCCCCAGCAGGTGGAGGACGCGCTGATGAGCGGGGTGACCTGTATGCTCGGCGGTGGCACGGGGCCGGCGACGGGGACCAACGCCACTACCTGCACGCCGGGGCCTTGGCATATCCAGCGGATGATCGAGGCGGCCGATGGGTTGCCGATGAACCTGGCTTTTGCGGGCAAGGGCAACGCAAGCCTGCCGGCCGGGCTGGAGGAACAGATCCTGGGTGGCGCCTGCGCCCTGAAGCTGCATGAGGACTGGGGGACGACGCCGGCCGCCATCGACAACTGCCTGAGCGTGGCCGACGCCTATGACGTGCAGGTGATGATCCACACCGACACCCTCAATGAGAGCGGCTTTGTCGAGGATACGGTGGCAGCGTTGAAGGGGCGGACCATCCACGCCTTCCACACCGAGGGCGCCGGGGGCGGCCATGCGCCGGACATCATCAAGGTCTGCGGCCTGCCGAACGTCATCCCCAGCTCGACCAACCCGACCCGTCCGTACACGGTCAATACCCTGGCCGAGCACCTGGACATGCTGATGGTCTGCCATCACCTGGACCCGTCGATCCCCGAGGATATCGCCTTCGCCGAGAGCCGGATCCGGCGCGAGACCATCGCCGCCGAGGACATCCTGCATGACCTCGGCGCCTTCTCGATCATCTCCAGCGACAGCCAGGCGATGGGGCGGGTGGGCGAGGTGCTGATCCGGACCTGGCAGACAGCCGACAAGATGAAGCGCCAGCGCGGGCCGCTGCCCGGCGACGGGGCGGCCGACAACGTTAGGGTCAAGCGCTACATCGCCAAGTACACGATCAACCCGGCCATTGCGCAGGGGGTGAGCCGCCACATCGGCAGTGTCGAGGTCGGCAAGCGGGCGGATCTCGTGCTGTGGAACCCGGCCTTCTTCGGGGTGAAGCCGGACCTGGTGCTGCTGGGCGGGTCGATCGCCGCCGCCCCGATGGGTGATCCCAACGCCTCGATCCCGACGCCGCAGCCGGTGCATTACCGGCGGATGTTCGGGACCCTGGGCAAGGCGCTGACCCGGTCGAGCGTGGTGTTCACCTCCCACGCGGCGCTGGACGGGGGTTTGCGCGGGCGCATCGGGACGGACAAGGAGCTCGTCGCGGTGGAGAATGTGCGTGGGGGCCTCTCCAAAGCCGACATGATCCACAATGACGCCCTGCCGGCCATCGAGGTCGATCCGGAAACCTATGAGGTGCGGGCCGACGGCCTGCTGCTCACCTGTGAACCGGCCACGGTGCTGCCGATGGCCCAGCGGTATTTCCTGTTCTGATGCTCAAGGTCGCCTCCATCCTCCCCGCCGGAACGTGGGATTCCGCCGCCGACCACGTCACCCTCGACCAGGACGGCCGCCACCGGCGCCGCTTCGTGCTGACCAGCGACCATATGAAGATCGACGCCCTGCTCGACGAGCCGGCGGCGGTGCAACTGAAGCATGGCGATGGGCTGAAGCTCGACGATGGCCGGATCATCGAGGTGCTGGCCGCGCCCGAGGACCTGCTGGAGGTCACCGCCCATTCGCCGGAGCACCTTCTGCGGCTGGCCTGGCACTTGGGGAACAGGCACTTGGCCACCCAGATCGACGGCCAGCGCCTGCTGATCCGCTACGACCATGTCATCGCGCACATGCTGGAACACTTGGGAGCCCATGTGCACCGGGTGAGAGAGCGGTTCGATCCCGAGGGCGGGGCCTATGGGGGCGCTCACCATGCACATGAGCACTAGTCCGCAAGTGGTCCCTTCTCCCCTTGCGGGAGAAGGTGGCCCGAAGGGCCGGATGAGGGGTCGAAGACTCTTCAAGCTGCGTGCAACGGTCAGGCCGGGCTCCGTCAAAGCCGGCGTGACCCCTCATCCGTCGCCTACGGCGACACCTTCTCCCGCAGGGGGAGAAGGAAACCTCTGGCGGCCACCCGCTTGACGACCGCGCCGCTTCTCAAGCTGCTGACATGGCTCTCGCCGGCGTTTCCGGTCGGCGGCTTCAGCTATTCGCATGGGCTGGAGACGGTGATCGCCGAGAGCGTTGTTCACGACCGCCAATCCCTCCAAGCCTGGATCGCCGCCCTGATCGCCCATGGCTCCGGCTGGACCGACGCCGTCCTCCTCACCGAGGCCTGGAACGCCTCCACCACCGCCGACGCCGCCCGCATCGCCGACATCGCCGAACTGGCCGACGCCCTGGTGCCCTCGCTCGAACGCCGCCGCGAATCCCTGAGCCAGGGCGCCGCCTTCCTCACCGCCGCCCGCGCCTGGCGCACCGACGCCCTGCTGCCGCCGTTCGGCGACCCCACGCCCTACTGCGTCGCGGTTGGCGCCACGGCCGCCGCCCACGCCGTGCCGCTGGCCCCCACATTGACCGCCTGGCTGCACGGTTTCGCCAGCAACCTGACCAGCATCGCCATGCGCGCCGTGCCGCTAGGCCAGACTGACGGTGTCGCCGTACTGGCGGCGCTGGAGCCCCTGATCCTCGACACCGCCGCCCGCGCCGCCGTCTCGTCCCTCGACGACCTGGGGGCCTGCGCGCTGCACAGCGACATCGCCGCCATGCGACACGAAACCCTCACCGTCAGGCTGTTCATCTCATGAGTACCAACGGCCCCCTGCGCGTCGGCATCGGCGGCCCGGTCGGTTCGGGGAAGACCACCCTGACCGAGAAGCTGTGCAAGGCGATGCGCGACCAATACTCCGTCGCGGTGATCACCAACGACATCTACACCCGCGAGGACGCCCTGATCCTCAATCGGCTACAGGCCCTGGCCGAGGATCGGATCATGGGCGTCGAGACCGGCGGCTGCCCGCATACCGCCATCCGCGAGGACGCCTCGATCAACTTAGCCGCCATCGACGAGATGGTCGCCCGCCACCCGGACCTGGACGTCATCTTCATCGAGAGCGGCGGCGACAACCTGGCCGCCACCTTCAGCCCGGATCTCGCCGACCTGACCCTCTATGTGGTCAGCGTCTGCCAGGGCGAGAAAATCCCCCGTAAGGGTGGCCCCGCGATCACGCGCAGCGACCTGTTGATCATCAACAAGACGGATCTCGCGCCGTACGTCGGGGCCGATCTCTCGGTGATGGAGAGCGACGCCCGGGTCCAACGAGGGACGCGGCCCTTCGTGATGAGCGACCTGACCCGGCTGAAGGGGGTGGATGAGATCGTCAGGTTCATTGAGCGTCAGGGCGGGCTCACAGCGCGGTCGGCTGCCTGATCAAGGCTGAGCGTTAAGGCTGACCGCCTTGATGCCCCGCCCCTCGGCTCCGAATGTCACCTCGATCCAGGCTCCACAGCCAGAAACGTCCAAGTTATAGGTCGGCCCGCCTTCGCGGACGCTCATTGAGCCCTCGTCGGGCAGCAGCTTCGCCAGCTTGGCTCTGACCTCGGCGGGTCCGTCTGAGGCGTCCAGACCCCACGGCCAGGGCGTGCCCGTCCCGGCTCGCAGCTGCTTATCCGTGAGCAGATTGTTCAGGTATTCATACTCGACGCCCTGCAGGTCGGTGAAACTGCAGTCTGACATGCAATCGAGATCCACTTTCGGGCCAACAAGGGCCGGCGCGGGATCGGACCAACGCATCTCCCCGAAGGTATCGACCCGACGCAGAGCCTCTTCGCACGTCAGATCGCCCGCCCGGGCATGCCCGGCGACAGCGAGCGTACACAGCAAGGCGCCTGCGACGAGCCTCATGCCTTTCGCCCCTTCAGCCGGAGGCGGCTGATCCCACCGTCCGGGTAGATGTTCAGCCGTACGTAGCGCACCGGCCCCAGCGCCTTCAGCTCCTCGCGGAAGACGTGGATGCGGTTCATCGACAGCTTCACCTCCTCCAGGAGCACCGGCCAGGTCTCGGCCGACTTGGCGATTTCCTCGGCCGTGCCGTGGGCCTCCGCCGACGCCTGGATGGAGCACCGGTCGGGGTAGTTGCCTTTGAAGTGGGCGGTATCGACGATGACCTCCTCGATGGTTCCGGCGTGGCCGAGCGCCAGCACGGCCCAGTCGTGGCCGGGTTCGCGGCGGCGGCGGGTTTCCCAGCCGTCGCCCATGTCCTTGCCCCGGCCGGGGGCGGTGAGGTTCTCGACGCGGCCGAAATGTTCGTCGTTGGCGATCAGGCCTCGGCCACCGTTTTCCATGGCCAGGAGGTCGAGCACCTCATCAGGGCTAACCTTGGACCAGTCCTTGTGCACCGTGCCGAAGACGCGGAGGCGGGCGACGCCGCCGTCCGGGTAGATGCTGAGGCGAACGTGGGTCCAGACGCCGGGGGTCTGGGCCACCAGGAAGCGGCGGTCGTTGCCGTTTAGGTCAGTGACCGGGACCAGGGTGGTCCAGGCGGTGTTGTCGGCCGGGATGTCAGCGTCGCTCTGGCAGGCTTCGATGGAGGCTCTCGGCGGGTAGTTGCCGGTGAAGTTTCGAGTGTCGATCTCGAAGCCGGCGATCTCGCCCCGCGCGCCCAGCTTGACGATGGCCCAGTCGTGGCCGGGCACGCGCTTGCGGCGGCTTTCCCAGCCGTCCATCCACTTGCCGTTCTCATCGTACTTGCCGGGGATGAAGACCGGTTCGGCCGGGTCGATCATCCGGCTCTTGTCGGCGAAGAAGTCGTCGGTGGCGAAGACCACCGCGCCGCCCAGGCGCGGCTGGGCCAGGTCGATCAGGCCGGCGAAGGGATGGGTCACGCGGGGTCCTTGAAGAGGTCGTCCAGGCGGAAGCGGGCGATGCGGTGGATCTGGCGCAGGGCCTCGGCGAACTCGGTCTCCGGATCGTTGTCCAGGCGCTGTTCGAAGGCGGCCAGGATGTCGGCGCGGGTCATGCCCTTGACCGCCACGATGAAGGGAAAGCCGAAGCGGGCGTTGTAGGCGGCGTTTAGCCGCTGGAAGGCGGCGAACTCCTCGGGACTGCACTGGTCCAGACCAGCGCCCGATTGTTCGCGCACCGAGGCGTCGGCCATGGCCGTACGGCCGGCCAGTTCCGGGTGGGCCTTGATCAGGGCCAGCTGCTTTTCATACGGGGCGGTATCGACCACCTCGGCCATGGCCTTGGCCATCTTCTCGGCCGTGGTCAGGTCGGCGGCATGGGCCCAGACGGCGTCGGCGACCCAGGGGGAGTCCTCATAGACGCCGCCGAACCGGGTGGTGAAATCAACGGCCATGAGGGTGTCTCTCGCGCCAGTGGCGGGCGATCTCGATACGCCGGGCGAACCAGACGTCCTGATGCCCGAGCGCGTGACGCAGGAATTTCTCCAGCCCCGCCAGCTTGCCCGGTCGCCCCGCCAGGCGGCAGTGCAGGCCGATGGACATCATCTTCGGCCGCTCCTCGCCCTCCGCATACAGAACGTCGAAGGTATCGCGCAGGTACTGGAAGAACTGATCGCCGGTATTGAGGCCAGTGCCGGAGAACCGCATGTCGTTGGCCTCAAGCGTGTAGGGCACGATCAGGTGCGGCTTGCCGGCCGGCGTCGTCCAGAACGGCAGGTCGTCCGAATAGTCGTCGGAGTCATAGAGGAAGCCGCCCTCCTCCGCCGCCAGCCGGCGGCTGTTCGGGCTGGTGCGGCCGGTGTACCAGCCGAGGGGGCGCTCACCGGTCAGCCGGGCGTGGATCTCGATGGCCCGCTCCATGTGCTGGCGCTCGATGGCCTCGGGGATGTCCTGGTAGTTGATCCAGCGCCAGCCGTGGCTGGCGATCTCGTGCCCGGCCTTGAGGAAGGCCTCGACCACGGCGGGGTTGCGGTCCATGGCCATGGCCACCCCGAACACCGTCAGAGGAACGCCGTACCGCTCGAACAGGCGCAGCAGCCGCCAGACCCCGGCCCGCGAGCCGTACTCATAGATCGACTGCATGCTCATATGCTGGGCGGCCTCGACCGGGCCGGGGAAGATCATGTCCGACAGGAAGGTCTCGGCCCCGGCGTCGCCATGCAGGATGGAGCGCTCGCCGCCCTCCTCGTAGTTCAGGACGATCTGCACGGCGATCCGCGCGCCACCCGGCCAGTCCGCGTGCGGCGGATTGGGGCCGTAGCCGATCAGGTCGCGGGGATAGAAGTCGCTCATCGGACGCCCATACGGAGCCCGCCGGACGCTCAAGGTCAAGGCTTGCGCGCGATGGGCGGCGACAATGGTTGCATTCGGCGCGGCGAGGGAGAATTCTGGACTGCTCCGCCGCGTTTCGGCGGCTGCTGGAGCAAGAATGAACGGTCTGACGACCCACGTCCTCGACACCACCCACGGCCGGCCGGCCGCCGGGGTGGCGCTGCGCCTGATCCGGGACGGCGCCGTGCTGGTCGAAACACGCACCAACACCGACGGCCGCTGCGACGCGCCCCTGCTGACGGGCGAGACCATCGCGGTCGGCGCCTATCGGCTGGAGTTCGAGGTCGGGGCCTATTTCCGCGAGGCGGGGGTGGCGTTGCCGGAGCCGGCCTTCCTCGAGACCGTGGCCATCGACTTCGGCGTCGCTGACACAGCCGCCCACTATCACGTGCCGCTGCTGGTCTCGCCGTTCGGCTATTCGACCTATCGGGGCAGCTGATGCGCGACACCGTCCGCTTCCTGCTCGATGGCGAGGTGGTCGAGCTTTCGGGCATCGATCCGACCATGACGGTGCTCAACTGGCTGCGCTACGAGCGCCGCCGCACCGGGACCAAGGAGGGCTGCGCCGAGGGCGACTGCGGGGCCTGCACCGTAGCGGTCGGCGAGCTTGAAGACGGCGCGGTGCGCTGGCGGGCGGTCAACGCCTGCATCCTCTTCCTGCCGATGCTGGACGGCAAGGCGCTGAAGACGGTCGAGAGCCTGGGCGGAAAACATCCTGTGCAGACCGCCCTGGTCGAGCACCACGCCAGCCAGTGCGGCTTCTGCACCCCGGGCTTCGTGATGAGCCTGTGGGTGCGCGGGCGGGAGAAACAGCCCCTGCCGGTGAACGACAGCCTGGCTGGGAACCTCTGCCGCTGCACCGGCTATGGCCCCATCGTCGCGGCGGCGGAGGCCCTTGGCCCGACGCTGGAGGACGATCCGGTCGAGGCGCTGACGGCCCTGGCGGCCGCCCCCTCACTGGCCGTGGAGACCGACGGGCGCCGATGGTTCTCGCCGCGCTCGCTGTCTGAGCTGACCGACCTCGCCGAACAGCATCCGGAAGCGGTGATCCTGGCCGGGGCAACCGATGTCGGCCTGTGGGTGACCAAGCAGCATCGGCGGCTGGAGACGGTCATCTGGATCGGCGCTGTCCACGAACTGCAGACCATCAGCCAGACGCCGGAGGGCCTGCGCATCGGCGCCGGCATCCGCTACGGCGATGCGCTCGACGTCCTGCGCGGCCTGCATCCCGACCTCGGCGAGCTGCTCCGCCGCCTGGGGTCTGTGCAGGTGCGGTCGAGCGGCACCCTCGGCGGCAACATCGCCAACGGCTCACCGATCGGCGACATGCCCCCGGCCCTGATCGCGCTCGGCGCGAAGCTGGTGCTGCGCAAGGGCGCGACCACGCGCAGCTTGCCGCTGGAGGACTACTTCATCGCCTATGGCAAACAGGACCGGCGGCCCGGCGAGTTCGTCGAGGCGCTGGTGATCCCGCCGCTGGGCGACCGCCTGTTCCACGTCGCCAAGCTCTCCAAGCGGTTCGACCAGGACATCTCCGCCGTCTGCGCGGGCTTCTCCGTCGCGGTGAAGGACGGCATCGTCAGCGACGCCCGTATCGCCTTCGGCGGCATGGCCGCCACGCCCAAGCGCGCCGCCGCCTGCGAGGCCGCCCTGACCGGCCGGCCGTGGACGGAGGAAACCATCGAGGCCGCCGCCCGGGCCCTGGCCGAGGACTTCACCCCTCTCGACGACATGCGGGCCAGCGCCGCCTATCGGCTGACCACGGCGGGCAATCTGCTGCGCCGCTGGTTCGCCGGGCAAACGGCCGGGGTGCTGGCGGCGGAGGCGATCGATGCCTGACGCCGGAGGTCCCGCCACCGGCGTCGTCAGCCGGCCGATCAAGCACGACAGCGCCGAAAAGCACGTCGCCGGCCGCGCCACCTATATCGACGACATTCCGGAGCCGGCCGGGCTGGTGCACCTCTACATCGCCCAGAGCCCGAAGGCGCATGCCCGGATCTTGGCGATGGACCTGTCGGCGGTGCGGACTGCGCCCGGAGTGGTCGATGTCATCTCCGCTGCCGACGTGCCCGGCAAGAACGACGTCAGCCCAGTCGTGGGCGACGATCCGCTGTTCGCGGAGGACCGGGTCCAGTTCGTCGGCCAGTCCCTGTTCGCTGTCGCCGCCGAAAGCCTGGCCCAGGCCCGCGCCGCCGCCGCCCTGGCCCGGATCGACTACGAAGACCTGCCCGCCATCCTGACCCAGGACGCCGCCCGCGCCGCCGGCTCGGTGATCGAGGCGGCCCAGGAAATGCGGCTGGGCGATGCGCCTGCCGCCATAGCCGCCGCTTCGCGCCGGCTGTCGGGAACCTTGGCCATCGGCGGCCAGGACCACTTCTACCTCGAGGGCCAGATCGCCCTGGCCACGCCCCGCGAGGACGGCGACGTCCACGTCTGGTGCTCCACCCAGCACCCGACCGAGGTCCAGCACAACATCGCCAAGGTGCTGGGCGTGCGCGACCATGCGGTCACCGTCGAGGTGCGGCGGATGGGCGGCGGGTTCGGGGGAAAGGAGAGCCAGCCGGCCCTGTTCGCCGCCGCTGCCGCCCTCATCGCCGTGCGCACCGGCCGGCCGGCCAAGCTGCGGCTGGACCGGGACGACGACATGGTCATGACCGGCAAGCGCCATGACTTCGAGACCGGCTGGGAAGCCGGCTTCGACGAGGCCGGGCGGCTGACCGGCTATGCGGTGGAGATGGGCAGCCGTTGCGGCTACAGCGCCGACCTGTCGATGGCCATCAACGACCGGGCCATGTTCCACAGCGACAACGCCTACGCCCTGCCCGCCGCCGAGATCCGCTCGCACCGCTGGCGCACCCACACCGTCTCCAACACCGCTTTCAGGGGCTTCGGCGGACCGCAGGGGATGATGGGGATAGAGCGGGCGATGGACGCCATCGCCTTGGACCTCGGCATTGACCCGCTCGATGTGCGTAAGGCCAACCTTTATGGCGTGGCCGGCCTCCAGACACCCTATGGCCAGACGGTGGATGACGCCCCGATCCTGGAGCTGATCGAACGGCTGGAGGCGACCAGCGCCTATCGCCGGCGTCGCGCCGCCATCGCCGACTGGAACGCCAAGAACCGCTGGCTGAAGCGCGGCATCGCCCTCACCCCCGTCAAATTCGGCATCAGCTTCACCGCCACCCACCTCAATCAGGCCGGGGCGCTGATCCACGTCTACACCGACGGCTCGGTGATGCTGAACCACGGCGGCACGGAGATGGGCCAGGGCCTCTATCAAAAGGTCGCCCAGGTGGTGGCCGACGCCTTCGGCATCGGACTCGACCGCGTACGGATCACCGCCACCGCGACCGACAAGGTGCCCAACACCAGCGCCACCGCCGCCAGCTCGGGCAGCGACCTCAACGGCATGGCGGCCCTGGATGCGGCGAACCAGATCAAGGCCCGGCTGACCGCCTTCGCCGCCGAAAAATGGGGCGTCGATCCGGCCGCCGTCACCTTCGCCGGCGGCATGGTTCGCTGCGGGACAGAAACCCAGGACTTCACCACCCTGGTCCGCGAGGCCTGGTTCAACCGCATCGGCCTGTCGGCGGCCGGCTTCTACCGCACGCCGGACATCCACTATGACCGCGCCACCCACCAGGGCCGGCCGTTTTTCTACTACGCCTGGGGCGCTGCCTGTTCCGAGGTGATCATCGACACCCTGACCGGCGAGAACCGCTGCCTGCGCGCCGACATCCTGCACGACTGCGGCGCCTCGCTGAACCCGGCCATCGACCTTGGCCAGATCGAGGGCGGCTTCATCCAGGGGATGGGCTGGCTGACCACCGAGGAGCTGGTCTGGGACGACCAGGGCGCGCTGAAGACCCACGCCCCCTCGACCTACAAGATTCCCGCCTGTTCCGACCGCCCGCCGATCCTCCACATCGACCTCTGGGACCAGCCGAACCCGGCCGCCACCATCCGCCGCTCCAAGGCGGTCGGCGAGCCGCCGCTGATGCTGGCGATCAGCGTCTTCTCGGCCCTGACCCAGGCGGTGGCGGCGGCCGGCGATTTCAAGATCATGCCGACCCTCGACGCCCCGGCCACGCCCGAGCGCATCCTGATGGCGGTGGACGACGTCCGCCGTCGGGCGGGCCTCTCATGAGCTGGGCGGCCCAGGCCCTGAGCGCCATCAGGCGCGGCGAGCCGCTGGCCCTGGTCACCGTCATCGCGGCGGAGGGAAGCACCCCGCGCGAGGCCGGGACCCGGATGCTGGTCACCGCCGACGGCCAGACCGGCACCATCGGCGGCGGCGCCTTGGAATACCGCGCCGCCGACCAGGCCCGCCAGCTGCTCGGACAGTCGGAGCGCGACTGGGCGGTGCAGGACTACCCCCTCGGCCCCTTCCTGCAGCAGTGCTGCGGCGGCCACGTCCGCCTGCTGCTTGAGCGGCTGGATGCGGACGACCGCGTCTGGCTGGAACCGGCAGCCCGCGCCGAGGCCGCCGGCCGACCCTATGGCCTCAAGGCCCGCATCTGTGGCGCCCGGCTGGAGCGGGGCTTCTTCGGCGAGGAGACCCAGTGGGTCGGCGCCGTGGCCCTGATCGGCCCCGACGGCGTCCCCCTGCCCGGCCGCCGCCCGACTCTTGGCGAAGGTGACGCCCTGGTCGAGCGGATCGACGCCGCCCGCCCTCGCGTCCTGCTGTTCGGCGCGGGCCACGTAGGCCAGGCCATCGCCCGCGCCCTCACCCCCTTGCCTTTCCGCCTCGACTGGCAGGACAGCCGCCAAGAAGCGGCCGGCCCGGGTGTCGCCATCCACGAGGAGGCGCGGCTGATCGAGACCGCCGCCGGCGCGGGACCGGACGACCTCGTCCTGATCCTCACCCACAACCATGACCTCGACTACCAGCTGACCCGCGCGGCCCTTTCGGCGGCCCCCGCCTACGTCGGCCTGATCGGCTCGGCGACCAAGAAGGCCCGATTTCTCCGTCGTCTGAACGAGGACGGCGTTTCGGCCGCGAACCTCACTTGCCCGATCGGCATCGAGGGCCTGAAGAGCAAGGCGCCGGAGGTGATCGCCGTGAGCGTCGCCGCCCAGCTGCTGCAACGGATGGAAGCCTGATGCTCGCCGACCTCCTCGCCTGGGCCAACCTCGCCGTCCGTTGGCTGCATGTCATCGCGGGGATCGCCTGGATCGGCTCGTCCTTCTATTTCATGTGGCTGGACGCCAGCCTGCGGGCCACGCCCGAGACGCCAAAGGGCGTCCAGGGCGATCTTTGGGCGGTGCACGGCGGCGGCTTCTATCACAAGCGCAAGTACCTCTCGGTCCCGCCGGACATGCCGGCCGAGCTGCACTGGTTCAAATGGGAGGCCTACACCACCTGGATCAGCGGCATCCTGCTGCTGACGCTGATCTACTACGCCGGGGCATCCGTCTATCTGATCGACCCGGCCAAGATCGCCCTCGCCCCCTGGCAGGCCATCGCCATCGGGACCGGCTTCCTGGCCGGCGGCTGGATCGTCTACGACCTCCTCTGCCGCTGGCTGGCCCACCGCGAGCGCCTGTTCGCTATCGTCTGGTTCGCCGTGCTGACGGCCGCCGCCTTCGGCCTGGTTCAGGTCTTCAGCAACCGGGGCGCCTTCATCCACCTGGGCGCGCTGATCGGCACGGCCATGGTCGGCAACGTCTTCCTGGTGATCATCCCCAACCAGCGGAAGATCGTGGCGGCCATGCTGGCGGGCCAGCCGGTGGACCCGGCCCTGGGCAAGAAGGGCAAGCTGCGCAGCGTCCACAACAACTACATGACCCTGGCGGTCCTGTTCCTGATGGTGTCGAACCACTATCCGAATGTGGTCGACCATCCGCTGAACTGGCTGCTGGCCATGGGGATCGGGCTGAGCGGGGCGGTGATCCGCCACTATTTCAACGAGAAGAACGCCGGGCGGAAGACGCCGATCATCCTGGTCAACGGCATCGCCCTGTTTGTGGCGGTGATGTTCCTGGCCCTGGCCACCACGCCCAAGCCGGCAGAGGCGGGCATCGCCGTCCCGGCCTTCCCGGAGGTCCAGGCCATGATCGGCCGCCACTGCCAGACCTGCCACTCGGCCAACCCGACCCACCGCGGCTTCACCGCCCCGCCGAACGGGGTGGCCTATGACACACCGGCGCAGATCCGCCAGTACGCCCCGCGCATCTATGAGCGAGCGGTGGCCAACCACTCCATGCCGCTGGGCAACGAGACCGGCATGACCGAGGATGAGCGGGCCAAGCTCGGCGCCTGGATCAAGGCCGGCGCCAAATGAGGATCGTCCGGCCCAAACCCCTGACCCCGGAAGCCTTCGCCCCCTACGGCGAGGTGATCAGTGTGCGGGACGAGGCGGAGCACTACCCGATCAACTACGGCGCCACCACGCGCTACCACGCCCTGGCCCATGCCACGGCGCAGGACGGCGGGGTGATCCTCAGCATCTTCCGCTCCACCCCCCTGGCCGACCTGACCCTGAAGATCATGGAGCGCCACCCCCTGGGCAGCCAGGCCTTCATGCCGCTGAACGGTCGCCCCTACCTGGTCGCCGTCGCCCCGGCGGGCGACCTTGATCTCGCCCGCATCGAGGTGTTCCTGGCCGGCGGCGACCAGGGGGTGAACTACGCCGCCGGGACCTGGCACCACTATTCCCTGGCGCTGGAGGCGGTCAGCGATTTCCTTGTCGTCGACCGCCAAGGGCCGGGCGCCAACCTCGACGAGATCGAACTGGCCGAGGCCGACTGGATCAGGGTATTGCTCGAGAGGTAGCGCCGGTCGCTTCAGGGGACAGTAGCAGATCAATAGCGGCCTGCTCAGACGCGGTGCGAAAATCGTCGAATCCATGGACGCTGAACAAGGCCAGGACCGAGGGGCGGCGACGTGGCGCCTCGGTCACGCAGCGCAGCTCAGTCTCCTCCGCCTTCCAGCACATCACCATGCCGCCTCCATTGCGGACGGCTTCGTAGGTCTGGCGATCAACAGCCGGAGTGAAGGTCAGTGTCGGGTCCAACACAGGCTGTAGATCGATTTCAGGCCAAGGGGGCAGACGCCTGGCTGCGAACGGCGGACTGGCCACCAAGGATTTAAGTTGGTCGTCGACCACCTTGGCGCGGGCCGCGGCGTCGTGGGCGTTCGGCTTGCGCGCCACGGCTATGTCGCCGCCGACCAACCGGATCGGACCCAGATAGTGGCCAAACCCGAAACGGCCGGCCGGGCCTTGGTCCTGAGCCAGCAGTTCGGGAGTCTGTTCGGGGGTCGTCTGTTTTCGCCAGAGACTGAGTTCGACCGCGCCGTTTTCCAGGCAGGCCTGATCGGGTGCGGCGAACACGGCTACCATCACCACCTCGACGCCCTCAACCGCGCCGGTCCGGCTGCGCCGCATAACGCATTTCGTGTCGCCGTGATCCCGCAGCCGACCTTCGCCCTTGAACTCAGGCATATGGTAGGTGGAGACCGTCCGCAGAAGATCCTCAAGCCGCGCCTCCGCCTGTTTGGCCTGTACGATCTCCTTCACGGGATCGGATCCACCGTCGCAGCCCGCCAGCGCCGCCGCCAGCAGTCCAATCAGCAACCGTATTCTTCCGGCCATCCGCGCCTCCTTCGCGTTGACTGTCTGCCATGATTGTACGGTCGTCAAATCGAGCCAAGCCGAACTCACCCTATCATTTCCGCTAGCTTGTCCGGCTCCCGCCCCTGGGCCATGCCTCGCCAGGCTGCCCTGACCTTTACGGCAGCGTCAAAGAAAACAACCGCGCAAGCGGCGGGAGGGAAGATGTCTCAGTGGAAGTGGGCGCCGTCGGGCGCCGTGATCGCGATGGCGTGCCTGATGGCGGCCCCGGCGATGGCCCAGAGCGAACCGGCGGCCGAGCCGGCCGAAGTGGATGTCCTGATCGTCACCGCGCAGAAGCGCGAGGAGAACCTGCAGGACGTGCCGATCGTGGTCACCGTGGTCAGCGGCCAGCAGCTGGAAGACGCCGGCGTGCGTGACGTGAAGGACCTGCAGATCCTCACGCCTGGCCTGAACGTCACCTCCTCGACAAGCGAGGCCCAGACCTCGATCCGTATCCGCGGCGTTGGCACCATCGGCGACAATCCGGGCCTGGAATCCAGCGTCGGCACCTCGGTGGACGGCGTCCACCGCGCCCGCAGCGGCGTGGCCTTCGGCGACCTGGGCGAACTTGAGCGGGTCGAAGTGCTGAAAGGGCCGCAGGGCACCCTGTTCGGCAAGAACACCTCGGCCGGCGTCATCAACGTGATCACCAAGGAGCCGGAGTTCGAGTTCGGCTTCAACGGCGAACTAACCGTCGGCGACTATGGCACAAGGGGCGTCGCCGCCTCGATCACCGGCCCGATCGCCGGGGATAAGGTGGCCGGCCGCCTCTACGCCGCCAAGCGCCAGCGCGACGGTTTCTACAGCGTGCGCACCGGCGCCGGCCCGCGCACCCTGAAGGAAGACCAGGACCAGGATTTCTGGACCGTCCGGGGCCAGCTGCTGTTCCTGCCCAACGACGATCTCTCCCTCAAGGCGATGATCGACTACACCGAGCGGGACGAGCACTGCTGCGTGAACGTCACCACCTCGGTCGGCGCGACCGGAGCCATCATCGACGCCCTGGCGGTCGACGAGGGCACCCTGCGCCCCGCCCGGCCCTGGCGCCGCGTCGCCTACGCCAACCGCGAGATGGTGCAGCAGATCACCGACAAGGGCCTGTCGCTTCAGGCCGACTGGGACATCACCCCCGACATCGCCCTGACGTCGATCACCGCCTACCGCGACTGGAAGGCCGTGCAGGGGTCGGACATCGACTACTCCAGCGCCGACATCTGGTACCGGCCGGCGGACGGCCGCACCTATAGCCAGATCAAGGTGTTCAGCCAGGAACTGCGGCTGGCCGGGACCACGGGTCCGGTCGATTGGCTGGGCGGGCTCTACTATTCCGACGAACAGCTCGACACCTCGGCCTTCACCGCCTTCGGCACGGCCTATGAGACCTACTTCGGCCTCCTGCTGTCTGGCGGCGCCAACCCGGCCACCGTCAGCCTGCTGACCGGCCGCCCGTTCGGGACCAACTTCGTCGCCGGCGAGGGCCCCTACGACCGTCACGACCACAACTCGACCGGCTGGGCGCTATTCACCAACAACACCTGGCATGTGACCGACAGCTTCGACGTCACCTTCGGCCTGCGCTACACCCTGGACGAAAAGGATGTGGTCTCGCACTACACCAACACCGTCCCGGCGGCGGCCTGTTCGGCGGCGCTGGTCAACCCGATCCCGGCGGCGGCCCGAAGCGCCATCTGCGCGCCTCACACCGACCCGGCGTTCAACGATGTGACCACCCGTCAGAGCAGCAGCGAAGAGCGGCTGGGCGGCACTCTGAAGGTCACCTACCGCTTCAACGACAACGTCATGACCTACGGCTCCTACGCCTCGAGCCACAAGTCGGGCGGGTTCAACCTCGACCGCTCGCGGATCACACTGGGGGTCATCGATCCGGACACCAGCTTCCCAGCCGAGACGGTGGACGCCTACGAAATCGGGGTGAAGTCGAACTTCTTCGGCAACAGCCTTATCCTCAACGGGGCGATCTTCCACCAAACCTTCGAGGACTTCCAGCTGAACACCTACACCGGCGTCTCCTGGCTGGTGGCGTCGATCCCGGAAGTGACCTCAAAGGGCGCCGACGTCGACCTGATCTGGCGTACGCCGCTGGACGGCCTGAACCTGACCGCGGGCGTGACCTACGCCGAGACCCAGTTCGGCGACTTCGTCCCGCCGGCCGGCATCTCGCCGCGGCTGCCCGATGCGCGGCTGTCCTACGCCCCCCTGTGGTCGTCCAGCTGGTCGGCCAACTGGGAGGGCACGGTGCTGGGCGGCCTGCTGCTGCGGGCCAGTCTGTCGGGCAAATATACCAGCGCGTACAACACCGGCTCCAACCTGGATCCGCGCAAGATCCAGGACAGCATGACCCTCTGGAACGGCCGCATCGGCATCGGTTCGGAGGACGACCGCTGGATGCTGGAAGCCTGGGCGCAGAACCTCACGGGCAAGAACTACTACCAGGTGGTTGTCGACCAGCCGCTGCAGTCGGGCACCTATGCCGCCTTCCTCGGCGCGCCGATGACCGCCGGCGTGACGCTGCGGATCAAATTCTAGTCTTCACCTTGTCGAGCCCGTCCGGCGGCGGAACCGAAAACACTTCCGCCTGACGGGCTCTAGGTCCTGGGAGCCATCGGAGTATCATCTTGCAAACCTTCCTCCCTGTGAGCTGAGACGCCGATGGATCTGAACTTGAGCGCCCGTGACCTCGTCTTTCGGGACGAGGTCCGGGCCTTTCTTTCCGAAAACCTCCCGCCCCGCCTGGCCGAGGCCGGCCGGCTGATGACCAGCGTCTTCGTCGAGCCGCGTTACAGCCTCGAATGGCAGAAGATCCTGCATGCCAAGGGCTGGGTCGCCCCCGCCTGGCCGGTGGAGCACGGCGGCTGCGGCTGGGACGATATGCAGCGGCATATCTTCCAGGCCGAATGCGCCCGCGCCGGCGCGCCGGGCCTGTCGCCGATGGGGCTGAAGATGGTCGGCCCCTGCATCATGGGCTACGGCACGCCTGAGCAGAAGGCCTACTACCTGCCCCGGATCCTGTCGGGCGAGGACTACTGGTGCCAGGGGTATTCGGAGCCGGGCTCCGGTTCCGACCTGGCCTCCCTGCAGATGCGGGCCGACAGCGATGGAGAGGACTACGTCCTCAACGGCTCGAAGATCTGGACCACCCACGCCCACCACGCCAACAAGATGTTCTGCCTGGTGCGGACCAACTTCGACGGCAAGCCGCAGAAGGGGATCACCTTCCTCCTGCTCGACATGACCAGCCCCGGCATCGAAGTGAAGCCGATCATCACCCTGGCCGGGGAGCATGAGGTCAACCAGGTCTTCTTCGACAACGTCCGGGTTCCCAAGGCCGGGCGCCTGGGCGAGGAGAACGACGGCTGGAGGGTGGCCAAGTACCTGCTCGAGTTCGAGCGCGGCGGCGGCTCGGCCCCGGGGCTGAAAGTCAGCCTGGCCCGCATCCGCGCCATGGCGGCGGCGGAAGCCTCCGACTGCGGATCGTTGCTGGACGAACCTCACTTCCGCGCCCGGCTGGCCGAAGCGGCCATTGCTCTGGACGCCATCGAAATGACCGAACACCGGGTGCTGGCGGCGCTCAGCGGCGGCAAGAACCCCGGCGCCGCCTCCTCCATGCTGAAGACGCAAGGCACCGAGGCCATGCAGCGGCTGGACGAGCTGGCCGTGCTGGCCGCCAACCACTACGCCGCCGTCAATCAGCCCGACGCCCGGGAGCCTGGCAGCAATGTGGAGCCGGTAGGCCCGGACCACAGCCTGACCGCCATGCCCCGCTATCTCAACAATCGGGCGGGCAGCATCTACGGTGGCTCCAACGAGATCCAGCGGGACATCATGGCCCGACTGCTGCTCCGACTTTAGGGAAGAGTTTCCATGGCCGACGTCGACTTCGACCAGATGCCCACCCTGGGCGATATCGCCCGCTACCACGCGCGCGAGCGCGGCGCCGATGTCGCCCTGACCTTCGAGGGCCGGACGACCACCTTCGGCGACTTCGACCGCAACACCAACCGGGTGGCCAACGCCCTGCTGGCCGAGGGCGTCAGCAAGGGCCAGCGGATCGCTTACGTCGGCAAGAACAGCGACCACTATTTCGAGCTGCTGATCGGGGCGGCCAAGATGGGCGCGGTGATGACCCCCATCGGCTGGCGCCTGGCCCCGCCGGAGGTGGCCTACATCATCGGCGACGCCGAGGCCCCGCTGGTCTTCGTCGGCCCGGAGGTGATCGGCCACAGCGAGGAGGTCGCCTCCCATCTGCCCTATCGGCCGAAGGTCATCGCTATGGAGGCGCAGGGCGCCGAGGGCCGCCCCCTCTACGAGGCCTGGCGCGATGCGGCGCCGGACACGGATCCGGCCACTCCGATCGCCGAGACCGATGTGGCGGTTCAGCTCTACACCAGCGGCACCACGGGCAAGCCCAAGGGCGCGATGCTCAGCCACGCCAACATCCTCTCCGGCCGCCGCGCCGCCGCCGAGGCCCAGATGGCCTGGAACCAGTGGGGTCCGGACGACGTCAGCCTGGTCGCCATGCCCGTCGCCCACATCGGCGGCACCGGCTGGGGCATCGTCGGCCTCTACAACGGCGCCAAGGGGGTGGTGGCCCGCGAGTTCGACCCCTTCAAGGTGCTCGACTTCATCGAGGGGGACGGCATCTCCAAGATGTTCATGGTCCCCGCCGCCCTGCAGATCGTGGTGCGCCAGCCCCGCGCCCGCGAGGTCGACTACAGCCGGATGAAGTACATCCTCTATGGGGCCAGCCCGATCCCGCTGGACTTGCTGCGCGAGTGCATGGAGGTGTTTGGCTGCGGCTTCTGCCAGCAGTACGGCATGACCGAGACCTGCGGCACCATCGTCTACCTGCCGCCCGAGGACCACACACCGGAGGGCAGCCCGCGCATGCGGGCCGCCGGCCTGCCGATGCCGGGGGTGGAGATCAAGGTCGTCGACGAGGCCGGAAACAGCGTGCCGACCGGCGCCGTGGGCGAGGTCGCCACCCGCTCGGTGGCTAACATGCCCGGCTACTGGAAGCTGCCCGAGGCCACCGCCTCGACCATCGGCGAGGACGGCTGGCTGCGCACCGGCGACGCCGGCTACCTGGACGAGGACGGATACCTCTTCATCCACGACCGGGTGAAGGACATGATCATCTCCGGCGCCGAGAACATCTATCCCGCCGAGGTGGAGAGCGCCGTCTATGGTCACCCCGCCGTGGCCGAGGTAGCTGTGATCGGCATCCCCGACGAGAAATGGGGCGAGGCGGTCAAGGCCGTTGTGGCCCTCAAGCCCGGCCAGACCGCGACACCGGAGGAGATCATCGCCTTCGCCCGCAGCCGCATCGCTGCCTTCAAGGCCCCCAAGAGCGTCGACTTCATCGACGCCCTGCCGCGCAACGCCTCGGGCAAGATCCTGCGCAAGGACCTGCGCGAGCCCTACTGGGCCGGGCGCGAGCGGCGGGTGAACTAGACACCCTCCAGCGTTCCGGGCAGGCTGCCTCGCTCAAGGGGGAACCTTCAAGTCCGATGTTCCAGCGTATCGTTTCCGCGGCCGTGGCCGCGTCCATGCTTCTTGCCTGCGTGGCGACCGCGGCGGAGCCGCCGGTCAGCGCCGAGCGGTTCAAGGGCCACGTCGCCTATTTGGCCGACGACAAGCTGCAGGGCCGCAGAACCGGCACGCCGGGCCATGAGATGGCCGCCGACTATATCGCCGGCGAACTGGCCAGGATGGGCGTGACCCCGGCCGGCGACAAAGGCGGCTGGCGCCACAGCGTGCCCCTGGTCGAGATCGATACGGCGGAGCCGGCCCCCACCCTGGCGATCGAAGGGCCGGGTGGGCCGGTGGTGCTGACTCATGGGCGCGAGGCGCTGATCGTCGGGGCCCTGGCCGAGGGCCGCACGGAGACCGCCGGCGACCTGGTCTTCGCCGGCTACGGCGTACGCGACCCGGACGCGGGGATCGACGACTACGCGGGCCTGGATGCGAAGGGCAAGATCGTCGTCCTGCTGGTCGGGGTGCGAGAGATCGACGGGCCGCAAGCGCCGGAGGAGTCCAGCGACGTCATCGAAACGGCCAAGGCGCAGGGGGCCGCTGGGGTGATCATGATCCCCGGCCGCCGGCTTACCCGGCTGGTCCCCTGGTCGCGGGTGCTCCGGAACGCCATGGAGGCCGAGGAGCCGACCACCGCCTGGCGCCTGGCGGACGGCAAGCCCCACCTGATCGGCGCGCCGCCGGTCGACGCGATCGCCTTCATCGATAACAAGGCCGCAGCCCCCCTGTTCGCCGGGGCGGGCCAGAGCCTCGAGGCCGTGCTGGACTCCCAGTTCAAGGGTGAGCGGCCCAAGGGCTTTGCCCTGGAGGCCCGGGCGCGGGTGGTCCAGACCATGACCCACCGCCGCTATGAGAGCCCCAATGTCATCGGCCTGATCGAGGGGTCCGACCCCAGGCTGAAAGGCGAGTACATCATCCTGATGGGCCATGCCGACCACCTGGGCATGAAGGCCGAGGGCGAGGGCGATCTCATTTACAACGGCGCCCTGGACAATGCCGGCGGCATCGCCACGGTGCTGGAGGTCGCCCGCATGCTGAAGACCGGGCCGGTGCGGCCGCGCCGCTCGATCCTGGTGATCGCCACCACGGGCGAGGAACAGGGCCTGCTGGGCGCCGACTTCTTCGCGGCCCATCCGACCGTGCCGAAGGGCTCGATCGCGGCGGTGGTCAACATCGACATGCCGATCCTGACCTATGACTTCAAAGACGTGGTCGCCTATGGCGCCGACCATTCGACCATCGAGGCGGTGGTCAACCGCGCGGCGGCCGCCATGGGGCTGAAGGTGTCGCCCGATCCCGAGCCGGAAGAGAAGATCTTCATGCGTTCCGACCACTACGCCATGGTCCAGGCCGGCATCCCCTCGGTGATGCTCAAACTGGGCGTCGAGGGCGAGGGCAAGGCGGCGTGGAAGACCTATTTCGACAAGGGCTACCACCAGGTCGCCGACGACCTCAGCCAGCCGATCAACTGGGACGCCGGGGTGAAGCTGGTACGCCTGAACCATCGCATCGTGCTGGACCTGGCCAATGCCGACGGTCGGCCGCAGTGGTACGAGGGCGACGAATACGGCGACAGGTACGCGCCGACCGCCCCCAAGACCAAGCGCTAGCTGGCGGCGACCAGCCTAAGCGCCTATGTCTCGGCTCATGACCGACGAGACCCCGCCTGCGGACGAAACCCCGATCCAGCGCGCCCTGCGCCTGAAGAAGGCGGCTATCGAGGCCAAGCCCAAACCCCCACGCGGCGGCAAGTTCCAGCGCGAACAGGCGGCGGCCGCTCATAGCTCGTCCAGGTCGAAGCCCTGGATGACGCGCTGAGGTGGTCGCGCGTTTGATCCGATAACCGGCTCCCACTTATCGGAACGCGCTCCTAGACCGTCACGTCCAACCGCTCCAGCCCCCGGAAGAAGGGCAGGGTCCGCCACTCGGCCGCGGCCGGATCGGCCAGCGCCAGATCCGGGAACCGCTCGAACAATCGCACCAGCGCCACCTGGGCCTCCAGCCTCGCCAGCGGCGCGCCGATGCAGATGTGGGCGCCGCCGCCGAACGCCACATGGGGTTTGTGCTTCCGGCTGACGTTGAAGGCGTGGGGGTCGTCATAGACCTCCGGATCGCGGTTGGCGGCGCGCAGGGAAACGGTCATCGCCTGGCGGGCCTTCACCGGACAGCCGCCGATCTCCATGTCGCTGTGGGCGATGCGGCCGGTGATATCGACCGGCGGCTCATAGCGCAGCACCTCCTCGACCACGGCGTTGATGATCGAGGGATCGGCCTTCAGCTTGGCCAGTTCGGCGGGATTGAGCAGCAGCAGCCGAACCCCGTTGCCGATCAGGTCGGTCGTCGTGAGGTTCCCCCCGACCAGCAGGGCAATCAGGTTGATGCGCAGCTCATCGTCATTGAGCGCCGCCCCTTCGGCCTGCAGCCGGACCATATCGGTGATCAGGTCATCCTTGGGCGCCCGGCGGCGGTCGGCCAGGCTCTCGGTGAAGTAGCGGGCCAGGCTGTCGCCGGCCGCCTCCATGGCCGCGGTCTGGTCGGCGTTGCGGAAGGGGTTCAGCCCCTGGATCAGGCCTTCAGACCATTCGCGGAATTCACCCAGCCGATCGTGGTCGACACCGAGGATGGAGGCGATCACATCGATGGGGATCGGCACGCAGAACCGATCCATCAGGTCGAACTCAGCCTCACCCTCCAGGGCGTCCAGGGTCTCGCCCACGATCCGTTCCACCTCAGGGCGGAACTTCGCCACCCGCGCATAAAGGGCCTGGGCCAGCGGCCGGCGGATGCGGGCATGGTCCGGATCATCGAGGGTCAGGATGCTGGAGACGCTGCTGCGCGGCAGGTTGGGATCGACGTTGCCGAGGAACCGCCGCTGCAGCAGGGCCCCTTCCTCGGCGTTGGTCGGGTCGCGCAGCATGTCGAGGTCCGACACCACCTGGCGCACGTCGGCATAGCGGCTGAGCACAAAATTGCCCGACATGGCATCGTGATGCACAGGACACCGAGCCCGAAGATCATCGAGCACCTGATGCGGGTCGGCCTTGTAGACCTCGTTGAGGGGGGTCAGCTGCAACAGGCTGGGAAGCGGCGCGTCGTCCATCGATCTCTCCCGTTTCACGCGGAGTGTGCGCCTATCGGGCGCTTCCGCCAATAGTGACGCCAGCGTCAAGTTTGATGTTACCCAAAGGTCTCGACAGGGCTATAATATATTGGCACTATAAGTGCCAATATATCGGGAGGCGTGATGCCCTGGTTCAAGCGCGCGGTGAAGGCCGCAGTCGCCCTGGCGGGCCTGGGCGCCCTCCTGGCCGTCGGCCCGAGCGCCGCCGCACCGCCGACGAAGCAGCCCAACATCGTCCTGATCCTGATCGACGATGGCGGCTACACCGACCTGGGCGCCTATGGCTCGGAGATCGCCACCCCGAATATCGACGCCCTGGCCGCATCTGGAACCCGGTTTGCCAACTTCCACGCTTCGCCGATGTGCGCGCCCTCCCGCGCCATGCTGCTGACCGGGGTGGACAGCCATACCGCCGGGGTGGCCAACCTGCCCGAGAGCACCCCGCCGCAGCATCGGGACAACCCTGCCTACCAGGGCCGGCTCGCCCCCAATGTGGTCACCGTGGCCAGCCGGTTGCAGGCGTCGGGCTATCACACCTGGATGGCCGGCAAGTGGCACCTTGGGTCTGGGCCGAAAGACCTGCCTAACGCCAGAGGCTTCGACCGCTCCCTGGCGCTGGAGGCCACCGGTGGCGACAACTGGCAACAGCGCCCCTACTTCCCGATCTATCGCGGCGACGAATGGTACGAGGATGGGCGGAAGACCAAACTGCCCAAGGATTTCTACTCCTCGACCCTGCTGGTCGACCGGATCATCGCCAATATCGACGCCAAGCCTAACGACGGCCGACCCTTCTTCGCCTACCTGCCCTTCCTGGCCATCCACATGCCGGTCCAGGCGCCCGAGGCCCTGACCGCCAAGTACGAGGCCCGCTATCGGGCCGGTTGGGACGCCCAGCGCCGGCAGCGTTACCAGGGCGCCGTGCGCGCCGGCCTGATCGCGGCGGGAACCCCGATGGGGCCGCCGCCGCCCAACGTCGGGGCCTGGAACAAGCTGTCGAAGGAGGAGCAGGTCCTCTATGCCAAGCGGATGGCGGTCAACGCCGCGATGCTGGAGGCCATGGATGGGGAGGTCGGCCGGCTCGTCGCCCACCTCAAGGCCAAGGGCGAATATGACAACACCCTGTTCGTGGTGCTGTCCGACAACGGACCGGAAGGCGGCGATCCGCTGGTCGAGCCAGTCTTCCGCTTCTGGCTGAAGTCAGTAGGCTATTCGAGCGGCCTCGAGGGCCTGGGCGGCAAAGCCAGTTGGACCTCGATCGGCCCCGGATGGGCCAGCGCCGCGGCCGCGCCGCACGCCCTGTTCAAGTTCTACGCGTCCGAGGGCGGCACCCGCGTGCCACTGGTGATCTCCGGCCCCGGGGTGAAGGCCGGCGGAACCGCCAGGGGGTTCTCGATCATCACCGACGTGGCCCCCACCCTGCTGGATTTGGCCGGAGCCGGACCTGCCCCTTCGTCGGCCGCGCCGATGGACGGCCGCAGCCTGCGCGCCGTGCTGGAGGGGACGGCCGACAGCCCCTACGGCTCCGCCGACCCGGTGGGCATGGAGGCGGCCGGCGACGCGGCGCTCTGGAAAGGCGACCTCAAGCTGGTCCGCGCGGCCGGGCCGCTGGGCGATCCGACCTGGCGGCTCTACGACCTGGCCGCCGATCCCGGCGAGACCCTAGACCTGACGGCCGCCCGACCTGCCGAGGCAGCGGCCTTGCTGGCCGACTACAAGGCCTACGCCAGCCGGGTCGGGGTGGCGGAGATTCCGGCCGGCTACGCCCCCGACAAGGAGGTGGCCAAGAACATCCTGAACAGCCTGATCGACCTCTACCGCCCGTGGATCATCGCGGGCCTGGTGGCGGTCGTCGCACTGCTGGCCTTCGTCGCCTGGCGGCTCGTCCGCGCCGGCGACCGGCCGGCCCAGGTGGCGGCGCGAATGCTGCTGGGGATCGTCGGCGGCCTGTCCCTGCTGATCGCCTCGCGCTTCTGGCTGGCGCCGCAGACGGCCGGGCCCACCTTCGCCCTGACGCCGGAAGGGGCGGCAGGCCTGGGCACCCTGCGCGCCGACATGGCCGCCTTCTTCGCCCTGGCCGGCGGGCTGTCGCTGTGGACGGCGGTGCGCCGGGAGTCCCGCTGGCTATGGCCGGTGCTGGCCATCCTGGGCCTGGCCCTGGCCGGCCGCTTCCTAAACCTGGCCCTGACCGGCGGCGGCCCGGGCGTGATCGCCCCGATGGTGGTCGAGGCGGTGCTGATCGCGATCGTGCTGCTGGGGATGCGGGTGTTGCCGCGCGCTCGTCCGTGATCGCGTGGTTAGCAAAGCGGGGGAGGGATGACGGCTAGGGGTTAAGCCGCTACCTTTTCCGCCACCGCCGCACGCCGCGACCCTCCGATGGGGTTGGAAAACACCATCGCGCCGTCATCCACCTTGCCGAACTTCAGGGACAGCAGGTCCAGCGCGTAGTTCTGGTGCTGTTTCCACGGGGCCTTTGCGCCCTGCTTGGGGAACAGGTGGACCGAGCGCTGGACGTAGCCGGAGGAGAAGTCCAGCCAGTCATCGCCCGCCGCATCGGCGGCCCCGCGCACCGGAGTGCACTGGCGAAGGCCGGTGCGGGTCATGTGGTTGAGCAGGCGGCAGACGTAGGCGCAGGTCAGGTCCGCCTTCAGAGTCCAGCTGGCGTTGGTGTAGCCGAACGAGGAGGCCAGGTTCGGCACCCCGCTGTACATCATACCCTTGTAGCTCAGGGTCTCACTGAACGTCACCGGCGCGCCGTCGACCGCGAACTCCGCCCCGCCCAGCACTTCCAGGTTCAGGCCGGTGGCCGTCACGATGATGTCCGCCTCCAGCGTCTGGCCGGACTTCAGCAGGATGCCGTTGGCCGTGAACCGCTCGATCTGGTCGGTGACCACGCTGGCCTTGTCCTGCTTGATGGCGTCGAACAGGTCGTCGTCCGGCACCAGGCAGAGGCGCTGGTCCCAGGGGTTGTAGCGGGGGGTGAAGTGGGTGGCGACATCGTAGTCCGGCCCCAGCTTCTCCCGAACCATGCCCAGGATCCGATCCTTGGTCTTCTCCGGGTTCTTGCGCGCCATCCGGAAGAACAGCATGCCTAGCAGCACATTCTTCCACCGCGTGATGCGGTAGGCGGTCATCGGTTGGAACTTCTTCTTCAGCCACTCGGCGATCGGGTCTTCCGCCGGGCGAGAGACCACATAGGTCGGCGAGCGCTGCAGCATGGTCACGTGCGCGGCGGTCTTGGCCATTTCCGGCACCAGGGTGACTGCGGTCGCACCGCTGCCGATCACCACCACCTTCTTGCCCGAATGGTCGAGGTCGGCCGGCCACTCCTGCGGGTGCACGATCCGGCCGGCGAAGTCGGCGGCCCCGACGAACTCCGGCTTGTAGCCCGACTTGTAGGAGTAGTAGCCCGAGCACATGAAAAGGAAGTTGCAGGTGAACTTCACCGGCGCGCCGTCCCGCTCGGCCTCGACGGTCCAGGCGGCGGTCTCGCTGTCCCAGTCAGCGCGCTTGACCATGTGGCCATAGCGGATGTGGCGGTCGATGCCGTTCTCGGACGCCGTTTCATTGACGTAGCGCAGGATCGAGGGGCCGTCGGCGATGGCCTTGGCCTCCTTCCACGGCTTGAAGACGTAGCCGAGGGTGTACATGTCGCTGTCCGACCGGATGCCGGGATAGCGGAACAGGTCCCAGGTGCCGCCCATCGCAGCCCGGCCTTCGAGGATAACGTAGGTGCGATCGGGCGAGCGGTCCTGCAGGTGCTTGGCCGCCCCGACGCCGCTGAGGCCGGCGCCCACGATGACCACGTCGAAATGCTCGATTTCCGTCGCCCGCGTCAAAACCGTCTCTCCCGCTTATGTTATCGACGTTAACACTAGCTCTGAAACAGCTGTTTGAACAGCGCTCAGATGACGCTGCGTCAAAAGCGTCAGGACGCCGGCGGGCGGGGCCTCGAGGCCTCCAGGATGGCGGCTCGTTCCTCCGGCCTCATCGGCCGCCACATCCCCTCGGGCAGCTCGCCCAGGGCCAGCGGCCCGACCCGCGTGCGCATCAGGTCGACCACCTCCAGCCCGACCAGCTCGCACATCCGGCGGATCTGGCGGTTGCGTCCCTCAGTCAGCACGAAGCGCAGGCGGCCGGGCGAGACCTCGGTCACCTTGGCGGGCCGCAGGGTGCGGCCATCCAGCTCCAGCCCGTGACGCAGCAGGCGGATGGCCTCTGGGGTCACCGCCCCGCGCACCTGGACGAAGTATTCCTTGTCCAGCTCGGAGTCGGGCCCGATCACCGCCTTGGCCAGCACCCCATCCTCCGAGAGGATCAGCAGGCCCCGGCTGTCCATGTCGAGCCGGCCGAGCGGCGCCAGCCTGTGTTCGTAGCCCGGAAGAACCTGCGAGGCGCCGTGCAGCCGGGCGCGGGTCAGAAGGCGAACGGCGGGAACCTGGTCCCCCTCCGGCTGGGCCGACACGATGCCGACCGGCTTGTGGATCACCACCGTCAGCTTGGGCGCCTCGCCGGCGTCGGCGATGGTCAGGGTCTGGCCGGGCAGGATCTTGCGGCCGGCGTCCTCGACCGTCTCACCATCGATGCTGATCAGCCCCTCGCCGATCAGCCCCTCCGCCTCGCGGCGCGAACAGACCCCGGTCTGGCCGAGCCATTTGTTGACCCGGACTGGCTCGTCCCCGTCGTAGGTGCGGCTCCAGGCCATAGTCTCTCCGTCCAACAGCTGAGCCAATAGCAGGCGACGCAAACCGCCGACAGGGCTTCCCTGCCGTGCCGTCACCCCCCGATAGTGGCGCCAACAAACGGGAGAAACGCCATGACCTACCCCCTGCCCAACGCCTCCACCGACCTGACCGGCAAGGTCGCCCTGGTCACCGGCGCCTCTTCGGGCCTCGGCCGCCGGTTCGCCCAGGTGCTGGCCGCCAGCGGCGCGGCCGTGGCCCTGACCGCCCGCCGCACCGACAAGCTGGAAGCCCTGGCGGCCGAAATCAACGCCGCCGGCGGCAAGGCCGTGGCCCTGTCCCTGGATGTCACCGACACTGAACAGCTGCTGAGCGTGGTGGGCCGGGCGGAAGAGGCGCTGGGGCCCGTCGACATCCTGGTCAACAACGCCGGCACCCCCGACGCCCAGCGCGCCACCAAGATGAGCGTCGAGTTGATCGACAAGGTGCTGGACACCAACGTCCGCGGCCCCTGGATCCTGGCTTGCGAGTTCGCCAAGCGCCGGATGGAAGCAAAGGCCCCCGGCCGGATCGTCAACATCGCCTCGGTCGCCGCCTTCAGCTACACGGGCGGCGGCGCGGCGCTCTATTCGGTCAGCAAGGCGGCGGTCGTCCGGATGACCGAGGCGCTCGCCGTCGAGTGGTCGAAATTCCACATCAACGTCAATGCCATCGCCCCCGGCGCCTTCGCCAGCGAGATGATGGACGGCATGCTGGAGCGTGTCGGCGACATCACCCGCCACTTCCCGCGCCAGCGTCTGGGCGACCCGGCCCAGCTCGATTCCACCCTGCTCTACCTCTGCGGCCCGGCGTCGGACGCGGTGACCGGCACCTGCATCAAGGTGGACGACGGCCAGGGCGGGCGATGACCCACTTCTACGAGCCGGCCGCCGGGCACGGGCTGGCCCACGACCCGTTCAAGGCCATCGTGGCGCCACGCCCCATCGGCTGGATCTCGACGATCAGCGCGGCGGGCGTGGTCAACCTGGCGCCCTACAGCTTCTTCAACGCCTTCTCCTCCCGGCCGCCGATCATCGGCTTTTCCTCCGAGAAGCTGGGCGACAGCCTGGCCAATGTCCGCGAGACCGGGGAGTTCGTCTTCAACCTGGTCAGCGAAGCCCTGGCCGAGGCGATGAACGCGACCTCGGCCAGCGTCGGGCCGGAGGTCGATGAGTTCGAACTGGCCGGCATCGCCAAGGCGCCCAGCCGGATGGTCGCGCCACCCCGCGTGGCGGCCAGCCCAGCGTCGCTGGAATGCCGTGTGTTGCAGGTCATCGCCCTGACCGACCTCGACGGCGCCTCGGCCGGCTCCCACCTGGTGCTGGGCCAGGTGGTCGGTGTGCATATCGACCCCGCCTACATCGTCGAGGGGCGTTTCGATACCGCGGCGGCCAGGCCGCTCGCCCGATGCGGCTACCTGGCAGACTACGCTGTCGTCAGAGAGCTGACGAAGATCCGCCGGCCCGCCTAAGGCTTGGTCGCGGTGACGATCCAGGTCGCCGAATCGAACCACACCCCGCCCTTGTCATCCGCCGCCAGCAGGCGGCGAAGGCTGGCGTCTATGGCCTCACGCTTGTCCGGGTTCTCCCGCATCAGCAGGGCGGCGGGGCCGACGCGGCGCGAGACGGTCAGGGCGTCCTCCAGGCTATGGCCGCCGATCTTCTCGTCGTGCGGCCGGATGGCGATATCGGCAAACCCGGCGCGGGACAGGATGCCGCTCACCCGGTCAGGGTCGGTAAAGCCGAACGGTCCCGGCGCCAGCGGGTCGGCCGGGGGCGGCGGGGGCACATGCTCAAGCGCGGCCTTCAACCCGATGCCCATCCAGGGGTTCTCAGCAAGCGTGCGCCAGCAGACGAAGGCCAGCCGCCCGCCGGGCTTCAGCGCCGCCGCCAGGTTGGCAAAGGCGGCGTCCGGATCGGCGAAGAACATCACCCCAAACCGCGAATAGACACCATCCCAGTTCCCGCCGAGATCGGCCGCCTGGGCGTCGGCTTCGGCGACTTGCGCCTGTGTCAGCCCCGCCTCCGCCAGCCGGTCGCGGGCGACCTCCAGCATCGGCCGGGAGATGTCGAGACCCAGCACGGCCCCGTCCCCGCCGACCGCCCGGGCCAGAGCCAGGGTGGTGTCGCCACAGCCGCAGCCGACATCAAGGATCCGCTCCCCCTTCGCCGGCGCCAGGGCCGCCATGGCCGCCTCGCCAAGCGGGGCGATCTGGCGGTCGAGCAGTGCCTGCAGCGCGGCCCAGGTCTCGCCGGCCTTGTCGTTCCAGTAGTCGATCTGGGCGGCGTTGGGCTGGTCGGTCATGTCGGTCTCCGTCTGGAAAGCCTGAATACCACAGGTCGAAGACGACGCCAGACAGAGGCGGTTGTGAGGGATAGGCGCGCAAAAATTCAAAAATTCTGATGCGATAATTCAGTCGTGACGAAATATTTAGGGAAAATATTATTTGACAGATTTTAGCTAGATTATAAAAATACTTCTTCAATCGGAACTTATTACATGAGCCACCGTTACCGTCTCATGCGGATCGCCAACATGGCTGACCCGAGGAGTTTCCCTATGAACAGATCGATTTGGGCCGCCGGCGTCGCCGTTGCGGCGCTGCTGCCCACCATGGCCTTCGCCCAGGACCGCTGCGCCCAGCCGTCGAACGACCGCACCGCGGCCGGGACGGTCATCGGCGGCATCGCCGGCGCCGTGGTCGGCGGCAATGTCGCCGACCGCAAGAACCGCACCGAGGGCGCCGTCGTCGGCGGCATTGTCGGGGCCATCGCCGGCAACGTCATCGCCCGCTCCACCGCCGACTGCGACCGCGCCTACGGCTATTACGACAGCAACGGCCAGTGGCACGCCAACGACCGCCGGGTCGACCGGGCCAGCGGCTACTTCGACCGCGACGGCCGCTTCGTCGAGGGCCGCCCGAACGGCTACTACGCTCAGGACGGCCGCTGGGTCGCGAGCCGCGAGGCCGATGGATATATGGACCGCGACGGCCGCTGGGTTCCGGCCACCGTCAATGGCTACTATGACAGCCGGGGCCAATGGGTCGCCGGGGCGTCGAGCGGTCACTACGAGAACGGTCGCTGGGTCGCCGGCTCGGCCCAGGGCTACTACGATAATCGCGGCCGCTGGATCCGTGGCGAGGCCCCCGGCCGGCGTGATGCCCGGGGCGTCTGGGTCGCCGATGCTCAGCCGGGTCACTACGCCAACGGCCGCTGGGTCGTCGGCGAGACGCGCGGCTACTACGACAGCCGCGGCGTTTGGATCGCCACCGCCAGCTACGCCCAAGCCCAGAACACCTACCAGCAGGACCGGGCTGACTATGAGCGGGATCGCGCCGGCTACGAGCGTGACCGTGACCAGACCCGTCGCGACCAGGCCCAGCACGACCGGAGTGACATGTGGCGCGGCGTCGGAACCGGCAGCCGCGAACGCGAGGCCTGGCTTGGACAGTGGATCCAGACCGCCCGCAGAAACGGCGACCTGAGCCCCCGCGAGGCCACCGCCGCCATGCGCACACTCAACCAGATCAAGCTGGCCGACACTCAGCTGCGCAACCGCAATCGCGGCAACCTGGGTCCGAAAGGCGCCGCAACCATCAACGCGCGTCTGGACACCCTGGCCCGCACCGTCCGTCTCGACGCCCGGGACGACGATCGCCGTCCGGCAAGCTATCGCCGCAACTAGGGTCGCGTACCAGTTCTGACCCTAAGCGCCCCGGCGGCCGAAAGGCCTCCGGGGCGCACCTGCGTCGGCGCAGGGAAATTGGCCGCGATCCGCCTATAGTGGGAGGCGTTGACCCCCCACGGAGATTCTCATGACAGGCGCGATCCGCACCGGCTGCGGCGGCTGGACCTTCGAGCCCTGGCGCGGGGTGTTCTTCCCACCGACCGTCAAGCAGAAGGACGAGCTGCGTTACATGAGCTCGCAGCTGCGCAGCATCGAGATCAACGGCACCTACTATTCGACCTTCAAGCCGGACAGCTGGAAGAAGTGGCGGGACGAGACGCCGGACGACTTCGTGTTCACGGTCAAGGGCAGCCGCTTCACCACCAACCGAAAGGTGCTCAGCGAAGCCGGGGAATCGCTGGAGCGGTTCCTGAACCAGGGGCTGACCGAACTGGGGCCCAAGCTCGGCCCGATCTTCTGGCAGTTCGCCCACACCAAGAAGTTCGACCCGGAGGATTTCGAGGGCTTCCTGAAGCTGCTGCCCAAGTCCCTGGACGGCCTGGCTCTGCGCCACGCCGTCGAGGTGCGCCACGACAGCTTCTGCAGTCCGGACTTCGCCGCCTTGCTGCGCAAGCACGGCGTCGCCTGCGTCTACGCCAAGCATGAGAAGTATCCGGAGATCGCCGACGTCACGGCCGACTTCGTCTATGCCCGGCTGCAGACCGGCTCCGACGACTGCGAGACCGCCTACCCGCCGGCAGAGCTCGACGATTGGGCCGGCCGTTTGAAGACCTGGGCGGCAGGCGGCGTCCCCGCCGACCTGCCGTTGGTCGATCCCGGCCATACGCCGGAGCCCCAGCCGCGCGACGTCTTTGCTTTCATCATCCACGAGGGCAAGGTGCGGGCGCCGCACGGGGCGGCGGCGTTGCAGTCTCGGGTGGGGGATCGATGATCAAGCATTTCGGCCGGATCGCGGCGATGTCCGCGCTCGCGCTGCCGCTCTGGGGCTGTCTGGTCATGCCCTACGAGCCGCCGACCTCGGGAGCGATGGCCGATATCCGCATCGACAACCAGTCCGGCCGTTACGTCGCGGTCAGCTTCTATGACGACTCGGTCGAATGCAGGGAGCGACACAATCTGATGCCGGTCGTCGGCTCCGGCCAGGTCCGCGACCTGAAGATGGTGGCGGGAACCGAGGCGACCATCACCCTGTCACAGGATACGAGCCTGAACAGCGGCTGCATCGGAACCTTCAGCTTCACCCCCATCGAGAACCACCGCTACCAGATTGCCTTTTCACGGACCTGCGTGGCGACGATCCTTGACGTCACAGCTCAACCCGCGGTTCCCGTGAATTATGAGGATCGCATCTGGAAGCGGGCCTTCGACGAGCACGGGCCCTTCTGCGAACGACGCGGTTAGCGCCAGTCCTTGCCGACGACGCGGGCGACCGGCTGGCGCAGCAGGGCGCCGACCGAGCGGCCGTCGGCCAGGGTGCAGACGGCGCGGTCGCCTTGCTCGATGGTGCAGTCGACGTTCTGGCTGAAGGCGACGGCCATCAAGGTTCCGCGCGGATTGGCCTCGGCGTCGGTCAGCGAGGCGCGCTGGATCATGCTGGTGGAGGGTGCGTCGGCCAGGGTCAGCCGGACCCACTGGTCGGGGGTGGCGCCGAGCGCCACACAGAGGGTGTCGGCGTCCTCGACATGCAGAACCGGGCCGTGCAGCACGCCGCTGGCCGGGACCTGGGCGGTGCAGACGCGTTCAGCCGCCTGGGCTGCGCCGGCATGGCCGAGTAAAAAGCCGGCGCCCGCGAGGGCGGTGAAAGCGATGACGGCTTTGGCGATACTGGACACGGCGATACGCCCCGGACTGCTATAGGGGTCAAGCGCACCGGGCGGAATTTCGTTCCCGCGTTGTTCCGGAAGGTTAGCGAGGGGTAAACACCGCCGCGATCTCCGCCTCCCCCATCAGGCGCCAGGAGCCGGGTTCCAGATCCTCCGGCAGGGCCAGTCCGCCGACTTGGTCGCGGTGCAGGGCCGCGACATGGTTGCCCACGGCGGCGAACATCCGGCGGACCTGGTGGTAGCGTCCTTCGTGGATGGTCAGATGGGCGGTGGTCGGGGACAGCACCTCGAGCTCGGCGGGAAGCAGCGGCTTTTCCTCCCCCTCCAGCATCAGGGTCCCTTCGGCGAAGATGGCGGCTTCGGTTCCAGCCATCGGCCGGGCCAGGGTGACGTGGTAGCGCTTGGCCAAGTTGGCGCGGGGCGAGATGATCCGGTGCAGCAGGCCGCCGTCATCGGTCATCAGCAGCAGGCCGCTGGTGTCCTTGTCCAGGCGGCCGACGGTGGAGATGGCCGGATCGCGAGCCCGCCAGCGGGTCGGCAGCAGCTCATAGACCAGCGCCCCCGCCTCCTTGTGCGAACAGGTGACGCCCAGCGGCTTGTGCAGCATCAGCGCCAAGCCCGGCGGCGGATCGACCGGGGCGCCGCGCACGGTCATCCGGGCGGGCAGGTCGCGGGTCAGGGTGATCTTCTGGTCGCCCTTGCGGATTGCCTCTCCGTCCAGCACCACCTGGCCGTGGGCGGCAAGGGCGGCGATCTCCTTGCGGCTGCCATAGCCCAGGTTCGAGAGCAGCCGGTCCAGCCGCAGCGCGGTCACTTGCGGGCCTCGAACACCTTGTAGCCGCCGGCCTCGCCATGCGGCGTCACCCGGGCGAAATGTTCGCCCAGCACCGCCTCGTAGGGAAGGTGGCGGTTGGCCACCAGCCAGCAGGTCCCGCTCTTGCGCAGCGCCCCGGCCGCACGGCGGATGAAGACCTGGCCGAGCGCCCGGTCCTCGGCCCCGGCGTCATGAAAGGGCGGGTTCATGACCACGAAGTCGAGGTCGGCCAGCGCCGGCTCGGTCCCGCGCAGGTCGGCCCAGTGGAAGGCGGCGCGCGGGTCGGCGACATTGCGCCGGGCGCAGTCGATGGCGCGGCGGTCCAGCTCGACCAGGTCCAGGGCCGCGACCGCCGGGCTTTCCAGCACCTTGTTCGCCAGCAGGCCGGTTCCGGCCCCGAGATCGGCGCCCCGGCCGGACTGGGCCGGCAGGGTCTGCATCAGCAGCGCGGTGCCGGCGTCGATCCGGTCCCAGCTGAACACGCCCGGTTGGGTCCAGCCCAGGCCCTCGGCTTCACGGGGCGCGGCGGCGGCGATCGCCTGCGACACGGCCGCCAGGTCCGCCGGGCGGCGGACGTGGCAGATGCGGTGGTGGCGCTTGGCGTTTTCGGCGAAGGGGGCGGATAAGCCCTCCAGGTCCCCGGCCAGCCGCGAGCCGCCCTTGTCCTTCGGGGCCATCACGATCAGCCGCCCCTCGGGCTTGAGGGCCCGCAGCAGCTGGGCGATCACGCCGCGCCGTTCGACCGTGCCCGGCGGGGCCAGGGCAACTGCCTCGTCCAGCGAGGCGTCTGTGAGGGCTTCCAGCGCGGTCGAACCGGGAACCAGGGGCGAAACCTGCGCCGCCCCGGCCGGGACATCGGCCAGGGCCAGCGGCGGCGATCCGTAGACGGCGGTGATCATCGGCGGCTGATAGCGCGCCGCCCCTCCGCAAGCAAAGCCTCAGGCGGCCATCGCGCCCTGATCCGGGTAGAACCGCTGGTTCATCCGCCCGACGTAGGCCACCAGGCTCGGCATGGCCTCGGCCTTCCGTCGCAGCGGGGAGTCGAAGAAGGGGGTGAGGATGCCGGCCAGCATCGAATAGACCACGGCCTCCGACCCGGCCGGCCGGTCGCCATAGAGGAACGGCTTGTCCCCCAGCTGCACGGCAATGGCGGTCAGCGACCGCTCGGCCAGCCAGAGGATTTCCTCATCGCTGTGCCGCAGTATCCCGACGGCGGTCAGGTTGGTGCGGACCGCCTGCATAAGCCCGCTCCGCATCGTCTCGCGCATCGGCTCGGGCGCGGCGTCAAACCAGCGGCCGGGGCCCTTCTCGAAGTTCTCGGGGATCAGGAACCGGGCGCAGGCGCTGGCCCAGCCCAGGTGGTTTTCGACCATCCGCTCGAAGGCCCAGGCGACGGCCCGCTGTTCCAGCGTCAGGCCCGCGTCGATATCGACCCCGTACTTGCCCTCGATATGGGCGCGGATGAAGGTCGAGTCGGCGATCAGTTCGCCCTCGTCCTCGATCCAGGGCAGCTGGCCCTTGGGCGAGCCCTGCGGCGGGGCGCTGACCTTGACATAAGGCAGGTCGGCCAGCTGGAGCTGGACCTCTGTCTTCATGCCGTAGGGGCTGTATTCGGGGAGGCCGAAGCCTTCGCCGGCGCTGAAGAGGGTGATCATGGCGGCTGTCCTGTTGGCTTGTTCGACGGCTTCAGGGATAGTCGCCCCCTGCTGACAGCCTGCTGTCAGCAACGGAGAGTCCCCATGCGCCGCGCCGACCGTCTGTTCCAGATCATCCAGATTCTGCGCCGCGCTTCTCAGCCGGTGACCGCCCAGGCGATGGCGGAGGAACTGGAGACCTCCAAGCGCAGCGTCTATCGCGACATCGCCGCCCTGATCGGCCAGCGCACGCCCATCCGGGGCGAGGCCGGGGTCGGCTATGTGCTGGACGCCGGCCTCGACATGCCGCCGCTGATGCTGACCGCCGACGAGGTCGAGGCGGCGGTGCTGGGCGCCCAGTGGGTGGCCAGCCGAGGCGATCCGGCCCTGGCGCGGGCGGCCCGCGACCTGGTGGCCAAGATCGCCGCTACCGTGCCGGACCACCTGCGCCCCATGCTGCTCGACCCGGCCAGCCGCGCCCCGGGCGCCTGGCAGAACGCCGCCGATGGCCTGGACATGGCCCAGCTGCGCGCCGCCATCCACGCCGGCCGCAAGGTGGAGCTGAGCTACGCCGACGAGCAGGGCCGCCAGACCCGCCGCCTGGTCTGGCCGATCGCCATCGGCTACCGCGACACCACCCGAAACCTCGTCGCCTGGTGCGAGCTGCGCGCCGATTTCCGCAATTTCCGCACCGACCGGATCGTCGAGGCGCAGTTCCTCGATGAGCGCTATCCGGAACGCCCTCCCATCCTGCGGGCCCGCTGGCGCCGCTCGGTCGAGGCGATGATCGCGGAATGGCGCGGCCCGCCGCCGGGCGCGCAAGGGAACTAACCACCGCCGGCGGCTTTGATCCGCCGGAGCGGGACAACACCGACATGAACGCATCGCTGGCCGGTGAGGCCAACCTTCGCTACGCCGCCAGCTTGGCGCTGGCCTTCGGCGGCGCGCTGCTGTTCGCTTTTCCGCTGCTCATGACGATGGAGATGTGGTGGCTGGGCCATTCGATGGAGCGCTGGCGGCTGCTGGTCTTCCTGCTGGCCGCGCTGCCGATGTTGCTGGGCCTGTCATACTACGCCGGGTTCGAGCCGACCTTCCGGCTGACCGATGAGCTGCTGGACGCCCTGGCGGCGTTCGCGGTGGGGATCATCCTGTCGGTCGTGGCGCTGGGTCTGCTGGGACAGCTTGGGCCCGGCATGACCCTGGGCGAGATCGTCGGCAAGGTGACCGTCTGCGCCATCCCCGCCAGCATCGGGGCCCTGGTGGCCGGCAAGCAGTTCGGCGGCGAGAAGGCCGACACGGGCCGGCATCGGAAGGCGCATATGGGCATCGCCGGACGAATGTTCGTGGCCGTGGTTGGCGCCGTCTTCCTGGCCTTCAACGTCGCCCCGACCGAGGAGATGGTGCTGATCGCCTACATGATGACGCCCTGGCATGGGCTGGCGCTGATGGCGGTCAGCCTGCTGCTGTTGCACAGTTTCCTCTACACCCTGGGCTTTCCGGGACAGGACGAGCGGCGTGGGGATCGAAACCTGCTCCACAGCCTGGTGGCGTCCTCCATCCCCGCCTACGCGCTGGCCCTGCTGGTAAGCCTGTTCTGCCTGTGGGTTTTCGGCCGGACCCAGGGGACGTCCCTGAACGAGATCGCGCAGATGACGGTGGTGCTGGGCCTGCCGGCCGCCTTGGGAGCCGCCACCGCGCGGTTGGTGATCTAGATGGCCCGCAAGCCCGCCGCCAAGCCGGCCCAGAAATCGAAGGCTACCGCCGACACCACCTCCGTGCTGGAATGGATCGCCGGCGGTATCGGCCTTCTGCTCCTGCTGCTGGTGGTCGGCGTGATCGGCCGGGAGGCGCTGTTCGGCGACCGATCGCCGCCGGCGGTTTTGGTCGAACAGGTCGGCGCTCAAGCCGTCCCCGGCGGCTATCTGGTCCGGATCAAGGTCCGCAACGACGGCGGCCGTTCGGCCGCCCAGGTGGTGGTCGAGGGCGAGCTGACCCGGCAGGGCGCCGAGCCGGAGACCGGTGAGGCGACCTTCGACTATGTGCCCCCGGGGTCGAGCCGGGAGGGCGGGCTGTTCTTCACCGCCGACCCGGCCGCAGGTGAACTGGCCCTCCGCGCCAAGGGTTATGTCGAACCCTGAACCCTGCCCCACAGCGGTGGTTGACAGCGTAAGTCTTTAATCAGAACTTACCCGCCGTTTCAGCGGGAGATCGGCATGTCCGAGCGCGGCGTTTGTCTGGTGATCGGGGCCGGCGCGGGGGTGGGCGGGGCGGTCGCCCGCGCCTTCGCGGCAGAGGGGTTGGCCGTGGTCATGACCCGCCGACCGCGAAACCTGGATCAGCTGGAGGCCATGGCCGCCGAAATCCGCGCCGACGGCGGCGAGGCCCACGCCCTGGGGGTCGACGCCCGCGACGAGGCGGAGATGACCGCCCTGTTCGATCGCGTCGAGCGCGAGATCGGCCCGCTGGAGGTGGTGGTCTTCAACATCGGGGCCAACGTCCACTTCAACATTCGCGAGACCACGACCCGGGTCTATTCCAAGGTGTGGGAGATGGCCGCCCTGGCCGGCTTCCTGACCGGGCGCGAGGCCGCGCGGGTGATGACGCCCCGCGGACGGGGAACCATCCTGTTCACCGGCGCCACCGCCAGCGTGCGCGGCCGCGAGGGCTTCTCCGCCTTTTCCGGCGCCAAGCACGCCCTGCGCGCCCTGGCCCAGAGCATGGCCCGTGAGCTCGGGCCTCAGGGCATCCACGTGGCCCATGTGATCTGCGACGGGGCCATCGACGGCGTCTTCACCCGCGAGCGAATGGGCGACGCCGGCGCCGATGACCGGCTGGCCAAGGGCGAGATCCTCGATCCGGACGAGATCGCCCGCAACTATGTGTGGCTGCACAACCAGGGCCGCTCGGCCTGGACCTTCGAGATGGATTTACGGCCCTGGACGGAGACCTGGTGATGACCAAAAGGCTCGACTTCATTTTCGATTTCGCCAGCCCGAACGCCTACATGGCCTCGATGGTGATCCCCGGTATCCTGGAGCGGACCGGCGCGACCCTGAACGTCATCCCCTGCCTTCTCGGCGGCCTGTTCAAGGCCACTGGCAACCAGGCCCCCTTCACCGCCTTCGGTGGGATCAAGGGCAAGATGGACTACGAGATGCTGGAAAGCCGGCGGTTCGTGGCAAAACACGGCCTGACGAAGTTCAGGATGAACCCGCACTTCCCGATCAACACCCTGATCGTCATGCGCGCCTTCGTCGCCGCCGGGCTGGAAGGGGTTGGCGAGCGCTACATGGAGGTGGTGCTCAAGGCCATGTGGGAGGACGGCAAGAACATGGGCGATGCCGAGGTGGTGGCCGCCGTCCTGACCGAAGCCGGCCTCGACGCCGCCACCCTGCTGGAGCGGGCCCAGAGCCATGAGGTCAAGTCGATCCTGATGAACAACACCCAGGCGGCGGCCGATCGCGGCGCCTTCGGGATCCCGACGTTTTTCGTCGGCGACGAGATTTTCTTCGGCAAGGAACGGCTAGGGCAGGTCGAGGAAGAGCTGGCGCGATAGGGGCGTCCGAGACCACTTCGCTCTCCCCCATCGAAGATGGGGGAGTGGCTCTGGCGAGCGCTGCAAGCGAGCCAGACCGAGGGGGTCCCTACCGCCGGTTCAGGAGGAAGCTCCAAACGCCGGCGCTGCCCCGCCTCCTGGTCCGTCGCTCACGCTCCGAACCGTCCTCCGCCCCCTCGCGGGGGCGGAGAGCGAAGCACCGCCTAGTCCACGATCGCGTGGGGCAGGTACCGGCTCATGTTCTTGGTCACCGGCCCGTTGTCCTCGCGGATGCCCATGCCGGCGGCTTCTTCGCCGACGATCCAGGCGCCGATGATCGGGTAGTTGCCGTCGATGTTCGGCGGCTTGCACACCGCCTGGCGGATCCAGCCCTCGGCGCCGTAGCCCTGGTCCAGCACCGGCTCGGCCTTGCCGTTCTCGACCAGCTCGATATTGGCGCCCTCGCGGCTGAACAGCGGCTTGCGGACGTAGTTGTCGCCCAGCCCCGCCGCGCCCGGTTCATCCTCGAACCAGGCTTCCACTAGGTTGGGATGCCCCGCATGCCGCTCCCAAAGCATCGGCAGCAGGCCCTTGTTCGACAGCAGGCTCTTCCAGGCCGGCTCCAGGAACTGGGTCTTGGAGGCGGCGATGTTCGGCGCGTAGTCCTCGCGGAACATGAACTCCCAGGGATAGAGCTTGAAGATCGCCTGGATGATGTCGCTCTGCTCGTCAACGAACCGGCCATCGCCGTCCAGCCCGATGTCGTGGATGGAGACGAACTTCGGCTCCAGCCCGGCCTGAACGGCCAGGTCCTCCAGGAACCTCACCGTCTGGCGGTCCTCGACATGGTCGGGGTCGCTGGAGAAATGCACGTAGCCGCCATTGGGAAAGATGGCTCTGAACCGGTCGCGCAGCTTCTCGAACAGGCTATTGAACTGGTCGGCATTGGCCGGCAGCGTCCCGTCCTTGATCCGCCCCTCCAGCCACAGCCACTGGAACACCGCCGTCTCGAAGATGCTGGTCGGAGTGTCGGCGTTGTACTCGTAGAGCTTGGGCGGGCCCTTGCCGTCATAGGCGAAGTCGAACCGGCCATAGAGACTGGGATCGCCCCGCGTCCAGGTCTCGGCCACGTAGTCGCGCTGCTCCACCGGGATGGCCAGCCGCTCCATGATCCGTTCGCTCTTCACCGCCTCGGCGACGAAGTCGAGGCAGAGCGCGTGGATGCCCTCGGCGGCGGTCTCGATCTCCTCCGCCTGGGCGAGGGTGAAGCCGTACCAGGCGCTTTCGTCCCAGTACTGCTGGCCGTCCATATGGTGGAAGGTGAAGCCGACGCGGTCGGCCTCCTCCTTCCAGTTCCAGCGCGGCTGGACCTGATGACGGATCAAGCTTCGTCCTTCTTGACCGGGACCTTCTCAGGTCCCTCGATCGCCAGGCGCGGCGCCTCCAGGGCCGGCATGGCCTCGGCCTTGGGGGCGTTCAGCCGGGCCAGCACCTCATGGGCGCCGATGTGGCCGGGCAGGATGCCGGCGTCCCGCAGCTTGGCGTCCAGGTCGGCGCCGGTGCGGCGGTCTTCCAGTTCGCCGGCGGCGCGGAACTTCTCCTCGTTGATCGCCTGGCGCTCCTTGATGCGCTTCAAGCTATCGGCGGCCGATCCCACGGTGGAGCTGGCGCTGCCGCTGCGGGCGACGATGGCCGACTGGGCGCGCTGGACGCTGTCGTTGACCTTCACCACCTCGATCTCGCGGCGCAGGGCCTCGATCTTGGTGTCGGTCTGGGCGATGATGGTGCGCAGCTTGGCTTCGGCTTCCTTCAGCTGGGCGACCTGCTCGATCTTCTGGGTCGAGTCGCGCTCCAGGTCGGCGATCCGCTGGGCCACTTCCAGGGCCAGGGCTTCGTCACCCTTGGCCAGGGCGGCACGGGCCGAGGCCTCGTACTTCTGAGCCTGCTGGGCCAGCTGGTTTCCCTCGTTTTCCAGCATGCGGCGGCGGGCGACCAGGCCGGCCATGTCGTCCCGGGCCTTGGCCTGGGCGGTGTCGGCGTCGCGGATTTCCTGGTCGAGGATACGCAGGGCGTTGGCGTCGATCACCTTCTGCGCGCCCTCATGGGCGGTCCCGCGGAACAGGGCGGAGAATTTGCTCCAGATGGACATTGTCGCTTCTCCTATTTCGCGGCTTTGAACGAGGTGCGCAGGTCGCTGGCCGCGTCGATCGCGTTCTCGGCCAGGGTGCGAAGCTCGATGAGGATGGTTTGCAGGCTGGTCTTGTTGGCCAGCTCGCCGAACAGTTCGTAATAGTCGCGGTCGTTGACGGTGGTGATGCCGAAGTTGGACAGCGGCACCAGCTTCTGGGCCTTCAGAAGGAAGACGTTGAACTCCGCCTGGTCCTCCTGCTCGTCCACCGGCCAAAGCACCACCGACACCACGATCTGCTCGGGCCCGGTGCTGACGTAGATCGGCAGGTCGCCGTACTCGCACATGGTGACCAGCAGCACCGGATCGGCGCCCTCGATGACCTGGAACTTCATCTCGCCGTCTCGAACGAGGGTGCTGTAGTCCAGCTCTCGTTTCAGGGCGTGGATGGTCCAAGCCGTGTCAATCACCTGATCCATGGGCCTGCCTTTCGGGGCGGCGCCGGTTGATCCCGGGCCGCGGTTGCTGTCGATCACGATGGACCGGGCGGCGGACAGGATATCCGCCTTGCAGGCCATCGGAGCCCAGATTTCCAGTTTCACGAACCCCGCGCGCTTGCGGGCCTCGCGCCATTCACGGGTGCGGCTGACCGCCTTGTCCGCTCGGGTGGAAGTCTCGGGCATGTGTTCATGTTATGCGTACCATGAACGCTTGACAAGGGGTCCCGAACATCGTCGTATGGACCTCGGCGCTAAGGAGGCGCTGCCGCTTGGCTAGCAGACCGTCGCGACGGTTTCCGTACACGCTTGCGAGATTGCGTCCGGCCGCCCTGGAGGCGAGACTGCGGTCGGTTGTTTTCGCGTCGAGGTCCCGCTGATGTTCGGCAAACTGTTTGGCCGCAAGGAAGAGGCGGCCCCCACCAACCGCCTGGCGGTGGTGCGCAACATCACCATCGGCCGATCCATCGTGCTCGATCCGCTGGCCTGGCGGCGCCTGGGGACCGAGGCCAGCTTCAAGATGGACCGCGACGTGATGGAGATCACCGCCCAGGGGCTGGTGAAGCTCGACGCCGGCGGCTGGGTCCACCGCTTCTATACAGACGACCACCTGATGTTTCAGGCCGTCAGCGACGACCGCGAGGGCTTCGAGGCCAACGACTTCACCCTGTTCGTACCCTGGCGCAGCCTCTATCCGACCAGCGGCCAGGACAAGCGCATCTGGAACGACCGCCTGCAGGACCCTGTCTGGTTGGAAGACGACCTGCCCCCCTTCCAGCGTTACTGGTTCAGCGAGGACGAGGGCCGCCAGCCGCCTGTCGCTTTCTGGGAAGACATCTGGGACGACCGCGCGGCGGTCCGCCCGGTCAGCCGCATCTTCCAGACCTGTATGCTCTACAACCGCGACCTCGGCGACGAGGGCCGCGAACTGCTTCTGGCCATCTCCATGGAGCCGGAGGGCGGCGAACTGACCCATGAGATCATGGTCGGGGTGCCGCTGTCGGTCGGCGAATTCTCGGCCTGAACGGCCACACGCGCTTTAACGGGAGGGACCCGCAATGGGCTTCGACTTCATCATGTTCCAGACCCAGGCGGTCTACTTCCTGGTCGCCTTCGCGGCGTCGGGGGTGCTCGCCCTGGTCTTCAAGCTCGTCTACCAGTGGATGACCCCCTACAAGGAATCCGACCTGATCAAGCAGGGCAACGTGGCCGCCGCCATCGCGCTCGGCGGGGCCCTGGTCGGCTACATCCTCGCCCTGGCCTCGGCTCTTGCCCACACAACCAGCCTGCCGGAACTGCTGGCCTGGGGCGTGCTGGCCGGCGTCATCCAGATCGTCGCCTTCACCCTGGTGCGGATCATCATGCTGAAGGACGTCAAGGCGCGCATCGAGGCCGGCGAAGTGGCCTCCGGCGTCTACCTGGCCAGCATCTCCATCGGCGTCGGCCTGATCAACGCCGCCTGCATGACCTCGTAAGGGAGCGCCCCGCCATGATGCGTTCCAAATCCCTGACCCTGACCGGTCTGATGTGCGGCGCCAGCCTCAGCATCGGCGCCTGCGACAACACTCCGCAGATTCCCAGCCAGGAAGCGGCGGCCAACAAGGACCCGGTCGAGGCCTTCGCCTACGCCAGCCTCGAGCAGTGCAAGGCGGCCGACAAGGTCAGCGACGCCGAGTGCGACACCGCCTACCAGGCGGCGCTCAAGGACGACGCCACCAACGCCCCCCGCTACGACCAGCAGGCCACCTGCGAGGAAGTCTACGGCGCCGGCCAGTGCGTGCCCCGGCAGCAAGCGGGCGGCGGCAGCTTCTTCACCCCCCTGCTGGCCGGCTTCGTGATCGGCCAGATGCTCGACGGCGGTGGTCGCGGCTATTACCGCGGCACCAGCCTCTACCGCCGGGACGGCGGCTACTACACCGGCTGGGGCGGGGCGGTGAACCACAACTACGCCACCGGCCGCACCTCGGTCGGCCGCCAGGGCATCGACCCGCCGGCCGCCGTGCGCCAGGCTCCGGCCAAGGTCCAGACCCGGAGCACCGTGGTCTCCCGAGGCGGCTTCGGCGGCGGCGGGCGGTCCTACAGCAGCGGCGGGCGTTCCTACGGCGGATAGTCTAAGCGGGGACGACCACCCCTCTCTTGCCCTCTCCCTGAGGGAGAGGGAGGGACCCGCCGCGAAGCGGTGCGAGGGAGAGGGTTTACGCGGCCAGCACCGTAAACCCTCCCCCTACCCCCTCCCTCAGGGAGGGGGGGGGGCTCGCAATCACGACAGTCCGTGAACGCCAAGGCTTGACCAACCTTGGGTCACCCCCTCCCCTCTCCCCCAACAAATTTGGGAGAGCCGCCATGTCCTTCGCCTCAGACGACCTGATGTTCCGCCCCGGCCTGATGAAGGGCCAGAGGATTCTGATCACCGGGGGCGGCACCGGCCTCGGCAAGGTGATGGCCGAGGGCTGCATGATGCTGGGCGCCGACGTCTACATCTGCGGCCGGCGCGGCGGCATCCTCGAAGAGACCGCCAAGGAACTGATGGCCGCCCATCCGGACGGCGGCAAGGTGACCGGGATCGCCTGCGACATCCGGGTGCCGGAAGCCATCGAGGAGATGGTCGAGACCATCTGGGCCGACGGGCCGCTGACCGGGCTGGTCAACAACGCCGCCGGCAACTTCATCAGCCGCACCGAGGACCTCTCGCCGCGCGGCTTCGACGCCATCTCCAATATCGTTTTCCGGGGCAGCTTCTTCGTGACCCAGGCCTGCGGCAAGCGGTGGATCAAGGAGGGCCTCAGCGCCTCGGTGATCTCCATCCTGACCACCTGGGTGTGGAACGGCGGGCCGTTCACCGTGCCCAGCGCCATGTCCAAGGCCGGCCTCAATGTGATGACCCAGTCGCTGGCCGTCGAATGGGGGCCGAAAGGCATCCGCTTCAACGCCATTGCCCCCGGCCCCTTCCCGACCGAGGGGATGAGCGCCCGGCTGAACCCCGGCGAAAGCGCCTATGGCGACATGAAGGGCAATCCGCTCGGCCGGGTCGGGGAGATGCGCGAACTGGCCAACCTGGCCGTGTATCTGTTGCACCCGCTGTCCACCTATGTGAACGGCCAGACCATCGCGATCGACGGGGCCGCTTACAACGCCTCGGGCGGCAACTTCGCCCGCATGACCGAATGGGGTGACGAGCAATGGGCTCAGGCGACAGCCGCCATCCGGGCGACCAACGAGAAGGACCGGGCCAAGCGCACGGTCTGACCCCCCGGGAGCGGCTGACGGTCCGGCTGGTGCTGCTGTCGCCGGCCGACCGGCTGTTACTGCTGAACTTCGACGATGGGCGGTATCGCGGCTGGTGTACCGTCGGCGGCGGGGTCGAGGACGGCGAGAGCCTGATCGACGCCGCGCGGCGCGAGCTGCTGGAGGAAACCGGCCACGCTCAGGCCGACATCGGCCCGGTGGTCTGGCGGCGGCGGCACGACATGATCGTTGCCGGCGAGGAGCGGCGGCTGGTCGAGCACTACTTCCTGGTCAGGACAGCGCACGAGGATCTGTCGAACCAGGGGTGGACCGAGGAGGAACGGCGGGTGGTCAAGGCCATGCGCTGGTGGTCGGTGGAGGAAATCGCGGCCAGCGAGGAGCCGATCTTTCCGGGCGGGTTGGCCGGGCATCTGGCGCGGTTGCTCAACGGTGATCTCCCTGCGGAGCCTCTGTCGATTGGCGAGTAGCCGCTAGAGGTTTCCTTCTCCCCTTGCGGGAGAAGGTGTCGCCGTAGGCGACGGATGAGGGGTCGCACCGGCCCCCGACACAGCCCGTCACCACCGACACATCGCAGCTTGAAGGCCTATCGACCCCTCATCCGGCGCTTCGCGCCACCTTCTCCCGCAAGGGGAGAAGGACGCCCCGAGGCGAAACCTTCAAACGCCTAAGCCTTCGCCCCCAGCGCCTCCAGCGCCTGGGCCCGCACGCCCTTGTAGTCCACCTTGCCGTTCGGAGCCCGGACCAGGGGGGCAAGCACCAGCGCCCTCGGCGTCTTGTAGTCCGCCAGCCGGCCCTTCAGGTGCGCGACAAAATCCGCCAGCTCCAGCGAAACCCCGCCCCGCACATCGACCACCGCGCAGATCTTCTCGCCGAAGCGCGCGTCGGGGATGCCCACCACCACCGCATCCCGCACGTCCGGATGCAGCTTCAGCGCCTCCTCCACCTCCTCGGGGAAGACCTTCTCGCCGCCGGTGTTGATCACCTGCGATCCGCGCCCCAGCAGCTTCATCGTCCCGTCGGCGTTCACCTCCGCGAAGTCGCCCGGCAGCGACCAGCGGCGGCCCTCGAATTCCTTGAAGGTCTTGGCGCTCTTCTCCGGATCCTTGTAGTAGCCCACCGGGATAAAGCCCCCGACCGCCACCATGCCCCGCTCGCCCGATCCCGGCTCGACACGGCGGCCGTCCTCGGCGAACACCGCCGCGTTCGGCCCGACCAGGAACTGGGCCGTCCCGGCCTCAGCCCCGCGCGTCGACTGCGAGCCGCCCAGGCCCACCGCCTCGGAACTCCCCAGCGAATCGAAGATCACGCAGCCTTCCGGCAGGTGCTTGAGCAGGCCCTGCTTGTTCTCATAGCCCCAGACCGTGCCCGACGAGCCCAGCCGCACCACCTTCGACAGGTCCCAGCGGCCGGGGTTGGCCTCGAGCGCATCCAGCATCGGGGCGGCGAAAGCCATACCGACAATCGACACGCTGTTGGCCCCGGTGCGCTCGACCTCGTTCCACAGCTCGATGGCGTCGAACCGCCGGGACGGCAGGCAGACGATAGTCCCGCCGCCGGTCAGGGCGCCGAAACTGCCGAACTGTGCGGTGCCGTGCATCAGCGGACAGGCGGCGATCAGCACCGTCGGCGCCGGCAAATCTATGTCGCCGACCTTGCGGGTCACCGCCCTCACCCCGGCCTCGGCGGCATTTTCGAGCGGTGGGATCATGGCCGCGACATTGCCCCCGGCGCCCAGCACCTGGAACAGGTCGTCCTGGCGCCACATCACCCCCTTGGGCATGCCGGTGGTGCCGCCGGTGTAAAGCAGCAGCAGGTCATCGCCCGACCGGCCCCACGGCGCGACGAAGGTATCCGCCCCCACCGCCGCGACGCTTTCGTACTCTACCGCCCAGTCGGGGATGTCCGCCCCCGGCTCGGCCACCGCCACCCAGGCCTTCACCCCCGGCAGCCGGTCCTTGATCTGCGCCAGCTTGGCCGCGAAGCCGGCGTGGAAGACGATGGCTTCGGCGTCGGCGTTGTCGAACAGATAGAAGAGCTCTTCGGGCTCATAGCGGTAGTTGGTGTTGACCGGCGCCAGGCCCGCCTTGAACGCCGCGTAGTAGGTCTCGAGGTATTCCGGAGCGTTGTAGAGGAAGGCCGCCACCTTGGCCTGATGCCCCAGGCCCGAGGCCACGAAATGGGCCGCCAGGGCGTTGGCCCGCCGGTCGAAGTCGCGCCAGCTGTGGACGCGGTCGCCCTGGATCTGGGCGGGGCGGTCGGGAACGGCCTGGGCAATGGACTCCCAGACCTCGGCAAAGGTCCAACCGCTCATGACCGCGCTCCCTCAAACATTTGTTTTGCGGGATTAGGCGGCGTTCGCACCGCCGCTGTCAACGCGCGCTGAAGATGACGTGGCGGCGCCCGGCCGCCTCATGTTGACAGCAGGCTGTCAGCAGGGCCGGCGCAGGGTGGCTCCATCGAAAAGGAGCCAACCATGCTGCGCAAGTTCAACCCCGAGGGCGTCGCCGCCCCGCCCTTCTACAGCCACGGCGTAGAGGCCTCGGCCGCCGGACGCATGCTGTTCATCTCCGGCCAGGTCGGCGTCCGCGCCGACGGCAGCGTCGGGACGGACGTCGCCGAACAGGCCGCCATCGCCGCCGACAACCTCAAGGGCGTGCTGGCCGCCGCCGGCATGGACACCGGGGACATCGCCAAGCTGACCATCTACCTGACCGAGGAAGCCTCGCTGGCGACCTTCGCCCCCGGCGCCGCGAGCCTGCTGACCAACCCGCCGGCCGCCGCCACCCTGCTGGTGGTCAAGGCCCTGGCCGCCCCCAACCTCTTGATCGAGATCGAGGCCATCGCGGTCCGCTAACTCGGCGCGCGCCCTCGGGCCACAGCCCGCAGGGCGCTGACCACTCGGTCGTGATCCTCGCCATAGCCGATCGGCGCCACGAACCGGCCCTTGGCGTCGAACAGATAGACGGCCGAGGAATGGTCGATGGTGTAGTCGCCGCCCTCCAGGGGGACCTTGCGGTAGTAGACCTTATAGGCCTTGGCCGTTGCGGCGACCTGGTCGACCGTGCCGGTGAAGCCCTGGATTCGAGGGTCGAAGTTGGCCAGGTAGGTCTTCATCTGCTCAGGTCCATCCCGTTCCGGATCGACCGAGACGAACACCACGTTGAGCCGGTCCGCGTCCGGCCCCAGCGGCTTCATGGCCGCCGTCAGTTCGGTCAGGGTGGTCGGGCAGACCTCCGGGCAGAAGGTGAAGCCGAAGAAGATGGCTGTCGGCTTGCCGCGCAAGGTCTTTTCCGTCACCGGCCGGCCTTCGAGATCGACCAGGGTGAAGGGTCCGCCGAGGCTCGACGGCGCCGGTCCGGAATTGGCGTGAAGCCGCCAGCCCAGCGCCACGGCCACCGCCAGGCCGACCAGCACCATGCCCAGCAGGATCCAACGGCGCATCAATGGTGGTCGCCCATGTCATGGGCCGCCGCGTCCGACGCCTTGGCGTCGCCGGCCTTGGGCGCGGCGACGCGGGCGCGTATCGGAACCTCGAGCGTCAGCGGCGGAGCCTTCTCGAAGGTCAGGGTCATGGGCAGGGTCGCGCCCTCGACCAGCGCCGCCTTGGGACCGATCAGCATGATGTGCAGCCCGCCGGGCTTCAGGGCCACCGCCGTATCCTTCGGCAGGGCCAGGCCGTCCTCCAGCTGGCGCATGCGCATGACGCCGCCATCGACGCTCATGGTGTGGATCTGCCCCTCGGCGGCGGCCGGGGTGGCGACCGAGACCAGCCGGTCCTTGGCGCTGGCGGTCAGGGTGACGTAGCAGCCGGCGGCCGGGGCGCTGGCTGGGGCGGCCCGGCACCAGGCGTCGGCGGCGGTCACCGTGGAGGGGCCGGACGACGGGCCGCAGGCGGCAAGGATCAGGGTCGGCAGGGCGATGAGGGCGAGGCGGTTCATGGGGAGCTCCTTCAAGCGGTGCGGAAGGCCGGGATGAACCGGCGCAGGACAAGATCGAGGGCGAGGGCCAGGACCAGCGAGACGCCGACCAGGGGATACAGCAGGGCCAGCGGCGCCACCACCGCAACGAGCCCGAGGTAGGCGCGGGCGTTGGCCGGGCGGCGGGGCGCCGCCAGCCGGCCCTTCGGCCGCCGCTTCCACCACATGACGACAGCGGAAATCCCCAGCAGCCAGACCGCCACGCAGCCGGCCAGCATCAGGTAGCGGTTGATCCAGCCGTACTGTTCACCCTGGTGGACGGCGATGCCCCATTCGATGGCCTTGGCCGCCGGGCCAAAGCGGTCGTAACCGATGTCGGCAAGGATGCGGCCGTCGGCCGGCGACAGATAGAGGGTGCGCGTGCCCTCCACCTTCCCCGGCATGTGCGAGGCGGCCCAGGTCTTGCCGGGCTCGCGGGGGATGGACAGCACGAAGGGGCGGCCGAGGTCACTGGCCTGGACCCGCGCCACGGCCTGGTCGAGGGACAGGCCCCCACCGGCCGCGGCCATCTGACCATCCTGCAGGGCCCAGGGCAGGCCCTTGCCGGCGTCACCAGCCGTCCAGCTCGTGGCCGCCGCGGGCGGCTTTGGACGTCCCAGCCCGGCGGCGTTGGTCATCTCGCGCACCTTGTCGCCCCAGACGGCCGACCAGGGCATGCCGGTCACCGCCAGGAACACGATCACCGCCCCGGCGAACAGCCCGGTCACCGCATGCAGGTCGCGCCAGAACAGCCGCTGGCGCGGCTGACCGCGCACGGTGACGACCCCGCCCTTGCGGCCGCGCGGCCGCCAGAGAAAGACACCCGTGGCGACCAGCACGATGGCCCAGCCGGCCACGACCTCGACCAGCAGGTTGGCCACCGAGCCGAAGTGTTCGAGGCTGTGCAGCCGCCTGATCCATTCGGTGAAGCCGCCGTCCCGCACCAGGCCCAGCACCGAGCCATCCGCCGGATCGACATAGACGGTGGTCCGCACCCCATCCTCCATCACCATGCGCGCCGACTGGCCAGGCGCGGCGGGCGGGATGACCTGAACCAGCCGGCCGGAGGCCACCGATTCGGCGGCGACCGCCCAGTCGGACGGGGCGGTGGCGATGGGCCGGGCCGCCACCGTCTCAAGGTCACGGCGCAGGGCGCTGTCGATCTCCTGGTGGAACAGATAGACGCCGCCGGTCAGCGCCAGCAGCATCAGGAACGGCAGAACCAGCAGGCCGGCATGAAAGTGCCAGCGCCAGAAGGCCTGATAGAGGCCGTCGCCGGCCGGTCTTGGCGTGTCGCCGGACATCGCGTCTCTCCAGCGGGTCAAAGGGCCACGGTCACGCCGCCGAAGATCCCCCGGCCGTCGCCCGGCCAAAGGACGGCCGGCTGCGGCAGGCCCGGCGCCGGATAGACGGTGACCGCCTGGACGTTGGAGACGTAGGCCTCGTCCGTCAGGTTGCGAACATCGAGGAACAGGCTGACCCGGTCCTTGATCTTCCAGCCGGCCCCGAGGTTTAGGACCGCGTAGGACGGCGCCTTCTGGGTGTTGGCGTAGTCGATCCAGATGTCGGAGGCCGACCATTCCAGCGACGGCGCGATGAACCACCCGGCCGCGTTCTCATAGCGAAGCTCGGACCGGTAAAAGTGCTTGGGCACGATCGGCAGTTGGTTGTCGCCGTACTGGACGTCGCCCTCGAAGTGGAAGTCCGAGTACATGTAGCTCTGGCGCAGCCGCCAGCCGGGCGCGAAGGTCCAGTCCATCCCCGCCTCGATGCCCTGGTGGGTCGTCTCGTCGGCGTTGAAGGTCGAGGCCGGGATGCCGGCGCCGACCGTGAACTGCAGCATCTCGCCGTCCAGCTCGGCGCGGTACAGGGTTATGTCCCAGACCACCGGGCCGGTGCGGCCGCGCGCGCCGGCTTCCAAGGTCCAGGCCTCCTGGGCCTCGACGGGCGCGAAGCCCGTGCCGGTCGGCGACATCGAGCCGGAGTTCGGCGGCTCCACCGACTTGGTCAGGTTGGTGAACAGCTGGATGCCGTCCTGGTTTTCCCACAGCAGGCCGATGCGCGGGGCGAACCACTCATAGTCCTTGCTGGCTTTCAGGTTGAAGGTCGAGCCGACGCCGGGGATGGCGAAGCTCTCGTAGTCGCGGTTCGCCCAGCCCCAGGTCCCGCCGGCCACGATGGCCAGCTCGTCGGTGACGAACAGGCGGCCCTCGGCGAAGAGGTCGGCCGCATCGGCGTTCTGCAGGGTGCGCGAGCGCGGCGCGCCCCGGGCGGTGCCCAGGTTGACATAGAAGTTGCTGTCCAGGTCACCCGTCCGCAGCCAGTAGCCGGCATAGGCGTCCGCCTTCAGCCCGCCGATCTGGCCCCGCCAGTTCAACCGGCCGAAGCTGCCCCAGTTGCGGCTCTGCTGGTCGATGACCTGGAAAATCGGATGGTCCAGGTCCTTCCAGACACCATAGACCGCGCCGTCGAACGACAGATTGTCGTTGAACGCCCAGGTCGTGCGCAGCACGCCCCGCAGGCCGCGGGCGTTGCGCTGATAGTCGAGGTTATAGTTGCCGGCGGCAGTCTGGCGCGGGTTGGCCTCGAACTGATCCTCGGTCAGGGCGCCGGGGATTTCCTGGTTGATGTTCGAGCCGGTGATGGTCAGCAGCACCTCGCGGTCCTGGCCAAGGCTGTAGCCCAGGTTCAGGGAGACGAACTGGATCTTCTGCTGGCTCTGCGAGCGCCAGCCCTGGCCGGTCTGGTTGGTCACCGAGGCGTAGACGTCGGCATCGCCGAATGTCCGGGCGACCGCCACATTCTGGCGCAGCAGGCCGAAGCTTCCGCCGTCGATGCGCAGGCGGGCGTCGAATCCGGCGTCGCGGCCGGTGGGGGTGACCATGTTGACCGCCCCGCCCAGCAGCGAGCCGCCAAACCGCAGGGCGTTGCCGCCGCGATAGACCTCGACGTAGCGGGTGTTCAGCGGGTCGGCGAGCTGGCTGTCGCCATAGCCGTCGGCCTCGTTCAGCGGCACGCCGTCCTGGGCGATCATCAGGCCGCGGTTGTGGTTGGCGTTGCCGATGCCAGACCCCCGGATGGAGATGCGGATATCGCCGCCCCACTTCTTCTGGGCGTAGACGCCGGGCGCGTCGCGCAGCATGTCGTCCAGCGCCAGCGCCTGGCGGCCCGCGAACGACTCCTGAGAGATGACCGACACCGCGCCGGGCGTCTCGGAAAGCCGCTTGCGGGCGTCGCCGACCACCGGGGGATCTTCCGGATCGGGGCGAGACGTGACGATCACGCTGTCGACCGTCATCCCGTCGTCCTGGGCGAGGGCGGCGGTGGCGAAAAAGGCGGGCGCGCAGGCGCCGGCCAGCAGAAGAGCGCGCAGCGGCGCGCCGGTCGAAGACATGGAGTTTCTCTCGAAGACATGAGGGCGCGGACGCGCCGGGAGGGGCTCAGGTCAGACGGAGAGAGGGGGGCCTTGTGACGGCGGGCGCGGCGGGAGCCGAGCGGGCTGCACCGCGGTCTGGAGCCGCGAGCGCTCGTGGCGCACGACGGCGGCGTAGCGCACCGGCAGGACCTCAGGCGAGGGCGGGTTGACCGCCGTGACTGCCGCAATCACGCAGTCATGGCATTTGTAGCCGGCGAAAGGCGCCTTCGGCGCCTCATCGTGCACCGTGACGATCTTCTCGCCCTGAGGGGTGCACAGCACGACCGTGCGTGATTCGCCGGGCCCACTGGCCATGGCGATGGCCGGAACCAGCGTCTGCATCAGCAGGGCGAGCACGGCCAGGATCGCCGGCAGGGCGCCGGGACCGCGATGCTGTCGAAATTGCCCGCCCAGTGACATGGAATGCGCCTTATTCCCATTGCCGGGGTTCCGCAACCGTGGCGGGCCGGGTCATATTGCCGACCTTGCGAACAAGGAGGCGGGATGGCGGGAGAAGTTTCTCCAGGCGAGTACAAGGATGTCGTGTTGTTCCTGGCCACGGCCGGGATCGTTGTGCCGCTGTTCCGGCGCTGGAACATCAGCCCGATCCTGGGCTTCCTCGGCGCCGGGGTGGTGCTGGGGCCGTTCGGCCTGGGCGCCCTGACCAGTCAGTTCCCATGGCTCGCCGCCGTCACGGTCGACAACCCCGATGACATCGCCCAGCTCGCCGAGTTCGGTGTCGTCTTCCTCCTGTTCATGATCGGGCTTGAGCTCTCCTGGGAGCGGCTCCGTCTGATGCGCAAATACGTCTTCGGACTTGGGGGTCTTCAGGTGGCCCTGTCCACGGCGGCCATCGCCGGGGCGGCCATGATGCTGGGTCAGCCGGCCCCGGCGGCGGCGGCCATCGGGGCGGCGCTGGCCCTGTCCTCCACCGCGATCGTCATGCCGCTGCTGGCCGAGAGCAAGCGCCAGCACAGCCAGGCCGGCCGGGCCACCTTCGCCGTGCTGCTGTTCCAGGATCTGGCCGTGGCCCCGATCCTGATCACCCTGGCCGTGCTGGGCCGTCAGGATGGGAGCGATTTCGACGCCAGGGACCTACTGGCCTTTGCGCCAGCGGTGCTCGGCCTGTTGGCCCTGTTCATCGTCGGGCGGCTGGCGCTTCGGCCGATGCTGCGCTCTGTGGCCAAGGCCAAGAGCGAGGAGCTGTTCATGGCCGCCAGCCTGCTGGTGGTCATCGGGGCGGGCTTGCTGGCCGCCTTCACCGGGGTGTCCATGGCGCTGGGGGCCTTCGTCGCCGGCCTGCTGCTGGCCGAAACCGAGTACCGGCATGAGGTCGAGCGGACGATCGAGCCGTTCAAGGGCCTGTTGCTGGGCCTGTTCTTCGTCTCCATCGGCATCGGGCTGGACCTGTCGCGGCTGATCGCCGACCCGTTGCCGATTCTCGGCATGGCGCTGGGGCTGATGCTGCTGACCGGCTCGGTGGTCTATGGCCTGGGCCGGCTGTTCGGCCTGAAGTCGAAGGTGGCGCTGGAGGCGGCCCTGCTGCTGTCGGCGGGCGGGGAGTTCGCCTTCGTCATCCTCGACAGCGCCATGAATGTCGGGGTCGTCGACCAGGCGGTCGGTCAGACCATCCTGGTGGCCTCCACCCTTTCGATGATCTGCATCCCGGTGCTGGCCCTGTTCGGCGCCCGGGCCGGGGGGCGGGCCGCCGCCAAGCCCGAGAGCATCGCCACCGAACCCGAGGGTGAGGTTCCCGACAGCGGCGCCGTTCTGGTCATCGGCTACGGCCGGGTCGGCAAGCTGGTCAGCGACATGCTGAGCCGACACGAGGTTCCGTGGGTCGGCATCGAGCGCGATCCCCGGCTGGTCGAATCGGGGCGGCGGGTCGGGGCCCACATCTTCTTCGGGGATGCCTCGCGGGCCGATTTCCTGCGCCTCTGTGGCCTGGAGTCCGCCCGCGCCTTGATTGTGACCATGGATAGCCCGGAAGGCGCCGAGGCAGTGGTCGCGACCGCCCGCGAGCTGAAGCCGGACCTGACCATCGTCGCCCGGGCCCGTGACGCCCGCCACGCCAAGCGGCTTTATGACCTGGGCGCCACCGACGCTGTGCCGGAGACCATCGAGGCATCGCTGCAGCTGTCCGAGGCCGCCCTGGTCGACATCGGTATCCCGATGGGCCTGGTGATCGCCTCGATTCACGAGCGGCGCGATGAATTCCGAAAGGAGCTGAACCGGCCCGAGTCCCTTGGGGGCAGGCGTCGGCTACGCGACAGACGGTGATCCGAAACTGCAACCGTGAGCCGATTAATTCACTCGAAAGAGGATGATGGCAGAAAAATGAACTCCGGTGTGGCTTCGCGGGCACTTTGCGTGGCCTACTGCATTGCTATAACTGAGTTTGAAGCGACGAGACGTCGCATCGCGGGCAAGAGAGGGCTCTTTCGATGAAATTGAAGCTTCTGGCGGGTGCGGCTATCGCCGCGACGCTCGTGGCGTCTGGTGCTGCGGCGCAAGACTCCGGTTGGTACGGTGCTATCGACCTCGGCTACCACTGGTCTGACGACGAAAACTACTCGGTCGCCGTCGGCGCCGAGCCGAACGTCGATCCGGACGATGAGTGGATCGGCGCGGCCCGCCTCGGCTACCGGCTGTCGCCCCACTGGCGCGTCGAACTCGAAGGCGCCTACCGCCCGGGTGAGATTCCGGAAATCGCCCAGTTCCCGACCGGCGGCAACTTCGAAGTCTGGTCGCTGATGGGTAACGTCATTGTCGATTTCATCCCCGACGGCGACATCAGCCCCTTCGTCGGCGTCGGCGCCGGTATCGCGGCCGCCCAGTTCGACACCACCACCGCCCCGCGCTTCATCGTCGACGACAGCGACGCGGTGTGGGCCTGGCAGGCGATCGCCGGCGTCACCGCCAAGGCGACCGACCGGATCAACGTCGATCTGACCTACCGCTACTTCCAGACCGACGAGTTCGACTTCACCAACGCCGGCACCGCCGGTCCGATGTCGGGCAAGTTCAACGACCAGTCGGTGACGGTCGGCATCCGGTACAGCTTCGCTTCGCCGCCGCCGCCCCCGCCGCC
>NZ_JAAALA010000039.1 GCF_009905535.1 Caulobacter sp. SLTY | reverse complement strand
GGGTTCGAGCATGAAGGGGGCGGGGCGGCCGGGGAGGAAGAAGCGTTCGAGGCCGGCGTCTCGGTCGGGGCCCTTGGCGACGCCGACCAGGGGGATGTCGTCGACGCCGAGGTCGGCCATGATTTCCTGGGCGGCGGAGAGCTGGCCGGCGCCGCCGTCGAGGAGCACCAGGTCCGGGCGGGGGGCGGTGATGTCGCCGCCGGCTTCCTCCTCCTTGACCAGGCGGGAGAAGCGGCGGCGGAGGACCTCCTTCATCATGCCGAAGTCGTCGCCGGGGGTGAGGTCGGTCCCCTTGATGTTGAACTTGCGGTACTGGTTCTTCTGGAAGCCCTCGGGGCCGGCGACGATCATGCCGCCGACGGCGTTGGTGCCCTGGATGTGGCTGTTGTCGTAGACCTCGATGCGTTCGGGCGGAGCCTCCAGCTGGAAGGCTTCGGCCAGGCCCTGGAGCAGCTTGGCCTGGGCGCCGGTCTCGGCCATGCGGCGGCCGAGGGCTTCGCGGGCGTTGGTCAGGGCCTCGTCGACCAGGCCGCGCTTTTCGCCGCGTCTCGGCAGGGCGATCTCCACCTTGCGGCCGGACTTCATGGAGAAGGCCTCGGCCAGCAGCTCGGTCTCGAAGGGGTCGTGGCTGACCAGGATCAGGCGGGGGATGGGCTTGTCGTCGTAGAACTGGCCGATGAAGGCGCCCATGATCTCGGCCAGGGTGTCGGCCTTGTCGATGCGGGGGAAGTAGGCGCGGTTGCCCCAGTTCTGGCCGGCGCGGAAGAAGAACACCTGGACGCAGGCCTGGCCGGCCTCGGCGTGGAGGGCGAAGACGTCGGCCTCGTCCACCGTCTCCGGGTTGACGGTGGTTTCCTGGGCGACGGCGGCCAGGGCGCGGATGCGGTCGCGCAGGCGGGCGGCGAGCTCGAACTCCATCTCGTCGGAGGCGGCCTGCATCTGGTCGCTCATCCGCTTCATCACCAGGCGGGACTTGCCGCGCAGGAAGTCTCCGGCCTGTTCGACCAGGGCCTGGTAGTCGTCGGGCGCGATCAGGCCGGTGCAGGGGGCGGCGCAGCGGCGGATCTGGTGCAGCATGCAGGGGCGGGTGCGGGTGTCGTAGACGCTGTCGCTGCAGGAGCGGAGCAGGAAGGCTTTCTGCAGGGTGTTGAGGGTGCGGTTGACGGCGTTGGCGCTGGCGAAGGGGCCGAAGTAGTCGCCCTTGAAGCTGTGGGCGCCGCGGTGCTTGCGCAACTGGGGGGCCGGATGGTCGCGGCGGATGACGATCTCGGGGAAGGACTTGTCGTCGCGCAGCAGGACGTTGAAGCGGGGCTTTAGGCTCTTGATCAGGTTGATCTCGAGCAGCAGGGCGTCGGCCTCGGTGCGGGTGGAGGCGAACTCCATCGACCGGGTGAGATCGACCATGGTGGCGATGCGGTTGGTGTGGAAGCGGCCCTGGGCGTACTGGACGACGCGCTTTTTCAGGGACTTGGCCTTGCCGACGTAGAGGCATTCGCCGTCTTCGCCGTACATGCGGTAGACGCCGGGGCCGTCCGGCAGGCGGGCGGCGTGGAACTTGATCAGGGCCGCGGCGCGCAGGGCGGCGGCCTCGGTGGTGAGTCCCTCGGAGTTCTGGCCCTCGGGTGTTGGGGCTTGGGGCGTGGTGGTCTCGTCGGTCACGGGCGGGAATATAGGGCGAGTCCCCGGGCGGCGCCTGCCGGGGGCGGCGTCATGCTGACAGGGGATGGCGGCTGCATTGCGATTACCCGAAATGCTAACCCAAACCCGGTAACAAAGTGCGTTGTGGCGAGCCGAGTGCAACGTTTGGGAGGTTTACCGGCTGGAAATCGTACGCCCCGCGCGGGCGCCTGTGGCGAGGGGTCGCGCGGGACTGGCGTGGGCGGTCTTTGGCCCTATGTTGGCCTTGCCGCCGATGGGGAGCGGCGCCACGCCCGTGGTTGGGCCGTCCGGGGACCTGCTTGCACCGCATCGATTTCACCAGCCTGTTCGAGGTGCTGCCCGGCCCGCACAACATTCTCGACCGCGACCTGCGGTTCGTGGCGGTCAACGTCGCCTATGAGCAGGCGACCGGCCGTTCGCGCGCCGAGCTGATCGGCAAGGGCATGTTCGACGCCTTTCCCAATTCCGGTGAGGCGGGTCGGCGGCTGCGACAGAGTCTGGAACGGGTGTTCGAGACGGGGCAGAGCGACACTCTCGCCTTCATCCACTATGCGATCCCCCTCGCCGACGGCGGTATGGAAGACCGGTACTGGACCGCCACCCACATTCCGATCCGGGGCGCGGACGGGGCGGTTCAGTTCGTGCTGCAGAACACCGTCGATGTCACCGATTGGCAGAGGGTGGCGGCGGCCGCGGCCCTGCCGCCCGGCGCGACGCCGGGTGGCGTGGCCCTGCTGCAGCGGGCGCAGGAGGCCGAGCGGGCGCACTCGACCCTGCTGCAGCAGAGTGAGGATTTCGCCCGGCTGTTCCGCCAGGCCCCCGGGTTCATGGCGGTGCTGAGCGGGCCGACGCATGTCTTCACCTTCGCCAACGACGCCTACGCCGAACTGGTCGGTGGCCGGCAGGTGGTGGGGCGGACCGTGGCCGAGGCCTTGCCCGAGGTGGTGGACCAGGGGTTCGTGACCCTGCTGGACGGGGTGATGGCGACCGGCCAGCCGACCGGCATGACCGGGGCGCCGGTGGTGCTGACCGGCGCCGACGGCCTGGCGCGCGAGGTGTTCCTGGACTTCACCTACCAGCCGATCTTCGACGCCGAGGGTGTGGTCGCCGGGGTGTTCGTCCAGGGCGCCGACCGGACCGAGGAACGGCTGGCGGCCAATCGCCAGCGGCTGTTGCTCGACGAGCTGAACCATCGGGTGAAGAATACCCTGGCCACGGTCCAGTCGATCGCCGCCCAGACGCTGCGCGCCAGCCCGGAGCCGGCCCAGTTCCGCGAGGCGTTCGAAAACCGGCTGCTGGCCCTGTCGACGGCGCACGACCTGCTGACCGCCAGCAGCTGGACCGGGGCGGACCTGTCGGAGGTTCTGGAGAGCGAGTTCAAACCGTACGGACCGGGCAAGGCGTCGCTGGAGGGCCCGAGGGTGCGGCTATCGTCGGCCGAGGCGCTGAGCACGGCCCTGGTGGTCCATGAGCTGGCCACCAACGCCGGCAAGTACGGGGCCCTGTCCACGCAGGAAGGGCGGGTGAGCGTCAGCTGGTCCTGCGAAGAGCTGGCGGAAGACGAACGGCGGTTGATCCTGGTCTGGCGCGAGCGCGGCGGACCCGTGACGGCCGTGCCGACCCGGCGCGGTTTCGGCTCGCGCCTGATCGAGCGCACCGCGACCCACGACCTGCGTGGAACCGTGGAGCTGGCCTATGAGGCCGAGGGGCTGACGGCCAGTTTCGACCTGCGCCTGGGGCCGGTCTAAGCCACGCCGTCCACGCCCAGCCGGCGCAGATGGGCGAACATGCGGCCCGCGTCCATGGCGTCCGCCTCGATGGCTTGTTTGCAGTCGGGATGGGCCTGGCGGGCCGAGAGGGCGATGACGCCGTTGCGGCTGACACGACTGACGAAGCCAAGCTCGATCAACCGCCCGACGCCCCGGCGCGTGGTCTCGTAGGGCATGTGAAGGGTCTGGGCCAGGGCATGAACGCTGATCGGCCGGTACAGGGCTTCGGGCGGGGTTTCGTCCAGGCCGGCATAGCGGAGGGCCAGGTCGGCATCCTCCTCCAGGGCGCCTAGGTTGGCCTGCAGTATGGCAAGGTAGACAACCGTCAGCCCGTAATCGTGATCCAGCAGGGCGGCGAAGGTCTTCAGCGAGCGTAGCAGATAGCCGCCGCATACTCGGCTGATCAGCCTGGCTTCATCACGACGTTGCTGATCCCTGGATCCCATGTCGGCTCCCGCGGCCTGCCGACGGTCCTCCCGCCGTTACACGCCAACGCTATAGGTAACGTCGTTATTTTAACGCAGTGTCGGATACCCGACCAGACTATAGAAAGTCGTCCCCCACAAGGGTGGGTGCGCTATTCCGCCGCATGCAGCGCGTCGGCGGCGGCCAGTTCTGCAGCCTTCTTCTCGACCAGCTCGACGATGTGGTCGACCATGCGGTCATTGTCCATTTTGTGGTCGGGCTTGCCGGCCATGTAGACCATGCCGGCGCCCTTGCCGCCGCCGGTGAAGCCCAGATCGGTCATCAGGGCCTCGCCCGGACCGTTGACCACGCAGCCGATGATCGACAGCGACAGCGGGGTGGAGATGTGGGCCAGCCGCTCCTCCAGGGCCTCCACTGTCTTGATGACGTTGAAGCCCTGCCGGGCGCAGCTGGGACAGGCGATGATGTTCACGCCCCGGTGGCGCAGGCCCATCGACTTGAGGATGTCGAACCCGACCTTGATCTCCTCGACCGGGTCGGCGGCCAGGCTGACGCGGATGGTGTCGCCGATACCGGCCCAGAGCAGATTGCCGATGCCGATGGCCGACTTGACCGTGCCGGTGCGCAGGGCGCCGGCCTCGGTGATGCCCAGGTGCAGGGGACAGTCGATGGCCTCCGCCAGCTGTTGGTAGGCGGCAACGGTCATGAAGATGTCGGACGCCTTCACCGAGATCTTGAAGTCGTGGAAGTCATGGTCCTGCAGGATGCGGGCGTGGCTGAGCGCGCTCTCGACCATGGCGTCGGGGCAGGGCTCTCCGTACTTTTCGAGCAGGTCGCGCTCCAGCGAGCCGGCGTTGACGCCGATGCGCATGGAACAGCCATGGTCCCGGGCGGCCTGGATCACCTCGCGGACACGGTCTGGACTGCCGATGTTGCCGGGATTGATCCGCAGGCAGGCGGCGCCGGCCTTGGCCGCCTCGATGCCGCGTTTGTAATGAAAGTGGATGTCGGCGACGATCGGGACCTGGGACGCCCGCACGATGGCCGGCATGGCGGCCGTCGATTCCTCGTCCGGGCAGGAGACGCGGACGATATCGGCCCCCGCCTCTTCCAGCTGGCGGATCTGGCCGATGGTGGCGTTGGCGTCGGCCGTCAGGGTGTTGGTCATCGACTGCACGGCGATGGGGGCGTCGCCCCCCACCGGCACCTTGCCGACGAAGATCTGCCGCGACTTGCGCCGGTCGATATGGCGCCAGGGTCGAAGGTGGGTATGGTCGTGGCTCATGGTGTGCGTAACCTAAGCCTTCGAGAGGCGTTTCCCAAGCGATCAGCAGTGCTGAAAGGCCGGTTAGTTTTATTCCTATTTGACCTGTAGGTATTGCACCGCTAGGTGCGATGGACCCCGTTGCCGGAGCCCGCATGCCCGACTTTCCCTGGAACGACTTCCTGACCTTCTTTTTCGTCGGGTTTGGAGCGCAGATTGTCGATGGCGCCTTGGGTATGGCCTATGGCGTAGTGTCATCCACCGTCCTGCTGTCGGTCGGCGTGCCGCCGGCGACGGCCTCGGCCAGCGTGCATGCGGCGGAAGTGTTCACGACCGCCGCCTCGGCCTCAAGCCATGTGGCCCACAAGAACGTCAACTGGAAGATGTTCTTCCCCCTGGCGATCGCGGGTGTCATCGGCGGGGTGCTGGGCGCCTACGTGCTGACCGGGATCGACGGCAACACCATCAAGCCGTTCATCGTCGGCTACCTGGGCATCATGGGCTGCGTGATCCTGTGGCGGGCCTACAAGGGGCCGAGCCGGACGCCGACCTCGCCCAAGCTGATCGCGCCGCTCGGCCTGGTCGGCGGGTTCTGTGACGCGACCGGCGGCGGCGGCTGGGGTCCGACAGTGACCAGCGCCCTGGTCGGCAGCGGCACCGAGCCGCGCTATTCCATCGGCACGGTCAACACCGCCGAGTTCTTCGTCACCGTGGCGATCAGCGTCGCCTTCGTCACCGCCCTGCTCACCGGGCACTGGCAAAACGCCGAGGGCCTGCTGGATCACGCGGCCGCGGTGGCGGGCCTGGTGGTCGGCGGGGTGCTGGCCGCGCCGCTGGCCGGATGGGTCACCCGACTGGTGCCGGTGCGCATCTTTACCTGGCTGGTGGGCTTCCTGGTGCTGTTCCTTTGCCTTTATCAGGGCCTGAAGCTCTTCAAGATCATCTGAGGACGGACTATGTGGGGGGCATGACCGCCCGTCTGACCCCCGCCTCCCTCGCCGCCAGCGCCTTCGCCGGTCTGTTCGCCCCCGCCGCCATGGCGCAGGAGAAGGCCTGGTCCGTCGAGGTGGAAGCCGCCAGCGAGTACATCTCCAAGGGAACCGGCAAGAGCGACGGCGATCCGGCGCTGCAGCTGGACGCGACCTATGACTTCGGGCCGGTCACCACAGGCTTCTGGGCCAGCAACGCCAAAGTCAGCCAGGGGGGCGATGCCGAGCTGCACCTCTACGCCGCGACAGAGCATGAGCTCGGCCCGGTGACCATCGACCTGCGAGGCATGCTTAAGCACATGCCGGGTACCGACGATGGGTTCCAGGATACCTGGTTCGAAGCGCGGGCCGACGCCACCCTGCCGGTGGCCGGGACTGAGCTGCGCCTGCGGGTCGAGTACAGCCCGGACAACTATGCCGCCACCGATGCCGCCTGGTGGATCGAGGCGCAGGTCAGCCGCAAGCTGGCGGAGAGCTGGGAGGTCTCGGCCACCTATGGGGCGCGGGAGCAGGATGGCGGGGCCGATTATCGCGCCTGGAACGCCGGGGTGACCTGGCAGGCAATGGACCGGCTGGCGCTTGACCTGCGCTGGTACGACACCGACAGCCATGAGCGAGGCGAGAACTATGAAGGCCGGGTGTTCGTGTCTGCGACCGTTGCGTTCTGAAGCCACCCCCGAAGGAACATGCTAGCAACATCGGCATGACCGACGGTTTGATTCGCTGCCCCTGGCCTGGCGTGAAGGACCAGATCTACATCGACTACCACGACACCGAATGGGGCGTGCCGGAGTGGGACGCGCGGGCGCTGTGGGAGAAGCTGGTGCTGGACGGGTTCCAGGCCGGGCTGTCGTGGATCACCATTCTGAAGAAACGCGAGGCATTCCGGGAGGCCTTCGACGGGTTCGATCCGGAGAAGGTGGCGCGGTACGGCGATGAGGATCGCGCCCGGCTGATGGCCAACGCCGGGATCGTGCGGTCGAACGCCAAGATCGACATGGCCATCAATGGCGCGCGGCTGTGGCTGGACATGCGCGAGCGGGGCGAGGACTTCAGCGCCTTCCTGTGGGACTTCGTCGATGGGGCGCCGGTGCAGAATGAATGGACGGGCTTTGGCGACGTGCCGGTGAAGACGCCGCAGGCCGAGGCGATGGCCAAGGCCTTGAAGGCCAAGGGCTTCAAGTTTACCGGGCCGGTGATCGTCTATGCCTTCATGCAGGCGGTCGGGATGGTCAACGATCACTTGACGACCTGTTTCCGCCACGAAGAGTGCCGACACCTTAGCCATGGCCAAAAAGCCTGACCTGCTTCTCGAACGCGCCTGCCCCGCCCCGGTCTGCGGGGTGGACGAGGCGGGCCGTGGGCCTCTGGCCGGGCCGGTCAGCGCCGGGGCGGTGATCTTCGATCCCGGCAAGCGGCTGCCCAAGGGGCTGAACGACTCCAAGAAGTTGAACCACAGGCAGCGCGAGGAGCTGGAGTTCGAGATCAAGCTGCGGGCGGTGGCGTTCGGGGTGGGATTCGCCAGCGTCGAGGAGATCGCCGAGCTGAACATTCTGCACGCGGCGGGGTTGGCGATGTGCCGGGCGATCGAGGCGCTGTCGGTGAAGCCGGTCTATGCGCTGGTCGACGGGAACTATCGGTTCAAGCTGCCGTGCGACGTCAAGACGGTGGTCGGCGGGGACGGGATTTCCGCCTCGATCGCGGCGGCCTCGATCCTGGCCAAGGTGGCGCGGGACCGGGTCATGGTGGCGCTGGACGCCGAGCATCCGGGGTACGGGTTCGCCAGCCACAAGGGGTACAGCGCCAAGAGCCATTTCGAGGCGCTGCGGACCTTGGGGCCGAGTCCGGTGCATCGCGTCAGCTGGGGAGCGGTGCGGGAGGTGTGCGGTTTGCCGCCGCTGGTTCCGGAATTGCCGTTCGAGCGCACGAACGTCAGCGCTCGATAATCCCGCCGGTGGGTCAGATCCCCATCTGCCGGGCCGCCAGATCGCGCATGATTTCCTCGCTGCCCCCGCCGATCGCGTAGACTCGCACCTCGCGGTAGATCCGCTCCACCCGGCCGCCGCGCATGTAGCCGCTGCCGCCCATGACCTGCATGGCCTCGCGGGCGCAGTATTCCATCGTCTCGGTGGCCTGGACCTTGAGCAGGGCGATTTCGGCGATGGGCTTTTCGCCCTGCTGCACCCGCCAGGCCAGGGTTTCCAGCCAGGACTGGGTAGCGTTGATGCGCTTGTACATGTCGGCCAGCTTGTGGCGGATGACCTGGTGGTCGGCGAGGCGCTTACCGAAGGTCTTGCGCTCCTGGGCCCAGGCCAGGGCGTCCTCGAGGCAGACCTTGGAGAAGCCGACGGCGCCGGCGGTCATGCCGATCCGCTCGGAGTTGAAGTTGTTCATGATGCCGGCGAAGCCCTGGTTCTCGGCCCCGATCAGGTTTTCCACCGGCACGCGGACATCGTCGAAATAGAGGGCGGCGGTATCCGATGCCCACCATCCCTGCTTCTTCAGCGGGGTGCGGGTGAAGCCCGGCCGATCGCGCTCGATCAGCAGCAGGGAGACGCCGCCGGCCCCCTCCCCGCCCGTCCGGACCGCCACGGTGTAGTAGTCGGCGCGCATCCCTGAGGTGATGAACATCTTGGAGCCGTTGACGACATACTCGTCGCCCTCGCGCCTCGCCGTGGTCTTGAGGTTGGCGACGTCCGAGCCGCCGGTCGGCTCGGTGATCGCAAGGGCGCTGATCTTCTCGCCGGAGAGGACCTGCGGAATGATCCGGTCCTTCATCTCCTGGGTCCCGAGTGCGCGGATCGGCGGCAGGCCGATGCCGTGGCTCATCAGGCTGGCGTTAATACCGCCGGCGCCGTGGCGGGCCATCTCGGTCGAGGTGACGATGGACATGAAGGGGTCGGTGGGGATGCCGCCGTACTCCTCCGGCCAGCCGAGGCGCAGGAGACCGATCTCGGAGGCCTTCCTGTAGAGCTCGCGGGGGAACTCGCCGGCCTCGTCCCACTGGTCGGCGAAGGGCATGATCTCCTTGTCGACCCAGCGGCGCAGGGTGTCGCGCCAGGCGTGGTGATGGTCCTGGTAGAAGGGGCTGAGACGGGACTCGTAGAGATGGTCGAGCGACGGCATGGATCCTCCGGAGCCTCTCTGGCGGAGGCGTTCGAGAACCATCCACGATTTCCCCGCGCGGAAGTCGAGGGGCCTGCCGGTAATCTCTCGCTAACCACGTCCCGTAACCGCGCCTTCACCACGACGCCGCGAGAATGATCGGACTCATTCTGACGGGGTTACCAATGGCGTTCGGGTCCGAGACCATCCTTCACGGCGATTGCATCGAGCAGCTGCGGGCGCTGCCGGACCGTTCGGTGGACCTGGTGTTCGCTGACCCGCCCTACAATCTGCAGCTCGGCGGCGACCTGCTGCGGCCCGATAACAGCAAGGTCGATGCGGTCGATGACCACTGGGACCAGTTCGAGAGCTTCGCAGCCTACGACCGCTTCACGCGGGAGTGGATGAAGGAATGCCAGCGGGTCCTGAAGGACGACGGCGCCCTTTGGGTGATCGGCAGCTATCACAACATTTTCCGCGTCGGCGTGGCGCTGCAGGACCTGGGGTTCTGGATCCTCAACGACGTGGTCTGGCGCAAGTCCAACCCGATGCCGAACTTCAAGGGCACGCGGTTCACCAACGCCCATGAGACGCTGATCTGGGCGTCCAAGTCCAAGGGCGGGAAGCGCTACACCTTCAACTACGACGCCCTGAAGGTGTTCAACGACGATACCCAGATGCGCTCGGACTGGACCATCCCGCTGTGCACCGGCGACGAGCGGGTCAAGAAATCCGACGGCTCCAAGGCCCATCCGACCCAGAAGCCGGAAGCCCTGCTGCACCGGGTGATCCTGGCTACGTCCAAGCCCGGCGACCTGATTCTCGACCCCTTCTTCGGTTCGGGCTCCACCGGGGCGGCGGCCAAGCGGCTGGGACGGCGGTTCATCGGTATCGAGCGTGAGGCCGAGTACATCGCGGTGGCCAAGGAGCGGATCGCCAAGGTGCAGCCGGTGGCGCCGCAGGACCTGGAGGTCATGGGCTCCAAGCGGTCCGAACCGCGCGTGCCATTCGGCCAACTGGTCGAGGCGGGCCTGCTGAACCCCGGCGACGAGCTTTGGTGCCCCAAGGGGGTGAAGGCGGCCCGGGTGCGGGCCGACGGCAGCCTGGCGGTCGGCGACCTGACCGGGTCTATCCACAAGATGGGCGCGATGATGGAAGGCGCCCCGGCCTGCAACGGCTGGACCTACTGGCGGTTCAAGACCGACGCCGGGCTGGCGCCGATCGATGTGCTGCGCAGCAAGGTGCGGGCGGGGATGGCGGCTTAGAGCAGGCGCGGCGCCAGCAACGCCTGGCGCGCGGCCTTCAGAAACACGCTGGGCAGGGCGTCGAGGGTCTCGATCGGGGTCCAGACAACGTCCGGCGCATCGCCCTCGGCGCGGAACACCTTCAAGGTCAGCGAGAAGTGGGTAAAGACGTGCTCGATCTCACCGGCCTCCCGCCAGGCCGCCTTTGCAGGCGCGCCCTCTCCGACGGGCGGGGGCGAGGCGGTCCAGTCGCTGGTCGGCAGGCCCAGCATGCCGCCGAGCAGGCCCTTGTCGGGGCGGCGAACCAGGGCGACGGCGTCACCCTGGGTCAGCACATAAGCGATGCCGTGGCGGCGGGGGCGGGCCGCCTTTCTGGTCTTGCGGGGGAAGCTGTCCTGGTCGCCTCGGGCCAAAGCGGCGCAGTGCATCGAGATCGGGCAGCGGTCACAGATCGGCGACTTCGGTTTGCAGACCGTGGCGCCGAGGTCCATCAAGGCCTGGGCCCAGTCCCCCGGGCGGTGATCATCGACCAGGGCGGCGGCCAGGGCCTTCAGTTCGGGCTTGCTGCCCGGCAGCGGGTCCTCAACCGCAAACAGCCGGCTCATCACCCGCTCGACATTGCCGTCCACGACGTTGGTCGGTCGGTCGAAGGCGATGGCCGCGACGGCGGCAGCGGTATAGGCGCCCACGCCCGGCAAGGCGCGCAGGCCCTCTTCGGTATCGGGGAAGACGCCGCCGTGGTCGCGGGCCACGGCGCGGGCGCAGGCTAACAGGTTGCGGGCGCGAGCGTAGTAGCCGAGACCCGCCCAGGCGGCCATCAGGTCGCCGTCCTCAACGTTGGCGAGGTCGGTGACGGTCGGCCAGCGGCGGGTGAAACCGAGGAAATAGGGGGTGGCGTGGGGGACCGTGGTCTGCTGCAGCATCACCTCCGACAGCCAGACCCGGTAGGGGTCGGGACGAACGCCGGCGCGATGCTCGGCCGGGCCGACGCGCCAGGGCAGGTCGCGGGCATGGGCGTCATACCAGGCGAGCAGGCGGGCGCGGAGGTCGGCAACGTTCACCGACCGGGACCTAGCACGGCGCGACGATATTTCGAGGGCGAGTGTCGGAACCGGCTTGGCAAGGGCGTCCTCTGTGGCGAAGACCGGATAAAGCCCCGAGGAAGCCTAGCCATGCGCCGCACCCTGACCGCCCTGCCCCTGCTGATCCTGCTTGCCGCCTGCCAGCCGGCGGAAGGGGCGAAGACGAAGGCGCCGAAGCCCGCGCCGGCGGCTCCCGCGCCCGACCTGCTGCCCGGGACCTATCGCATCGACCCGGAGCACGCGTCCGTCCTGTTTCGCGTGGACCATGTTGGGATGTCGAAGTGGACCGCTCAGTTTCGAAAATTTGACGCCAGCCTAGTGCTGGACCCGAAAAATCCGGAGGCCTCCTCCGTTACGGCGGAGATCGATGTCGCATCGCTGGACAGCAAGACCAGCCCGGCCCTCGCCTTCGACAAGGAACTGACCGGTCCGGATTGGCTGGATGCCGGCGCCCATCCGAAGATCACCTTCAAATCGACCAAGGTGGTCCGGACCGGAGGCGCCACGGCGGACGTCACCGGCGACTTCACCTTGAAGGGTGTGACCAAGCCGGTGGTCCTGAAGGTCACGTTCAACGACGGCTACAAGCCCAATGCCATGGACGGCGCTCGGGTCGGCTTCTCGGCCACGACCCGCTTCAAGCGGTCGGACTTCGGGATCAGCTACGGCATCCCGGCGCCTGGCAGCAAGATGGGGGTCAGCGATGAGGTCGAGGTGATCATCGAGGCGGAGTTCATGCAGGGCAAGCCGACGGGCGAAACGCCGCCGCAGTAGCCCTCCCCTTCATCGTCGGCCGGCGGTAGGATGGCGCCATGCCCCGCCGCCTGCCCACCGCTGAGGAGGCCGCCCAAATCCTGGGCCGCCACCGGACCAAGCCGATGCGGCGTCCGCCTCCGCCGGCGGGGCGGTCGCTGGCTCCGCTGATCAAACAGCTGGACGAGCGGTTCGGGAAGGGCAGCGCCGGCCTCGCCGCCCGCTGGCGCGAGATCGTCGGGGAGACCCTGGCGCGGCACACCGAGCCGGTGCGGGTGGTCAAGGGTCGGGCCGGGATGGCCTCGACCCTGGAAATCCGGGTGGCCGGGCCGGCGGCTGCCATCGTGCAGCACCAGGCGCCGGAAATCCTTTCGCGGGTGTCGATGATGCTGGGCGATCAGACGCTGACCAAGCTGCGTATCGTCCAGGGGCCGATCAAGGCGCCCGTCGCCGCCCGGCCTCAGGTGCGGACCCGCCGGAAAGGGCCGCTCGACGCGGCCACTGAGGCCGAGCTGGCCGAGGGGCTGGCGGAGGCAGAGGATGGGCCTTTGAAGGCTGCGCTGTTGCGTCTCGGCCGCGAGGTGCTGCGGAACCGTTGACTCACGCGGCCGCAGACCCCATCCCGCCATCCAAATGCCGCCTTCGTACGGTGGTCAGAATCGCGTTCTACTGATCCATCCTGCTTTTCGGGGAGCCTCTACCCATGGGCCTGTTCAATCGCCGCGCCGTGATCGGCGCCACCCTGGCCATTTCCGCGCTGGCGCTGGCCGCCTGCGGTGGCAAGACCGCCGCCCCGGCCGAGGGCGACATGACGCTCGGCTCCCCCACCGCCAAGGTGAAGATGGTCGAGTACGGCTCGCTGAGCTGCGTCCACTGCGCCAACTGGAATAAGACCGTCTTCCCCGAGTTCAAGAAGAAGTACATCGACACGGGCAAGATCCAGTACACCTTCCGCCCGTTCAAGCTGGGCGCCAACGACAGCTACACCGCCGCCGCCGACCTGCTGGGCCGCTGCGTCGGCAAGGACAAGTATTTCGCGGTCATCGACGCCCTGTTCCACGCCCAGGAAGAAGCCCTGACCAGCAGCCCGCTGCCGGTTCTGCTGCGAGTCGGCGTCGAGGCGGGGCTGACGGAAGCCCAGGTCAAGAAATGCATCACCGATGAGAAGGCGCTGGTGGCGCTGGACGCTCGGCTGAAGAATCCGCAGGCCAAGGAGGTGCAGTACACCCCGACCTTCTGGATCGGTGACCAGAAGTTCGAGACCTCCCTGCCGATCGAGGACATCGACAAGGCCTACGCCGAAGCCTCGAAGTAAGGAGGCCCGAAGGATCCGACCGTGCAGTTCCAGAAGCTCCGCCTTACGGGCTTCAAGTCCTTCGTCGAGCCGACAGAGTTTCGGATCGAGCCTGGACTCACGGGTGTGGTCGGACCCAACGGCTGTGGCAAGTCCAACCTGCTGGAGGCCCTGCGCTGGGTGATGGGGGCCAATTCCGCCAAGGCCATGCGGGCCGGCGGCATGGACGACGTCATCTTCAACGGGGCCGGCGCCCGGCCCCAGCGCAGCCATGCCGAAGTCGCCCTGACCATCGACAACAGCGACCTGACGGCGCCGGCGGCCTTCAACCAGCATCCGGTGATCGAGGTGGTCCGCCGCATTGACCGGGGCGAGGGCTCGACCTACCGCATCAACGGCCGCGAGGTGCGGGCGCGGGACGTGCAGCTGCTGTTCGCCGACGCCTCGACCGGGGCCAACAGTCCGGCGCTGGTCCGCCAGGGCCAGATCAGCGAGCTGATCGCAGCCAAGCCGCAGAACCGGCGGCGCATCCTGGAAGAGGCCGGCGGGGTTTCCGGCCTGCACACCCGGCGGCATGAGGCGGAGCTGCGTCTGCGGGCGGCGGAGACCAACCTCAACCGGCTGGACGACATCATCCGCGAGCTGGAATCGACGCTGGGCCGGCTGAAGCGCGAGGCGCGGGCGGCGGAGAAGTACAAGCGGCTGTCGGCCGAGATCCGGGCCCTGCAGTCGGCGGTGCTGTTCAGCCGCTGGAGCGAGGCGCGGGACACCCTGCAGCGGGTCGAATCGGAGACCCAGACCGCCGGGGCGCGGGTCGAGGAAACTGCGCGGGACGCCGCCGCCGCCAGCACCGCGGCCATTGCCGCCGACGAAGCGATCAAGCCGCTGCGCGAGGAGGCGACGGTGGCCGCCGCCATCCTGGGCCGGCTGGCCATCGAGCGGGACCGGGTCGAGCGGGAGGCCGAGGGAGCGCAGGCGGAGGTGGCGCGGCTGACCGCCGAGATCGCCCGGATCGACGCCGACAACGCCCGCGAGGCCCATATCGTCGAGGACGCCGGGGCGGCCCTGGAGCGGCTGGTCGCGGATATCGCGGCGGTCGAGGCGGAGATCGCGGCGGCGCCATCGCGGATGCCGGAATTGGAAGCGGCGGCCCGGTCTGCCGAGGAGGCGCGGGCCAAGGCCGACGGCGAGGTCGAGCGGCTGGCAGCATCCGTGGCCGCCGACGAGGCCCGGCGACGGGCGGCGGAGGCCCGGCTGGACGACGCCCGTAGCCGACTGAACCGCACGGTGCGGGCGCTGGAGCAGGCGAGGTCGGAACGGGCCGCGATCGGGCCGGCAAACGATCCGGAAGTGCAGGCGGCCAAGGCCAAGCTGGCGGAGGCGGAAGCTCAGCTCAGCGAAGCGCGGGCGGCGGTCGAAGCGGCGGAGAACGCGCGCGGCGACGCGGCGCGGGCCGAGCAGGCGGCGCGCGATGAGATGCGCAAGCTGGAAGACCAGCTGGGGCGGCTGAAGACAGAGGCGCGGGGGCTGGCGCAACTGTCGGCGCGGCCGGCCACGAGTTCGTATGCTCCGGCGCTGGACTCCGTGAGGCCGGGCAAGGGCTATGAGGCGGCGTTGGCCGCGGCGCTGGGCGATGACTTGGAAGCGGCGCTGGATGCGCGGGCGGCGGCCTATTGGGCCGGGCGCGAGCTGAAAGCGCCGAGCTGGCCGGCGGGCGCCGAGCCCCTCGCGCCGCTGGTCGAGGCGCCGAAGGAACTGGCCGCGCGGCTGGCGTTCACGGCGCTGGTGGCGGGGGCCGATGGGGCGAAGCTGCAGGCGTTGCTGGAGCCGGGCTGCCGGCTGGTCAGCAAGGAGGGCGACCTCTGGCGCTGGGACGGCTTTGTCGCACGGGCCGAGGCGCCCAAGCCGGCGGCGATCCGGCTGGAGCAGCGCAACCGGCTGGCCGAGGCCGAGGCCGAGATCGAGAAGATCACCCCGCTGCATGAGGCGGCGGTGGTCAAGGCCAAAGAGACGCAGGCCGGCTTCAAGGCAACCGAGGCGCATCTGGCCACGGTGCGGGCCACGCCGCGCGAGATCGAGCGAACCCTCGCTGCGACGCGGGACACCGTCGAGCGGCTGGACCGGGAGGCGGCCCGACGCGACGCGCGCGCCCAGTCGCTGGACGAGACCATCGGCCGGTTCGAAGCAGAGCGGGTCGAGGCGCAGGCCGGATTCGAGGCCGCGGAGGCCGGGATCGACGGAGACGGGGGCGACAGCCTGTCGCCGATGCTGGACGAAGCCCGCCGGGCCGCCGCTGCGGCTCGCGAGGCAGCGGCCGAGGCGCGCTCAGCCCTGGACGCCGAGCGCCGCGAGCGGGATGGCCGCACGCGCCGGCTGGAAGGCCTGAGCCGCGACCGCGACGACTGGAGCCGCCGGTCGAGCGCCGCGGCCAAGCGGATCGAGGCCCTGGAGCAGGACCGGGCAAAGGCTCACGCGCTGATGGCCCAGGCGAAGGACGCCCCGGACCTGATCGAGGAACGCCGCGCCAGGCTGATGGACGAGTTCGGCGTGGCCGAGGCCCGCCGCGACAAGGCCGGCGACGCCCTGGACCAGGCCGAGACTGACCGCGCCGCCGCCGAACGGGCCCTGCGCGCCGCCGAGGCGGCCGCCGCGGAAGCCCGCGAGGCCCGCGCCACCCTGACCGCGCGCCTGGACGCCGCCCGCGACCGCTTCGGCGAGATCGCCGGCAACATCCGCGAAGCCGCCAAGATGGAGCCCGAGGAACTGGGCCGGCGGATCGCAGAAGAGGCCGTCGCCGTCCCCAAGGACGCCGAGGGCATCGAGGCCCACCTGTTCTCCCTGGAGCGCGAGCGCGAGGCCATCGGGGCGGTCAATCTGCGGGCCGAGGAAGAGGCCGGCGAGCAGTCGGGCCGGCTGCAGACCATGAAGACCGAGCGCGCCGATTTAACCGGCGCCATCGCCAAGTTGCGGGCCGGGATCGAGGAGCTGAACGCCGAGGGCCGTACCCGGCTTCTGGCCGCGTTCGAGATCATCAACGGCCACTTCCAGACCCTCTTCCAGGCCCTGTTCGGCGGCGGCGAGGCGGAGCTGCGGCTGATCGAGAGTGACGATCCCTTGGAGGCGGGCCTGGAAATCTACGCCTGCCCGCCCGGCAAGCGGCTATCGACCATGAGCCTGATGAGCGGCGGCGAGCAGGCGCTGACCGCCAGCGCGCTGATCTTCGGCGTCTTCCTGGCCAACCCGGCGCCGATCTGCGTGCTGGACGAGGTCGACGCCCCGCTGGATGACGCCAACGTCGACCGCTATTGCAACATGCTCAACGAGATGCGCCAGCGCACCCAGACCCGCTTCATCGCTATCACCCACAACGCGGTGACCATGAGCCGGATGGACCGCCTGTTCGGCGTGACCATGCCCGAGCGAGGAATCTCGCAGCTGGTCAGCGTGGACCTGCAGCAGGCCGAGGCGCTGGCGGCGGAGTAGGCGTCAGGCGGCCAGGACGGCCCGCATTCCCTCCGTACGCGCCCTCACCTCGGGAGAGGCCAGGCAGCTGGTCATGGCTTCATAGCCCAGGGCGCCGGGGGTTACGAACATCGGCGGGTGGTGATTAGCGGGGCAGAAGAGGATGGCTTCATCCTGCCCTGCAACAGCGGCGTCCAGCAGGAGGCTGGAGCGGGTCATCAGGATCAGCGGCCGTGCGCCGGGCCCGCGCCGACGAAGGCCGGCTGCGAGGTCTTGCTGAGCCGCCCGGTCAAGGCCCTGTTCGACAAGATCGACGACCAGGGGGTTGTCGCTCGGCGCCGCCAACTCGGCTTCAAGGGCGCCGACGGATCGATCGAGCGGCAGGAAGACAGCGCCTGGAAGTTCCTCGGCAAGGCGCAGAGCCAGGCGGGTCTTGCCGCTGCCGAGCGGACCGACGAGCCAGGTCAGGGCTCTGAGGGCGGGCAGTTCGAAGCGCTCGCCGCCCCAGGGCCAGGGCAGGTCGAAGGCGACGACCGGCGGAGGCGGGACGGCCAGGCGGGTGAGGTCGGCAAGGCTGGGGACTTCACCGTTCGCCATCCGGACCCGCAGATCGCGAACGCGGTCCAGCTGGCCGGAGAGATCGCGGCGGCGAGCCTCGAGGGCGGCCTGGTGCGCGGCGAGGACCGGCATGAGGTCGACGGCCTCGCCGCGCAGAATGCCGGCCACCTGGGCTAGGCTGAAGCCCATGGCCCGCAAGGCGACGATCTCGCCGGCGCGGGCCATCTGGTCCGGGCCGTAGGTTCGCCAGCCGGCCTGGGTGCGCAACGGCGTGACCAGGCCGCGCGCTTCGTAGAGACGCAGGGCCTTTGGGGAGACTCCGAGGCGACGAGCGGCCTCGGCGGGACTGAAGTGGCGGATCGTTGCGGTCACGACTGAACCTCCTGCGGCTGACGCGACCCCAGGACTTGAGGCCGACCCCTGGGACCGGGTCAAGGCCTGGCGGCGCAGGCGGCGGCAATAGCCGCGTCGGCGAGATCGCGCCGGCCTGCCGCGTCCAGCAGGAGCGCGCCATCGACCGTGGCTAGCAGGAGGGCGGCCTGGCCGGGTCGCTGGGCGTCGGTCGCATCGATATGGCCGTCGATCCAGTCTGCGAAGCCGCCGAGGATGCCCGAGGCGATGGCCCGGTGCGGTTCCTGGCCGCGCGCGGCGCCGGCGACCACCTCCAGCCAGACCCGCATGAACGGCGCCAGCGTCTCCGACGACATCGCCGACCAGACCGCGCCCAGCAAGGCGTCGGCAGGCAGCTTCGCTCCTGGTTCGAGGGCGGCGTCGAGCATGGCCGTCAGCCGCGCGGCGACGCGGCCGAGGGTGGCGGCCAGGACATCGTCCTTGTCGGTGAAATAGTAGAGCAGCATGCGGTCGCTGGACCCCGCCGCCGCCGCCAGCGGGCGCAGGCTGGCGCCGGCCAGCCCCTCAGCCAGCAGATGATCAGCCATCCGCTCGATCGCCGCCTCGCGACGCTGTTCCCGAACACTCATGAATTCCCTGTAGCGCACGCTACGGGTCGATGATATGTAGCGACTGCTACATATCTCGTTGGCAAGAGGAGCAGGTGATGTCGACCTTCTGGAAAAACTGGCTGATGGCCTGGTGCGGCGGCGTGGCGTTGTTCGGCGTGGTGCTGACCACGGGGGCCTTCCCGGCCACCGACGGGCTCATGCGATGGCTCCTGGGCGTCCTGGGCGGGGCCCCGGCGGAAATGACGCCGCCCCTGCGGTTTGCCCTGGCGGTGATGGGTCCGGTCTCGATCGGATGGGCCTTGACCTTCGCCGCCGCCTTCCGGGCGGCGATCATGCTGGGCGATGCGGGAGCGCCGGTCTGGCGGCTGACCACCGCCGGCGTCCTGGTCTGGTTCGTGGTGGACAGCAGCCTGTCGGTCGCGACCGGTTTCGGGCTCAACGTGGCGCCGAATGTCGTTCTGCTGGCCGGATATCTTCTGCCCCTGATCCGCACCGGAGTGCTCAGCGGGCGCCCCCTTTCGGCGACCGGGGTTCATGGATAGTCTCTCCGACAAGCCTAGTCGGAGCCTCCCATGAAACGCGCCTTAGTCGCCGGTCTCGTTGTCGCCCTCGCCGCCGGGTCCGCCCTCGCCTGGGACGCCGCCTCCGATATCAAGGCCCGCCAGGCCGGGATGAAGCAGATCGGCGGCAACATGAAGGGGCTGTACGACACCCTCAGCGGTGACAAGAACCCAGCCAAGCTCAAGGAATACGCGGCCAACATCCAACGCCTGTCGGGCCAGCTTCCCAGCTGGTTCCCGGCCGGCAGCGGGCCGTCGAGCGGTGAGAAGACCAAGGCTCTGGCCGCGGTCTGGACCGATCCCGCCGGCTTCAAGGCGGCCGGCGACGCCTTCAAGACCGAGGCCGCCAAGCTGAACGCCGCCGCCCAGACCGGCGACGCGGCCAAGGTCCAGGCCGCGTTCGTGGCCACGCGCGGGACCTGCAAGGGCTGCCACGACAAGTACCAGGCCAAGTAGGAGCGGCGGCATGCCGACTCTGATCTGGGATCTGCCGACGCGGCTGTTCCACTGGCTGCTGGCGGCGCTGGTCGCCGTCTCCTGGTGGACGGCCGAAGAGGGGATGCTGGACTGGCACAAGCTCAGCGGCTTCGCCATCGCCGGGCTGCTGGTGTTTCGGCTGTGGTGGGGCGTGGCGGGCAGTTCGACGGCGCGGTTCGGCGGGTTCCTGAAAGGGCCGGCCGGGATCATGGCCTACCTGAAGGGCGGGGCGGCCGGTGCGCCGGGACACAATCCGCTGGGCGGCTGGAGTGTCGTGGCCATGCTGGCGGTGCTGGTCGCCCAGGTAACCCTGGGCCTGTTCGCCATCAACGACGACTTCGAGGGCGGGCCGCTTACCAAGTATGTCGATTACGACACCGGCCTGGCCATCGCCGAATGGCATGAGACGCTGTTCAACGTCCTGCTCGGGCTGATCGTGCTGCACCTGCTGGCCATCGGCTATTACGCGGCGCGGCGGAAGAACCTGGTCGGGCCGATGATCACCGGCAAGGGCGCGGCGGCGGAAGGCGCGGCAGTGACCTTGGCGCCGCTCTGGCGCATGCTGGTCGGGCTGGCGCTGGGGGGCGGGACGTTCGCGCTGCTGTGGTGGCTGGATAAGCAGTCCGCGGCGATGGCGTTTTAGCGCTCCGTCCAGAGGGCGGAGAGTTGAGACCAAGGCTGGACCGGCCCCCGACTCCCCGGCATTCTGCCCGCCAATCAGAACAATCGGTATGGCGGGAGCGTTTTCATGAAGGTCGAGATATCCACGCTGGCGGCCCTCGCGGTCCTGGCCTTCGCGGCGCCGGCGGCGGCGCAGCCCACCGCCAACGAATATTCCAAGCCTGAATCCTGGCTGTGCCTGCCCGGCCGCGCGGACGATGCCTGCGGCGTCGATCTGTCGACCACGGTGGTCATGCCGGACGGCAAGAGCAACGCCGTCAAGCTGGAGGCCACGCCCGCGCCGGCGCCCATCGACTGCTTCTACGTCTATCCGACCGTCTCCACCGATCCGACGCCCAACAGCGACATGACCATCGACGAGGCCGAGCGGCGGGTGGTGGCGGTGCAGTTTGCCCGCTTCAAGCATGTGTGCCGGCCGTTCGCGCCGATGTACCGGCAAGTGACCCTGAACGCCTTGCGCCAGTACATGCTGGGCCAAAACCCCGGCGCCGACCGGATGCTGGCCTACAACGACGTCAAGGACGCCTGGGAGTACTATCTCAAGCACGAGAACAAGGGCCGGGGCGTGGTGCTGATCGGCCATAGCCAGGGCGCCGGGGTGATCGCCGAGCTGGTCAAGCGGGAGATCGACGGCAAGCCGGCCCAGAAGCTGATCGTCGGGGTGATGCCGATCGGGACCAATGTGCCGGTCGACGAGAAAGGCATGTTCGGCTCCATCCCCAGCTGTTCGGCCAAGGGCCAGGTGGGCTGTCTGGTCGCCTATGTCAGCTTCCGCGCCGAGGTTCCGCCGCCGCCGTCCAGCCGCTTTGGCAAGGTCGAGGGCGCCGGCCTGCATGCCGCCTGCGTCAACCCGGCTGCGCTGGGTGGCGGGGCGGGGACGGCCGATCCCTATTTCTGGAACCGGCCGCTGACGGCGGGCTCGGCGCCGATGGCCTGGGCGACAGGGCTGGAGACCACCACGCCGTATGTGAGCACGCCCGGCCTGTTGACCACCGAATGCGTCCGGGCCGGCGAGTTCAGCTATCTGAAGGTGACCACCAACGCCGATCCGGCCGATGCGCGCACCGACACCATCCCCGGCGATGTGGTCGTCATGGGCAAACCCGATGCCAACTGGGGCCTGCACCTGATCGATATGAACGTGGCCATGGGTGATCTGGTCGGCATCGTCCACGCCCAGGGGAAGGCGTGGAAGAAGTAATCAGGCAAGGATATCCAGCAGCTCGCCCATCATCTCATCGGCGGTGCGGATCACCGCCGCGTTGGCCTTGAACTCGGCTTTGGCGGTGATCTGTTGGACCGCCTCCTTGGCCAGATCGACCGCCGGGTCCTGGCCCCATCGCGCCGTGCGCTGGGCGGTGGCGTCGAGGCGGGCCGTGGCGGCGGCGAGGCCGGAGGTGGCGATAGAGAGCGCGTTCATGCGCCCTTCCCTATCGCGGCCCGGTTAAGACCGCGCAAGGAAGCACGGTAAATGCACACCGTCCGCCTTCCCTCGGTCCCATACGGGTGTTTAAACAGGACCCGATGAGCGGAAAGCCCGAAAGCCCCACCGAACCCTTCAAGCGCGCGCTGGCGCATGCCGCGCGGTCGCTGGCCGAGATGCCCGACTTGGAGGTGGTGTTTTCCGGCGACGGGCCGCAACTGTCGGGCAACCGGGCCGTGCTGCCCCACCCGCCGCGAGACCTGTCGAGCGCCGAGGCCTCGCGGATCCGGGGCCTGGCAGACGGCATGGCGCTGCGGCTGGCGCACCATGACGCCACCGCCCACGCGCGCGGCCGGCCGGTTTCGCCCCAGGGCCAGGCGATCTTCGAGGCGGTGGAGACGGCGCGGATCGAAGCCATCGGCTCCAATGCGCTGGGCGGCGTGCGGGCCAACCTGACGGCGGTGCTGGAGCAGACCATCGAGCGCAAGGGCCTGGGCCGCATCCAGGACCGCGCCAATGCCCCGATGGCCGATGTGGTTTCGCTGATGGTGCGCGAACGGCTGACCGGACAGCGGCCGCCGGACGGCGCAGCCAAGATGGTCGACATGTTCCGCGAGGAGATCGAGGCCAAGGCCGGCGGCGACCTCGACCGGCTACTAGACAGCATCGACGACCAGGCCGCCTTCGCCAAGGTGACCCGCGCCATCCTGCGCGACCTTGATATGGGCGACGAGGGCGCCGATCCCACCGACGGCGAGGAAGACGAAGAGGGCGAGCAGGAGCAGCAGCAGTCCGACGAGGACAACGAGGGCGACGGCGAAGGCCAGTCCCCCGAAGGCAGCTCCATGCAGGAGACCGAGACCACCGACCGCGAGCAGGAAGAGGGCGAGGAACAGGCCACCGAGGTCGAGGACGAGGACGCCGAGCTTTCCGACGAGGCGCCGGAGATGGGCGACGGCGCCAAGCCCGCCCGGCCGGACCCGAAGGATTCGGGGCGGCCGGAGCCCTCCTACAAGGTGTTCACCACCACCCACGACGAGATCACCCCGGCCGAGGACCTGTGCGATGCCGAGGAACTGACCCGGCTGCGGGCCTATCTCGACCAGCAGTTGGCGAGCCTTTCCAGCGTGGTCTCGCGGCTGGCCAACAAGCTGCAGCGCCGGCTGCTGGCGCAGCAGAACCGCAGCTGGTCGTTCGATCTGGAAGAGGGGATGCTGGACGTGGCGCGACTGCCGCGGATCATCATCGACCCGACCGCGCCGCTGAGCTTCAAGCAGGAAGAGGACACCGACTTCCGCGACACGGTGGTCACCCTGCTGATCGACAATTCCGGCTCGATGCGCGGGCGGCCGATCATGGTGGCGGCGGTCTGCGCCGACATCCTGGCCCGGACCCTGGAGCGGTGCGCGGTGAAGGTGGAGATCCTAGGCTTCACCACCAGGGCCTGGAAGGGCGGCATCTCGCGCGACGACTGGATCAAGGCCGGCAAGCCGCCCTCGCCCGGCCGCCTGAACGACCTGCGCCACATCATCTACAAGTCGGCCGACAGTCCCTGGCGCCGGGTGCGGCGCAACCTCGGCCTGATGATGCGTGAGGGGTTGCTGAAGGAGAACATCGACGGCGAGGCGCTGATGTGGGCGCACCACCGGATGATGAGCCGGCCGGAGCAGCGGCGGATCCTGATGGTGATCAGCGACGGGGCGCCGGTCGACGATTCGACCCTGTCGGTGAACAGCGGCCACTACCTGGAGCGCCACCTGCGGCAGGTAATCAGCGAGATCGAGACCCGCAGTCCCGTGGAACTGCTGGCCATCGGCATCGGCCATGACGTGACGCGCTACTACCGCCGGGCGGTGACCATCGTCGATGTCGAGCAGCTGGGCGGGGTGCTGGTCGAACAGTTGGCCTCGCTGTTCGAGGAAGAGCCCAAGCGGGTAGCGAAGGCGCGCGGCCTGCTGGCGGCGCCGCCGGTCATGCAACCGCCGCCGCCCAAGGCAACCACCTTCGCGGCGGTGAAGGAGGCGCTGACGTGAGGCGCCTTGGCCCCCTCGCCGTCGCCCTCCTCCTTCTCGCCGGCTGCGCCCAGCCGCCGCCGGCCCTGCCGCCCGAGCCGCAGCCTGCCGGGCCGGGGATTCAGATCGTCACCACCCCGGTTCCGCTCGACGCCGCCAATTCAGCGCGGGTCGAGGTCGACGGCTTCACCTATGCCGGCGGCATCGCCATCAGCGATCCGATCACCAACCGAACGCGCGGCCTGTCGGACCTGCGGGTCACACCGGACGGCCGGATGGTGGCGGTCAGCGATTTCGGCGACCTGGTCGAGGCGAAGCTGGCCTTCGACGCGTCCGAGCGGCTCACCGGCCTGATCGACGGCAAGGCCTGGCCGCTGATGGGGCTTGATGGCCAGTCGGTGCAGGGCAAGGCCCAGGGCGACGCCGAGGGGCTGGCCATCCTGGCCAATGGTGATCGGCTGGTCAGCTTCGAGCGCGACCACCGTATCTGGCTCTATCCGGCCGCCGGCGGACCACCGCGCGTGGCCCCCAAGCCCGGAAACCTGTTCTCCGAAAACGAGGGGCTTGAAGGGCTGACCGAGTATCCGGCCGCAGGGCCCGATGCCTACCTCGCCGGCTCCCAGGAGGGCGAGGTTTGGCTATGCCGCCTCTCGACCGCATGCCAGGCCTTCACCGTTCTGGCCGGGCCGGATATCGAGTTCGACCTTACGGCGCTGGCCGCCTTTCCAGATGGGTCGGTAGCGGCCGTGCACCGCGCCTTCGATCCGGTGCGGGGCGCGCGTGTGGTGGCCTCCATCTATGGCGTGGCGACTCTGAAGACCCGCAGCCCCCAGCCGATGGCGCGGATGCGGCTTGAGGGCTCGCTGACCCGGGACAATATCGAGGGGGTGGCGCTGATCTCTTCCCCTGCGGGACGGCCGCGCCTGCTTCTGCTGTCGGACGACAACGGCAGCGACAAACAGCGCACCCTGCTGCTGGTCTTCGACTGGACCGGCGCCAAGTGACCCCGGCCTGCGTCGCCGACTATCGCGAACTGGCCAGGCGACGCATTCCCGGAGTTCTTTTCGACTACATCGACGGCGGCTCCTACGCCGAGGAGACGCTCAGGCGGAACACCGCCGACTTCCAGGACATCGCCCTGCGCCAGCGGGTGATGAAGGACGTCTCGCAGATCTCCCTCTCCACCGAGCTGTTCGGCCAGAGCCTGTCGATGCCCGTGGTGCTGTCGCCGATCGGCATGGCCGGCATGTACGCTCGCCGGGGCGAGGTGCAGGCCATGCGGGCGGCCAAGGCGGCGGGGGTGCCGATGTGCCTCTCGTCCCTGTCGATCTGCGACGTGGCCGAGGTGACGCGGGATGGCGGCGCGGCGCCCTGGTACCAGCTCTATGTGATCAAGGACCGGGGCTATATGGAGGCCCTGCTCCAGCGAGTGACCGAGCTGGGCAGTCCGGTGGTGGCCCTCACCGTCGATCTGCCCGTGCCGGGCGCCCGGTACCGGGATGTCCGCTCAGGCCTGTTCGGGGCAACCACGCCGTTCGTCGGCCTGCAGCGGGCCTGGGACGGAATCACCCATCCCGACTGGCTCATCGACGTGATGCTGAACGGCGGGCCGCACACCTTCGGCAACATCGCCCCCGCCATCCCCGAGGCGAAGGGGGTGATGGAGTTCTGGCCCTGGGTGACCCGGAACTTCGATGCGACCCTGACCTGGAAGGACATCGACTGGGTCCGACAGCACTGGAAAGGCCCGCTGATCATCAAGGGAATCCTCGACGCGGAGGACGCGCTCGAGGCGGCGCGAATCGGAGTCGACGGCATCGTCGTGTCCAACCATGGCGGTCGGCAGTTGGACGGGGTGCTCAGCGGCATCCGCGCCCTGCCCCCGATCGCCGAGGCGGTGGGCGATGAGCTGACCGTGCTGATGGACGGCGGGGTGCGGTCGGGGCTGGACGTGGTCAAGGCCCTGGCCAGCGGAGCGAAGGGCTGTTTTCTGGGCCGGGCCTGGGCCTATGCGCTCGCCGCCAAGGGTGAACAGGGCGTGGCCCATGTCCTGTCGATCATCCGCCAGGAGATGATGATGGCCATGGCCCTGACCGGCTGCACCGACGTGCGGCAGGCGGGGCGGGAGATGCTGGCTTAGTCTGAATGCAAAACGGCCCGCGAGTCGCCTCGCGGGCCGTTCCAAACCTTGAGAGCCGACTGGCTTAGGCCGCGGCGGTCTCGGCCAGCTTGGCCTTGATCTGGCGCTTGATCTTCAGGGCGCGAGGCGAGAGGTTCTCGTCCTTGGCCTTGACGATCACGGCGTCGAGGCCGCCCTTGAAGTCCAGCGTGCGCAGCGCGGCGTTGGTGATCCGCAGCTTGAACGACTGGCCCAGCACTTCCGACTGCAGGGTGGCGGGCGACAGGGCCGGCAGGAAGCGGCGCTTGGTCTTGATGTTCGAGTGGCTCACGTTGTGGCCGACCATCGGGCCGACACCGGTGAGTTCGCAACGACGCGACATTTTCAGCGACCTTCGCAATAGAATAGTGGGCGCGCGAGGAGTGGCCCGCGCACGAGAGGGGCGTCTATAGGGGAAGGGGCGGTGAAACGTCAACCCTCGGCGGCCCGGCAAAAGGAGACTCTGAGTGAGTGTGAAGGATCGAGTGCGGGTCGAGAGTGTCGAGCTCCTGTCGGACAACTGGTACGTCCTGCGCAAGGCGACGTTTTCCTACCGGCGCAACGACGGGACCTGGCAGAAGCAGGTGCGGGAGAGCTACGACCGGGGAAACGGCGCGGCCATCCTGCTCTATGACGAGGCGCGGCGCACGGTGCTGCTGGTCAAGCAGTTCCGCTATCCGGCCTTTGCCAATGGGTATGACGACCTGCTGATCGAGGTTCCCGCCGGCCTGCTGGACGACGCCGATCCCGAGGAGCGTATCCGCTCGGAGGTGGAAGAAGAGACCGGCTACCGCGTCCGTGACGTAGAGAAGGTGATGGAGTCTTTCATGAGCCCCGGCTCGGTGACCGAGATCCTGCACTTCTTCGTCGGCCGCTATCTTCCCGGCGACAAGGTCTCGGCCGGCGGCGGCCACGAGGGCGAGGGCGAGGACATCGACGTGCTGGAAGTCCCATTCGAGGAGGCGATGGCCATGGTGAAGAGCGGCGCAATCCGCGACGCCAAGACCATCATGCTTCTGCAATACGCCGCGCTGAACCTGTTCCGCTGAGCGCCCGCACGGCGCGAGGCGGGTTCAACCGCCATTCATGCGCCGTCATTATAGGGGAGAGGGACCTTTCAAGCCCCCTCCCTCTCTGGAGACTCCATGATCCGCCCGGCCGCCCTTCTCGCCTGCGTCGCCCTGCTCGCCGTACCGACCGTCGCCTCCAGCCAGGCCAACGACACCATCCTGCCCGGCTACTGGGAGTACAACAGCAAGGTCTCCTTCGGCCTGTCGAGCACCAGCGTCGAGAAGAAGTGCGTCGAGCCCAAGGACATCGAGAAGTTCTTCAGCGGCCCGTCGAACCGCCACTACAAGTGCGTCTATCCGGTTCGGACCGTCGCGAACGGCAAGGCTAACTTTCAGGGCACCTGCACCGACAAGCGCGGCCGCAAGGCCTATGTGACCGCGTCCGGGACCTACAGTCCCAAGCGGTTCACCCTGAACGCTAAGATCAAGACGAGCATCATCGGGATGAACATCACCCCGACCGGCACCATTGACGCCCGCTACCTGGGACCGACCTGCCCGCCGAAGCCACCGAAGAAGCCCAAGAAGTAGCGCCTAAGGCTTGTGGTTAATCGTCGTTAAGATACAATAGCTTGCGGTGAACAAATGCCGAATCGGACGAAGTCGCCGATTCGGTCATGATTCGTTTCGCGCCCGTTCGCCGGGTTCGGCCCGGGCCGTTAACCCGACAGGCCACCCCATCGAGCTCTTCGTTGTCGCGCGATTTTCCGCTACCGGTTTGCGCCTGTCGGAACGCGCCCCGGGAGGCCACCCTTGTTCAAGCTGACCCAAGCCATGGCCGCCGTCGGCGTCCTGCTCCTCGCCGGTTGCGCCGCCCAGGCCTCCGGACCTGACGGGGACGACTTCCTGATGTTCGGCGGGCCGATCTTCGGCCAGGGCGAGGCGCGGGACGGCGAGGCGGTCGAGGTCACGCCGGCCGAGGCGCTGGTGGTGCGCGATGGCAAGGTGGTGTTCGCCGGTTCGCTGACCGAGGCGCGGGCCCAGGGACGCGGGCTGCCGCAGATCGACCTGAATGGCGGGTCGGCCTATCCGGGCTTCATCGACAGCCATGTGCACCTGACCGGCGTCGGGCTGCGGGAAATGACGCTGAACCTCGACCAGGTGAAGTCGGTGGCCGAGTTGACCGCCGCGCTCAAGAGCTGGGCCAACGCCAATCCGGGGAACGATCCCATCGTCGGCCGGGGATGGATCGAGACCCACTGGCCGGAGAAGCGGTTCCCCAATCGCGCCGATCTCGACGCCGTGGTCGCTGATCGCCCGGTGGTGCTGGAGCGGGCGGACGGCCATGCGGTGGTGCTCAACAGCGCCGCGCTGAAGCTGGCCGGAATCACCCGCGAGACCCGTGACCCATCCGGCGGCCGCATCGAGCGTGACGCCGCCGGCGAGGCCACCGGCATGCTGATCGACACCGCCGCCGGCCTGATCGAGGCCAAACTGCCGCCACTGAGCGATGCGCGCCGACGCGAAGTGCTGGAGAAGGCGGTGCAGCTCTATGCCGCCCGCGGCTGGACCGGCGCGGCCAATATGAGCACCTCGGCCAAGGATGTGGAGGTGCTGTTCGCCCTGGCCAAGGAGGGCCGGCTGCCGATCACGGTCGACGTCTTCATGGTTCCGGAGGACTCGGCCGAGGTGCTGCGGCGCGGCCCCTATGCCGACCCCACCGGCCTGGTGCGGGTGCGCGGGGTGAAACTCTATATGGACGGCGCCCTGGGCTCCCGCGGCGCCCTGCTGCTCAAGCCCTATAGCGACCAGCCCTCGGGCTCCGGCCTGCAGATCGCCGAGCATGAGGCGACCTTGAAGATCCTCAAACAGGCCTTGGCCGTGAAGGCCGACATCGCCCTTCACGCCATCGGCGACAAGGGCAATCGCCTGGCCCTCGACTGGTTCGAGGAGGTGATGAAGACCGATCCCGAAGCCGCCAAGCAGGTCCACTGGCGGATCGAGCACAGCCAGGTCGTCGATCCCGCCGACATTCCCCGCTTCGCCAAGCTGGGGGTCGTGGCCTCGATGCAGCCCTCGCACGCCATCGGCGACCTCTATTTCGCCCCGGCCCGCCTGGGCCCCGACCGGCTGGTCGGCGCCTACGCCTGGCGCAGCCTGACCGCCAGCGGCGCCCTGGTGATCGGCGGCAGCGACGCCCCGGTCGAGGTCGGCGATCCGCGCATCGAGTTCTACGCCGCCGCCGTGCGCAAGGACCTCAAGGGCGGCTTCGGCCCCGACTGGCGCCGCCAGGAGGCGCTGAGTCGTCTGCAGGCGCTGGACCTGTTCACCGTCAACCCCGCCCGCGCCGACCACCGCCCGGCCGGCTGGGGTCTGCTGAAACCGGGCAGCCCGGCCAACATCACCGTCTTCAGCCGCGAGATTCTCTCGGCCGACGAGGCGGACATCATGAAGGCCATGCCGGTGATGACCGTGGTCCGCGGCAAGCTGGTGTTCGACGCACGAAAGTAGGGAACAGCGCGGGTTCCAGGCAGTTGCGACAGCATGCCGTCGCCAGGAGGGCCTAAGCGCTTGTCCGACTCGCCCTACGACCCCACCTTCATCCCATGAGTGACCGCTCGACCGGCCAGGCGCCGGCCCGGCTTACGGCCGTCCTGGGGCCGACCAACACCGGCAAGACGCATCTGGCCGTCGAGCGGATGTGCGGCCACGCCAGCGGTATGATTGGCCTGCCGCTGCGCCTGCTGGCGCGGGAAATCTACGACCGCGTGGTGGCGCTCAAGGGTCCGCGCGAAGTGGCCTTGATCACCGGCGAGGAGAAGATCGTCCCGCCGCGCGCCAACTATTTCGTCTGCACGGTGGAAGCCATGCCGCTGGGCCGCGAGGTCGAGTTCATGGCGGTGGACGAGATCCAGCTCTGCGCCGATCCCGAGCGGGGGCATGTGTTCACCCACCGCCTGCTGCACGCGCGCGGCAAGCACGAGACCATGCTGCTGGGCGCCGGGACCATGGCCCCGCTGATCCGCCGGCTGCTGCCCAAGGCCGAGATCGTCACCCGCGAGCGCTTTTCCGCCCTCACCTACGCCGGCCCCAAGAAGCTGACCCGCCTGCCTCGGCGCAGCGCCGTGGTCGCCTTCAGCGCCGACCAGGTCTACGGCATCGCCGAGCTGATCCGTCGCCAGCGTGGCGGGGCGGCGGTGGTGATGGGATCCCTCAGCCCCCGCACCCGCAACGCCCAGGTCGCCCTCTATCAGTCGGGCGAGGTCGACTTCCTGGTCGCCACCGACGCCATTGGCATGGGGCTGAACATGGACGTCGACCATGTCGCCTTCGCCGGCCTGCGCAAGTTCGACGGCCGGCGCACCCGCTGGCTGCATGCCACCGAGATCGGCCAGATCGCCGGCCGCGCCGGCCGCTATCGCCGCGATGGGACCTTCGGGGTCACCGGCGACTGCGAGGACATGGACGAGGACTTGATCGAGCGGGTCGAGAACCATCAGTTCGAACCGATCACCACGGCCGAATGGCGCAACAGCCGGCTGGACTTCGACAACCTGCCGGCTCTGATCCGCTCCCTGACCGAGAGCCCCCAGCGAGAAGGCCTGAGGCTGGCCCGCGAAGCTCTGGACGAAACCGCCCTCAAGCGACTGGCAGAGGATGCGGATGTCGCCCACCGGGCCAGGGCCCGGCCGCAGCTCGAAAAGCTCTGGGAGGTCTGCCAGACGCCGGACTTCCGAAAGGTGGCCAGCGACGATCACCTGGGCCTGCTGCGCCGGATCTTCATGGAATTGACGGCCGGCCGCCGTCGCATTCCTGACGACTGGATGGCCGGCCAGTTCGCCACCCTGGATCGCACCGACGGCGAGATCGACGCCCTGGCCCAGCGGCTGGCGGCCGTGCGCACCCTGTCCTACGTCGCCAACCGGCCCGACTGGCTGCACGACCCCACCTTCTGGCAGGGCACGATGCGGGGGCTCGAGGAACGGCTGAGCGACACCCTGCATGAGAAGCTGATGGCCCGGTTCGTCGATCGGCGGACCAGTGTGCTGATGCGCCAGCTGGGCGACCGCGAGGTGATGCTGGCCGGCGTCGCCGAGGACGGAGAGGTGACCGTCGAGGGCCATTTCGTTGGGCGTCTGACCGGTGTGGTGTTCGACCAGCCGCGCGGGATCACCAGCCTTGAAGACAAGGCCCTGCGCGGCGCCGCCCAGCGGGCCGTAGCCCCGGAGGTCGCGCGCCGCCTGGGCGCCCTGGCCGCCGACGAGGACGAGGGCTTCGCTCTGAGCCCCGACGGCCTGGTGCTGTGGCGCGGGGCAGGGGCCGGCCGGCTGGACGGCGCCGGCAAGGTGCGGCTGCTGGGCGAGCTTGGCCCCGCCCCGATCCGCGAGCGGGCTCAGCGCCGGCTGGAGGCTTGGCTGGCCCATGAGCGCGCCCGCAAGCTCTCGCCTCTGGCGGCCCTGGAGGCGGCCATGCGCGAAGGAGGCCTTCGCGGCTTGGCGCGGGGCTTGGCGCACCGCCTTCTGGAAAATGGTGGGGTTCTGCCGCGCCGTCAGGTCGAGGAGGAGATGCGAGTCTTGAGCCAGGCTGAGCGGCGGGCGCTTCGAGGCCTTGGCGTGCGCATCGGCGCCTTCAGCCTGCACCTGCCCGGCCTGTTGTCCGACGAGGCGCGCGGCTTTGCCCAGTCGCTCAGCAGCGACCCCACCGCCCCGCCGCCGGGCGTGGTAACCCGCCTGCACCCCGGCCCGGTGGACGCCAAGGCCCTGTCGGCTCGCGGGCTGATGGCGGTCGGCGGCTTGGCCGTGCCGGTGGACCAGCTGGAGCGGCTGGACGAAGCCCTCCGCGCCGCCCCGCGCCAGAACAACGCCACGGTCGTCTCCAACACCCTGTTCGAAGGCCTTGGCTGGAGCGCCAAGGACGGCGCCGACATCCTGCGCGGCCTGGGCTTCACGCCCGCCAACCGGGGTCAGCCGACCGCCTGGCGCCGCCGGGGCCAGG
>NZ_JAAALA010000038.1 GCF_009905535.1 Caulobacter sp. SLTY | reverse complement strand
GAGCAGGGGGCGGCAGGGGCGGGCCCAGGACGATGTCTACCGTGGCCGGACCCTCGCCATCGCGGGTCACCTTGATGAAGCTGATCGCTTCAGATTCGATGGACTTGGGGTCGAAGCCGCGCGGGACCGGCTTGCCATCGACCAGGAAGCGCACCCGCGCCAGTTCGGCGTCCTTGGCCCGGTCGCCAGTGGCGGCCTTCAGCTCCACCTCCGGCCGGCCGGTCCAGATGGCCACCCCGCCGGGACGCAGCACCATGGTGTCGGCGGAGACACGGATCTCGCCCTTGGGGCTAAGCGCCGTCTCCTGAGCGGACTGGCGCCATTCGGAGTTGCGGGCCTTCTGCGGGGCGGCCTGCACCGCCATGGCGATGGAGCCTGCGCCCACGGCCAGGGTCAGCAGGGCGGCAATGGCGGCCACGCCGGCGATCGCGGTAGGGCGAGCGCCTTCGCGCGGGGTGAGGATGGCTTTCAGGCGCATGGCGGTCTTCCTTCCGGCGCCGATGAAGGCGGATTGCGGCTCCGGGTCGGCGCTGAGCCGGAGCGTCTCGATGAGGGATTGGGCGTAGGCGCGGCGGGCGGCCGGGTCGGCCCCGGCCAGGGCGATGGCGTCGCACCGCTCCTCGCGGGCGGCCAGCAGCCGGGCGTGGATCGCGCCCAACAGCGGGTTGAACCAGAGGATGGCCAGCAGGACGGACTCCAGCCGGGCCCGGGCGTTGTCGGCCCGCTTCAGGTGGGCCAGCTCATGGCCGCAGATCAGCGCCAGCCGCTCGGTGGGCAACCGGGTCAGGGCCTCCGGAATGACGATGGCCGGCTTGATGACGCCCGCCAGCAGCGGGCTGGCCGCCTGGCCGGAGGCCTTGAGCGCCGGCGCGCGCACCTTCAGCGCCTTGGCCTGACGTTTCAGGGAGGCGGACAGGGGCTCGTCCTCCAGCCGCCTTGCCTTGCGCAGGATCAGGGCCAGGCGAACGTGACGGCGGATGAGCAGGCCCAGCGCCACCATGACACCCAGCAGGATGGCGCTGAGCAACAGCGTCGGTGCCAGCAGGATGGCGAGATCGCCCAGGCCGACCCAGGCGCCATGATCGGCGCCGCGCTCGACGGCGCCGGTCGGCAGGTTCAGGGCCTCGACGGCCTCAGCCGGAACGGGCGGCGGCGCCGGCCGGCTTATGTGAGGCGCGGCCAGCGGCACGGCCACGGCGGCCAGGACAGGCAGCAGGAAGGCCAGGCCCCAGATCCGCTCCCGCACGCCGGGCGCCGAGGTGATCCGCTCGGCCAGCAGGCCGGCGCTGAGGCCCAGGGCGGCCAGCGGCAGGGTGCCGGCCGCCACCATCAGGGACAGGGTGACGCCATTCACTTGGGCAACTCCTCTTCGGCGTTGAGCAGGGCTTCCAGTTCGGCCAGTTCGGCAGCCGACAGGATCTGGCTGCCGGCGAAGGCGGAGGCGGGCAGGGGGCCTTCCACCTCCAGCACCTGGCGCATCACCCGGCGCAGCACGCCGCCGAGCACATCGGCTTTGCCCTGAACCGCCTCATAGACGGCCAGTCCATGAACGGAGCGCCGCTCCAGCAGGCCCTTGGCCCGCATCCGCTCCAGCACCGTGCGGGTGGTGGAGGCGGTCCAATCCAATCCGCCAGGCAGGGCGTCCTGCACCTCGCGCGCGCTGGCCGCGCCGTCGCGCCAGAAGATCTTCAAGACTTCGAGTTCGGTATCGGATGGAGGCTGGATCATCGGCTCACTCGTCTATCGTCGCGATGACGCTACAAATGTCGCGCCTCGCTGTCAATCGTCACGAACAGGGGTTTTCCGCGCCCCGTAGAAACCGCCGCCTCGCCCCTATTTCGCCATCCGCGCGAGACACAGACGCTCCGTGTAAGGCTAGTGGGAGCGTCGAATGGCCCAGCAGATCGAGTTCGTCGGACAGTCGGGTCACGGCTATCGCTACCTGCCGCTGGAAGGCTCCGGACCGATCTCCCCCACGGGCGCCAACTATCTGTTCGTGAAGGTGAAAGGCGAGGAGCGCACGGTGGTCTACGCCGGCGAGACCGAATGCCTTCACAAGGGTGTCCACACCGGTTGGGATCGCGCCCGCAAGGCCCACGGGGCCAACACCATCTTCGTGCGCCTGAACGTCACCCGCGCCGTCCGCAAGGCTGAATTGGACGACATCGTGGCCGCTCACCAGCCGCCGATGAACGGCGCCGAAGAGTAGGCATCCACAGCCGCCTGCAAAGTTCTCCCCGAACGGTGAGATTCCATCTTGCCTGTGGAACAAAACGGGAATAGGAACAAAGCCGGAACTTGGAACGGGAGGCCAAAATGGCTCGGATCGCTCGGGAAACCCTCGCTCTGGCTTCGGTCGTCGGCTTTGTGTGGATGATGTGCTCGGTGGCCTATCTGGCGGCGTGAGTCGGGCTTAAGGCTACGGCTTGCTCTCTAGCGAAAGGCGGCGGCGGAAATGGCGGATCTGGCGAACGGCTTTGTCCATTTGCGGGTCCGCTCGGCCTACAGCCTGCTGGAAGGGGCCATCAAGGCGGACGGGGTGGCCAAGCTGGCCGCGGGGCAGGGGATGCCCGCGGTCGGGATCGCCGACCGGGCCAATCTGTTCGGGGCGCTGGAGTTCTCGGTCGGCGCCAAGGATGTCGGGGTCCAGCCGCTTGTCGCCTGCGCCCTGCCGGTCACCGGAATAGGCGAGGGGCCGCCGGAGCGCTGGGCTCGCGTTCCCACCGTCCTGCTGCTGGCCCAGAACGAGGCGGGCTATCTCAATCTCTCCGAGCTCTCCTCGGCGGCCTATCTTGAGGTCGACGCGGTCTCCGAACCCTCCGTTCCGTGGAGCAAGGTGGCGGCCCATAGCGAGGGACTGATCCTGCTGTCGGGGGGCGTCGATGGGCCGGTCGATCCGCTGTTCGCGGCCGGCAAGGCGGGCGAGGGCGAGGCGGCTCTGGCCGAGATGCGCCGGGTGTTCGGCGATCGCTTCTATGTCGAGCTGCAACGCCACGGCCTGCCGCAGCAGGCGGCGGCGGAGCCGGGGCTGGTGGCCTGGGCCTATGCCCACGACGTGCCGCTGGTCGCCACCAACGACGTCTACTACCCCGCCCAGACGATGTACGAGGCGCATGACGCCCTGCTCTGCATCGCCGACGGCTCCTTCGTCGGTCAAGACGAGCGGCGGCGGGTCACCGGCGAGCACTGGTTCAAGAGCGCCGCCGACATGCGGGCCCTGTTCGCCGACCTGCCCGAGGCCTGCGACCAGACCCTGGAGATCGCCCGCCGCTGCGCCTTCATGGTCAGCAAGCGCGATCCGATCCTCCCCCGCTTCGACACCGGCGCGGGGCGCAGCGAGAACGACGAACTGGCGCACCAGGCGCGTGAGGGGCTGAAGGCCCGCCTGGCCGCGATCGAGCTGGCGGCCTCCGAGGACGACTACTGGAGCCGGCTTGAGTTCGAGATCGGCATCATCCAGCAGATGGGTTTCCCCGGCTACTTCCTGATCGTGGCCGACTTCATCAAATGGGCCAAGGCGCACGGCATTCCGGTGGGACCGGGCCGGGGCTCGGGCGCCGGGTCGCTGGTCGCCTGGTCGTTGACCATCACCGACCTCGATCCGCTTCGGTTTGGACTGCTGTTCGAGCGGTTCCTCAATCCGGAGCGGGTATCGATGCCCGACTTCGATATCGATTTCTGCCAGGAGCGGCGCGAGGAGGTTATCTCCTACGTCCAGCAGAAGTACGGCGTCGACAAGGTCGCCCAGATCATCACTTTCGGCACCCTGCAGGCCCGCGCCGTGGTGCGCGACGTCGGGCGGGTGATGCAGCTGCCGCTCGGTCTGGTCGACCGGCTGGCCAAGATGATCCCCAACAACCCGGCCAGCCCGACCACCCTGGCCCAGGCCATCGAGATCGAGCCCCGGCTGAAGCAGGCCCGGGACGAGGAGGAGCAGGTCCGCCTCTGCCTCGACGTGGCGCTGCAGCTGGAAGGGCTGTTCCGCAACGCCTCGACCCACGCCGCCGGCGTGGTGATCGGCGATCGCCCGCTGGTCCAGCTGACGCCGCTCTACAAGGATCCACGCTCGGACCTGCCGGCCACCCAGTTCAACATGAAGTGGGTCGAGAGCGCCGGGCTGGTGAAGTTCGACTTCCTGGGCCTGAAGACGCTGACGGTCATCGATCGGGCGCTCAAGCACATGGCCCGGCGCGGGGCGGCTGTGGATATGTCCACCCTGGCCCTCGACGATGCGCCCTCCTACGAGCTGATGAGTTCGGGCCAGACGGTCGGGGTGTTCCAGCTGGAAAGCCAGGGCATGCGCGACACCCTGCGCAAGCTGCGGCCGGGGAGCCTGGAGGAGGTCACCGCCATCATCTCCCTCTATCGGCCGGGGCCGATGGACAACATCGACAGCTTTGTGGACTGCAAGTTCGGCCGCAAGCCGATCGATTATCTGCACCCCACCCTCGAGCCGGTGCTGAAAGAGACCTACGGCATCGTGGTCTACCAGGAACAGGTGATGCAGATCGCCCAGATCCTGGCCGGCTACAGCCTTGGGGACGCCGACCTGCTCCGCCGCGCCATGGGCAAGAAGAAGCCTGAGGAGATGGCCCAGCAGAAGGTCCGCTTCGTGGCCGGGGCCGAGCAGAAAGGGGTCAATCCGGCGCAGGCCAAGTCGATCTTCGATTTGGTGGAGAAGTTCGCGGGCTATGGCTTCAACAAGAGCCACGCGGCCGCCTACGCCCTGATCAGCTACCATACCGCCTGGCTGAAGGCGAACGCGCCGGTCGAATTCATGGCCGCGTCCATGAGCCTCGATATCTCCAACACCGACAAACTGGCGGTCTTCTACCAGGACGCCCGCAAGTCGGGCGTCCCAGTGCGTGCGCCGGACGTGAACCGTTCGGGCGCCGACTTCGAGGTCGAGGACGGCGCGGTGCTCTATGCGCTTGGGGCGGTGCGCAACGTCGGGCTGACCGCGATGGAGCACCTGGTCGAGGTGCGGCGCGAGGGCGGGCCGTTCAAGGACATCTTCGACGTTGTCGAGCGGGTCGATCCCAAGCAGGTCAACAAGCGCGCTCTCGAAGGGCTGGCGCGGGCCGGCGCCTTCGATTCCATCCACCCCAACCGCGCCCAGATCGTCGCCGCAGCCGATGTGCTGATCGCCCACGGCCAGAGCCTCGCCGCCGACCGCGCCTCGTCCCAGGTCAGCCTGTTCGGTGGCGACCAAAGCGAGGCCTCGCGCCCGCGCCTGCCCAAGATCGAGCCGTGGGACCAGATCCGCCGCCTCGACGAGGAACTTTCGGCGGTCGGCTTCTACCTGACCGGCCACCCGCTGGAGGACATGGTCAAGGTGCTGCAGCGGCGCCGTGTGACCCTGCTGTCCGACGCCTTGCCGCAGGCCGAGGCCGGGCAGGAGGTGTTCAAGATGGCCGGAATGGTCCGCCGCCGCCAGGAACGCGCCAGCCAGAGCGGCGACAAGTTCGCCTTCGTCTCCCTCTCCGACCCGAGCGGCGAATACGAGGTGCTGTTCCCGCCGGAGAGCCTGCGCAAGTGCCGTGAGGTGCTGGAGCCCGGCAAGGCGGTGGTCATCCGCGTCCGCGCCAAAGCCCGCGACGGCGAGGTCCGCTTCTTCGGGGACGACGCGGAGCCCGTGGATAAGTCGATCGAGGCCGTGGCGGCGGGTCTGAAGGTCCACGTCTCCTCGGGCTCGACCGAGATCGAGGCTCTCAAGCAGCGCCTGACCCGCGCGGCGTCGCAGCGCGGCGGCGAGGTCATCCTGGTCGCCGGTATCGGCGGCGGTCGCGAGGTGGAGATGAAGCTGCCGGGGTTCTACGCGCTCGACGCTTCGCTGCGCGGGGCTCTGAAGACCGCGCCGGGTGTGGCGTTCCTGGAAGATGTCTAGCCGTTGCCTCCTGGCTGGCGCCGCGGCGGTGATTGCGGGATGCGCCGGCGGCGTATCCAACCTTGAGAGCCTGCCAGCCGTGGGCGGGCCGGCCTTCGAAATTGCGGGGCGCTACGAGTATGATCATGGCGATCTGCTGCGCTATCGCTGTGGACGACACAGGTTCTGCAGCCTGGTGATGGTGCGCGATGGACGGATCGAACGGCTGACCCCTGGCCAGCACATCAGGGTTGTCGGCCGCCGTGAAGCCTGTGTGCCCGGGGGAGCAATCCGGACGGCATGCCTGTTCTCGTCGGATCGATCGGTCTTTGTCGTGGACCGCTGGCTGCAGCCGGCGGAATAAGCCGGTTCGTCACTCCGGACCGTGAAAAGCCAGGAAAACACCGAGGTCCCGGATGCTTGGGGCGATCGCCAGCGGTCCTTCGTGGAGCGCCGCGTCGGGATATTGAGATCGGACCCGCTGCCTGGCGGCGCTCAGGTCGCTCACCGCGATGCTGAGCCCGACGATCCTGGGCCCACGCCGTGTGGACGGCGACGGGAGGCCGGGCGGCTCGCCGGGTCCAAGCAGAATGACCTGGCCAGTTCCCACCGCTACGGTCGTCGCCTCGACGCCGAGCGAGGGGACCCATGCTGGCGGTCGAACAGTGAAGCCCATCCGCCGGTAGGCCTCCGCCTCGACCTTCGGGTCCTCGACCAGCAGCCACACCGCCGACAGCCGCTGGGCGCCGTTGGCATGGGTGGTGCGGGCTTTGAAGCGGTCCTGGGCTTGTGGCGACGGGGGTGGTTCGGGCGCATACTGGATAAAGAACACCTCAGCGCCCTGGACCGGCGACCTCCGGAAATGGAAGTCCCGCCAGTTGGCCGGCTGCGCGGGCTTGGGCCCGTCAGGGCCGTCCGGGTCGAAGCTGTCGGCATGGACCTCGTCGACATCGAAGCCGGCGGCGCGCAGCCTGGCCTGGGCCTTGGCGGCGGAGGTGACCTGGATGGCGAAACTGTTGGCCCCCGATCCCTGATCGAAGAACGCCAGTTCCGCGCGGGCCTGAGGGCTGGTCGCCTTTGAGCGGTCATAGATGTGGAAGAGTTCGAGGAAGGTCTGGTCGGCGAACATCACCGTGCGGCTGGAGGCGAAGTCCTCGAATGATCCGGCCGGCCTGAGGGTGAAGCCGAGTCGTGTCAGAAGCGCGTCAGATGCCGCTTCGTCGGTGGTCCAGACCATCACATGGTCGGGTCCGCGCACGACTTCCGGCGGGGTTGAGCCGGCCGGGCAGGCGGCCAGGATGGCCAACAGGACGAACAGGGTCGGAAGGACGCGCACGACAGCCTCCTTGGCCTTGGGACGCCCACCCTTGCATTTCCCGCCCGTTCCGACTATCTCCCCCGCCCATCACGCACGCGGGCGTTCGGGCCGGCCGGGGAGACATCCCGACCGATCCGTTCCGGTCCTGACCATCCGGTCGGGAATTGTCCGCGGAGGCGATAACCGGAAAAAGGATCCGATACAGACCATGGCTCTGCCTGAATTCTCCATGCGCCAGCTGCTCGAAGCGGGCGCCCACTTCGGCCACCAGACCCACCGCTGGAACCCGAAGATGGACCGCTACATCTTCGGTTCGCGCTCGAACATCCACATCATCGACCTGTCGCAGTCGATCCCGCTCCTGCACCAGGCGCTGGTGAAGGTGCGTGAAGTCGCCGCCGCCGGCGGTCGCGTGCTGTTCGTCGGCACCAAGCGCCAGGCGTCCGATCCGGTGGCCGAAGCCGCCAAGCGCTGCGCCCAGTACTACGTCAACCACCGCTGGCTCGGCGGCACCCTGACCAACTGGCGCACCATCTCGGGCTCGATCGCCCGCCTGCGCGAACTGGAAGGCCTGCTGGACGGCGAAGGCCAGGGCCGCGGCAAGAAGGAACGCCTGGGCCTGACCCGCGAGCGTGAAAAGCTGGAGCTGTCGCTGGGCGGCATCAAGAACATGGGCGGTATCCCCGACATCATGTTCGTGATCGACACCAACAAGGAAGCGATCGCCATCCAGGAAGCCCGCAAGCTGAACATCCCGGTCATCGCGATCCTGGACACCAACTGCGATCCGGACGGCATCACCTACCCGATCCCGGGCAACGATGACGCCGCCCGCGCCATCCAGCTGTACGTCGACCTGATCGCCGACTCGGTGCTGGACGGCATGGCCGCCGGCGCCGCCGCCTCGGGCGTCGACCTGGGCGCTTCGGTCGCCCCGATCGAGCCGACCCTGGCCCGCGAACTGACCCCGGAGCCGGCTGCTGAAGAAGCCGCCGCCCCCGCTGCCGAGGAGACTCCGGTTGCTGAAGCGGCTCCCGCCGCCGAAGCGCCGGCTGAAGACGCCGGCTCGGCGTCCGAAGAACCGGCCGCCAGCTGATTTCGGACCCCTCCGGCGGGTCCGGAGGGTCCGTTTCAAACCCTTGTCACAGCCGGGCCCCACAGGCCCGGCTGCACCCCTATACGAACTTCGAATCTGGAGGACTGAACATGGCGGAAGTCACCGCTGCCCTCGTCAAGGAACTGCGCGAAAAGTCCGGCGCCGGCATGATGGACTGCAAGAAGGCGCTGGTCGAAAACAACGGCGACATGGAAGCCGCGACCGACTGGCTGCGCTCCAAGGGCCTCTCCAAGGCCGCCAAGAAGGCCGACCGCGCGGCTGCTGAAGGCCTCGTGGCCGTGGCTCTGCGCAAGGACGGCGCCGGCATGTCCGGCGCGGTCATCGAGCTGAACGCCGAGACCGATTTCGTGGCCCGCAACGAGCTGTTCCAGGCCGCCGCCCGCAAGATCGCGGCCGTGGCCCTGGACACCGACGGCGATATCGAGGCCATCAAGGCCGCCAAGACCGCCGACGGCGAAGTCGTGAACGACATGGTCACCAACCTGATCGCCACCATCGGTGAGAACATGACCGCCCGCCGGGCCGCCAAGTTCTCGGTCGAGAAGGGCGCGGTCGCCGCCTACGTCCACAACGCCGTCGCGCCGGAACTGGGCAAGATCGGTGTGCTGGTGGCCTTGGAAGGCGACGGCGACCAGGCCGCCCTGCAGGAGCTGGGCCGCAAGGTCGCCATGCACGTGGCCGCCACCAATCCGCTGTCCCTGTCCTCCGAGGACCTGGACCCGGCGGCGGTGGAGCGCGAGCGCGCCGTCCTGACCGAAAAGGCCAAGGAAGAAGGCCGTCCGGAAAACATGATCGCCAAGATCGTCGACGGCCAGATCTCCAAGTTCCAGCGTGAAGTCGTGCTGCTCGAGCAGCCCTTCGTCATGAACCCGGACCAGACGGTGAAGGCGCTGGTCGCCGAAGCCGGCGCGACCATCAAGGGTTTCGTGCGCCTGGGCTTGGGCGAAGGCGTCGAAAAGGCCGATGCGCCGGACTTCGCCGCTGAAGTGGCCTCGATGACCGGCGGGAACTGATCCGCTCGTCGACCTGAGTAATGGGGGCGCTCCCGGTTCACGCCGGGGGCGCCCTTGGTTTATGTTCCCCCGACTCGAAGGGCCCCGAGGTTTCATGTCCAAGCTGCGCTACAAGAAGGTCCTGCTGAAGGTGTCCGGCGAGGTGCTGATGGGGGAGACCTCATTCGGTATCGACATGGCCACCGTCGAGGCCGTGGCGCAGGACATCAAGCAGGTGGTCGAGGCCGGGGTGGAGCTGTCCCTGGTCATCGGCGGCGGCAACATCTTCCGCGGCATGGCCGGCGCGGCCAAGGGCATGGAGCGGGCCAACGCCGACTACATGGGCATGCTGGCCACGGTGATGAACGCCCTGGCCATGCAGGACGCGCTGGAGCGCATCGGGGTGCAGGCCCGGGTCCAGTCGGCCATCCCCATGCCCACCGTCTGCGAGCCGCTGATCCGCCGGCGAGCCCAGCGGCACCTGGAAAAGGGCCGGGTGGTGATCTTCGCCGCCGGCACCGGCAGCCCCTTCTTCACCACCGACAGCGGCGCGGCCCTGCGCGCGGCGGAGATGAACTGCGACGCCCTGTTCAAGGGCACCAGCGTCGATGGCGTCTACACGGCCGATCCCAAGAAGGACGCCACCGCCACCCGTTATGACAAGCTGACCTACCATGAGGTCCTGACCCGCGACCTGCGGGTGATGGACATGTCGGCGATCAGCATGATGCGCGAGAACAAGATCCCCATCGTGGTCTTCTCGATCCGCGAGCGGGGCAACCTGCTGAAGGTTCTGCACGGCAAGGGCGTGCACACCGTGATAACGGAAGAGTCCGACGTTTAATTGGAACACCGCCGCGCCTTGACCGGATCTTGACCCGGCGGCGTTAGAAGGCCCGGCGAAGAGAAGGAAGAAGACCATGGCCAGTGGCGAAAAGCCGACCATCTCCACCTACTCCAGCCGCATGGACAAGGCGGTCGCCGCCCTGAAGGAGGAGTTCGGCTCCCTGCGCACCGGCCGCGCCTCGGCCAGCATCCTCGACCAGGTGATGGTCGATGCCTATGGCTCGACCGTGCCGCTGAACACCGTCGGTTCGGTCAGCGTGCCGGAGCCGCGCTCGATCAGCGTCAGCGTCTGGGACAAGGGCGTGGTGGTGTCGGTGGAGAAGGCCATCCGATCGGCGGGCCTGGGCCTCAACCCGGTGGTCGAGGGCACCAACCTGCGCATCCCGATCCCGCCGCTGACCGAGGAGCGCCGCAAGGACCTGGCCAAGATTGCCGGCAAATACGCCGAACAGCAGAAGATTGCGGTCCGCAACGTCCGCCGCGACGCCATGGACGACATCAAGAAGGCCCAGAAGGACACGGTTATCACCGAGGACGAGCAGAAGAAGCTCGAGACCGAGATCCAGAAGGTCACGGACGACCACGTCAAGAAGATCGACGAAGCCTTGAAAACCAAGGAACAAGAGATCATGCAGGTTTGAGCCGGACCCTGGATATCAAGGACCGGTAAGGGAAAACGATGCCCCCCAAGGATGGTGCGAGCGATAGGGCAGGGGCCCTTGAAGCCGGCGGCGACAAGCCCGCCGGCCTGCACGTCGCTATTATCATGGATGGCAACGGCCGCTGGGCGAAGCGTCGGGGCCTGCCCCGCACCCTGGGCCACCGCGAGGGCGTCAAGGCGCTCATCCGCACGGTCGAGGGCGCGCCGGACGTCGGCGTGACGACCCTCACCGTCTTCGGCTTCTCCACCGAGAACTGGCGTCGGCCGATGGCCGAGGTCAGCGAGCTGATGAACCTGCTCAAGGCCTACGTCGAGACAGACCTGGCCCGGCTGGAGCGCGAGGGGGTGAAGGTCACCATCCTTGGGCGGCGCACCGGCCTGCGCCGCGATGTGCTCGAGGTCATCGAACGGGCCGAGCGCCGCACCGCCCACAACGAACGATTCCGCCTGCAGGTCGCCTTCAACTACGGCGGCCAGGCCGACCTGGTCGACGCCGCCCGCAAGTTCGCGCAGGCCGTTGCTCGCGGCGAGGCCCGCCCCGAGGATCTCGACGAGACCCTGTTCGAAAGCCACCTGTCCACCGCCGGCGTTCCGGCCCCGGACGTTATTGTCCGCACCAGCGGGGAACGGCGCATCTCCAATTTCCTTCTATGGGAATGCGCCTACGCCGAGCTGGTCTTCCAGGATGTCTATTGGCCCGACTACGGCCCCGACCATCTGGCCGCCGCCGTCGGCGAGTTCCGTTCTCGAGAGCGCCGCTACGGCGGCGTGACCCCCGATGACGTCCTCGCCGCAGGGTAAGCGCTTCGACTGGAAAAACCTCCGCATCCGCCTGATCTCGGCTTTCGCGATCATCCCGGCGGTGGCCCTGGCCGTATGGCTGGGGGGCTGGACCTATACCGCCCTGATCTGTCTGGTCGGCCTGCTGCTGGCGCGGGAGTGGGGCCGGCTGGTCGCTCCCTCGGCTCCCATCCGCGTCGGGGTGGTCATCGGCATCAGTGTGCTGGCGGTCATCGTCATGACTCACCTGTCGGGTCTTGCCACCCAGAACGGCTGGGATCATCCGGAACGCTGGTGGATGGCCACCTGGGGCCTGATCCTGGTCGGCGCGGCGGTCACCACCCTGGTGGCCCGCAACCTGACCGCCAAGGTCCCGGACGCGGCCTACGGCGTCATCTACATCGCCCCCGCCGGCATCGGCATGGTGTGGCTGCGCGACATGCCGGAAGGCGCCGAATGGAGCGTCTATCTGTTCGCCGTCACCTGGTGGACCGACATCATGGCCTACGCGGTCGGCAACGTACTGAAGGGGCCCAAGCTCTGGCCCCGGTTCTCCCCCAACAAGACCTGGAGCGGGTTCTGGGGCGGCCTGGTGGGCGCCGTACTGACTGGCGTGATCTGCCTGCTGATCTCCCGCGCTTTCGACCAGAACTTCACGACCATCCCCTGGGCCATGCTGGTCGCCTTCATTACCGGCCTGGCCACCATGGGCGGCGACCTGTGGGAATCGATGCTCAAGCGCCGGTTCGGGGTGAAGGACACCGGCGGCCTGATCCCCGGCCACGGCGGGGTGCTTGACCGGGTCGACGGGTTGATGTTCGCCGTCATGGTAGTGGCCGTCGGCCGGCTGCTGCAACATTGGGGCCTGGCCTTTTGAGCCGCACCGTCACCGTCCTGGGCTCCACGGGCTCGATCGGCGTCTCGACGCTCAGCCTGTTCGAGGAATCGGGGGCTGACGTCGAAATTGTCGCCCTGACCGCCGGCCGCCAGGTCGAGAAGCTCGCCGAGCAGGCCCTGAAATGGCGCCCGAAGCTGGCCGTCATCGAGGACGAGACCAAGCTCGCCGAACTCCGTGAACGCCTGGCCGGCTCCGGCATCGAGACCGCCGCCGGCCCCGCCGCCGTCCGGGAGGCGGCCGAGCGTGACGCGGCCTGGGTGATGTCGGCCATCGTCGGCTCGGCGGGCCTGTCGCCGACCCTGGCCGCCGCCCGGCGCGGGGCGGTCGTCGCCCTGGCCAACAAGGAAAGCCTGGTCTGCTGCGGTCCTTCACTGCTGCGGATCGCCGCCGCCGCCGGCGGACGGGTGATCCCGGTGGACTCGGAGCATTCAGCCATCTTCCAGGTGCTGCAGGAGCCCTGCCGCGACAAGCTGGCAACCATGACGCTCACCGCCTCGGGCGGGCCGTTCCGCACCTGGACCTATGAGGCCATGCGCGCGGCCACCCCGGAACAGGCCGTTGCCCACCCCAACTGGAGCATGGGCGCCAAGATCAGCGTCGATTCCGCCACCATGATGAACAAGGGCCTCGAGATGATCGAGGCCAGCTACCTGTTCGCCGTGCCGGAGAAACAGATCGACGTGGTGGTGCATCCCCAGTCCATCATCCACTCCATGGTGGAATATGCCGACGGATCGACCCTGGCCCAGCTCGGCCCGCCGGACATGCGGGCGCCGATCGCCTGCGCCTATGCCTGGCCCGACCGGTTACCCTGGCCGGCCCCCAAGCTGGACCTCGCTGCCCTCGGCCAGCTGACTTTCGAGGCGCCCGATCTGCAACGCTTCCCCGCAATCGACATCGCTCGCCAGGCGTTGAAACTCGGCGGCCATGCCCCTGCCGCAATGAATGCGGCAAATGAGGTCGCCGTCGGGGCGTTTCTTGACCGCAGGATCGGGTTTCTCGATATTGCCGCCTCGGTTCGCGACACGCTCGACCGTCTCAATGGCGGCTGGGATCTGACGCCGGGGGGCGACGAAGTGGAGGCTGCCATGATGATCGACGCCGGCGCCCGGCGCGTGGCGACCGAGGTCGTGGACCGCCTCGCCGCGGTTCGCTGAGCAGGAAGACCACACAGCTATGTCCGGCCTCGCCACCTTCCTGCCTGTCGCCATCCTGGCTTTCGTCTTCGTGTTGTCGCTCGTCGTTGTGGTGCATGAGCTTGGCCACTACTGGGCGGCCCGGATGTTTGGCACTCGCATCGACCAGTTCTCCATAGGCTTTGGTCGGTCCCTGGTTCACTGGCGCGACCGGCAGGGGGTCGAATGGCGGATCGCCTGGATTCCGTTGGGCGGCTATGTCCGCTTTTCGGGCGACGAAAATGCCGCGAGCGTTCCGGACCAGAACGATCTGGCGGCGATGAAGGCGGCCATCGCCGAGCGCGAGGGCCCCGGGGCCGAAAAGGCCTACTTCCAGTTCAAGCCGATTTGGCAGCGCGCGGTCATCACCGCCGCGGGCCCCATCGCCAATTTCATCCTGGCCATCGCCCTGTTCGCTGTCGTGCTTGGAGGCTTCGGCGAGCTGACTTTGCCGGCCCGGATCACCTCGGTGCAGCCGGGCACGCCGGCGGCCGCGGCCGGCTTCCAGGCCGGGGATGTCGTCCGCGAAGCGGACGGCAGGCCGATTCGAGACTGGGTTGCGTTCAGCCAGTACATCCAGATGCGCGCCCGCCAGCCGATCACGTTTACGGTCGATCGTGGCAGCCAGACGGTGAGCCTCACCGCCACCCCAATCGCTGAGACGATCGAGAACCGCATCGCCGGCCGCATCGAAATCGGCAAGTTGGGCGTGGCCTCGCCAGACCGCAGCGAAATGGTCCGGATCCGTTACAACCCGATCGAAGCGGTCGCTATGGGCGCCGAGCGGACATGGGACGTTCTGTCGACCACCGTCTTCTATCTCGGGCGAATCATCACCGGGCAGGCCAAGCCTGATCAGATCGGCAGCGTTCTGGGCATCGGCAACACCGCCGGGCATGTTGCCCAGGCAGGCGCGGCCGGCCACACCAATGCCCCCGACATGCTGTTCGGCAGTTTTGTCGCCCTGCTCGGCCTGGCCGCTGTCCTGTCAGTCAGCGTCGGGTTCATGAACCTTCTCCCGTTGCCTGTACTGGACGGCGGGCACCTGCTCTTCTACGCCTACGAGGCCGTGGCGCGGCGGCCACTTCCAGGACAGGTCCAGGCGGTCGCCTACCGCCTTGGACTTGCCTTACTCGTCGGTTTCATGTTGTTCGCCACCTGGAACGACCTCCAGCGGCTGGGCGTGGTAAAATTCCTGGGCGGTCTCTTCTCGTGAGCCCGTTCGTATCCTTGATGGCAGAGCTCATGATGCAATCCCGCCGACACGGCGCTGCTTTGGTAACCGGCGTCGCGCTCCTGCTGGGCAGCACCGCCATAGTCGCGCCGACGATGGCCTATGCTCAGGCCCAACAGGGCGTGGTGCAGCGCATCGTGGTCATCGGCAACGAGCGGATCGAAGCTTCAACGATCGCCAGCTACATTCCGATCCAGCCAGGCGACGCCGTGGACGCGGCGCGAATCGACCTGGCGCTGAAGACCCTGTTCCGCACCGAACTGTTCGCCGACGTGAAGATCGACCTTCAGGGCGGCGACCTGAACGTCCGCGTGGTCGAGAACCCGATCATCAACAAGGTGGTGTTCGAGGGCAACAGCTCGGTCAAGGACGACAAGATCCGCGAAGAGCTGACCATCCGCCCGCGCGGCATCTTCACCCGCGCCAAGGTCCAGTCGGACGTCCAGCGGATCATCGAACTCTACCGTCGGTCGGGCCGCATCTCGGCCACCGTGACGCCGAAGGTGGTCGAACTGCCGCAGAAGCGCGTCGACCTGATCTTCGAGATCAACGAAGGCCCCAAGAGCGGCGTGCTCGACGTCAACTTCCTCGGCAACGAGGAATATTCGGACGGTGATCTGTCCGACGTCGTCGTGACCAAGGAGTCGGCCTGGTACAAGTTCTTGTCGACCAACGACAATTACGACCCCGACCGGATGGAGTACGACAAGGAGCAGCTGCGGAAACACTACCGCAACCGCGGCTTCTACGATTTCCGTGTTGTTTCTGCGGTGGCCGAGCTGGCCCCGAACCGCAACGGCTTCGTGATCACCTACACCCTCGAAGAGGGCGAGCGGTACAAGTTCGGCAAGATCAGCGTCGAGACCGAGCTGAAGAAGCTCGACGGCACGGTGCTGGAACAGCTGGTCCCGATCCGCACCGGAGAAACCTACCAGGACGAGAAGATCGAGCAGGCGACCGACGCCCTGACCTTCGCCGCCGGCGCCGCCGGGTTTGCGTTCGTCGACGTCCGCCCGCGCTACGTGCCCAACGCCGAGACCCGTACGGTCGACGTGGTGTTCTCGGTGCGCGAGGGTCCGCGGGTCTACATCGACCGCATCGATATCGTCGGCAACAACCGCACCCTCGACAAGGTGATCCGCCGCGAGCTGCTGGTGGCCGAGGGCGACGCCTACAACCGCGTCTACGTCGACCGTTCGCGGAATCAGATCCGCGCCCTCGGCTACTTCAAGGAAGTCGAGATCGAGGAAGTCCCCGGCACGGCTCCGGACCGTACCGGCCTGCGCGTCAAGGTGGAAGAACAGCCCACTGGCGAGCTGTCGTTCAGCGCCGGCTACAGCTCGGTCGACCAGCTGATCATCGACCTCGGCATCTCCGAGCGGAACTTCCGTGGCCGGGGCCAGAACCTGCGCGCCCGCATCTCTGTCGGCTCCCTGCGCCAGCAGGTCGATTTCTCCTTCACCGAGCCGCGCTTCCTGGGCCGCGACCTGCTCGGCGGGGTGGACCTCTACACCTACCGCTACGACTTCAGCCAGCAGACGGCGTTCGACACCTCCTCGACGGGGATGAACCTGCGACTCGGCTTCCCGCTGACCTCCAACGCCTCGATGGGCGTCCGCTACGTCCTGCGCAGCGACGACGTCCAGGTCGACGACTCCCTCTGCAACTCGGGCCAGGTGTCGACTGTCCTCTGCGCCCAGCGCGGCGCCAACATCACCTCCTCGCTCGGCTACACCGTGCGCCTCGACCGCCGGAACGATCCGCTGCGGCCGACCCGCGGTTTCTACGTCGAATTGTCGCAGGATCTGGCCGGTGTGGGCGGCGACGTGAACTACCTTCGCACCGAAGCGGGCGGCGGCTGGTACCACGGCTTCAACAAGGACTTCATCTTCAGCGCCACGGGCTCGGCCGGCTACACCACCGGCTGGCGCGGCGACACGGTGCGGATCAACGACCGCTTCTATCGGGGCGGCAACAACTTCCGGGGCTTCGAAACGGCCGGCATCGGCCCGCGCGACACCCGGGGCCAGCGCAGCGACGCCTTGGGCGGCAAGCTGTTCGCTATCGGCACCTTCGAGCTGACCGTGCCGACCTTCCTGCCCGAACAGTATGGCATCCGCGCCTCGCTGTTCACCGACTTCGGCACTCTGGGCATGCTCGACGATGTCGATCGCCAGTCCTCGCCCGGCGTCTTCGATCCGGACATCCGCGACGAGCTGTCTCTGCGGGCCGCGGCGGGTATCTCGATCCACTGGCGCTCGCCGATGGGTCCCATCCGTTTCGACTTCAGCCAAGTTTTGGCCAAAGAAGACTACGACAAGACCGAAACGTTCCGGTTCTCCACCTCCACAAGGTTCTGATATCAGATGACCACCAAGTCCTTCGCGGTGACCGCGCTCAGCGCCGCCGCCATCCTGGCCATCGGCGGCGTCGCCCTGGCTCAGCCGGCCCCGGCCGCCAAGGCTCCGGCTGCCAAGGCGCCCGCCGCCCCGGCTGCGCTGCCGGTGACCCACGGCCCGCCGCTGGCCAACGTCTGCGTCTATTACAACGCCCGGGCCATCGCCAACTCGGCCGTCGGCAAGTTCGTCGACACCCGTCTGGAGCAGATCGTCAAGACGGTGAACTCCGAGCTGTCGGCTGAAGAGACCGCCATCACCAACGAGTACAAGGCGATCGAGACCGCCGCCCGCGCGCCGAACGCCGACGCCAACGCCCTGAAGAAGCGCCAGATCGACCTGGAAGACCGCTTCAACAAGTTCCGCCAGAAGGCCGAGCTGCGTCAGCGCGAAGTCCAGGCCACCGAGGCCAAGGCCCGCCAGCGCATCGGCCAGGAACTGGATTCGGTCATCAAGGCCGCTTACCAGCAGAAGGGCTGCAGCATCGTCTTCGCCCGTGAGTCCTTCCTGATCGCCAACCCGGCGATGGACATTACCGACGCGGTGACCGCCGGCCTCAACGGCAAGATCCAGCAGTTCACCTTTGACCGTGAGCGCCTGGACCAGCCGGCCCCGGCCGCCGCGCCCGCGCGTCCGTAAGGCTTTAGCGTTCCAGCTTCGGGGTCGGGTATGATCTAGCCATGCCCGACCCCCGATTCTTTGAGGCCCTGGGGCCTGTTTCGCTTTCCCGCCTCGCCGAGCTGACCGGCTCCCGCCTCCAAGGCGGCTCGCCCGATACGCCGATCGCCGAGGCGGCGCCGCTCAATCGCGCAGGCGCCGATGGCGTCGCCTTCCTCACCGACCGAAAGCGACTGGCTGACCTGAAGGCCAGCCAGGCCGCCGCCTGCTTCCTGCCGGAGGCCCTCGCCGACGAGGCGCCCGAGGGCTGCGCCGTCCTAGTCACCCGCCACCCGCAGTATGCCTGGGCCCTGGCCGCCGAGGCGTTGCACCGCCTGATCCGTCAGCCGGCCTCCGACACCCTGATCGACCCGACCGCCGTCATCGAAGAGGGCGCCGTGGTCGCGCCCCTTGCCGTGGTCGGTCCCGGCGCCCGGATCGGACGAGACAGCTGGATCGGCCCCGGGGCCGTGATCGGCCCCGGCGTCCAGATCGGCCGCGACTGCCGGATCGGTCCGCACGCCACCGTCGGCTGCGCCCTGATCGGAGATCGGGTCTCGCTCTATGCCGGCGCCGCCATCGGCGAGGCGGGCTTCGGCGCCGCCGGCGGACCGACCGGTGTGATCGACATTCCCCAGCTGGGCCGGGTGATCCTGCAGGACAACGTCACCATCGGGGCCAACAGTCACGTCGATCGCGGCGCCTATGACGACACGGTCGTCGGCGAGAACACCAAGATCGACAACCTTGTTCATATCGCCCACAACACCCGCGTCGGACGCAATTGCGTCATGGCGGCCTATGTCGGTATCTCGGGCAGTGTAACCATCGGCGATGGCTGCGCGTTCGGCGGTCGGGCAGGGGTCGCCGATCACGTCACCATCGGGGATGGCGCCAGCATCGGGGCCGCTGCCGGGGTGATGCGCAATGTGCCCGCCGGGGAGGTCTGGAGCGGATATCCGGCCAAGCCGATCCGGGAATGGTTGAAGGAGACGGTGTGGCTGGCCAAGGCGGCGCACCGGAAGGGGTAAGGGCATGACCACCAGTGAGACGTCGACGGGCGTCGAAATCGACATCACCGAGATCCTGTCCCGGATCCCGCACCGTTATCCCTTCCTGCTCGTCGACCGGGCCGAGGACTTCAAGCCCAGCGAATCCATCGTCGGGGTCAAGTGCGTGACCTTCAACGAGCCGTTCTTCGAGGGTCACTTTCCGGGCTATCCGGTGATGCCGGGCGTGCTGATCGTCGAGGCCCTGGCCCAGACCGGTGCGATCCTGATGTCCAAGTCGCTTAACATCGATATCGCCGGCAAGGTCATTTACTTCATGTCGATCGACGGCGTGCGGTTCCGCAGCCCGGTGCGGCCGGGCGATGTGCTCAAGCTGCATGTGGAGGTGACCCGCGCGCGCGGCGACATCTTCAAGTTCAAGGGCGTCGCCAGGGTGAACGGCAAGGTCGCCGCCGAGGCGGAGTTCGCGGCCATGTCCGCGGACGTCGGCCGATGACCACCGTCCACCCCACGGCCATCGTCGACCCCGGCGCCCAACTGGGTGAAGCGGTCGAGGTCGGTCCCTACTGCATCGTCGGCCCGGACGTGACGCTCGGCCGGGGCGTCAAGCTGCGCTCGCATGTGGTGGTGGAGGGGGTGACCACGATCGGTGACGACTGCGTCCTGCATCCCTTCGTCAACCTCGGCGGCCCGCCGCAGCACCTGGGTCACAAGGGTGAGCCGACCCGGCTGGAAATCGGCGCCCGCAACATCTTCCGCGAGAACGTCACCGTCCACACGGGTACGCAGATGGGCCATGGCGTAACCCGGATCGGTGATGACTGTCTGCTGATGGTCAATGTCCATGTCGGCCATGATGCCGTGATCGGCAATCGGGTGACCATGGCCCCCAGCGTGGCCATCGGCGGCCATGCCGAGGTCTTCGACTTCGTCTTCCTTGGCGGGTTGGCGGCCGTGCACCAGTTTACCCGCATCGGCCGCTCAGCCTTCATCGGCGGGGGCGGCATCGTCACCAAGGACGTCATCCCCTACGGCTCGGTCTGGGGCAACCATGCCCATTTGGAAGGCCTGAACCTGATCGGGCTGAAGCGGCGAGGCTTCGATCGGGAGCGGATCAACGCCATGCGCGCCGCCTACCGCCTGCTGTTCGCCGACGAGGGGACGTTCCAGGAGCGGATCGAGGACGTGGCCGGCGCCTACAGCGACATCCCGGAGATCGTCGAGATCCTCGATTTCATCCGTGTCGACGCCAACCGCGCCCTCTGCCTGCCTCGCCGGGAGGTCTGATTCCGTGAAGAAGCTGGGATTGATCGCCGGGGCCGGCGGCCTGCCGGCCGAGATCGCCGACCACTGCCGCAAGGCCGGCCGACCCTACTTCGTCGTCCGCCTGAAGGGCATCGCTGACGATGCCACGCTGGGCCATCCCTCGGAGGAGGTCGGCCTCGCCGAACTTGGCAAATGCTTCAAGGTGCTGCGCCGCGAGGGCTGCCAGGCCGTCTGCTTCGCCGGCAACGTGGCCCGTCCGGACTTCGCGGCCCTGCGGCCCGACATGCGCGGCGTCGCCGCCCTGCCGGGCATCATCGCGGCAGCCCGCCATGGCGACGACGCCCTGCTGCGCCGGGTGCTGGACGAGTTCGCCAAGGAAGGCTTCGCCATCGAAGGGGTGCATGAGGCGGTCGGGGCCATGACCTTGCCGCTGGGCCTGCTCGGCAAGCATTCGCCGGACGCCGCCCACCGCGGCGACATCGAACGCGCCCTGGAGGTCGCCCGCGAGATCGGCAAGCTCGACGTCGGCCAGGGCGCCGTGGTCTGCGACGGGCTGGTCCTGGCCGTTGAGGCCCAGGAGGGCACCGATTCCATGCTCCGGCGCGTCGCCGACCTGCCGCTGGCCGTGCGCGGCGAGCCCGGCCGATCGCGAGGCGTCCTGGCCAAGGCCCCCAAGCCGATCCAGGAACTGCGCGTCGACCTCCCCACCATCGGGGTCGCCACCATGCGCGGCGCCGCCAAGGCCGGTCTGGCCGGGGTGGTCGGCGAGGCCGGCCGCCTGCTGATCGTCGACCGCGAGGCGGTGATCGCCGCGGCGGACGAGATGGGCCTGTTTGTGCTGGGCGTGGAGCGGAAGGGGTGAACAGGCCCCTGACCGTGATGCTGGTCGCGGCGGAAGCTTCCGGCGACAGCCTCGGCGCCGGCCTGGCCCGCGCGCTGAAGGCGCGCCTGGGCGACGGTGTCCGCTTCGTCGGTGTCGGCGGTCAGAAGATGGCCGAGCAGGGGGTCAAGAGCCCCTTCGACATCGCCCAGCTGTCCATCCTCGGCATCATCGAGGGCGTCCGCGCCCTGCCGATGGTCAAGCGCCGGGTGCGCGAGACCGCCGCCCTGGCCGCCGCCGAAAAGCCCGACATCGCCGTACTCATCGACAGCTGGGGCTTCACTCTTCGCGTCGCCCACGCCCTGCGCCGGCTCGACCCCTCCATACCCCTGATGAAGTACGTCGGCCCCCAGGTCTGGGCCAGCCGCCCCGGCCGCGCCAAGACCCTGGCCCGCTCGGTCGACCACCTGCTCTCCATCCACGGCTTCGACGCCCCATGGTTTGAGCGTGAGGGTCTGCCCGTCACCACGGTCGGCAACCCCACCCTGATCCGCGACTTCTCCACGGCCGACCCCGCCCGCCTTCGCGCCCACATCGGCGCCGCGCGCGACGACCAGATCCTGCTGGTCCTCCCGGGCAGTCGCCCGGCCGAGATCAAGCACGTCTTCCCGCCCTTCGAGGACGCTGTCCGACGGCTGAAGGCCGAGCGCCCCAACCTGAAGATCGTCCTGCCCCTCGCCGCCACCGTGGCAGAGACGGTCAAGGCCCGGGTGGCCGCCTGGCCGTTCGAGGCCCATATCATCGAGGACCCGATCCTCAAGGACGACGCCTTCGTTGCCGCCACCGCCGCCCTGGCCTGCAGCGGCACGGTGACCACCGAGCTCGCCCTGGCGGGCTGTCCGATGGTGGTCGGCTATCGCTTGGGTCCGGTCAGCTACCGGCTGGTCATGCTGGTCTTCAAGTCGCCCTGGGTGACCATGTTCAACATCGCCGCCCAGGACGAGGTGGCCCCGGAACTGCTGCAGACAGACTGCAACGGCCCCCAACTGGCCGCCGCTGTCGCCGCCCGGCTGGATGACGAGGCCTTGCGCAACGGTCAGATCGACGCCCAGTTCGAGGCCGTCCGCAAACTCGGCCGGCCGGAGATCGATCCCTCTGAATTGGCCGCCGACGCGGTGCTCAAGCTGCTGGCGGAGCGAGCCGCTTGAACATGATGCAGGTCGGCTCCAGTGGGCCGGCGCTGGAGCGCGCGTAGTCGGGGATCACGCCCGCCGCCTCATAGCCCAGCCGTTCGTATAGCCGTTGCGCCAGATTGCCGGCCACGGTGTCCAACACAACCAGCGATCTGCCCAGTCGCGACGCCTCGGCTTCCGCCGCCAGGGTCAGCGCCGCCCCGATGCCGCCGCCGCGGGCCGATGGCTTGGTCATCAGTTTCACCAGATCGACGCGGTGCTGCTGGTTGGCCGGCATGCCGACGACGATCTGGACCGTGCCGACCAGTTCCTCGCGCACCCAGGCGCCCCACATCAACCGCTCGCCGGCCGCCACGCCCCGGATACAGCCCGCCCAGAAGGCGTCCGCCGCCTCTAACGAAAGCGGGGCCAGGAACCCGATACTGGCTCCCAGCCCCACGCATTCGATCAGAATGTCACGCAGCGCCGGCGCCAGCGCCGGGAAGGCGTCCGGCATGATGGGAGCGATCCGCATCGCGCCGGCCTAGACCCCTTTGGGGTCTAGATTCAAACGATGAGAGCATGTCCAGGCGGCCGAACCGCCAACACTTCGGCCTGACATGCTCTGCCTAGCGCTTGTCGATCGCGACGTAGTCGCGCTCGGTCGGGCCGGTGTAGAGCTGGCGCGGGCGGCCGATCTTGCGGCCCGGATCCTCGAACATCTCTTTCCACTGGCTGATCCAGCCGACAGTGCGGGCCAGGGCGAACAGCACGGTGAACATCTTCGACGGGAAGCCCATCGCCCGCAGGGTGATGCCCGAATAGAAGTCGATGTTGGGGTAGAGTTTGCGCTCGATGAAGTAGGGATCGCTGAGGGCGATCTTCTCCAGCTCCATGGCCACTTCGAGCAGCGGGTCCTTGATCCCCAGTTCGCCGAGCACCTCGTGGCAGGTCTTCTGCATCGCGGTCGCCCGCGGATCGAAGTTCTTGTACACGCGGTGGCCGAAGCCCATCAGCTTGTACTTGCGGGCCTTCACTCCTTCGATGAACTCGGGGATCTTGTCGACCGTCCCGATTTCCTCAAGCATTTCCAGCGCTTCCTGGTTAGCCCCGCCATGGCTGGGACCCCAGAGGCAGGCGATGCCGGCGGCGATGCAGGCGAACGGATGGGCGCCGGACGAGCCGGCCAGGCGGACCGTCGAGGTCGAGGCGTTCTGCTCGTGGTCGGCGTGCAGAATGAAGATCCGGTCCATGGCGCGGGTCAGGATCGGGTTCGGAACCCAGTCCTCGGCCGGCACGGCGAAGCACATTCGCAGGAAATTCTCGGAGTAGCTGAGTTCGTTGCGCGGCGACACGAACGGCTGGCCCATATGGTACTTGAAGGCGCGGGCCGCGATGGTCGGCATCTTGGCGATCATCCGGTGGGCGCTGATCTCACGCTCGCGGGCGTCGTCCACGTTGATGCTGTCGGCGTAAAAGGCCGACAGGGCGCCGACCGCACCCGTCATTATGGCCATCGGGTGGGCGTCGCGACGGAAGCCCTCGAAGAACCGGTCGAACTGCGCGTGCAGCATCGTGTGGTAGGTGATGTTGTGTTCGAACTTCTCGAACTCGCCGGCGGTCGGCAGCTCGCCGTGCAGCAGCAGGTAGCAGACCTCGAGGAAGCTCGACTTCTCAACCAGCTGGTCGATCGGATAGCCGCGGTGCAGCAGGATGCCCGCATCGCCGTCGATGTAGGTGATCTTGCTTTCGCAGCTGGCCGTCGACGTGAAGCCGGGGTCGAACGTGAACATGTCCGACTCTGCGTAGAACTTGCGGACGTCCACCACGTCAGGGCCGGTCGAACCCTTCAGAACCGGCATTTCGATGGTCTTGTCACCGATGGTCAGCGTGGCCTTGTCCGCCATTCGACGTCCTTTTCAACAGCAGGTAAACGATCGTTCGGATGCCTTATAGCGCTTCACGCGCCGGGCGAAAGCGCATCCTCAAGACGGCCCAGCGTCTCGACCTTGCCAAGCACCGCCAGCGTTATCCCCATATCGGGCGAGGGGTGGCCGCCACTGACCACGCCGCGCAGCGCGGGGCCGATCTTGCCGAAGCCGACGCCCTCCGACTCGGCGAAGGCCTTGAGCTTGTCGCCCAGCGCCTCTGCGCTCCAGTCGTTCTGCTGGTCCAGTTGGTCGACCAGGCGACCCAGCCGGGCGCGCGTCTCGTCGGTCAGCAGCCCGGAGGTCTTTTCGTCAATGGAAACAGGGCGTTGAGCAAAGATGAAGGCGCTCTGGTCGGCCAACTCCAGCAGGGTCTTGCCGCGATCCTTGAGCAGGCCGATGACCGCCGCCAGGCGGGCGACCTGGGGCTCGTTCAGCGCCTGACCGCGCCGGGCGTAGACATCCGCGACCAGGCGGGCCAGCCGCTCGTCGTCCGCCAGGCGGATGTAGTGACTGTTGACGTGGTTCAGCTTGGCCCAGTCCAACTGCGCCGGCGCCTTGTTCACATCCGCGACATCGAACCATTCGGCCGCCTGCTCGTCGGTGAACAGCTCGTCGTCCCCGTGGCTCCAGCCGAGCCGGGCCAGGTAGTTGCGCAGCGCCTCGGGCAGATAGCCCAGGTCGGCGAACTCGCCGACGGCGGTAGCGCCGAAGCGCTTGGACAGCTTCTTGCCGTCCGTCCCGTTGATCATCGGGACGTGGGCGAACAGCGGCACATCCCAGCCGAGCGCCTGATAGATCAGGCTTTGGCGGGCCGCGTTGTTCAGGTGGTCGTCACCGCGGATCACATGGGTGACGCCCATGTCATGGTCATCGACGATGACTGCGAGGTTGTAGGTCGGCACGCCGTCGGACCGCAGGATGATCAGGTCGTCCAGGTCGCGGTTGCGGAAGGTGACGTCGCCCTGCACCAGATCGCGGACCACTACGTCACCGTTCTTGGGGCCTTTGAAGCGGATGACGTGCGGCTGTGCCAGGTCGGAGGCGGTCGGGTCGCGGTCGCGCCAGGGCGAGCGCAGGGCGTGGCCGGCGGCGCGGGCGGCTTCCTTGGCGGCGGTCAGCTCATCGCCGGCCAGCCAGCAGCGGTAGGCCTTGCCCTCGTCCAGCAGTTGTTGCACCGCCTCCCGATGGCGGTCGGCGCGGGCGAACTGGAACAGGGGCTCGCCGTCCCACTCCAGGCCCAGCCAGCGCAGGCCGTCGAGAATTACCTGGACGTTGGCCTCGGTGGAGCGCTCCCGGTCGGTATCCTCGATGCGCAGCAGGAACTTGCCGCCTGTGTGACGCGCAAACAGGGAGTTGAACAAAGCCGTCCGCGCCCCTCCAATGTGGAGCGAGCCGGTGGGCGAGGGGGCGAACCGTGTGACGACGGGGGAGGCGGAGGACATCGGGTCTCGGGTCGGTCGATTGGGCCGGCGTCTTAGCACATGGTTTTCCGCCGGTCCCAACCTTGCGGAAGAGATCGCTGCGCAACTTCCCAGGTGGCGCCTGTGGGCCCCCGTGGCTTTCGGCTTCGGGGCGGCGGGATACATGGTCCTGCCGGTCGAGCCGCCGCTGTGGCTGGCGCTGCTCGTGGGTCTTTCGGCGGTGGCCGTCGCCTTCGCCGCGCGGGTTTTGACCCAGGGCGGTGTCGCGGCGCTAGGCGCGGGACTGCTGGCCCTGGCCGTGATGGGCGGGGTGACCGGCAAGCTGCGTACCGAACAGGTTCGCGGCCCTGTCTCGCCGGACTTCGCCGCCCCTGTGGTTGTCGAAGGCTTTGTGGTCGATGTCGCCAGCCCAGGTTCCGGCGGCGGCCGGCTGTTGATCGCCCCGACGCGCCTCGCAGCCCTGACCTTCTACGAACTTCCGCACCGCATCCGCATCACCGTTCCCCGCGAGGCCGTGGTCGGCCCCGGCTCCACCATCCGGGTCCGAGCGGGCCTTGGACCGCCGCCGCCGCCGGCCAGTCCCGGGGCCTACGACTTCGCCCGCGACGCCTGGTTCGATCGGGTCGGCGGCGTCGGCTTCGCGGTGACCGAGGTCCAGCCCATCGCGCTCGCTCAGCCGCCCATCCGCCTGCGCCTGGCGATGGCGGTCAACGCCATGCGCTGGAGCCTGGCCCGGCGGATCGTCACCACCATGGGCGAGCGGTCCGGCGGCATCGCCGCCGCCATGGTCACCGGCCACGAGGCCTGGATCAGCCCGGAGCAGACCGAGGCCATGCGGGCCTCCGGCCTGGCGCACATCCTCTCTATCTCCGGCCTGCACATGGCTATCGTCGGCGGCTTTGTGTTCTTTGCCGCTCGTCTGCTGATCGCGCTCGTCCCCTGGGTCGCCCTGCGTATCGATGGAAAGAAGGCCGCCGCCCTGCTCGGCCTGGCCGCGGTCGGGACCTACCTCATCCTCTCCGGCGCCCCATCGCCGGCCGTGCGCGCGGCCATTACCGCCGCGGTCGCCTTCCTGGCCATCCTTGCCGACCGCCGCGCCATATCCCTCGACGCCCTGGCCGTGGCCGCCATGGTCATCCTGCTCCTCTATCCGGAAGCCGCGACCGAGCCCGGATTCCAGATGAGTTTTGCGGCGACCGCCGCCCTGGTCGCCTTGGTCGAGGCCCTGCCCAGACCGGTGCGGGAGATCCAGGCGCCCTGGTGGATCCGCTGGCCGCAGGCGGCGGGAACCTGGATCGTGGCCTCCATCGCCATCAGCCTGGTCGCCGGCCTGGCGACCGGGCCGTTCGCCATGCACCACTTCAACCGGGTCGCCAGCTATGGCCTGATCGCCAACCTGCTGGTCGCCCCGATCTCGAGCTTCCTGATGATGCCCTTCCTGGCTGTCGGCGCGGCCCTGGAGCCGCTCGGCTTGGGCGCGCCCTTCCTGGCGGTGGCCGGCTGGTCCATCGACATGATGACCGCCATCGCCGAACGCACCGCCGGCGCCCCGGGGGCCACGGTTACGGTCGCCACCGGCCCTGACTGGACGCTGCCCGTGGCCTTCCTCGGCATCCTCATCCTCTGCCTGTGGCAAGGTCGCCTACGCTGGGTGGGCCTGCCCCTGGCGGCCGTCGTCGCGCTCTGGCCCCGGCCGACGCCGCCGGACCTGTGGGTTTCATCGGATGGCTCGGCCCTGGCGGTGCGCCGCGGCGAGCAGGCCGTGCCGGCGAGACCGGAGTCGCGGCGGTTCGCGCTGGACGTCTGGTCGCGGCGGCGGGGGCTAGCCATCGACGGGGCAGCCTCCCCGGAGTTGTTCGACTGCAACCGCCGTCGATGCCTGGCGACTGGGGCGGGCGAGGTCGCACACTGGAACCAGCGGCGGGCGCCCAACGCCGATGCGTTTGCGGAGCTGTGCCGGGCGAAGGTGGTGGTGCTGCGTTCGCCGACGCCCGGCGACTGCCCTGGCGTCCTGGTCCTAGATGCGGCCGACTTCGAGGCCGGAGGTTCGGCGGAGCTCTACCGTCAGGGCGACCACTGGCGGATCGTTTGGGCTGAGCCGCTAAGGGGGCGTCGGCCTTGGACAGAACCGGCCCGGATGCGGTGAAACCCGTCAGAGCAAGCCAATTTCCGTCATCCTCGGGACAACTAGCCCGAGGATGACGGAAGTCGGTAGTGGCGCGGGCTCAGTGATACCGGCGAATGAGGCCAACCAGCTTGCCCTGAACGGCGACTTGGTCGGGGCCATAGATCTGGGTCTGGTATTTCTCGTTGGCGGCTTCCAGGGCGATCGAGGCGCCCTTGCGACGGAGCCGCTTGAGGGTGGCGGTCTCGCCCTCGACCAGGGCCACGACGATCTCGCCGCTGGTTGCCTGGTCGGTGCGGCGGATGACCACGTAGTCGCCATCGAAGATGCCGGCGTCGATCATCGAATCGCCGTCGACCTCAAGCACATAGTGTTCACCGGCGCCCAGCATGGCTTCGGGCACATGCATGCGGTCGCGTTCATGCTGGATGGCGTCGATCGGGACACCGGCGGCGATCTTGCCGAAGATGGAGAGTTCGCGGACGTCGTTAGCCGCTTCCGGCATGGCTGCGGCGGAGGGGCGCGTGCCCTCAACCACCTGGGGCTTGAAGGCCTGGCGGCCGCCGGCCGGGGCCGAAGTCGTCGCCTGCTGCGGCAGCTTCACCACTTCGAGGGCGCGGGCGCGGTGGGCGAGCCGGCGCAGGAAGCCCCGCTCTTCCAGCGCCGTGATCAGCCGGTGGATGCCCGACTTGGACGCCAGGTCCAGGGCGTCCTTCATCTCGTCGAACGAGGGGGAGACGCCGGTCTCCTTGATCCGTTCGTGGATAAACATGAGCAGTTCGTGCTGCTTACGGGTCAGCATATCCGGTCTCTCCAGGCCCGAGTCGTTCAGAACAAATCGCAAACGATGGGGATGTTCTCTAGGTGTTCTTTCTTGCTGTCAAGTTAACCGCGTTGGGCGGCCGACATAGGAACGTCGGCCGGTTTGCGCCGTTGTTTCGGGACCCTTGAAAGGCGATCCGATGTTTACCCAGCTCGACCCGTGCCTGCCCGTCACCGTCGAGGGAAAGGGCAAGGGCTATGCATTCGCCGTCATCGACTATGGCCAGGAACATCACCTGATCTGGGTCGTGGCGCTGGATGACAGCGGCGAGATCTGGTCGGCGCCGAATACTCGGGTTCGGATGGCGCCGAACTGGACCATGGGGCGCAAGGGCGCGCCGGCGCCGCCCGTGGCCAATCTGCGCACGGCGGCTGTCGCCGGCTAAGCCAGCAGAGCGCGGGTGGCGGCCTCGACGTCGTCCTGGCGCATGAGGCTTTCGCCGACCAGCATGGCGCGGGCGCCCGCTGCGGCCATGCGGGTGGCGTCGGCGGGGGTGAAGAGGCCGCTTTCGGTGACCAGCAGGATGTCGGCGGGCAGATCGACAGCCAAACGCTCGGTAACGGCAAGGTCGACCACGAAGCTGCGCAGGTCGCGGTTGTTGACGCCAAGCAGAGTGGCGCCGAGGGCCAGCGCCCGGTCGCGCTCGGCCTCGTCATGAACCTCGACCAGGGCGTCCATGCCCAGGCGGGCGGCCTCGGCCATCAGGTCGGCCGCCAGGGCGTCGTCGATCATGGCCATGATGACCAGGATGGCGTCGGCACCCAGCGCCCGGCTCTCGGCGACCTGCCAGGGATCCACGAGGAAGTCCTTGCGGATACAGGGCAGGGCGACTTCCGCGCGGGCGGCGACCAGGTAGGCGTCGTCCCCCTGGAAGCTGGGGCCATCGGTGAGGACGGAGAGGCAGGCGGCGCCGCCCGCTTCATAGGCGCGGGCGAGGGCCGGCGGGTCGAAGTCGGCGCGGATCAGGCCCTTGGAGGGAGAGGCTTTCTTGATCTCCGCGATCAGGGCCAGGCGGTCGCCGGACCGGGCTTCCAGAGCTTTGCGAAAGCCACGCGGGGCGGAGGCGCCGGAGGTATCTACGGTGGGACGAGCAGCCTTGCGGGCGGCGACGTCCTCGCGCTTGTAGGCGGCGATACGGGCGAGGATGTCGGCCATCAGCTGTTGGTGATCTCGACCAGTCCGGCCAAGGCGGCGTGGGCGCGGCCGTCGTCGATCACCGCGGCGCCGAGCTCGACCCCCTCGCGCAAGGTCTCGACCTTGCCGCCGACCAGGAAGGTGGCGGCGGCGTTGAGCAGGACCACGTCGCGGTAGGCGCCGGGCTCGCCATCGAACAGGCGGGTCATGGCGGCGGCGTTGTGGGCGGGATCGCCGCCGGTCAGCTGGTCCAGGGAATATTTCGGCAGGCCAACGGCTTCCGGGGTGATCGTAAAGTTGCGCACCCCACCGTCGCGCCATTCACAGACGGCTGTCGGGCCGGTGACGGTCAGCTCGTCCATGCCGCCGCCGTGGACGGTCCAGGCCCGTTCGGCGCCCAGCGCGCCCAGGACACGGGCGACCGGCTCGACCAGGCGCAGGTCATAGACGCCCAGGACCTGATGACGGGCGCCGGCCGGGTTGGACAGGGGACCCAGCAGGTTGAAGACAGTACGGAAGCCGAGGTCGGCCCGGATCGGCGTCACATGGCGCATGGCGCCATGGTGCGAGGGGGCGAACAGGAAACAGATGTTGGCCTCGTCCAGGGCCCGGCGCTGGCGCGGAAGATCGGCGTCGAGCTTGACGCCGAGGATGCTCAGCACGTCGGAGGAGCCAGAGCGGGAGGAGAGGGCGCGATTGCCGTGCTTGGCGACCTTCAGGCCCCCGCCGGCAGCCACGAAGGCGGCGGCAGTGGAGATGTTCAAGGTGTGCAGGCCATCGCCGCCGGTGCCGCAGGTATCGACCACCTGGTAGGGATGGTCGAGGGTGACCATGGCACGGCGCATCGCGCGGGCGCAGGCGGTCAGCTCGCCCACGGTCTCGCCGCGCAGGCGGATGGCGGTCAGGGCGGCGGCGACCTGGGCCGGGGAGGGCTCGCCGCGCAGGCAGGCGGCGAAGAAGGTCTCCGCATCGTCTTCCGACAGGGTCTGGCCGTCGGCCAGGCGGGCGAGCAGGGGCTTGAAGGCGTCGGACATCTCAGACGGTCGCGGTGCGGGGGACGTTGGCCAGGTCGAGGAAATTGCCGAGCAGCTCGTGGCCGCAGCTGGTCTCGATGGACTCGGGATGGAACTGGACGCCGTGGACCGGGCGGGTCCGGTGGGCCAAGCCCATGATCTCGCCGTCCTCGGTCCATGCAGTGACCTCCAGCTCGGCCGGCAGGCTGGTGCGATCGACGGCCAGGCTGTGGTAGCGGGTGGCCGTAAAGGGGCTGGGCAGGCCTTTGAACACCGACTTGCCCTCATGGAGAATGGGGCTGGTCTTGCCGTGCATGATAGCCTTGGCGCGGATCACCTCGCCGCCATAGGCCTCGCCCATCGCCTGGTGGCCCAGGCAGACGCCGAATATCGGCATGTCATCCGGGGCGCCGCGCAGGAGGGGGAGGCAGATGCCGGCCTGGGCCGGGGCCTTGGGACCGGGGGAGAGGAGGATGGCGTCGGGTTTCAGCCCGATGGCCTCCTGCACCGTCAGCGCGTCGTTGCGGCGCACAAGAGTGCGGGCCCCAAGCTCGTTCAGGTAATGAACGAGGTTGTAGGTGAAGCTGTCGTAGTTATCGATCACCAGGATCATGGGGCGGTTCTAGCGGCGAAGGCGGGGCAGGGGAACTCGCCATCGTGAGTCGACGGGTCAGATATCCTTGCAGGACCCATAGAGCGGCTGGGCCCGGCGGTCTTGCGCGGGAAGGCGACGCGGCGGAGACTTGGCCCCGATGCCCGAATCCCGTCCCGCCGTCGAACCCGAGGCCCTGGCCTATGCGCGAGGGTTGCTGAAGCCGCCCGTGCCGCGGGAGTCGCTATGGCCGGTGATCGGCGCGGCGGCGTTCTGGGCCGTGGCCTCGCTGGGGCTGGCATTCGCGATGCTGGTCGGGCCCGCGCCGGGGGCGCCGGAGGCGAAGCGGGCGGTGATCGAGCAGGGACGGTAGGGGGATCAAGGACGCCGGATCAGTGATCCGGCAGAGCCTTGCCGCCGAACTTGCGGACCTCTTTCTCCGAGATGTCCATGAAGTTCGGAACGGCGGCGTTGTAGCTGTCGGTCTTGTTCAGATCGACCACGATATCGCGGTGGCCGTCCCACATCATGTGCAGGGCAACGTAGAGGACGATGACCAAGCCGACGTAGCCGATCCAGCGGTGCTTGTGCAGCAGGCTGGCGATCCAGGTGGCGGCCGCGCCCATCAGGGCGATCGACAGCAGCAGGCCGAAAACCATGATGGCCGGATGTTCGCGGGCGGCCCCGGCGACGGCCAGGACGTTGTCCAGGCTCATCGAGACGTCAGCGATCAGGATCTGGATGAAGGCGGCCTTGAAAGACTTGGCCGGCTTGACGTTGGGCTCGGTGGTCGGGTCGTCGTCGAGGGCGGCGTTGGCCTGGGCCTCGTCATGGGCGGCCTGGTCGCGCATTTCGCGCCACATCTTCCAGCAGACCCAGAGCAGCAGCGCGCCGCCGGCCAGGAGCAGGCCGATCATACCCAGCAACTGGACCGTGATCAGGGCGAAGCCGATGCGCAGCACCACAGCCGCGATCAGGCCGTAGAGAATGGCCTTCTTGCGCTGTTCCTGCGGCAAGCCGCCGGCCGCCAGGCCGACCGCGACCGCATTGTCTCCGGCCAGCACCAGGTCGATCATCAGGACTTGCAGCAGGGCCGCGCCCGCGCCGGCGAAATCGCCGCCAAATAGAGTTTCCATAGGGCCTCAATGCGTCAGCCGCCGACGCCTGACAAGGGCGCCGACGGCTGATTTGGTCCGGTTAGCGGTCAGCCGGTCAAGCGTGTTCGGGTTCCCGATGCTCGGCGGCGTGGTGGTCGTGGTGAGGGGCCTCCGCCGGGGCGTGGCCGTGGTCGTCGTGACCGTGGGCCTCGGCGGGAGCCGGGTGCTCTTCGTGCGCCGGGGCGTGCGCCTCGGCGGCGGGCTCGGCATGAGCCTCATGGGCCGGGGCGTGCTCCTCGTGGGCCGGATGGGCCTCGGGCTGAGCGTGGCCGTGATCCTCGTCCTCGTGCGGGGCGAAGGTCAGGGCCGCGGCGCCGGCGCCGACCGCGGCCCCGCCAGCGGCGGCGGCCAACGGATTGACGTGGGGCTTGGTCTCCTCAGCCTTTTCGACCTCGGGCTCGGCGCGGCCGTAGTCGGTCATGGTGCGGAACTTGCGGCGGCGCTCGTTGCGAGCGCGGCGGGCGGCTCCGGCCTGGGCCATGGCCAGCAGAACCAGCAGTAGCACGAAGGCTATGATGATCGCCGTCAGGGCGCCCGGCGGGATCACCGTCTGGCCGATGGTGATCGGCTTAAGGCCCGGGATGGCCAGCTTGTCGAGGTTGAAGCCCAGCTTCTTGGCCTGCGATTCGGTGGTCTCAACGGCGTTGGCGACCGCCTGTTCCAGGGTGGCGATGGAGAAGGTCTTGGCAGGGCCGGCCTGGCCCTTCAGGGCGCCGTCGACAGTGGCCTTGAGCGGGGTCTTCTCGCCGTCGCCGGGCTTGACCTGCCAGTCAAAAGTGGCGGCCTCGCCCTTCTTCAGGGCCTGGGTCTGGGCGCCGTTCGGGGTGATGGTGTAGCCCTCGCCCGTGAGAGTGGCGGAGACTTCCGCCTTGCGGGCGGCCTTGGTCAGGCCGAGGTTGGCGGCCTCTCGCTGGATGATGTCCAGCAGGGTGACCGGCAGGGCCAGGGTGACCTTGGCCTCTTCACCCTTGGCCAGGGTATCGGGGACGGTCAGGGTGGCGCCCTTGATGGCCTCGGGGCCGACCTTAGCCGACAGGGCGGCCATCTTCGGATCGACCGTGGGGGCGGCCTTTGCCACCGTCGGCGGGGCGACCGGCGGCTTGATCACCGGCTTGGGAGCCGGCGGGGCCTTGGCGATCGGGGCGGGCGGCGGAGCGGCCTTCACCGGCGGCGGCGCGGGCTTGGCGACCATTTTCGGCGGCGGGGCGGCGACGGGCTTGGGCGCGGGCGCCTTGGCGACCGGGGCCGGACGATAGGCCGGCGCGGCGGCCTGCTTCTTGGGGGCCGGCCGGGCAGGGGCGGCGGCCCAGCTGCGCTTGGGCGCGGCGCTGGGGCGGGGGGCGTAGCGCTTGCCGTAGACCTGGCGCCGCTCCTTGGCGCTCATGTCCTCGGGGTTGGCGATGGGCTTGTTGGAGACGACCAGCACGCCCTCGGCGTTGCGCCAGCTGCGCAGCTGGGCCGGGGGAGCGGATCCGTGACCGGCGTGCCCGCCGTGGAGGGGCTTGTAGCTCAGGTGGTCGTACTTGTTGCCGTAGATGCGGCGGCGCTCTTCGAGCGGCAGGTTCTCGGGGTTGGGGATGGCCTCCATGGTCACGTCCGGCGGGCCGCCGGCCAGGGTGGTGGCGCGGGTGTCGCCGCCCGCCAACTCGCCGGAACCACGGTCGCTTTCATACGACGAGGGGCCGGGGCCGCTGTAGCCGTCGTCAGGCGCCTGTCCACCGCAACCGGTGAGCGCCAGCAAGGCTACGGCCGACACGGCATAAGCTACGGTAATCAAACGCTTATTCGCCATCGGAACCCCCGAACTGATGGTGATAATCCACGGCGAAACGCCCTACTCGCCGGAACAAGTTCGGGAGCAAATCACGCCTTGCCATGAAGTCAAAACGTAAAATTCAGATTTGGGTAACCACTTCACCCAAAGGGCGAGCGCGGCTGCACTCATAGAGGGCGATAGCCGCCGCGTTTGACACATTTATGCTCTCGAACCCGCCGGGCATGGGAATTTTCGCCAGCACGTCGCAGTGCTCGGCGACCAGTCGCCGCAGGCCCTCGCCCTCCGAGCCCATGACCAGGACGGTCGGCGTCCCGTCGAGCGCTTCCTCGAGGGTCTGGGTGGCCTCGCCGGCCAGTCCGACGATCCGCCAGCCCAAATCCGCCAGCTCTTCCAGCGCGCGCGACAGGTTGACCGCCGAGGCGTGGGGAATCTTGTCCACCGCGCCGACCGCCGTCTTGGCCAGGGCTCCGGTCAGGGCGGGGGCGTTGCGGTCCTGCAGGATAACGCCCCGCGCTCCGAAGGCCGCGGCGCTGCGGAAGATGGCGCCGACGTTCTGCGGGTCGGTCACCTGATCGAGCATGACCAGCATGCCGGCCACCGGAGATGCGATCTCTTCTATAGAGAGGGGGACCAGCGGTTCGGGCTTCATGGCCAGACCCTGGTGGACGGCGCCCTGGGGCAGGACGCGGTCGATGTCGCGGCCCTCGACGATCTCCACCTCGAGCCGGCCAAAGCGGGCGTTGAGGGCCTTGGCGCGGTCGGCGGTGGCGAGAATCCGTCGGGGTTTGCCGCGGGCGGGATTCGCCAACGCGGCCTCGATCGCATGGACGCCCCACAGCCAATCCTTGCCGTCCTGGGCCTGCGGACGGCCCGAACCCCTTGTCCCGCCGGGCTTTTCACGTTTTTCCGGGCCCTTGCGAAAGGGTGTTTTCCGGTCGTTGCGTTCACGGGACGAGGACACTATAAGACGCGCTCCGATTTGGGGCCCTGGTCCTTCCCGTTACGACGGAAGGGGCCGCGCCGCCAAGGAAATGCCTGCAGCGCTTGGGGGAATGTCCCGAGCGGCAAAGGGGGCGGACTGTAAATCCGCTGCGAAAGCTTCGAAGGTTCGAGTCCTTCTTCCCCCACCACGCGCTGCAGGCCTTCCTTCGCGACGAGCGGTTTCAAAGAGACATTGAACGGGAGAGTTTCGGCGTCCCTGCCGGAGGCGCGGGTATAGCACAATGGTAGTGCAGCAGCCTTCCAAGCTGAGGATGCCGGTTCGATCCCGGCTACCCGCTCCAGTTCCCCAACCAACCAGGCGCCCGGCGCAAAGGTATAGAGACGATGGCCAAGGAAAAGTTCGAACGCACTAAGCCGCACTGCAACATCGGCACCATCGGTCACGTTGACCATGGCAAGACGACGCTGAC
>NZ_JAAALA010000037.1 GCF_009905535.1 Caulobacter sp. SLTY | reverse complement strand
CGCTGCGCGCTGCGACCCTGCTCGCCGGCTGTGGCCGCAAGGATGAGCGGAGCCGGCGAGCAGGGTCGCAGCGATGGCGGCGCTGAGGGCCAGGGTCGAAAGTCGCATGGTGCTCATGGTTCAAAGCCCTTCCCAATAAGGGGGATCATGCCCTCCGGCATGTGACGGAGTCCACCGCCAAGCTTGACGCCGGGCGGGGTTCGGGCGCATCCCGCCGCGCCATGCTCGTCAGCGACTTCGATTTCGACCTGCCGGAAGACCGCATCGCCCTGCGGCCGGCCAACCCGCGCGAGGCGGCGAGGCTGCTGGTGGTGCGGCCGGATGAAGGGCTGGAGGACGCCACCGTCGGCGACCTGCCCGGCCTGCTGCGGGCCGGCGATGCGCTGGTGTTCAACGATACCCGTGTGATCCCGGCCCGGCTGTTCGGGGTTCGCCGCCGCGAGGAGACGGAGGTCCGGGTCGAGGCCATCCTGCACCGCCGCCTGGCGCCCGACCGCTGGACCGCCTTCGCCCGCCCGGGCAAGCGGCTGAAGGTCGGCGACATCATCCAGTTTGGCCAGCGAGAGGATCGCGCCTGTGAAGCCAGCGGGCTGACCGCGACCGTCGCCGAGAAGGGGGAGGGGGGCGAACTGACCCTGGCCTTCGATCTTTACGGTGTCGATCTCGACCTGGCCGTCGCGGCGGTGGGCGAGATGCCCCTGCCGCCCTACATCGCCGCCAAGCGGGCGGAGGACGAGCAGGACCGCACCGACTACCAGACCGTCTACGCCCGCGAGGATGGCTCGGTCGCCGCCCCCACCGCCGGTCTGCATTTCACCCCGGCGCTGTTGGAGGCCATCGCCGCGCGCGGCGTCTCCAACCACTTCGTTACCCTGCACGTCGGGGCCGGCACCTTCCTGCCCGTGAAGACGGATGTGGTCGCCGAGCACAGGATGCATGCCGAGTTCGGCGTGGTCAGCGCCGAGACCGCCACCGCTCTCAACGCGGTGCGCGCCGCCGGCGGCCGCATCGTCTGCGTCGGAACGACGTCCCTGCGGCTCCTGGAGAGCGCCACGACTGAGGCGGGGTTCATCCAGCCCTTCGCCGATGACACCGCCATCTTCATCACCCCCGGCTATCGCTTCCGCGCCGCCGACGCCCTGATGACCAACTTCCACCTGCCGCGCTCGACCCTGTTCATGCTGGTCAGCGCCTTCGCGGGCTTCGAGACGATGAAGGCCGCCTACGCCCACGCCATCGCCACGGGCTACCGGTTCTATTCCTACGGCGACTCATCCCTGCTAATGCGCGCCGCCTGATGACCTTTCCCTTCGAGATCGCCGCCACCGACGGTGCGGCCCGCACCGGGGTGCTGAAGACCCCGCGCGGCGACATCCGCACCCCCGCCTTCATGCCGGTCGGCACGGCGGCCACCGTCAAGGCGCTGACCGTCGACCAGGTGAAGGAGACGGGGGCCGACATCATCCTGGGCAACACCTACCACCTGATGCTGCGCCCGACGGCCGAGCGGGTGAAGCGGCTGGGCGGCCTCCATAAGTTCATGCGCTGGGACAAGCCGATCCTGACCGACAGCGGCGGCTTCCAGGTGATGAGCCTGTCGAACATCGCCAAGGTGAAGGAGGAGGCGGTCACCTTTGCCAGCCACATCGATGGCTCCAAGCACGTCCTGACACCCGAGCGCTCCATCGAGATCCAGGCCGACCTGCTGGGCTCCGACATCGTCATGCAGCTGGACGAGTGCGTCAGTTGGCCGGCCGAGGAAGATCGCGCTGCGGAGGCCATGCGCCTGTCGGCCCGCTGGGGCCAACGCAGCAAGGCGGCGTTCGGGACGCGGGACAGCCAGGTGTTGTTCGGCATCCAGCAGGGCAGCACCTTCGAGCACCTGCGCCGCGAGAGTTCCGAACGGCTGATCGAGACCGGCTTCGATGGCTACGCCATCGGCGGCCTGGCGGTGGGCGAGGGGCATGCGGCGATGTGCGAGGTGCTGGACTATGCGCCGGCCATGCTGCCCGCCGACCGGCCTCGCTACCTGATGGGCGTGGGCAAGCCGATCGACATCGTTGAGGCGGTGGCGCGCGGGGTGGACATGTTCGACTGCGTCCTGCCGACCCGCTCGGGCCGGCACGGCCAGGCCTGGACCTGGGACGGGCCGATCAACCTGAAGAACGCCCGCTTCGCCGAGGACGACACGCCGCTCGATCCGGACATCGCCGCCCCGGCCAGCAGCCTCTATTCCAAGGCCTATCTGCACCATCTGGTGAAGGCCGACGAAATCCTCGGCCAGGTCCTGCTCAGCTGGCACAACATCGCCTTTTTCCAGGCGCTGACGGCCGCATTGCGGGCCGCGATCGCCGAAGGGCGGATGGACGCCTTCCGCCGCGACTTCGCGGCGCGCCAGAGTAAGCCTACTTCCTGACCGGATACTTCGGCGTGGAGGGGTCGCGCAGCTTGATCGGCGGTCCGACGTAGGGGGTCGGGGCGGCAGGGGGCTTGCAGCCCTTGGCCAGGCCGATGCCCTTCAGATAGCCGCGCCGTATGCCGCCGGCGGTGATCGCCGAGCGGACCAGCTTGTCGTGCCGCTCGGCCCCGGTCAGCTTCCGCACCCAGCCGCGGTAGGGGATGATGTCCTGGGCCGCGCCAACCGCCATGCGCATGGCCTCGTCGCCCACGAATTCGCGGCTGTCGGCGATCAGGCCCTGGTCGGCCTTGGTCGGCTTGGGCTGGTCCATGTCGGGACCGAGGGCCTCGTCCAGAGGCGCGACCAGGGCGCGGATCTCTGCGCAGGTCATCGGATTGGGCTTGGCGTAGGGGTCGGCCAGGGCGTCGAGCAGCACCTGCGGGATCTTGGTTCGCAGCAGGTTGATGTCGCGCAGCGGCGAGGACGCGGCGCCAACCAGGCTGCCCCGGTTCACCTGATCGGTGGTCCGCACACGGTTCGGGTCCGGCGGCGGGGTGGTGGCGCAGGCGCTTAGCAGCGCCGCGGAGAACAACAGGCAGGCGGGCGTCTTCATGGCGCGGACTTTTACCCCGCAAGGAACCTGTCGCAAGCGCTTGCGGCCCGGGACGGGCGCCACTATGGTCCGCGCCGCTTCGGACCGGCGGTCCACGGCGGGCCTGTAGCTCAGCGGTAGAGCATTCGACTTTTAATCGAATGGTCCTGGGTTCGATCCCCAGCGGGCCTACCACTCATCCATTCAATGGAGCCGCGCCGGCGCCCAGCAGCGCCGCGTACTTGTGCAGGATCACCCGCGTCGGAATCGCCGCGACGTAAGCGGCAAACCGGCCCTTGGCCTCGAATGCCTCGCGAAAGCCGCTCGCCTGCAACCGATCCAGCATCTTTGGCGCGATGCCTCCGCCCAGATAGACCCCCCCGACAGCGCCGAACGTGAGGGCATAGTCGCCGGCGGCCGCGCCGTAGATGCGGAAGAAGCGGTCGAGGACTTCCTGGGCCAGGCCGTCGCCGGCGTCGGCCCGCTTGGCGATGTCTTCGGGATCGAGGGGCTCGGGTTTCTGATCCCGGATGTCGGCGAGGGCGTCGTAGAGGTTCACCAGGCCGGGGCCGGAGAGGATCCGCTCCAGCGACGCGCGTCCGAAGCGGGCGGTAAGGCGGCGGAGTATCTCGATCTCCAGCTCGTCGGTCGGGGCGAAGGCCATGTGGCCACCTTCGGTGACCGCCACCGCCGTACTCGGGCCGTTTCGCACCAGGGCGCCGACTCCCAGACCGGTGCCGGCGCCGAGAATGGCGATGGTGCCGTTCGGCTCCCCCTCGGCGGGACCGCCGAGGTCGCCGAGGTCCTCAGTTGTGAGCCGCGGGATGGCGAGGGCCAGGGCCTCGTAGTCGTTGAGCAGCCGAGCGACCTGAAAGCCCTGGTCCTTCAGCGCGGCCTCGGACATGTCCCAGTGGCCGTTGGTCAGGGCGGCGCGGCCGTCGTCCACCGGGCCGGCCACGGCGATCACCGCCTCTTCCGCCCGACGGCCGTCCAGGAAGCGGTCGATGGCGGCCTCCAGGGTCGGGAACGCGTCGATCTCGAAGGCTTCCGTACCGTCCAGCAATGGGTGATCGCTTGACGGATCGACCAGGGCGAAGCGGCAGTTGGTGCCGCCGACGTCGCCGACCAGGCGGACTGAGGATGACTTGGCGATGGGCTTTCTCCAGAGGACGAGGATGGACCGGTTGGCTAATCCGCGTCCAGCGCTGCGGGTTCCTCCCCGGTGACGCGGGGCGGCGCCGTCGCTATGGATGGACTCAGACCAAGCGAGGAAACCCCCATGTCCCTGATCCTGACCGAAAAGCGCGGCCACATCGCCATCCTGACCCTCAACCGTCCGGAGTCGATGAACGCCCTGGGCGCCGCCGGAGACGGGGATCAGGTGGCGGCCGCCTGCGCCGAGATCAACGCCGACCAGAACATCCGCGCCGTGGTGCTGACCGGCGCCGGCCGCGCCTTCTCGGCCGGCGGAGACGTCAAGGCGATGAAGGCCCGCGAAGGGGCGTTCGGCGGCAGCGGGGTCAACATCCGCGAGGGCTACCGCAACAATATCCACCGGATCGTCCGCTCGGTGTACGGGCTGGAAGTGCCGTCGATCGCGGCGGTCAACGGGGCGGCCATCGGCCTGGGCTGCGACGTCGCCTGCATGACCGACATCCGCATCGCCGCCGACACTGCCAAGTTCGGGGTCACCTTCCTGAAGCTGGGGCTGATCCCCGGCGACGGCGGCGCCTGGCTGCTGCCGCGCACCATCGGCATGAGCCGGGCGTCCGAGCTGCTGTTCACCGGCGACGTGATCGACGCCGAGACGGCGGAGAAGTGGGGCCTGGTCAGCAAGGTGGTTCCGGCCGACACCGTGCTCGACGCCGCGATCGCCATGGCCGAGAAGATCGCCCAGCAGCCGCCGCACAGCCTGCGTCTGGGCAAGGCCCTGCTGAAGCACGGCCAGTCGACCAGCTATGACACCCTGATGGAGATGAGCGCCGCCGCCCAGGCGATCAGCCACCTGACCGACGACCACATGGAAGGTGTCGAGGCGCTGCTGGAAAAGCGGCCGGCGGTGTTCAAGGGGCGGTAGGTGCGTGGGCAAGGATGCCTCCGACATCGCCGCCCGTTTCCCGACGGAGACGATCGCGGCCGGCTGCAATGGGAGGCGCCGAAGCTGATCTTTCGCGGGGCGGCGCGGCGTGTTTTCGAAGGCGCGACCTTGGCCGGCATCCGGGCGGAGGGCGGCGACCTGGTGCTGGCTGACGGGAGCCGGTTCACACTGGGCGAGCCGTTCGCCGGTCGGTGGGCCGAGGCCATCGCCAATCCGCCGGGCCGGCTCGACAAGCTGGGCGTGAAGCCGGGGATGCGCGTGGCGGTGCTCGATATCGACGACGCCCCCTTCTTCAGCGAGTTGATTCAAAGAACCCAACCGATGAACGAGTTCAGCGAACTCGACATCCTGTTCTACGCCGCCGACGACGCGTCGGCGCTGGCCCGGATCGGCGAGCTGGTTCCTATGTTGGCGCCGCGCGGGGCCCTCTGGGTGGTGTCGCGCAAGGGCAAGGCGGCGACCGTCAAGGACGTCCAGGTCATGGCGGCGGCCAAGGCGCACGGTCTGGTGGACAACAAGGTCTGCTCGTTCTCGGATACCCATACGGCGCTGCGATTCACCCGCCGCAAGGGCTGAGCCGCCGGGAATTCCGGTGCAGAGCCCGGTTCCCACTGGCCTTCCGCCGCGTCGCGGGTCTAGACCCAGACCATGGCCCTCCGCGACTTCCTGCTGCTCATGGCGATGTGCGTCATCTGGGCTTCCAACAACATCGTCAGCAAGATCGTGGTCACCGACATGGCGGTGCCGCCGCTGTTCTATGCGGCGGTCCGGTTCGCCATCGTCGCGGCGCTGACCTTGCCCTGGCTGCTGCCGGCGCCCCGGCCGCTGTGGCGGATGATCATCATTGCCCAGCTGATTGGCGGGCTGAACTTCGCGCTGATCTTCATCGGCTTCCAGACCGCCAGTCCTTCGGCCGCGTCGATTATCATCCAGCTGGGCGTGCCGATGACCACGGTCTTGTCCATGTTCATGCTGGGAGAGAAGGTGCGCTGGCGGAGGGGACTGGGCATGGCCCTGACCCTGGCCGGGGCGGTGATGGTCATGTGGCATCCGACCGGCATGGATATGTCGCTTGGCCTCTGGCTGATCGCCGGCTCGGCCCTTGCCGGCTCGCTGGGCGCGGTGATGATGAAGCAGATGGAGGGGGTGAAGCCTCTGCAGTTCCAGGCCTGGGTCGGGTTTTCGGCCATCTGGCCGCTGACCGCTATGACCGCTCTGTTCGAGCATGACCAGATCGGCAAGGCGCTGGAGGCCGGCTGGCCCTTCCTGGCGGCGGTGCTCTATTCGGCGCTGATCGTCTCGATCATCGCCCACACCGTGTATTACCACCTGATCCAGAAGTACGAGGCGACTCTGATCTCGCCGCTGACCCTGATGACGCCGCTGGCGACGATCGGCCTGGGGGTGTGGATCACCAAGGACTACTTCGACCTGCGGATGGGCATCGGGGCGGCGCTGGCGTTGCTGGGGGTCTTGATCGTGGCGCTGAGACCCAATCATGTGATGCCCCTGCTCATGGCCATCCGGAATCGCGCCCAATGACCCTAGACGTCATCCCGGCCCCGTCGCCCAACTTCGACGCCCGCACCGCGCCGCCGGACATGATCGTCATGCACTACACCGGCATGGAGACCGGCGAGGCGGCCCTGGCTCGGCTGCGTGACCCCGACGCCAAGGTTTCCAGCCATTACCTGGTCGAGGAGGACGGGCGGATCTTCTCCCTGGTGGCCGAGGAGCGGCGAGCCTGGCACGCGGGGCGCGGCAGCTGGCGGGGAGAGACCAACTGCAACGCCGTGTCGGTGGGGATCGAGATCGTCAATCCGGGCCATGAGTTCGGCTACCGGCCGTTTCCGGAGGCGCAGATCGCCGCGGTGATTGCCCTGACCGGCGAGATCCGGGGCCGCTGGGAAGTGCCCGACAGCCGCATCATAGGCCACTCCGACCTGGCGCCGGCCCGTAAGCAGGATCCCGGCGAGCTGTTCCCCTGGAAGCGCCTCGCCGAGGCCGGCCATGGGCTATGGGCCGAAGCCGATCCGGCGCCGGGCGAGCCCCTGGGAGAGGGGGCCGAAGGGGTGGGGGTGTTCGCTCTGCAGGCGGGGCTGACCCGACTGGGCTACGACTGCGCGCCGTCCGGCCAGTTCGACCAGAACACCCGGGAGGTGGTGATGGCCTTCCAGCGGCATTGGGTGCAGAGCCGGTTTGACGGGGTGGCCGACGGGCTGACACGCGCGCGGCTTATGGCGGTGATCCGGGCGGCGGCGGCTCTCGGTTAAAGCCGCGACCACAGCGGCAGGCGCACAGGCGGCTCGCGCCAGCGGTCGAGGGTGACCGCGCGCAGGGCGGTGAAGGCGGACTGGATCAGCAGGCGCAGCTTGGTGGCGGTGCTGGTGGACACGCGAGTGTCCCAGGCGCGGGGCCCCCGGCGCAGGACCTCGATCCCAATCTGGCGGTAGACCGCCCCGGCCGCCGCGACAGCCCAGGCCGACCGGAAGGGCAGGGCGCGAAGGCCCCAGCGGGCGGAGAGGTAGTAGGGCTCTGCCGTCTCCATCAGAGTCTCGGCGAGGGCGGCGAGCGTGTCGCGGCGGTCCGGCGCGGTGATTTGGTCGGCGGGGAGGTCGGCTTCGTCGAGCCAGACCTCGGGCAGATACACGCGGCCGTTCCTGGCGTCCTCGACGAGGTCGCGGGCAATGTTGGTCAGCTGGAAGGCGAGGCCCAGGTCCTGGGCGCGGCGCAGGGTGGTCAGGTCGTCCGGCTTCACCCCCATGACCACAGCCATCATCACCCCGACCGCGCCGGCCACGTGCCAGCAGTATTTCAGGGTCTCCTCGAACTGTTCGTAGCGCTGGCCCGAGACGTCCATGGCGAAGCCGTCGATCAGCTCGATGGCCCATTGCTCGGGGATGCGGCGGCGCAAGGCGACCTGGCCGAAGGCGGCGAAGGCGGGGTCGGACTGGGGTTCGCCGGCCAGGGCCGAGCGGGTCTTTGCGTAGAGATCTTCGAGGGTTGCGCGCAGCTGTTCCGGCGGAACCGCAGCCTGGCCGTGGCCAAGCGTCTGGCCATCGATGACGTCGTCGCAATGGCGGCACCAGGCGTAGAGCATCTCCGCATCGGTGCGGGTCTGGGCGTCGAACAGGGCGGCGGCGGCGGCGAAGCTCTGGCTGCCCTTGGTGATGGCTTCGCGGCTGGTGGCCTCCAGGTCGCTCAAACAAGGTCCTCCAGCATCAGTCCGGCGGTGGCCTTGGCCGAGCCGACGACGCCGGGGATGCCGGCGCCCGGATGGGTGCCGGCCCCGACGAAGTAGAGGTTCGGGATCCGGTCGTCGCGGTTGTGAGTGCGGAAGAAGGCGCTCTGGGTCAGGATCGGCTCGAGGCTGAAGGCCGAGCCCAGGTGGGCATTTAGTTCGCCCTTGAAATCGGCGGGGGTGAAGATGCGTTGAACGGTGAGGTCGCGGCGCAGGTTCGGGATGTAGCGGGCTTCCAGGTAGTCGAGGATGCTGTCGGCGTAACGCGGACCTTCGACAGCCCAGTCGATGTCCGCCGTGCCCAGGTGAGGCACGGGCGAGAGGACATAGTGGGTGCTGCCGCCGGGCGGCGCCATGCCGGGGTCGGTCGCACAGGGCGAATGCAGATAGAGCGAGAAGTCCTTGGCCAGGCTGTCTTTTGCGTAGATCTCGTCGATCAGGCCCTTGTAGCGATGGCCGAAGCAGATGGTGTGGTGGCGCAGCTGGGGCTGGGCGGCCTTCAGGCCGAAATGGACCACGAACAGGCTGGGGCTGAAGCGCTTGCGCTTGAGGGCGACGGCGGCCTGGCGACCGCGCGGGTCGCCGCCGAGCAGGGCCTCATAGGTGTGCACCACGTCGGCGTTGGAGGCGACCGCGTCGAAGGTTTCCGGGCCGGCGTCGGTGACCACGCCCGTGGTGCGGGCGTTGTCAGTGGTGATCTGCCTAACCGGCGTGGAGAGCCGCAGCGTTCCGCCCAGGTCCTCGAACAGCTTGGCCAAGCCGGCGATCAGGGCGCCGGTCCCGCCGCGCGGGAACCAGACTCCGCCGCGCCGCTCCAGGGCATGGATCAGGGCGTAGATGGAGGAGGTGGCGAAGGGGCTGCCGCCGACCAGCAGGGTGTGGAACGACAGAGCCTGGCGCAGGTGCTCGTCCTGCACGAAGCCGCAGACCTTGGCGTAGACGCTGCGCCAGGCCTGCAGCTTCATCAGCTGCGGCGCGGCGGAGATCATGCTCTTGAAGTCGAGGAACGGCACGTGGCCAAGCTTGACGTACCCCTCCTGGAACAGCTCTTCGCTATACTTGAGGAATCGCTTGTAACCCTCGACATCGGCGGGATTTCTCGCGCCAATCTGACGATCCAGTTCAGCCTGGTCGTTGACGTAGTCGAAGGTGTCCCCGTCCTCCCAGCAGAGCCGGTAGAAGGGATCGACGCTGATCAGTTCGAGGTAGTCGGAGAGTTTGCGGCCGGAGAGGGCGAACAGCTCCTCCAGGCAGGCCGGATCAGTGATCACCGTCGGCCCGGCGTCGAAGGTATGGCCCGCCTCGTGCCAGACGTAGGCCCGGCCGCCGGGCTTGTCGCGCCCCTCGTAGAGCGTGACGGCGTGACCGGCGGACTGCAGCCGGACCGCCAGGGCCAGACCCCCGAAACCGGAACCTATGACGGCGATACGTTTCAACGGGTGGGCTCCAGGACAGAGGATTCGGACAGGACGCGAAGTGCGGCGGATACGGGCACCGGCGGCTTTCCGATGAGGATGCGGGCCTTGTCGCCAAGGCCCGCCTGCCCCGCGTAAAATCGTTCGATCAGCGGCTGCGGCAAGCGGTAGAAGCGTTCGAGGACGCGATATCTCTGGTCCGGCTCGCAGGCCCGAAAAAGCATCCGGTTCAGCAGCCGATAATAGCCGCGCTTGTCCCAGGTGGCTTTCGAATGAGCCTCGACGTGGGCTCGCACGGTTTCCGTGTTCAGCACCGGCAGGGTTGCGACCTGATCAGCCAGGCGGGCGGCGTCGGGCAGGGAATAGCCGGTGACCGGATGGAACAGCGCGGCCCGAAGCCCGACCGCCGCGCCCTCCGTATCGTCCCACCAGCGGTCGATGTCCCCGCCAAGGGCAATGGGCAGGACGCCGTCCTCCTCGCGCAGCACCTCGCCGATGGTCCAGCCGCGATCGGTGGCGTAGCGGTTCAGGTCCTGGCGGAGCTCGTCCCGGTCCAGCGCCTCGCCATCGGCGTAGCGGGTGTCTTCGATCAGCAGGCGCGTCGGGGACTGGGGTAGGACATAGAGGAAGCGATAGCCGTCCAGCTGGTCGACGGTGGCGTCCATGATGATCGGCCGGGTCAGGCCGTGCGGCGCGGTCAGCTCGACCTCCTGGCCGAGGAATTTCTGCCAGCCCAGAACCAGTGCGTCGCCGCCGGACGGCCCGCGGGCATCGATCACCGCGGCCGCCGTCAGCACGGTCTGGTCGGCGAGGGTGACGCTGTCGGCGGTCAGAGAGACGACGGGCGTCCCGGTCCGCGCGGCGTCCCCCAGTGTCTCGCCCACCACCCTGGCGAAGCGATCCGAGGCAATCGACAGATAGGGCGTTGTCAGGTCGCGGCCGTGGGCGGGAAAGCGGACGCTGTAGCCGGGCCAGCGGTAGGAGATCAGCGGTGCGATCCAGGCCCGGACCGCAGGCGACAGGTCGGTTTCAAAGCAGGACCAGGTGTGCACCCCGCCCAGCACCGGACCCCCTTCGAGCACCAGCACATTCAACTCCGGCCGTAACGCGCGCAGCCGCAGGGCGATCAGGCCCCCCGCCAGACCGCCGCCCGCAATGATGACGTCGTGGTCGAACCGGCCAGCCATGAGGGCTGACTTAGCACGCCGCGCGGGCGTGGCCAGTGCGCTGCCTTTGCGGTTCGCGCCACGACGGCCGAACGGTGCGGTCAGCCCCGACGCAGGATGTATTCGTCGTCGAGCACCCGGCCGACCGGAAACTGATACTCGCCGACCTTCTCGAAGCCGAGGCGGCCGTAGAGCCGCTGGGCGCCGAAGTTCTGAGACCAGACGCCGATCCAAAGGCGGCGGGGTCCCCTCTGTTCGAGCCAGGCCAGCACGGTATCCAGCAGCCGGCGTCCCACCCCGCCGTTCTGATGCGCTTTCAACAGGTAGAGGCGCTTGAGCTCGCCGTCCGCCGGCTGCACCTCTGGATGCGGCAGGTCAGAAGGCCCGGCTTCGGCATATCCGATCACATGGCCCTCCGCCGTTTCGACCAGCCAGGCGGCCTTGGCCGGGTCGGCGAGGTTGGCGCGGGTCTTCTCCAGGCCGTAGGCGGTGTCGAGAAAGGCCTCCAGGTCCTCCGGCGGATACAAGTGGCCGAAGGTCTCGGTGAAGGTTTCGGCGCCGATCCATGACAGGGCCTGGGCATCGTCTGGCGTAGCGCGGCGGATCGTGGGCGACATCAGTCGTTGCCGGGGTTGGTGCGGGCCAGTCGCAGCACGGTGTTCCAGCCGATCCCGCCGATGGCCTGCACCGCCATGGCGCTCTCGGCCGGTGCGGTGAGGCGTTGCTTGAAGCTCCATGCGCCAATTCGGGCCGTGTAGGCGTGAGTGTAGCGGCGTTGTTCGCCCGAGCCGATGTAGAACATGACGCTGCTGGTCGGCGGATTGCCTTCCTCCTTTACCGTGGCGACCATGCCGTCATAGGGCGTGGCGTCGGGCCAGCGCTGGGTGATGGCGCGGCCGGCGTCCTCGGCCAGGAACTGCGGAGAATAGTCTTCGGCGTACCGTGTCGCGTAGTAGGTCGTGACCACCTCGCCCAAGGTGGTGTTGCAGCCGACATCGTCCCCCCTGGTCGGCTCCTCGGCGTCGAAGACCATCACCTTGTTCAGCTCGGCGCCGGGCGTGAAGCTACAGACCAGCCCGCTACGCCGGTGGCGGACACGCGGATCCATGCCCTCGGTCACGTTCTCGAACAGGTCCTCGGCGCCGGCCTGGTTCAGCAAGGCGTCCGCCTCGGTCTTGGCCTTTGCGACCATTTCCGGCGTGACGCCTTCCTGCGGGCCGAGAAACTGGGCCGCGGTCGGTGTGGCGCAGGCCAGGGTCAGGGCAGCGGCTATGGAAGGCAGAAAACGCATGGCTCGATCCCCCCGGAACGGTTCGATCCGAAGACCATGCCTCACTTTCCAACGCCCTGCCACGGTTGCGGCGTCGGGAGCGGAGGTTAGGATCGCCCCATGACCCTTGCCCTCTACACCCACCCCGACATGCTGGATCACAACCCCGGCGACGGCCATGCCGAACGGCCCGAGCGGCTGGCCGCCGTGATCGGGGCGCTGGAAGACCACGCCGGGCTGGACCTCGAGCCGCTGGAGGCTCCACTGGTCGAGGTGGCGGACCTGCTGCGAGTGCATCCTCAAAGCTATGTGGATGCAATGATGGCGGCCACCCCGGCCAGTGGTCTGACCCGGCTGGACGAAGACACCCTGCTTTCCCCGGGCAGCTGGGGCGCGGTGCGCCGGGCGGCCGGGGCCGTGGTTGAGGCGGTGCGCGGCGTGGCGCGGGGGGAGCGTTCGCGGGCTTTCTGCGCCGTTCGGCCGCCGGGGCATCATGCAGAGCCAGAGACGGCCATGGGCTTCTGCGTCTTTTCCAATGTAGCGGTAGCGGCGCGGGCCGCTCAGGCGGCGGGGCTGGCGCGCGTGGCCGTGGTCGATTTCGACGTCCATCACGGCAACGGCACCCAGGCGGTCTTCGAAGAGGACCCCAGCCTGTTCCTGGCCAGCATCCATCAGCATCCCCTCTACCCCGGCACCGGCGATCCGGCCGAGCAGGGCGTCGGCAATATCGCCAACGGCATCGTCGGGCCGCATGCGCCGCGCGAGCAGTGGCGGGCGGTGTTCGAAGGGCTGATGGCGCGGGTGGACGCCTTCGCCCCCGATCTTGTGATCATCTCTGCCGGTTTCGACGCCCATGCTCGCGACCCCCTGGCCAACCAGTCGCTGGAGGCCGAGGACTTCGCCTGGGCGACCCGCGCGGTGGTCGATGTGGCGAACCGGCGCGCCCGAGGGCGGGTTGTGTCCTCGCTTGAGGGCGGTTACGACCTAGAGGCGCTGGGGCGTTCGGCCCTGGCGCATGTGCAGGCATTGCAGGCGGCGTGACCTCGCCCGGACGAGACGGATCACTGGCTTTTCAGGGGATCATGGCTGACGTTCTGACCGCCGAAACGACGCCTGTGTCCGTCGCCGCCAAGCGCGGCTCGGTCACGCTGGTGCGACACGGCGAGCCGGCGCAGTCGCGCAAGGTGCGGCTGAACGCGGCCGAGTACCGTGACTGGTGGGCCGGCTACGAGGTCAAGGGAATCAAGCCGGGCCAGACCCCGCCCGAGGGGCTGAAGGCGGTGGCCCGCGACGCCGACGTGATCATCACCTCCGTGCGGCCTCGCTCGATCGAGACCTGCAAGGCGATCTGCGGCGAGCGCGCCTTCGCCCAGGACCCGATGTTCGTCGAGGCCCCTCTGCCGCCACCCAATTGGCCAAGCTGGCTGCGGCTGTCGCCGAAGATTTGGGGCTTCCTGGCGCGTGTGAACTGGGTGCTTACGGACAAGCATCAGGAGGTGGAGACCCACCGCCAGGCCGAGGCGCGGGCGATGACCGTGGCCAGGATGGTCGGGGCCATGGCCGACCAAGGCCAGGACGTGCTGGTCGTCGCCCACGGCTATTTCAACCAGCGAGTCGGCGCCGCGCTGAAACGCGAGGGCTGGCGCTGCATCGAGGACCAGGGGTTCCGCTACTGGTGCGCCCGGGTGTTCGCCCGCTGAAGCGGCCGGACAGGGTCAATTGAAATTGACCACCTTGCGCCGTTGCCCGTCGGGCGGCGGCTCTCTAGGGTGCCGCCATTCTCCCGAGAGACGAAATGACCGACACCGCCGACATCGACGCCCTGAGCTTCGAGGACGCCCTCAAGGAACTCGAACGCATCGTCCAGACCCTGGAGTCGGGGCAGGCGCCGCTGGAGGAATCGATCTCTGTCTATGAACGCGGGGCGCTGCTGAAGGCCCATTGCGAGAAGAAGCTCGAGGCCGCCCGGCTGCGCGTCGAGAAGGTGGTGCTGGCCCAGGGCCAGGCGAGCGGCGTCGAGCCGGCCGAGTTCAGCTGACCATGGCGCAGGGGCTGGAGCGCAGGGTCGCCGAGGCGGCCGACCTTGTCACCGTCGCGCTCGACGCCCTGCTTCCGAGGGCGGATGGTCCCGAATCGCGACTCACCGAGGCGATGCGCTACGCGGCGCTCGGGCCGGGCAAACGCCTGCGGCCGTTCTTCGCCCTCGAGACCGGAAAGATGTTCGACCTGCCGGAGCGGCCCGTGCTGCGGGCCGCCTGCGCGCTGGAGTGCATCCACGCCTACAGCCTGGTCCACGACGACCTGCCCTGCATGGATGATGATGACCTGCGGCGCGGCCGGCCCACTGTGCACATCGAATATGACGAGGCGACCGCCGTGCTGGTCGGCGATGCGCTGCAGACGGCCGCCTTTGAGATCATGGCCCACCCCGACACCCATCAGGATGGCAACATCCGCGCCGAGTTGGTGCGGCGACTGGCGGTGGCCTCGGGGGCCCAGGGCATGGTCGGGGGGCAGATGATCGACATCCTGGGGGTCCGCGAGGATCTCGGCGGGGTGGCGCGGATGCAGCGGCTGAAGACCGGGGCGCTGATCGCTTACGCGTTCGAGATTCCGCTGGTCATGGCCCACGCCCAGGAGGCCGAACGGCATGCGCTGATGGCCTTCGCCCAGGATCTGGGACTGGCCTATCAGATCGTCGACGACGTGCTGGACGCCGAGGGCGATCCGCAGACGCTGGGCAAGGCGGCCGGCGGCAAGGACGCCGCCAAGGGCAAGGCGAACTATGTGACCCTGCTGGGCCTGGAGGCGGCCAAGGAGCGGGTCGAACTGCTCAGCGCCCAGACGAAGGCCCATCTCGATGGATTCGGCGAGCGGGCGTCGGTCCTGCGGGATTCGGTGGATTTCGTGCTGGATCGGCGGAGTTAAGGCCGCGTCAGGCCCTCTGCACGCCGAATTCTTCGAATTCCCATCCTCATTGGTTTGCAGCGAAAGCGCACGGCGCTAGTTTGCATGCAACAAGGCGCGCCATAGACCGCGCTGACAATGGATTGCTCCGCGCTATGCCCCCAGTGACCCCGTTGCTCGACACCGTCGCTTCGCCGGCGGATACCCGGTCCTTCTCTCTCGCCCAACTCAAGCAATTGGCGTCCGAAGTCCGGGCCGAGACGATCGACGCGGTGTCGGTAACCGGCGGGCATCTGGGCGCGGGGTTGGGCGTGGTCGAGTTGACCGTGGCGCTGCACCACGTGTTCGAAACGCCGAAGGATATCGTCATCTGGGACGTCGGCCACCAGGCCTATCCGCACAAGATCCTCACCGGCCGCCGGGGCGGGATGCGCACCCTGCGCCAGGGCGGGGGCCTCAGCGGCTTCACCAAGCGGGCGGAAAGCGAATACGACCCCTTCGGCGCCGCCCACGCCGCCACCTCGATCTCGGCCGCGCTCGGCTTCTGCGCCGCGCGCGACGCCAAGGGCGAAGACAACAAGGTCGTTGCGGTGATCGGCGACGGCTCGATGAGCGCCGGCATGGCCTATGAGGCGATGAACAACGCTGCGGAAACGACCGGCCAGCTGATCGTCATCCTCAATGACAATGACATGTCCATCGCCCCGCCGGTCGGCGGGATGAGCGCCTATCTGGCGCGGGTGGTGTCGTCGGGCGGCTATCAGTCGCTGCGCAATCTCGGCAAGTCGATGAGCCGGGTGTTCCCCAAGAGCCTGCAGGAGGCTGCCCGCAAGGCCGAGGAATACGCCCGCGGGATGGTCACCGGCGGCACCTTCTTCGAGGAGCTGGGCTTCCAGTACGTCGGGCCGATCGACGGCCATGACCTCGATGCGCTGGTCCCGGTGCTGCAGAACGTCAAGGAAATCAATCGCCCGGTCCTGGTCCATGTGGTGACCCAGAAGGGCAAGGGCTATGCCCCGGCCGAGAGCGCCGACGACAAGTACCATGGGGTGGTCAAGTTCAACGTCGTGACCGGCGAGCAGGCCAAGGCCGCCGCCGGCCCGCCGCAGTACACCAAGGTGTTCGCCCAGGCCCTGGTCAAGGAGGCGGAGAAGGACGAGCGGATCATGGCGGTGACCGCCGCCATGCCGTCCGGCACGGGGCTCGACATCTTCCAGAAGGCCTTCCCCAAGCGCTGTTTCGATGTGGGGATCGCCGAACAGCATGCGGTGACTTTCGCCGCCGGCCTGGCCGCCGACGGGATGAAGCCGTTCGCCGCCATCTATTCGACCTTCCTGCAGCGCGGCTACGACCAGGTGGTCCACGACGTGGCGATCCAGCGGTTGCCCGTGCGCTTCGCCATGGACCGCGCCGGGCTGGTGGGCGCCGATGGGCCGACCCATGCGGGCAGTTTCGACATCGGCTTCATGGGCGCCTTGCCCGGCATGGTGCTGATGGCCGCCGCCGACGAGGTGGAGCTGGCGCGGATGGTCGCCACGGCGGCCGCCATCGACGACCGCCCGAGCGCCTTCCGCTATCCCCGCGGCGAGGGCCTCGGCCTGGAGATGCCGGCGATCAACGAGCCGCTGGAGATCGGCAAGGGCCGGATCGTCCGCGAGGGTACGGCTGTGGCCATCGTCTCCTTCGGCACGCGCCTGCAGGAAAGCCTGAAGGCCGCAGACCTGCTGGCGGCGCGGGGCCTGTCGGCCACCGTCTGCGACGCCCGCTTCGCCAAGCCGCTCGACGTCGACCTGCTGCTGCGTCTGGCCCGCGAGCATGAGGCCATCGTTACAGTGGAAGAGGGGGCGATCGGGGGCTTCGGGGGCTTCGTGCTCCAGACTCTGGCGGCGCACGGGGCTCTCGACCGGGGCTTGAAAGTGCGCACCCTGGCCCTGCCCGATGTCTTCCAGGACCAGGACAAGCCGGACGTGATGTACGCCCAGGCCGGCCTCGATGCGGCTGGCATCGCCGGCGGCGCCCTCAGCGCGCTGGGCCTCGACAACGTTTCGGCGGCCGGACGGCGGGCCTGATGCGGACGGCGGTTGCGGTTCTGGCCGTCGGCGCCCTGGCGCTTGGCGGCTGCGTGATGCGCAAGGCCTCGGTCTATGAGCCGATTACCGAGGGCCTGGAGACGATGAAGGGCCGCGACGTGGCGGTGGCCTATCGCACCCTGGGCCTGCCCGACCGCAAGGAGACGGTTGGCCGGAAGATGCTGTTCGTCTGGAACCGCACCCGCTGCGACGTGCTGATGGAGACGGACCTCGACGGCGTGGTGGTCGATTCCACCATGGTCGGCCGGCCAGGCGCCTGCAGGTGGGTGTCCAAGGCGATGAAGGACTTCATGACGCGCGAGGCGGCGAAGGCCCAATAGGCGGGCGCGTTACGCCCTGCAGGCGGTAAAGAACCGATCGACCTGAGACTTGGCGGCGCCCTTGGCGGGCAGGGCGATGGCGCTCTTGCCCTGGACCAGCGTCAGGTCGCCGGTCTTGGCGAAGCGAGCCAGGGCCTTGTCCGAGGCCGACGTGGTCGCTTCCAGATAGTGGGCGTCAGCCGGGCCGCCGGGCATGGCCGTGGCGTTCAGCCGCGACCGATCGCCGCCCGACTTCAACACGATGGCCGGCTGCGGCTGAGTGGCGACCGTGGACAGCATCACCTGGCCGGCGCCAGGCTGGCAGGTCAGCATCAGCACGACGTTGTCAGAAGCGGGCGCGCCATAGGCCAGTTTCACGCCCTCTTCCGGCGTCTGGTGGAGCGACCAGTCCATGCCGTCGGCGAGAGCCTGGCGGCCGTGCATGCAGCTGCCCAGCAGCAGGGCCGGGGCGGTCAGAGCGAGAATGGCGATCAGGCGGACCATGGCGACGCGCCTCCCTTCGGTCTCTCAACGCAAGGGAAGGCGCCATGGTTCACGACAGTCGGCAGATTTTGCCTGATCAGCAATTTGTCCCCCTATTGCTCCATCAGAACGGCGAGAAGGTCTCCACCAGCGCCTGGCCGGCCGGGGTCTTCTGGACCCGGCTCTGGTCGCCGCGTCCGCCGTAGCTGATGCGCGCCTCGGCGATCTGGGTGTGCTTGACGGTGTTGGTCGAGCTGATGTCCTCAGGCCGCACGATGCCGGAGACGGTCAGGCGGCGCACCTCGTTGTTGGTCCGCACCTCCTGCGTGCCCTGGATGACCAGATTGCCGTTGGGCAGCACGCCGGTGACCACTGCGGCGATCGTCAGGCTGATCTTTTCCGACCGGGCCACTGCCCCCGTGCCGGTTCCGCCGCTGGTGACGTTGGTCTCGATGGCGTTGGCCGGGTCGAAGCCGCCTGGGAACAGTTGGCCCAGGCTCCCTTCCAGCCCGAAGAAGTGGGGCATGCCCGCCTTCATGCCGTTGGTGCGGCTGGTGGAGCTGGAGTTCTGGGTCTGGGCGCTGTCATCGATGTCGATGTTGACCGTCAGGATGTCGCCCACCCGGCCCGCCCGCTGGTCGTTGAAGAAGGCGCGAGCCCCGGTGCGCCACAGGGAATTGGCCGAGGCCGGTTGCGGCGGGCCGGTGCGGACATCGACGAAGTTCTGGGTCTGGGGGACCAGGGCGGCGGGATAACCCACCGGCGCCAGCTTGGGGCCAAAGGTGGCGTCCGAGGCGCTGGCCACAACGCCATCGACGGTGGCGCAGGCGGCGAGCGGGACGAGGGCGAGAACGGCGAGCAGGGTCGTACGCATCTGTGTAGCCTCTAGCGAGCGGCGAACTGGGCGCCGGCAGCCTTCAGCTGCTGGGCCGCGGGACCGGTGACGGCTTCGCCGGGTCCGGTGGCGATGGCCTCGACGATCTTCTTCGAGGCGGGGTTCTGGATGTTGACGGTCTCGCCCTGGGCGGCGGCCTTCATGGCCTTGCCCTGCATGGTCAGGGTGACCTGGCCGTCGGACCAGGTGACGTTGACCATCTCTCCGGCCTTGATGACCTGTGGAGCGGAGACATCGCGGCCGCCGACCGCGGCGCCGGCGCGCAGCGGACGCTTGGCGGCCAGGCCGATCACCTGGTCGGCGTCCCTCGGGGCATCCGTGGGCGCGGCGGCAGCCTTGGCCCAGACCAGGTCTTCCGGCTGGACGATCTCGCCGGTGGAGATAGAGCGGGACCAGGTCAGGACATCGACATTGCCCCGCGCCGCGACCGGCGAGGCGGCGGTGGGACCGGCAGCGCCGCCGCGCACCACGATGCGGCGAAAGCCCTGAGGATTGTCCCAATGAAGGCCCGAACGACGGGCCATCAACTGCACCGTCTGGGCGTCCAGCACCACGGTCGGGCCGGCGCGGTTGGCGACCAGCACGTTGGCGGCCGGGCCGGCGCCCTCGAACAGGTCGCCCAGGGTGACCCGCCCGTCCGCGTCGGTGACCTCGGCCCGCAAGGTGACCGGGCCGGCCAGGGCCGGGGAGGCGAGGGCCGCCGCCGCGACCGCGATCAGCAGGAGGGCGCGCATCCTACGACTTCACCTGGTTGGCGGCCTGCAGCATCTCGTCGGCCGTGGTGATGACCTTGGAGTTCATCTCGTAGGCCCGCTGGGCGACGATCAGGGCGGTGATTTCGCTGACTGCGTCGACGTTGGAGGCCTCGGTATAGCCCTGCAGCAGGGTGCCGAAGCCGGGAGTGCCCGGCGAGCCGGTGACCGCCGCGCCGGAGCTGCCGCTTTCCATGAAGAGGTTGTCGCCCATGGCCTCAAGGCCGGCCTCGTTGATGAAGGTGGCCAGTTCCAGCTGGCCGGCGACGGTCGGGGCCGCCTGGCCCTCCTGGGTGACCTGTACCTGACCGGTCTTGGAGATGGCCACGTCCACCGCGTCCTGCGGAATGGTGATGGCCGGCTGGATCAGGTAGCCGTCCTCGGTGACCAGCTGGCCCTGGTCATTGACCGCCAGGTTGCCGGCCCGGGTGTAGGCCGTCTCGCCGCTGGGCAGCAGCACCTGCAGGTAGCCGCGTCCCTGGATGGCCACGTCGTAGCGGTTGTCGGTGCGGGTCACCGAGCCCTGGCTGGTGATGCGATAGGTGCTGCCCGCCTTCACGCCGGCGCCGATCTGGATGCCGGTGGGGACCACCGTGCCCTGGTCCGACGACTGGGTGCCGGCCCGCTCCAGCGACTGGTAGAGCAGGTCCTGGAACTCCGCCCGCTGCCGCTTGAAGCCGACGGTGTTCATGTTGGCGATGTTGTTCGAGATAACCTCGACGTTCAGCTGCTGGGCGGCCATGCCGGTCGCGGCGGTGCGGAGCGCTTGCATCTACTCGTACTCCCTTAAGCGACCCGGCCCAGGCGCTCGACGGCGCGCCGGGACAGGTCGGAGGTGTTTTCCATGGTGCGGACCACGCTTTCGTAGGCGCGGCTGACCTCGATCATCCGGGTGATCTGCAGGATCGGATTGACGTTACTTCCCTCCAGCATCCCCTGCCGAACCCGGCTGGCTGTGTCGGCGACGGGGGCCTCATTGGAGGTGTTCTTCAGGAGATTGTTCTGGTCCTTGGCCAGGACCGAGCGGTCCTCGAACAGGAAGACCTGCACCTTGCCGACCCGCTCCCCGGCTTGGCTGATCGTCCCGTCGGCGGCGATGGCCACCGGGCCGCGGGCGATGTCCAGCACGATCTCGCCGCCGTCGCCCATCACCGGATCGCCGGCCTGGGTGGTCAGCTTGCCGTCCGGCGACAGCGTGAAGCGACCGTCGCGGGTGAACCGGTCGCCGTCCTCGGTGGTGACCTGGAAGAAGCCCTTGCCCTCGATGGCCAGGTCGAAATCGCCGCCGGTCTGGCGCAGTGAGCCCTGGGTAAAGTCGCGGGCGACACCGTCATCGAGCACGAACTTGACCTTGCCGCCGTCGGTCATCCGGGCCGGAGCCTGGGCCTCGGTCCGGACCATCAGCGACTCGACCTTGAAGCCGGTCGTGTCGGCGTTGGCGATGTTGTTGGCAATGACATCCATTTCGCGGCGCAGGGTCATCTGGCGCGACAGGCTGATGTACAGCGTGTTGTCCATGGGCGGCCCTCCGTTAATCCCCGCGACCCGACGTCGCTCGGCAAGGTGAACCTGCAAGCCTCGGGCCAAGTCGAAAACATGAATAAAATCAGCAAATAAGAAGGTTAACGCCCGCTGGGCGGCGAATATTGCCGGGCGCCGCGATGGACCCACGCACACCCATCCTTAACCAACTCGCCCCACTAAGGATTCACGCGCGAATTACAGAGAGCGGCGAGCAGGTGTCGAAGGACAAGGCCAAGGAAGCTGAAGCGCCCCCCGAGGGCGCCGAAGGCGTCGACGGCGAGGCTCCGGCCAAGAAGAAGCCGAAGCTGATGGTGCTGATCATCGCCGGCGTGGCGGCGCTCGCCGTGCTGGGCGGCGGTGGGGCCGGCGCCTACTTCATGTTTCTGAAGCCCAAGCCTGACGCCGAGCATGCCGAGGCCAAGGAAAAACCGAAGAAAAAGAAGAAGGAAGGCGAGGGCGGCAAGGGCGGCAAGGCTGAGCCCGGCGCGGCGACGGTCAAGGAAGGCCCCGACGGCGTGGTCTTCTACACCCTGCCTGACATCGTGGTGAACATGCAGACCGCCGACGGGCGGGCGACCTTCCTCAAGCTGAAGCTGACCCTGGAGCTACCCGACGATCAGCTGGTCGAGGAGCTCGACCCGGCGATGCCGCGCATGAACGACATGTTCCAAACCTTCCTGCGGGAAATGCGGCCCGAGGACCTGTCGGGCAGCCAAGGCAGCTATCAGCTGCGGATGGAGATCCTGCGCCGGGTCAACCTGCTCGTCGCGCCCTCCAAGGTGAACGCGGTGCTGATCGAGGAGATGCTGATCAACTAGCCCTCGGGCGGTTGGGCGTTGGCTCATGGCTGAAGACACCGAAGATCAGGAGGCTCTGGCCCAGTGGGCGGCGACCAACGCCGATGGCGCCGGCGCGCCCGAGTGGGGCGGCGGGGGCGAGGCCGACGGTCTGATCGGCTCCGAGCGAATCCTAAACCAGGATGAGATCGACAGCCTGCTGGGGTTCGACCTGTCGGATGACGATGGGGGCGAGCGCACCGGCATCCGGGCGATCATCAACTCGGCGCTGGTGTCGTATGAGCGCCTGCCGATGCTAGAGATCGTCTTCGACCGCCTGGTGCGGCTGATGACCACCTCCCTGCGCAACTTCACCAGCGACAACGTCGAGGTCAGCCTCGACAACATCAGCTCGATCCGCTTTGGGGACTACCTCAACTCGATCCCGCTGCCGGCCATCCTGTCGGTGTTCCGGGCCGAGGAGTTGGACAACTACGGCCTGCTGACGGTCGATTCCAACCTGATCTATTCGATCGTCGATGTGCTGCTGGGCGGGCGCCGCGGCACAGCGGCTATGCGCATCGAGGGCCGGCCCTACACCACCATCGAGCGGGTGCTGGTCCAGCGGATGGTCGAGGTGGTGCTGGCCGACGCCAAGGCGGCGTTCGAGCCCCTGACCCCGGTCAACTTCGTGCTCGACCGACTGGAGACCAACCCCCGTTTCGCCGCGATCGCCCGTCCGGCCAACGCCGCCATCCTGGTCAAGCTGCGTATCGACATGGAAGACCGGGGCGGCCGCATCGAGCTGCTGCTGCCCTATGCCACCCTCGAGCCCATCCGGAAGATGCTATTGCAGCAGTTCATGGGCGAGAAGTTCGGCCGCGACAACATCTGGGAAAGCCACCTGGCCACCGAGCTGTGGACCACCCAGATGGAAGTCCGCGCCGTGCTCGACGAACAGCAGGCGCCCCTCAGTAAGGTGCTCGGCCTGAAGGTCGGCGACACCCTGATGCTCAACGCCACCGGCGACAGCCTGGTCGAGCTGCGGGCCGGTTCGATCCCCCTGACGCGCGGCCGCATGGGCCGTCGCAACCACCACATCGCGGTGCGCTGTGAAGCGCCTCTCGATCAGGCCGCCAAGGCCGCCGTCCAGAAGAGGCTGACATGAGCATCGTGGCGATTTCCATGAACATACTGCTGGGCGTGCTCCTGATCGCGGCCATGGTCTTCGGCTGGCGGCTCGAGCGGCAGCTGAAGCGTCTGCGCGACGGCCATGAGAACTTCGCCAAGGCGGTCGGCGAGCTCGACCTTGCCGCCGCCCGCGCTCAGGCCGGCCTCGCCACCCTGCGCGAAGCCACCCAGGAGGCCGAGGCCCACCTGGCCGCCCGCATCGAGGCGGCCCAGGCCCTGGCCGACCACCTGGACAAGGCGGTGCTGGAGCGCCCGCGCCGCCCGGCCTCGACCGCCACCGCTCCCAGCCGCGAAGACGACTGGCTGGATCGCCCGCTGCCGCAGGCGCGCGAGCGACAGCTGCCCGCCCGCTTCGAGCCCCAGACCACCGCCCGTTCGCGGGCCCGTATCGATGACGACCTGTTCGAGCCCGAGGCGCTTCCCAGCCGTCTGCGCGCCATTCCCGGAGGCCGCCTGTGAGCCGTATCCCCCGCATCCTGCCCCTGGCCGGCGTCGCCGTGGCCGGGGTCCTGGCCATAAACTTCGCGGCCGGCGCCGACACCATCCCAAAGCTGTTCACCGGCGCGAAGGCCTTCGCCGAGGGCGCGCCCGCCAAGGCCGAGACGCCCAAGACCGACACCCCGGCCGCCCTGGCCGCCAAGCCGGCGGCCGTCTGCGCGCCGACCGCGGCTGAACTGGCCAAGGAGGCCGGTCTTTCACCGTCCGAACTGCGCATGCTGCAGAACCTCGGCGACCGCCGGGGCCAGCTGGACGCCCAGGAGCAGGGCTTCGACGTGCAGCTGCAGCTGATCGCCGCCGCCGAGGCCAAGCTGGACGCCAAGTTCAAGTCGCTGGACACCCTGAAGGGCGACATCAAGACCCTCCTGGGTCAGGCTGACGCCCAGCAGGAGCAGGAGATCAACCGGCTGGTGGCCGTGTTCTCGGCCATGAAGGCCAAGGACGCCGCGGCGCAGTTCCGGGTGCTCGACGACAGCGTACGCCTGCCCATCGCCTCGAAGATGAAGGAGCGGACCCTGGCCGCCATCCTGGCCCAGATGCCGCCGGCCGAGGCCAAGCAGATCACCGAGGCCCTGGCCAAGCGCTTCACCCAGAACGCCGCCGTCCTGGCGGGCAAACAGGCGCTGGCGCCGGAGCCGGTCCAGACCGCCGCCGCCCCGCCCGCCGCTTCCCCGGCGCAGAAACTGGCCGGCGCTCCCAAGACCGCCCCGCCCGCCAAGGCCCCGGCCACGCCGCCGGCGAAAGCGGGCTGACATGAGCCTGCGCCGGGTCCTCCGCACCGGCGTTGCGGTCGCCTGCATCGCAGGCGTCGCCGTTCCGGCCGGCTATGCGGTCCCCGCCGTGGCGGCCCGGCCGGCGCTGGATGTGCGCGTGGCCCAGGCCCGGGATTTTACCCGGATAGAATTCCAGTGGGCCGGCGGCGCGCGGGTCACCACCAAGCGTGACGGCCAGGTCCTCACCCTGCGCTTCAGCCGCGACGCCAAGCCCGATATCGCCCTGCTGAAAGCCGCCCCGCCGCAATGGCTGAAGTCGGTCGAGGAACGGCATGTCGGCGGGGTCCTCGAACTCGCCCTCACCCTGACTGACGACGCGGACGCCAAGGTCGGCCAGTCCGACGGCGCGACATTCGTCAATCTTTTCAAGAGGAAGGAAGCGCCCGCCGCGCCGCTTCCGACCGCCCCGGCTGAACCGAAGGTCGCCTCTGGTCCGCCGCCGCCCGCCAGGGCCGATCCGACGCCGGTCGGCGGGGTGGTGCCAGTCACGGCCGACGTTAGCGCCTCCCAGACCCGCTTGCGGTTTGACTGGCGCGCCCCGCTGGGCGCCGCCGTGTTCCGGCGAGGCGAAGCGGTCTGGGTGGTGTTCGACGCACCCGGCAAGCTCGACGTCGCCAGGCTGCCCAAGGGTGGGGATCGTTATCGCAAGGTCCAGGCCGTCTCCGGCAAGGACTACGCCGCTGTGCGCCTTGTGGTGCCGCGGTCCACCCCGGTCACCGTGGCGGGGGAGGGATCAAGCTGGACCATCGCCCTGGGCGCGGGTCCTCCCGCTGGCCGCGACCAGACCGGCGGCGGCGCCGTCACGGTCAGCCGCGACAGCGAAAGCGCCCAGGCCGGCCTGACGGCCACGATGGCTGGCGCCGGCCGTATGGTCTGGGTCGATGACCCGGCGGTGGGCGACCGCCTCGCCGTCGTCCCGGCCCTGGCCCCCAACAAGGGCCTCAGCCAGCGGCGCGACTTCGTCGACCTGGCCCTGCTTCCGACCCTGCATGGCCTGGCCATCGAGAGCTATGCTCCGGGCCTGGGCGTGGCGGTCGAGGGCGACTTGGTGCGGATCGGCAAGGCCGACGGCCTGGCTCTGTCGCCCAGCTGGGCCGCCGACAAGGCGCAGACGGCGGCCATCCTCGGCGCTCCGGCCAAGGCCTCGATGCCTGGCATGATCGACGGCGAATGGGCCAAGCTGGGCGACACCAACTTTATAGCCCGCTATGAGCAGCTGCTTGCCGAGGCGGCCGAGGAAACCAACAAGGGCAAGGACGCGCCGACCGAGGCGCGCATGGCCCTGGCCCGCTTCCTGGTCGGCAGCGAGCTGTCCTATGAGGCCATCGGGGTGATGAACGCCGCCGGCCGCTCGCGCGAGACTCTGATGGGCGACGCCGAGTTTCGCGGCCTGCGCGGTGCCGCGCGGGTGATGGCCGGGCGGCTGAAGGAGGCCGACACCGACCTCTCGGTCGCCGTGCTGGCCGACGATCCGGCCAGCGCCGCCTGGCGCGGCTATATCTCCGCCAAACAGGCCGACTGGGCCGGCGCCCGGGCCAAGTTCGGCCAGGCGGCGCGGGCCATGGAGCTGTTCCCGCCGCTGTGGCAGGCGCGGTTCATGCGGGCCGACGCCGAGGCCGCCATCGCCCTTGGCGACTATGCCGCCGCCCAGGACTGCCTGCGCCGCGCCGCCGTGCCGGGCATCCCCCAGGCCGAGGAGCTTGCCAACCGGCTGATGGAGGCCCGCCTCCTCGAGGCCAAGGGCGAGACGGACAAGGCGCTCGCCGTCTATGAACTGATCGCCAAGGCGCCGCTGGAGCAGTACGCCGCGCCGGCCACCCTGCGCGCCACCCAGATCAAGCTCGACCAGGGAAAGATCACCCCGGCTGCGGCGGTCACCGTGTTCGACGGCCTGCGCTACCGCTGGCGCGGCGACGCCACCGAGATCGAGACCGTCCGCCTGCTCGGCAAGCTCTACATGAGCCAGGGCCGTTACCGCGAGGGCCTTGAGGCCTGGCGCTCGGCGGGGGTGCGGCTGCCCGACCTGCCGGCCTCGGTGGAATTGCAGAACGACCTGGCCGCCGCCTTCCGCGCCCTGTTCCTCGACGGCCTCGCCGACGGGCTGGAGCCGATCCAGGCGCTCGGTCTCTACAACGACTTCAAGGATCTCACCCCGATCGGGGCCGAAGGCGACCGGATGGTCCGCAACATGGTCCGCCGGCTGGTCGATGTGGACCTGCTCGACCAGGCCGCCGAGCTGTTGAAATACCAGGTTGAAAACCGCCTCGACGGCGTGCCCAAGGCCCAGGTCGCCACTGACCTGGCCCTGATCTACCTGATGAACCGCCAGCCGGAGCAGGCGCTGGTCACCATCAACAGCAGCCGCACCACGGTGCTGCCGCCGGCCCTCAACGCCGAGCGCCGGATCATCACCGCCCGCGCCCTGATGGGTCTGGGCCGCCTGGACGCCGCCCTTGAGGTGATCGAGACCGACGCCTCGCCCGAAGCGACAGACATCCGCGCCGAGATCGCCTGGAAAGCCCGTGACTGGCCCCTGGCCGGCGACATGTTCGAACGCCAGCTGGGCGATCGCTGGAAGAGCCCGCTGCCCCTGCGTTCCGACGAGGAAGGCCGCCTGCTTCGCGCCGGCGTCGCCTACAGCCTGGCCGGAGACGAGCCCGCCCTGGCTCGCATGCGCGAGCGCTACAGCCCGCTGTTCGACGCCGCTCGCAACCCCGAAGCCCTCAAGGTCGCCTTCGCCGACATGGACGACGGCCGCCTGACCACCGCCGACTTCGGCCGTTCGGTCGCCGACTCGGAAGCCTTCAACGGCTGGGTCGCCAAGATGAAGCAGAAGTTCCGCGAGAAGCCGGCCCCGGTGGGAACGGCGAAGGGCCCGGCGGAACGGGCTGGACCGGCGAAGGGCTAGCCTCCGCCCCCGGCGCCGGGGATGAAGCTCTCGACCAGGCTGCCGGCCACCAGTCGCCAGCCGTCGACCAGCACGAAGAAGATCAGCTTGAAGGGCAGGCTGATGACCACGGGGGGCAGCATCATCATGCCCATGCTCATCAGCACGCTGGCCACCACCAGGTCGATGACCAAGAAGGGGACGAACAGCAAGAAGCCGATTTCGAAGGCGCGCTTCAACTCGCTGATCATGAAGGCCGGGGTGACCACGCGCAGGGGGGTCTCCTGGATGGTCGCCGGGCGGGGGATCTTGGAGAGGCGGACGAAGAGGGCGAGGTCGTCGCGGTCGACCTGGCTGAGCATGAAGGTCTTCACCGGGGCCGAGGCGGCGTCGAAGGCCTGCGGCAGCTCGACCTGCTGGTCGAGCAGGGGGCGGATGCCTTCGTCGTAGGACTTCTGGAAGGTCGGGGCCATGACGATCGCGGTGAGGAACAGCGCCAGACTGATCAGCACGGCGTTGGGCGGGCTCTGCTGCAGGCCGAGCGCCGTGCGCAGCAGGCCCAGCACCACCACGATGCGCACGAAGCTGGTCGTCATGATCACGATCGATGGGGCCAGCGACAGGACGGTCAGCAGTCCGACCAGCTGGACCACCCGCTCGGTCAGGCCGGCGCCTGTGCCCAGGTCGATGTTCACCGCCTGGGCGGCAGCGACGCCTGGCATGGCGATGGCCACGCCGAGCAGCAGGGCGAGCCCGACGTAGCGGCCGTAGGGGGTCTTGCGTCCGGGGGCCATCAGGCGGTCTCCGCGGGGGTCTTGCGCGCCGGACTTTTGGCGGCTCTGGGCGTCTTGAGGGTTTCCAGGGTGCGGCCTTCACCGAGCAGAATCAGTCGTTCCTCATCGTCGAGGCGCACCAGCACCAGCCGGCGGGTGGGGTCCAGCACCAGGGTTTCGACCAGCTTGAGGCGGCGCTCCTTGCTGGATGCGCCCTGCAGACGCGCCACCACATCGGGGGCAAAACGGCGCAAGGCCACGGCGGTCAGACCGATCAGCCCGAGCGTCACGAGAAGGGCGAACAGGGTCTGCAGGAGATACATCGGGGCGGCCGCCGGGAGACTGATCCTACCCAATGCCCGGCAAAACTTAAGGCGCGATTAACCCTGTTTGTTCACCCTGTTGGCTATGAACATCGGCGACATCCCGCTCTTCTCGATGCTGCGCAGCCGGTTGGGCTATCTGTCCGACCGTCAGAATGTGATCGCCGAGAACATCGCCAACGCCAACACCCCGGGCTTCGTGGCCCGCGACGTGGCGCCCTTCACCTTCGAGTCCCAGTTGCGGGGCCAGGCCGGGGGGCTTGGCATGATGCAGCCGGCCCAGACCCAGGCGGGTCACATGGCCGCCGCGCCCCGCCGCGCCTCCGCCCAGACCCACGCCAAGCCGCGCAAGACAGGGGACTCCGAAGTCACCCTGAACGGCAACGCCGTGGTGCTGGAGGACCAGATGATCAAGATGACCGAGACGCGGATGCAGTACGACGCCGCTATCGGCTTCTACCAGAAATCCATGGCCCTGCTGCGCATGGCCGCCCGCGCGCCGGGCCGATAGGAGACCGATAGATGGCCGACATGGGTCCCACCAACCCCACCATGCGGATTGCGACCTCGGGCCTGCGGGCCCAGCAGGCGCGGATGCGGGTGATCGCCGAGAACCTGGCCAACGCCAACTCCACGGCCCGCACCCCCGACGGCGACCCCTATCGCCGGCAGGTCTCCGTGTTCGCGCCCCAGGCGGTCGACGGCGGGCAGGGCGTGCGGCTGGCGCGGATCGAACCGGACAAGAAGGACTTCAAGCTGTCCTACGACCCCGGCCATCCGGCGGCCAACGCCGACGGCTATGTGAAGATGCCCAACGTTGATTCGCTGATCGAGGCTCTCGACCTGCGCGAGGCCCAGCGGGCCTACGAGGCCAATCTGAACGTCATCGAGACCGCGCGCTCGATGGAGATGCGCACCCTCGAACTGCTGAAGAAATAGGGTAGGCCATGATCACCCCGCTCGCCGCAGCCAAGGCCTATGCCGCCACCCAGGGCGCCGGTGGCATCCCGGGCGCCGACGTCGCCATCCAGGGATCGAGCTTCGGCGACATGCTGAAGAATGTCATGGGCGATGCGATGCAGACGTCCAAGGCGGCCGAGGCGCAGATGGCCGCCCATGTCTCCGGCAAGGCGGAGCTGATCGACGTGATCACCGCCATTTCCTCGGCCGAGGCCAGCCTTGAGACGGTGATGGCCGTGCGCGACCAGGTGATCAGCGCCTATCAGGAAATCATGCGCATGCCGATCTAAGTTGGTCGCGTGAAGATGAACCGAATATAACGAAGGCCTCACGCCCGCTTCAGGCCCAGGCAACTAAAACCTCTTTCAAGATGTTCAACCGGCCATCGGGTGGACGAAGCCTTGAAGGAGAGAGATCATGAAAAAGGTTCTTCTGACTGTCGCCGCGACGGCCGCCCTGGTCGCGGCCATGCCGGCCACCGTTTCCGCGCAGCCGCGTGGCGACCGCGATTATCGCGGCGGCTACGATCAGCGTCGTGACTACGACAACCGAGGCGCCTACCAGCGCGGTCGCTGGAACCAAGGCACCCGCAGCAACTGGCGCCTGGCCCGCCAGATCGACCAGAAGCAGGCCTATATCGATCAACGCATCGAGACCCTGGTCCGCCGCGGTCGACTGGACATCGGTGAAGCCCGGGGCATGCAGCGGACCCTCAATTCGATCGAACGGGTCGAGGGCGCCTACAAGCGTGACCGTGACCTGACCCGTCAGGAGTACCAGCACCTGAACCGGATGCTGACCGAGATCGAGCGGGACATCGAGCGCCGCGCCCGGACCTAAAGGGTAAGGCCTAAGCCAAGGAAAGGGGCGGTCTTCGGACCGCCCCTTTTTCTTGGCCTAAAGGGCCAGCTCGACCACGACCGGCACATGGTCCGAGGGCTTTTCCCAGTCGCGGACCTCGCGGTGGATCTGCAGGCCGGTCAACCGGTCGGCCGCCTGGGGGCTGAGCAGATGGTGGTCGATGCGGATGCCGTGGTTACGCTGCCAGGCGCCGGCCTGGTAGTCCCAGAAGGTGTAGCCGCCGTCGCGGCCGTCCACCTGCATGTAGGCGTCGGTGAAACCCAGGTTCTTCAGGGCGCGGAAGGCGCCCCGGCTCTCCGGCTGGAACAGGGCGTCGCCCAGCCAGCCCTCCGGCTTGTCGGCGTCGCCGGGCTCAGGAATGACGTTGTAGTCGCCACAGATGACCAGAGGCTCCTCCAGTTCCAGCAGCTTTTGGGCATGCAGATGCAGGGCCTTCATCCAGCGCAGCTTGTAATCGAACTTTTCGGTCCCCACCGGATTGCCATTGGGCAGGTAAATGCCGGCGACCCGCACGGGGATGGGCCCGGAAACCACGGCCTCGATGTAGCGGGCATGGTCATCGGTCTCGCCTGTAAGGCCGATGATCTCCGGCAGGCCGCGCCGGACATCCTCCAACGGGGTCTTAGAGAGCATGGCGACGCCGTTGTAGGTCTTCTGGCCATGGACCTCGACGTTATAGCCGAGGCGCTCGAACTCCTCCCGAGGGAACTTCTCGTCGATGCACTTGATCTCCTGCAGGCAGGCGACGTCGGGCTGGGCCCGTTCGAACCAGGCCAGCACAGTCGGCAGGCGAGCATTGACCGAGTTCACATTCCAGGTGGCGATACGCATTGACGGCTCCGGCTGGGGGGCGGAAGGCTATTGCCCATGACCACGGGGCTCAAGGGGCAGGAGAGACGGGAACGGCAGCGGCGGGCGATCCTGCTGGGCGTGCTGACGGCCGGTTGGCTGGCGCTGATCCCGTTCGGGGCGATCGGGGCGCTGTTCTCACCCCTGGTGTTCGACCACCGGCCGAACCTGCTCAACCCGTTGGCGTGGCTGGGCTTCCTGCTGATGATCGGCTTCTGGATGGTCTGCATCCTCAGCCCTTTCGTAGCCTGGGTGACCTGGAAGCGGGGGCAGGAGCCGAAGGCCTGGGTGGCCATCGCCGTGCCCGCGGTGTGGCTGGCGGCGATGGCCGTGACGCTTCAGTTCGTGCCGGTCTGAGACTTGATGAAGCCGGCGATGGCCGGCGCCACACCGGGCGCGAGGGGCAGGTCCGGGTTGGCATAGGTGGCCAGATTTCCCCCCCGGTCGGCCGGCGCGACCTTGAGCACGTGGTTCACCCCCTCCAGCACCACCAGCCGGGCCTTCGGCTGAGCGGCCTTCAGCCGGTTTGCGTCCTCGACCGGCACCTGCAAGTCGGTGGAGCCTTGGAGGATCAGCATCGGCCCGCGGTAGGCGGCGGCCAGCTTGGCCGGGTCCTTGGCGAACAGGTTGATCAGGAACGGCTGAACCGCCGGATAGAATAAGGGCATGAGCGCCGGATGCATCCCGGTCGTATCGACGGTCTTGCCGGCCTCCAGGGCATCTAGCGCCGCCAGCGCCTGGGACAGCACGGGGGCGTTGGCCGGGTTGGCCCGCAGCTGCTCGCGGAGCACCGCGCCCAGCGGCCGGCCCCCGCCGGAGATCAGGATCAGGCCACAGACGCCTTCCCCCGACTGACCGGCGATCAGCGCCACCAAGGCGCCCTCGCTGTGCCCGGCCAGCCAGGCGCAGGGGGCGCCGGTCGCGGCCCGGGCCTTGGCCGCCCAGGCCAGGGCGTCCAGCGCCAGATGATCGACGAACACCTTGGTAGGGTCGGCGGCGGCCGGGCCGCTGGCGAACATACCGCGCTTGTCTACGCGGATGGAGGCGACCCCCTCGGCGGCCAGCCCTTCGGCCAGCAGGCGATAGGGGGCGCCCTTGACGCCAAGCGGGTTGTTGCCGTCGCGGTCGGTGGGGCCGGAACCGGCCAGGATGACCACGACCGGGGTTCCCGGCTTGGCGTTATCGGGCTTCAGCAGCGTCCCCTTGAGGGGTGCGGGGCCGCCGGGGATTTCGACCTCCGAGGACACCGGCGCGGCCATGGCGGCGCAGGGCAGGGCGATCGCCGCCAGGACGGCGAGGACTAGGGTTCTCATCAGCGGACCTTTCAGACGGGGCGACGGTCGGGATCGGCGCGCCAGACGCGCCAGCTTTCGAAGACGGACCAGGCGGCGATCAAAAGCGTTCCGCCGGAGATGGCCCCGATCGAGATAGTGGTCGGCAGGAAGGGGATCAGGGGCAGGGCGAGCAATCCCGACCAGAAGAACAGCCGTCCGGCCAGGCGGTTGGAGCGGTCCCAGGCCATGCGGCTACTGAGGTTCCAGGGCGTTCGCACCCCGACCAGGGCGTTGGGCGGAACCTTGCCGAGCACAGCCCCGGTCGCGATCAGCACCAGGCAGACGGCCGCCGCGGTGACGGTTGCGCCGGTCGCGGGGTCGAAAGTCGGGCTGGCCATGGCGGCCGGCAGGATGGCGACCACGGCGGTCGTGACCAGGCCAATGGCCATGCCGATGGTGATGCCGCGCCGCCGGGCCGGGTCCGGGTTGCTGGCCCGCAGGCTGTAGGCCATCGCGCCGGAGATCACGGCATTGACGCCCGCGATAGCGGCGATCAGCCAGGCCGCTTCCATGCGGTCGCCCCAGCGATCGACCTCGCCGGCGGCGTTGAAGTGCATCGGTACCGGGTCGGTCGCGCCGTTGGTGGCGGTGAAGGCCGCCAGGGCCAGCTGAACGGCGACCACGGCCAGGGCGGCGGTCTCCATGCGGGTCGGTTTGAAGGTCATTTCGCGGCCCCCTTCGGCGTGGCGGCCGGCGCTTCCCCGGCCTTGATGATGTCCAGGAGGAAAGCCAGCGCTTCCTCCACGGCCGAGATGTTCAGCCGGTAGATGATCGACGCCCCGTCCCGCTCGGATTCGACGAGGCCGGCCTCGCGCAGCGAGGTCAGGTGCCCGGTCACGGTCGGCCAGGCCATGTCGAAGGCGTTGGCGATGTCGCCGGACGACTTGGGTCCGGCGCGCAGCATTTCGATGATCTGGCGGCGCGCGGGATGCGCGAGGGCTTTGAACAGGGTGTTCATAGGAAGAAGGCTAATTAGGAACAGCCCGAATTGCAAGGGCTGGAAAATTCTCGCTCTCGGGGTCAAACTTGCTGAGGGTGTGGGGGGTGATTTTGCAACGCTACGACAAGTTGGAAAGGCTGGGCAGCGGACACCCGGACATCGCCACGGATGTCGGCCGGGCTATCTCGGAATGCGGACCCGCCAATTTCAGGTCCTCTCTGCAGTTAAGCCGCTTGGTGTTAGAGTATATTGTTGCCGCGCTTTATGAGGAATTGAACGTACTTGAGGATAACGAGAAATTACAGGACAGAATAGACAAGATTGCAGAACGTCTTGGCGACCCGAAGGCGTTTCGGGACGCCGCGCACAAAGTGCGGAAGCTTGCGAACCCCGCTGTTCACTATCGGAAGAACGATCCTCATCCGGCGGTTGCCGGCGACGCGCCGAAGGCGCTCGGTCTGCTAGAGACGCTGCTGGCCCAGGTGGAGGGACTGATCCTTCGTGGGCCCGGGAGTTCACGATCGCCGACGCCCTCGCCGGGGCCGTCCAGTCCGCAACCGCCGCCCAGGACACCCCCGCCGCCGATTGCGCCCAGGGCTGCTGGCGGACCATCCTCAACCGCCCCGCCACCTCGCACGCCGCCACCTCGCACGCCGCCACCTCGCACGCCGCCGCCGCCGCCTCTCACGCCAGCGCCACCGCCACCTCGTACGCCACCAGCGCCACCAGCGCCGCCGCCGCCGCCGCCGAAGATTCCCCGCCCTCCGGGTGCGGCTATCGTTTCGCCGGGGACCGGCCGCGTGAAGCGCCGCAGTCTCGTCTTCGCGGCGCTGGGGGGTTTGGCGGTGATCTCGGTGGGCTCCATGATGGCTCAGGAGCGGGGCCTGGGCGCCGGGCCCCTCGTGCGAGAGCGCTATGTGATCCCGGGTGAGGGCGCGTCCTTGGTGAATCTCAGGACCGGTCCGGGGAGGACCTATCCGGCGATCACCCAGCTGTCGCCCGGAACTCGGGTGATGCTCCAGGGCGCGGCGAAAGACGCCAGCGGCGACGAATGGCGACGGGTGCAGACCAGGAAGGGAGACAGCGGTTTTGTGAAGGGGGTGCTGTTGGGCTCGGCCTACGATTGGAAGAAGTACCAAAGAGACAGGGCCGGAACTCGAACGGAGGCGTCACCCTCACCGTCCGATACCCAGGCCGCCGCGGCCGGAGCGCCCGCGCCGTTCGTAATCCGCTCGCCCAAATGGGTGAAGCAGCCGCGGGTGTCGGATCTCAGGCGCTTGCGACCGGTCGGGACTGATGAACTGCGGGGTGTCGCTGAACTGATCTGTACGATTGGCGCCGATGGCTGGGTGAAACAGTGTCAGCTGGCCGCTGAAAGGCCGGCGGGCTATGGCTTCGGCGTGGCCGGCAAGACACTGGGCGGAATGCTGAAGATGAATCCCACTCTGCCGGACGGCCGGTCGGTTGAGGGGGCTTCTGTCCGGGTGAGGTTCACGTTCGAGCCCACCGCCTGAACGCAGCCTACAGCGAGAAGCTCACGCCGCAGCCGCAGCTGCTCTTGGCGTTAGGGTTGCGGATCTTGAATTCCGCGCCGGCCAGTTCGTCGATGAAGTCGATCTCCGAGCCTTTGAGCAGGCCCAGGGAGATGTCGTCGACCAGGGCCGAGGCGCCGTCGCGTTCGATGCGCAGGTCGTCGGCCTCGGCCGCTTCCACAAGGTCGAACCGGTACTGGAAGCCGGAGCAACCGCCGCCGTCGACCGCCACGCGAAGCATCAACGGCCGGCCTTCGGCCTCGCCGATTGCGCGGATTCGGGCGGCGGCGGTTTGCGAAAGGGTGATCGGGGTGTCGGTCATGCTGTGGAAAACTCTCCAGAGTCCTATATGTGCAAGCCCGCGCCGCCTGGAAAGGGGCGCCCGACAGGACCTGACCGTTCGATGAGCCATAGCGAAGGTAACAGCTACACCGTCTACCGGTCGCCCTATTCCGAAATTCCGGCCAATTCGCGCGGCCGGCTGCACCCTGACGCGCCCAGTCGCACACGCAATCCCTTCGCCCGCGACCGCGACCGGATCATCCATTCGACCGCCTTTCGCCGGTTGAAGGAAAAGACCCAGGTCTTCGTCGCCCACGAAGGCGACCACTACCGCACCCGCCTGACACATTCGCTGGAAGTGGCGCAGATCGCCCGGTCGATCGCGAGCGCGCTAGGCCTCGACGCCGACCTGGCCGAGACCATCGCCCTGGCCCATGACCTGGGTCACCCGCCGTTCGGCCATGCGGGCGAGGACGCCCTGGACGAGGCGATGAAGCCCTGGGGCGGGTTCGACCACAACGTCCAGACCTTCCGGGTGGTGACCGAGCTTGAGCACCGCTACCCCGACTACCTGGGCCTCAACCTGACCTGGGAGACGCTGGAAGGGGTCATCAAGCACAACGGCCCGGTCACCGACCGCCTGTCGCGGCCCAGTTGGACGGCGGTGAAGCGGTTCGACCAGAAGTTGGACCTGGAACTGGGCGGCTGGGCCTCGGCCGAGGCGCAGGTCGCCGCGATCGCCGACGACATCGCCTATAACAACCACGACGTGGACGATGGGCTGCAGGCCGAGCTGTTCCGGCTCGAGGAACTGCTGGAGGTGCCGCTGATCGGCCCGATCCTGCAGGGCGTGCGCAGCGAGCGGCCTGACCTCGACGACCGGCTGACCCGGCTGGAGGCCGTGCGGCGGATGATCGGGGCGATGGTCGATGATGTGATGGGCGAGACCCTCCAGCGGGCGGCGGTCAGCGGGGTCGCCAGCCCGGCGGACGTGCGGAACCTGGGTCACGCCCTGGTCGCCTTCTCGCCGGATATGCTGGAGGACCTGTCGCGCCTGCGGGAATTCCTGTTCGAGCGGATGTACCGCCACTGGAAGGTCAACCGCACCCGCAGCCAGGCGCGCCGCATTCTGGCCGAGATGTTTTCGTTGTTCATGGCCGAACCCGAGGTGCTTCCCACCGAATGGTTCGTGAAGTCGCAGAACCGCGACGACGCCGGACGGGCCCGGGTGGTGTGCGATTACATCGCCGGAATGACCGACCGGTTCGCCATCGAGGAACATCGCCGGCTCTTCCAGCTCGAAACCTGGGCATAAGACCTTTGGTCGCTGGCGGGCGGGCGTGGCGCCTCGGTAAACTGGCGGAAGCGATTCGCCTGTCCCGCCCATGCTCATTCGAGCGGAGCTTCGATGTCCGACTACAACCGCGGCGCCTATACCCCGCCCAGCCATGACGCCCCTCTGGCCTTTGACGCCCGCCGCCCGGTGCGCGGCGGCTCGCCCGCGCCGGTCACCCTGATCGTCAGCGCCCTGGTGCTGATCGTCCTGGTTGGCGGCGCCTGGTTTCTCTACAGCGGTGGCGTCCGCGAAGAGGGCGACGCGCCCAAGACGGTCGGAACCGTCGTGGCCGACACAAAGACCCCGCCCAAGGCCGAGGACCAGCCGACCGACGAGACCAAGGGCCTGCAGATCTACAGTGGGGATGACACCACCATCCCGGCCGAGGCCGCCCCTCCCGAACAGCCTCTGCCCCGGCCCGAGC
>NZ_JAAALA010000036.1 GCF_009905535.1 Caulobacter sp. SLTY | reverse complement strand
GGCCCCGACGACCCCGGTCGAGACCGGCAAGCTGCCGGCCGCCGCGCCCGTCACCAAGCCGGCCACGCCCCCGACCGAGAAGGTCGTGGCGACTGCCCCGAAGGCGCCCACCGCCCCCGCGACGCCGAAGACGGGCGGCGGGAGCTACCTGGTCCAGATCGGCGCCTTCTCCTCGCCGACCCTTGCAGACAAGGGCTGGAATGACGCCGCCGCCCTGGCCCCCGGCATGGCCGCCGGCAAGGGTAAGAAGGTCGAGACCGTCGATCGTGACGGCAAGACCCTCTACCGCACCTCGGTGACCGGCTTCGCCGACCAGGCGTCCGCGAAAGCCTTCTGCGACCGGCTTAAGGCCGCCGGAAAGAGCTGCTTCGTCCGGTGACCACGGCGGCCTGCATCCTCGGCTGCGCCGGCACGGCGCTGACCCCGGAAGAAATCGGTTTCTTCCGCGAGGTGCGGCCCTGGGGGTTCGTGCTGTTCAAGCGCAACGTTGAGAGCCCCGCTCAGGTGCGGGCCTTGACCGCCGCCCTGCGCGAGACGGTTGGCTGGCATGCCCCGATCCTGATCGACCAGGAAGGCGGACGGGTGCAGCGGCTCGGGCCGCCCCACTGGCGCAAGTATCCGCCGGGCCGCGCCTACGGGACCCTGGCCGGCAATGATCCGCTGGTCCGCCGTGAGGTGACAAGGTTGGGGGCGCGGCTGATTGCCCATGACCTGTTGGATCTTGGCATCAACGTCGACTGCGTGCCCGTCCTCGACGTGCCTCAGCGGGGCGCTCACGACATCATCGGCGACCGCGCCTATGCCGACACGGTCGAGGAGGTCGCCACCCTGGGCCGCGCCGCCGCCGAGGGGCTGATCGCCGGCGGGGTGCTGCCGATCATCAAGCACATCCCCGGGCATGGCCGGGCGCTGGCCGACAGTCACGAGAAGCTGCCGGTGGTCGACGCCGAGGCGGACGATCTGCGGGCGGTGGATTTCGCCCCGTTCAAGGTGCTGTCCGACATGCCGATGGCAATGAGCGCCCATGTGGTCTTTACGGCGCTGGACGCGAAGCGGCCGGCCACGACGTCCAAGACCGTCATCCGCGATGTGATCCGGGGTGAGATCGGCTTTGGCGGCCTCTTGATGACCGACGACCTGTCGATGAAGGCGCTGGACGGGAGCTACGAACAGCGCGCCCGCGCCGCCCACGCGGCCGGCTGCGACATGATCCTCCACTGCAATGGAAAGATGGAGGAGATGACCGGGGTGGTCGCGGGGACCCGCACCCTGTCCGGAGCTTCCAGGCGACGGGCCGAGGCCGCCCTGGCTCGCCTCGCCAAGACGCCCGAGCCCTTCGACGCCGCTGAGGCTCGCGCTCGTTTCGACGCCGCCTTCGATGGGAAGTTCGCCGCATGAGCGACGTCTTCCAGCCCAACCTCGACTTCAAGGCCGCCAACGAGGCGACCGAGGACGGCGAGGCGCTGATCATCGATGTCGACGGATACGAAGGCCCGCTTCATGTGCTGCTGGCCCTGGCGCGGAGCCAGAAGGTCGATCTGATGCAGCTGTCGATCACCCGGCTGGCCGAACAGTACCTGGCGTTCGTGCATCGGGCTCGGTCGCTGCGGTTTTCCCTGGCCGCAGACTATCTGGTGATGGCCGCCTGGCTGGCCTACCTGAAGTCCCGCCTGCTGCTGCCGAGGCCAGACAAGGGCAGGGGAGACGAGCCGCCTGCCGAGGAGGTTGCCGCCAACCTGGCCTTCCGACTGGCCAAGCTCGACGCCATGCGCAAGGCCTCCGAGGCGCTCAACCAGCGTCCGCGCCTGCAACGCGATGTATTCACGCGCGGCGATCCCGAGCAGGTAAAGGTGGTCGGTTCCGGCCGGCTCGAAGGCGATCTCTACCAGCTGATGAGCGCCTACATCGGCCAGCGCCGCCGCGAGCACTACCGCACCTATCGCCCCGAGGCGCCCGTCGCCTACGCGCTGGAAGACGCCCGCGGCCGCCTGCGCGAGCTGTTGCCCGAGCTCGACCGCTGGACGGCGCTGCAGGGCATCGCTCCCATGCCGGACGAGGATTTCGGCCCCAGCCGGGCCAGCTATCTCGCCTCCACCCTCTCGGCCAGCCTGGAGCTGGTCAAGGAAGGCGCGCTTGAGGCCCGCCAGCGGGAGGCCTTCGCCGACCTCTATCTGAAGGTCCGCCTGGCGCGGCCGGAGGCGGCGTGAACGACCAGCACCACATCGAACGCTGCATAGAGGCCCTGCTGTTCGCCGCCGCCGAGCCGCTCAGCATCAACGATCTCGCGCGTCGCCTGCCCGAGGGGGCGGACGTCGTTGAAGCCATCCAGGCGCTACGCCAGCGGTTCGACGGGCGCGGTGTGGAGCTGGTGGAAGTGGCCGGCCGCTGGCGGATTCAGACCGCCGCCGACCTGGCATTCCTGATGACCGAGGAGCGGGAGGAGCCCCGGCGCCTGTCCAAGGCCGCGCAGGAGACGCTGGCCATCATCGCCTACCACCAGCCGGTCACCCGGGCGGAGATTGAAGCCGTGCGCGGCGTCCAGGCCAGCAAGGGCACGCTCGACGTCCTGCTGGAGCTGGGCCTTGTCCGCATGCGCGGCCGTCGCCGCACGCCGGGCCGACCGGTGACCTATGGCACCACCGACATGTTCCTTGAGACCTTCGGCCTGGCCAACCTGGCCGACCTGCCGGGCATGACCGACATGAAGGCGCTGGGCCTGCTCGACATGAACCTGCCGCCGGGGTTTTCTGTCCCCGACCCCAGCCTGGCGAGCGACGCCTCCGACACGGAGGACGAACTGGATCTGGAGGGCGGCGATTCGCCCGAGTTCGTGCAGGACTTCGTCGGGGACGAATAGGGTTTACCCCCGGAAAACTGGACCCGCAGCGGTTGCGGTCGCGCATCACCCGCCTATGTGCGATATTCCGCCGCACCCCCAGCCGTCCCCAGCCTTCCGGAGCCCATGCCGCATCATACCCCGCTGATCGCCACAATCGTCGCCGGCCTGACGATCGCCTTCGCCTTTGGGGCGTTGGCGCACCGGTTGAAGATTTCGCCCCTGGTCGGTTACCTGATGGCCGGGGTCGTGGTGGGGCCGTTCACGCCGGGCTATGTGGCCGACCAGGCCCTGGCCAATGAATTGGCCGAGATCGGCGTGATCCTGCTGATGTTCGGGGTCGGGCTTCACTTTTCGCTCAAGGACCTGATGTCGGTGAAGGCCATCGCCATTCCCGGCGCCGTGGCCCAGATGGCGGCTGCGACACTGCTCGGCATGGGCCTGGCCCATCTGCTGGGCTGGTCGCTGATGGCAGGGATCGTCTTCGGTCTGGCCCTGTCGGTCGCCTCGACCGTGGTGCTGCTGCGCGCCCTGCAGGAGCGGCGGATCGTTCAGACCGATCGAGGCCGCATTGCGGTGGGCTGGCTGATCGTCGAGGACCTGGCCATGGTTCTCGCCCTTGTGCTGATCCCGGCCCTGGCCGGGGCGCTCAATCCGGCGGCCGGAGCGGGCGGCGGCGACTGGGTGATGCCGCTGGTGATCACCATCGCCAAGGTTGCCGGCTTCGTCGCCTTCATGCTGATCGTCGGCCGGCGCGTGGTGCCCTGGGTGATGCACTACATCGCCCACACCGGATCGCGGGAGCTGTTCCGCCTGGCGGTCCTCGCCATCGCGCTAGGCATCGCTTTCGGCGCGGCCTCGCTGTTCGGCGTCTCCTTCGCGCTGGGCGCCTTCTTCGCCGGGATGATCCTGGCCGAGTCCGAACTCAGCCACCGGGCCGCCGAAGAGACCCTGCCGCTGCGCGACGCCTTCGCGGTGCTGTTCTTCGTATCGGTCGGGATGCTATTCAATCCGTCGGTGTTGACCGAACAGGCCTGGCCGTTGGTCGCGACCGTGGCGATCATCGTGGTCGGCAAGTCGATCGTCGCCTACGCCATCGTCCGGCTGTTCAAACATGACAACGAGAAGGCCCTGACCATCGCCGCCAGCCTGGCGCAGATCGGCGAGTTCTCCTTCATCCTGGCGGGGCTGGGCGTCAGCCTCAACCTGCTGCCCGAGGACGGGCGCGACCTGATCCTGGGCGGGGCGATCATTTCCATTGTGCTCAACCCATTCATCTTCGCCCTGGCGGCCAAGGTTCAACGACGCCGGCCCGGCCCGGCGGAGGCAGCCGGCATTCCGGCGCCGGCCAACGACATTTTCCCCACGGCGCTGACCGAACACACCATCCTGGTGGGCTACGGCCGGGTCGGCAAACTGGTGGCCAAGGGCCTGGAGATGGCGGCCCAGCCCTTCCTGGTCATCGAGAATCGCCAGGAACGGGTGACCGCGGCCAGCGAAGCCGGTTACGAGGTGTTCGAGGGCAACGCCCATGACGGCCGGCTGCTGTCGGCGGCGCGGGCATCGGAGGCCAAGCGCCTGTTCGTCGCTGTTCCCGATGGCTTCGAGGGCGGCCAGATCGTCGAGCAGGCCCGGCGCGCCAACCCCGGCATCGAGATCATCGCCCGCGCTCATTCGGACGAGGAGGTTCGCCACCTGATCACCCACGGCGCGGACGAGGCGATCATGGGCGAGCAGGAAATTGCCGCCGCCATGCTGGAGCGGGCCCTGTCCCGCGCCAGGGCGGTTCGCGACGCCGCCGGCGAGCCCGATGACGAGGGGCCGGCTGACATGATCCTGAACGATGGCGAGAGCGCGGTCATGCGGGCGATCAACAGCCTCGGGCTGGGCCCGGGTGAGGCGACCTCGCGACAAGCCCTGAGCCTGGAGGCAGACCGATTCGGTCCCTTCGCCGAGGGTCGGCTGGCGCTGGCCATCGAGCAGCTTCATGCCAAGCGCTGCCTGCAGGTGCTGGACGATGACCGGGTCTCGGTCACGCGGCTGGGCTTCATGGCGGCTGCACGGTTCGCCTGAGGCGGGGGATTTCGGGACGGATCGACGCTTACGGCGCTTTCATTTGGCCCCGCGCCTCATCAGCGCCTATATAGCGCGCAACAACAGGGACATCGCCGCCCGATCCGCGGCGCACAGGAGTTTCTTGCAAGATGGGTAGCCTGAGCCTCTGGCACATCATCCCGGTCGTGATCATCGCGCTGCTGCTGTTTGGCGGTCGCGGCAAGCTGTCGGGCCTGATGGGCGACGCCGCCAAGGGCATCCGCGCCTTCCGCGACGGCCTGAAGGGCGATGATGCGACGCCCGAGGAAGAGGAGGAGCCGGCCAAGCCGCTGCCCCGCTCGACCACGGCACGCAAGACCACGAGCCGCAAGAAGGATACGATCGTCTCCTGACGACCGCCGAACGGGCTTGATCGCCTCCCCGCCAACGCCTTAAGGCGCGCCCATGCTTTCGCCTGACATCGGCGTCTCCGAAATGCTGATCGTGGCCGCCGTGGCCCTGATCGTCGTGGGACCCAAGGACCTGCCGCTGCTGATGCGCCGGATCGGGCAGTTCATCGCCCGGCTGCGCGGCATGGCGTCCGAATTCCGCGCCAGCTTCGACGACATGGCCCGCCAGTCGGAGCTCGACGAACTCCGCAAGGAGGTCGAGGCCATGCGGTCCGGCCAGTTCACCGAGCCGATGAAGGCGGCGGCCGACGACATGCGCGACCCCTCCGTCGATCAGGTGTTCGCTGATATCGAAGGCAGCTTGAAATCCGGCGAGGTCACCTTTGCCCCGGCCATGGCCTCGACGCCCTATGAGGCGCCGGAGCCCGAGCCGACCCAGCCGAAGACCGCGCGCAAGCCCCGCGCAACCAAGGCGCCTACCGCCGATAAAGCCGCGCCGAAGCGCAAGGCGCCGGCCAAGTCCACCGCCGCCAAGCCCAAGGCCGCCAAGCCCAAGGCGGCCCACAAGGCGGAGGTCGCCGCCGCCCCGAAACGCCGCCGCGCCAAATCGGACATCGTCACGTGAGCCTCGACGACGAAAGCGACATCGAGTCCTCGCGCGCCCCGCTGCTCGATCATCTGGTCGAGCTGCGCAAGCGGCTGATTATCTGCGTGATCGCCCTGGTGCTGGGCTTCTTCCTCTGCTTCTCCGTGGCCGACCGGATTTTCATGTTCCTGGTCGAGCCCTTCTCGGCCGCCCAGAACCTGCTTGCGGTCCAGAAGGCCAGCGGCAGCAGCCACGGCTACTTCGACCTGATCCTGGCCCTGCTCGGCCAGAAGCATGTCCCCGTCGCGCCTGACGCCGAACAGCTGAAGCTGATCTACACCGCGGCCCTTGAGTTCTTCTTCACCAAGCTGAAGGTGGCCGGCTTCGGCGCCCTGCTCATCACCTTCCCGGTGCTGGCTTGGCAGCTGTACCGCTTCGTGGCCCCGGGCCTCTACAAGCGCGAACGTCGCGCCTTCCTGCCCTTCCTGCTGGCCTCACCGGTGCTGTTCACCCTGGGCGCGGCGCTGGTCTACTACATCATGCTGCCGTTCGTGCTGTGGTTCTCCCTGTCGCAGCAGATCGATGGGGCCGGCATCTCCGTGGCCCTGACGCCGAAGGTCGACGAGTATCTGTCGCTGGTCACCGCCCTGGTGCTGGCCTTCGGCCTGTGCTTCCAGCTGCCGGTGGTGCTGACCCTTTGTGGCATGGCCGGTCTGGTCAGTTCGGAGATGCTCCGCGCCGGCCGCCGCTACGCCATCCTCGGTGTCGCCATCCTGGCCGCGATCGTCACCCCGCCAGATCCGATCAGCATGATGATGCTCGCCGTGCCCCTGGTGTTTCTGTACGAGGTGTCGGTCTGGTGCGTCTGGCTGATCGAGCGTCGCCGCCGGCGTGAGGACGAGGCCAACGATCTGGCCCCGACCTGATCGTCCGGTTCTGATCGAGAAGCCTGCGTTGCGCCCTACAAGGCGAGCCTATAGGTTCCGCCTCCACTAAATCCCTCCCAGCGGAGTCTTTCTTTCGTGGTCGATGTTTTCGAAGAGGTCGAGGACCAGCTCCGCACCGAGCGCTACATGGCGATCGTCAAGCGGGCTCTGCCCTGGATCCTGGGGATCGGGGCGGCGGTGGTTGTCATCGGCGGCGGCCTGTGGGGCTGGACCGCCTGGCAGGACGGGGCCCGTAACAAGGCCTCCACCAGCCTGTTCGAGGCCCAGCAGGCCCTGCAGCAACAGGACGCCGGCAAGGCCACCACCCTGCTGGCCGAGACGGCCAAGGGCGGCAATGCCGGCTACAAGACCCTGGCCCTGTTCCAACAGGGCGGCATGCGGCTCGAGGCGGGCGACACCGAAGGCGCCGTCAAGCTGTTCGACCAGGCGGCCAAGACCGCCCCGGATCCGCTGCTGAAGGACCTGGCTGGCCTGCGCTCGATCTACGCCCTGATGGACAAGGCGCCCTATGCCGACCTGGAAAAGCGGATCACCCCGCTGACCGGCGACGACCGGCCCTTCCGGTTGCTGGCCAAGGAGGCCCTGGCCTTCCTCAAGCTGCGCGACGGCAAGACCAAGGAAGCCCGCACCGATTTCGTCGTGCTGAGCCAGATCTTCGACGCCCCTCCCGGCATGCGCGAGCGCGCCCGCCAGGCGGTGGCCCAGATCGATCGCGGCGGCGGCGATGTGGTGGCCAAGGCGGCGAAGCAGGCGGTTGAAACCCCTCCGGCGCCGCAGATGATGCCTGGGCTGCCGCCCGGCATGGTTCTGCCGCCTGAGGCGACCCAGTAATGGCGGGTTCTGGCGGATTGGGGCGCTGCCTCAAATCCGCCTTGGCCCTGCTCGATTCCAACCTCCAGGGGGCGGGGGCGTCCGTTCCCGCGGTTTCCCTGCGTCCAAAGGCAGTTCCATGATCGCAAGTCGCGGCATCCTGACCGCTCTCTTCATCGGCGTAGCGGCGGTTTCCGCCGGCTGCTCGACGGTTTCCGGCACGGTGGACCGGCTGAACCCCTTCAAGGAGAAGGAGGTCAAGGACGAGGCCGCCGACGGCCGGCGCATCTCGGTCATCGCCTTCGACGAGAAGGTGACAGCGGCCGAGGGCCTGCAGGGCGTCGATTTCTTCCTGCCCGCCGCGGTGGGTCAGCCCGACTGGACTCTGCCCGGCGGCCCCACAGAGGTGGTCGTCGAGCACGTCGAGGCCGCCCCGGCGTTCGAGATCGCCTGGCGCAAGGGCTTCGGCAAGGCCTCGAACGTCAAGGTCCACGTCACCGCCCCGCCCATCCTGGCCGACGGTCGCGTCTATGTCATGGACGCGGAGGCCGATGTCGTGGCCATGGACGCCCGCACGGGCGCCCAGATCTGGAAGCGCCGGCTCAAGGCCGACAACCGCCGCGACAAGGTCGGCTTCGGCGGCGGCATCGCCTATTCGAACGGCAAGATCTACGTCTCGTCCGGCTTCCGGTTCGTCGCCCAGCTGGATGCCGCCACCGGTGAGGTGGGCTGGCGCCAGGACGTATCCTCGCCGATCCACGGCGCCCCGACGATCAGTGCCGGCAAGGTCTATGCGATCAGCACCGACAACGAACTGCTGACCTTCGATGCCGCCACCGGCGCCCCGGCCTGGAACTTCCAGGCCCTGGTCGAGCCGGCCCGCATCCTGTCGGCCTCCAGCCCGGCCATCTCGGGCGATGTGGTCGTGGCCGCCTTCGCCTCGGGCGAGCTGGTCGCCCTGCGCGCCGGCAACGGCAACGACCTGTGGAACAACGCCCTGTCGCGCGCCAGCCGCACCAACGCCCTGTCGGAAATCCGCGACGTGGCCGGCCGGCCGGTGATCTTCAAGGGCGACGTGTTCGCCGCCAGCCATTCGGGCGTGTTCGCCGCCATCGACCTTCGTTCTGGCCAGCCCCGCTGGTCGCTGCCGGTGTCGTCGATCGCCACCCCGTGGCCCGCCGGCGACGTGGTCTACATCATCAGCCGGGCCGGCGAGCTGGTCTGCGCCTCGCGCGAGACCGGCCAGGTCTACTGGATCAAGGACCTCAACGAGGGGATCAAGAAGACCAAGGACAAGAGCCTGTTCTTCGGCCCGGTCCTGGCGTCCGACAAGCTGGTCGTCGTCTCCAGCGACGGCCGCGCCCTGTCGATCAACCCCAAGACCGGCGAGACCACCAAGACCCTGAAGATCGGCGGCCCGGCCCTGATCACCCCCGTCGCGGCGGGCGGCATGGTCTATGTGGTGACCGACAAGGCCGAACTGGTGGCGATCCGCTAAGGCATATGCAATCGCCGAAACGGGTACCGGTTCGGCGGCGAATTGCGCGCCAACGAAAAAGCGAAACCTTGTAAAGGGGCGGCGGTTCTGCCAAGAGCCGCCGCCTCTTTGCATTTGCACCACGCCCCCTTTGTCCGGACCGGATAGACTAGGGTATCCGGAAAGACCCCATGCCCCTGAAGCTCGCCATTGTCGGAAGACCGAACGTCGGCAAGTCCACCCTGTTCAACAGGCTGGCCGGCAAGAAGCTCGCCATCGTCGACGACCGTCCGGGGGTTACCCGCGACCGCCGGTTCGCCAGCGGCAGCATCGGCGACATGAACCTCAGCCTGGTCGATACCGCCGGTTTCGAGGATGTGGATGACGATACCCTGGAGGCGCGGATGCGCCGCCAGACCGAGCTGGCCATCGACGAGGCCGACGTCTGCCTGTTCCTGATCGACGCCCGCGAGGGGATAACCCCGCTGGACGAGGTGTTCGCCGAGATCCTGCGCAAGCGCGACAAGCCGGTGCTGCTGGGCGCCAACAAGGCTGAGGGCAAGCAGGGCGAGCCCGGCATCGCCGAGGCCTGGACCCTGGGCTTCGGCGAACCCATCCCGCTCAGCGGCGAGCACGGCGAGGGCATGGCCGACCTCTATGCGGCCCTGGTCAACATCGCCCCCGAGCATCAGGACGACGAAGCTGAAGACGAAGGCGACAAGCCCGTCCGACTGGCCATCGTCGGCCGTCCGAACGCCGGCAAGTCGACCCTGGTCAACGCCCTGATCGGCGAGGACCGCATGCTGACCGGCCCGGAAGCCGGCATCACCCGCGACTCCATCTCGGTCGAGTGGGAATGGCAGGGCAAGAAGGTCCGCCTGGTGGATACCGCCGGCCTCCGCAAGAAAGCCAAGATCCAGGAGAAGCTGGAGCAGCTGTCGGTCTCCGACAGCATTCGCACCATCGTCTATGCCGAGGTCGTCCTGCTGGTCATGGACGCCACCCACCCGTTCGAGGTGCAGGACCTGCAGCTGGCCGACCTGGTGGAGCGGGAGGGCCGCTCGCTGGTCTTCGTGCTGGCCAAGTGGGACCTTGTCGAGGACCAGGCCGAGACCCTGAAGAATTTCCGCGAACACGCCGAGCGCATGCTGCCCCAGGTCCGGGGCGCACCGGTTGTGGCCCTGTCGGCCGAGACCGGCTACGGCCTCGACAAGCTGATGCCGGCCGTCATCAAGACCTACACCAACTGGTCGACCAAGGTGAAAACCCGCGACCTCAACGACTGGCTGGCCATGGCCATCCAGCGCCACCCGCCGCCCGCCGTCAACGGCAAGCGGATCAAGCCGAAATACGTCGCCCAGACCAAAGCCCGGCCGCCCACCTTCGTCATGTTCTCCAGCCGCGCCAACCAGATGCCGGAGCATTATCGGCGCTACCTGATCAACTCGATCCGCGAGAGCTTCGACCTGCCGGGCGTGCCGATCCGCATCACCATAAAGTCGGGCGCCAACCCCTATGCCGACGCTCAGGGCGACAAGCGGCCGATGGGGTCGGGCAAGGCGCTGGGGCCGCGGCCCAAGCCCAAGAAGCTGGGCGTCACCTCCAGCGCCAAGGAGGCCAAGCAGCTGCGCGTCAAGCGCGCCACCAAGGCCAAGCGGATGGAGAAGGAAGGCGCGGCCAAGCCGGTGATCCGTTCGCGCGGCGGCACGCCGAACCGCACGAAGTAACCGTCAGGCGTTGAACACGACCGTCTCCGGCATTGCCGGCAGGTCGGCGCGGCCGGCCAGTTCGACGATCAACGGCGCCAGGGCCGCCGGCTCGGGCAGGGTCAGCGGATCTTCGCCGGGATAGGCTTCGGCGCGCATCCGGGTGCGTACGGCGCCCGGGTCGAGCAGGACGGCGCGCACCGACGTCTGTTCCAGCTCGTCCGCCCAGCATTTCACCAGCGCCTCCATCCCCGCCTTGCTGGCAGCGTAGGGGCCCCAGAAGGCCTTGGGCCGCACCACCCGGCCGGTGGTCAGGAAGATGGCTCGCCCCGCCTCTGAGGCGCGCAACAGCGGCTCGAACGAGCGGATCAGCCGCCAGGTGGCGGTGAGGTTGACGGTCAGGGTCTGGTCCCAGGACTTCGGCTCGATATGGCCGATGGGCGAGATGCCGCCCAACAGGGCCGCCGCGTGAACCACGATGTCCAGCCGGCCGAACCGCTCGTGCAGGTGGGCGCCCAGCGGGTCGAGGTCTTCAGGCTTGCGCAGATCGATGGGGACCAGGGTAGCCCGTTGGCCGGTGGCGGCCAGGATCTCGTCGTCCAGCACCTCCAGCGCCCCCTGGGTGCGGCCCAGCGCGATGACATGGGCGCCGGCCTTGGCCAGGCCGAGGGCCGCGGCGTTGCCGATGCCGCGCGTGGCGCCGGTGACGAGGGCGATCTTTCCGGAAAGAGTCATGGCGCGGTGTCTAGCTTATCCGCGGCCTGAGTCACCCCTTCTTCGGGCCGTGCGCCCCACCGCTGGGCCAGCCAGGCGCAGGCCAGCAACTGAAGCTGGTGATAGATCATCAGCGGCACGATCATCACCCCGGCCACGGCGGGGGCGAACAGGATGGCGGCCATCGGCGCGCCGGTGACCAGGCTCTTCTTCGAGCCGCTGAACACCAGGACGATCTGGTCCTCCAGCGCGAAGCCCAGCCGCCGCCCGAGCCACAGGGTGAAGCCCAGCACCAGGGCCAGCAGGACCAAGCAGAGGACAGCGACCACCGCCAACTCGATTACGGAGACGCGGGTCCACACTCCGTCCAGCACCGCCCGGCTGAAGGCGGCATAGACCACCAGCAGGATCGAGCCCCGATCCACCAGCCCCACCAGCGGCTTGCGCCGCTCCAGCAGCGGCGCGACCCAGGGGCGGACCAGCTGGCCGGCTATGAACGGCAGCAGGAGCTGGACGAGGATGTCGAGGACGGCGCTCCATCCGGGCCCGTCCCCCTGCACATGCAGGGTCAGGCCGACCAGCAGCGGCGTCACCGCCATGCCCAGCAGGTTGGACGCCGACGCGGCGCAGACTGCCGCCGCCACATTGCCCCGCGCCAGGGCCGTGAAGGCGATGGAGGACTGCACCGTCGAGGGCAGGCAGCAGAGAAACAGCATGCCCATGGCCAGCGCCGAGGGGAGCAGGGTTTCCGGCAGCAGGCCGGTGGCGAGGCCGAGCAGCGGGAAGAGGCCGAAGCTGACCGCCAGGACGGTGAGGTGCAAACGCCAGTGGGACAGGCCGGCCACCACCGCTTCGCGCGACAGCTTGGCGCCATGGAGGAAGAACAACAGGGCGACGATGGCCTTGGTCGCCGGGCCGAGAATGTCGCCCGCCACACCGCGCGCCGGCGCCAGCGAGGCCAGCACCACCATGCCCAGCAGGGCGAGCATGTAGGGGTCGAGGCGGAACTTCATCGGGCGCTCCGTGTCGCCCGTGCAACCGACCGCTGTTCCGTCGGAATTGCGACGGAAGCAGGGAAACCTGAATCGTATTGAGGCGTTAGCCCGGTCGAAGGAGGCATGTGCCGTCGCGATGACAGCCCGAGTTCTGATTGTCGAGGATGAAATCCTCACCGCCATGGAGTTGGAGTACGTCCTCACCGAGCAGGGCTACGAGGTGGTGGGCATCGCCCAAGACGCCGCCAGCGCCCGTGAGCTGGCCAACAACCATAAGATCGACCTGGCCCTGGTAGACGTGAACCTGCGCGACGGCCGCACCGGCGTCGGGCTCGGCGCCGAACTGGCGCGCGATCGGTTCGCCAAGGTCATCTACCTGACCGCCCACCCGCTTCCGCCGCATGAGCGCCCCGAGGGCGTAATCGGGCTGCTGACCAAGCCCAGCGACGAAAAGACCGTGGTCCGCGCGCTCGACTACGCCCTGCACCGGGACGGCGACCTGCTGTCGCCCCCGCCGGCCTTGCAGGTGTTTCAGTAGCGCGATCTCCCTTCAAGGCGTTGCGGCGCTTCGGGCTAGCTCTTCCGGTTCAGGCTGTTCAGCGGCAGGGCCAGGGTCACCACCAGGCCCTGCGGGCGCCAATCCTTGGCGAGTTTTCCGCCTAGCTGGGTTTCGGTGCTGAGTTGCGCCAGTGTCGAGCCGAATCCCTCTGTGGCGGGCGGACCCTTCACGGTCGGGCCGCCGCTCTCGGACCACTCCACGATCAGGTCGGCGCGGTCTATCCGGCTGGTGATGGTCACCCGGCCTTCGGGGCGGGAGAGGGCGCCGTACTTGGCGGCGTTGGTGGCGAGCTCGTGGAACACCAGCGCCAGGGGCGTGGCGGCCTGGTCGTCTATCTCCGCCTCGTCGCCCAGAATCCGCACCCGTTCGGCATCCTCGGTGCGATAGGGCGTCAGGAGTTCGGCCAGCAGTTGGGACAGCCGGGTCATCCGCCGGGCCTGGCCGGCAACGGCTTGGGGCCTCACGAAGTCATGGGCCCGGCCCAAGGCCACGATCCGCTCGCGCAGGTCGCGGGCAAAGTCGGCGGCGTGGGGGAAGCGGCGGGCGGATAGCGCGACCAGGCCGCTGACCACCGAGAAGATGTTCTTGATCCGGTGGCTCAGCTCGCGGCTCAGCAGGCTCTCCTGCTCCGAGATCTGCTTCTGGTCGTGGATGTCGGTGCAGGTGCCGAACCAGCGGGCTATGGTCCCATCGACGCCGCGCACGGCGCGAGCCCGGCCGAGCGTCCAGCGATAGGCCCCGTCGTGGCGGCGCAGGCGATACTCGATTTCGTAGGGCTCGCCGGTTTCCAGCGAATGGCGCCACTTGGCCCAGGCGCGTTCCTGGTCTTCCGGGTGGAACATGCCGTTCCAGCCCTCGCCGTCGGTCGAGCCGGCCGGGACGCCGGTGAATTCGTACCAGCGGGCATTGTAGTAGTCGTGGTGGCCGTCGGCGCGCGTGGACCAGACCATCTGGGGCATGCTGTCGGCCAGGGCGCGGAATTGAGCTTCCCGTTCGGCGCGCTTGTGCAGCATCTGGCGCAGCTCCAGGAGGCTCATGACCTGCCGCGCCAAAGCCAGCAGCGCCCCGCCTTGACCTTCGCTCAGGCCGCCGGGTCGAGGCTTGCGGTCAAGGACGCACAGGGTGCCGAGCGCGTCGCCATCCTCAGTGCGCAACACGGCCCCGGCATAGAAGCGGAAATGCTCCGGCCCAGCGACGAGCGGTCCCTCTGCGAAGCGAGGGTCGGCAGCCATGTCAGCGACCACATAGAGAGGCCGGTCCTGGGCCACCGCGTGGGTGCAGACAGAGATGTCACGGGGAGTTTCTCTCTCATCGAAGCCGCTGGCCGACTTGAACCACTGGCGGTCGGCGGTCACCAGGCTGATCAGGGCGACAGGCGCGTCGCAGACCAGGCGCGCCAGTTTCGTCAGGTCATCGAAGGTCGCCTCTGGATCGGTGTCGATTATCCGATAGCCTTCGAGCGCGTTGAGCCTGCGAATTTCCAGCGCGTCATCGAGCATGCGGCCTCAAGTTCCGTTCCTACACGCCTTATCAATACATGGTTCCCAGCAAGGTTGCCTGTCAGGCAACCTACAGTCAGGCGCTGACCAGGAAGGAGAGTTGCCTCCCCGGGCCGTCGGCGTTGGCCAGCAGGCAGTCGCGGTCGGTCAGGCGGGTGGGGTAGTCACCGGTGAAGTAGTGGTCGGTGAACTGGGGGTTGGTCGCATCGCGGGGCCCGACGCCGAGCGCCTCGTAGAGGCCCTCGATGCTGAGGAAGCCGAGGGAGTCCACCTCGAGGAAGGCGGTCATCTCCTCAAGGCTCTTGTTGGCCGCCAGCAGCTTGTCCCGATCCGGCATGTCGATGCCGTAGAAGTCCGGCCACTTCAGCTGCGGCGAGGCGCTGCGCAGGTGGACCTCGGTGGCGCCGGCCTCGCGGACCATCCGGACGATCTTGCGGCTGGTGGTGCCGCGCACGATGGAATCGTCGATCAGAACCACCCGCTTGCCCTCGAGCACTGCGCGGTTGGGGCTGTGCTTCATGCGCACGCCCAGCTCGCGGACGCCCTGGGTCGGCTGGATGAAGGTGCGGCCGACATAGTGGTTGCGGATGATGCCCATTTCGAAGGGCAGGCCGCTGGCCTGGGCATAGCCGATGGACGCCGGCACGCCGCTGTCAGGCACCGGGACGACCACATCGGCCTCCACGCCGCATTCCTCGGCCAGCTTGGCGCCCATCCGCTTGCGCACGTCATAGACCGAGCGGCCGTCGATGATGCTGTCGGGGCGGGAGAAGTAGACGTACTCGAAAACGCAGGGCCGAGCGCGCAGGGCGGGGAAGGGCCGCAGGCTTTCGATCCCCTCGTCGGAGATGATCACCATCTCGCCGTGCTGCACATCGCGGACGAACCGGGCGCCGATCATGTCCAGCGCGCAGGTCTCCGAGGCGAGCACCGCCTTGCCGTCCAGCTCGCCCAGCACCAGGGGGCGGATGCCCAGCGGGTCGCGCACCCCGATCAGCTTCTTGTTGGTCAGGGCGATGAGGGCATAGCCGCCCTCGATCTGGCTGATGGCGTCGATGAAGCGGTCGACGAACTTGGTCTTCTTGGACCGGGCCAGCAGGTGGAGGATCACCTCGCTGTCGCTGGTCGACTGGAAGATGGCGCCGTCGGCCACGAGCTGGTCGCGCAGGGCGTAGAAGTTGGTCAGGTTGCCGTTGTGGGCCAAGGCGACGCCGCCGGCCTCGAGGTCGGCGAACATCGGCTGCACATTGCGGAAGGCGCTGCCGCCGGCGGTGGCGTAGCGGGTGTGGCCCACCGCGCTGCGGCCCGGCAGACGGCCGACCAGGTCCTGGCCGGTGAAGGCGTCGCCCACATGGCCGACATGGCGCTCGGTATAAAACCGCTGGCCGTCGAAGGTGGCGATGCCACAGGCCTCCTGGCCCCGGTGCTGCAGCCCGTGCAGGCCCAACGCCGCCACTGCCGAGGCGTCGGCGACGTCATGGACACCGAACACCCCGCATTCGAGCCGCAGGGTATCGTCGTCCGGATCGCGGTGGTCGGCGGGATTCCACACGGTTCTTTCGAACGCTTGGGTCATCGGCTCTTCTCCACCAGTTCGTCCATGGTCTCGCGCTCGTCCTCGCTGTAGCCGGCGCCCTTCTTGACGGCGTCGGACACGGCGGGGGCGATCTTTCCGGCGGCGGCGAAGCCCTCCGGGGCGAAGGTCTTGAGCACCTTCCCGGCCCCCGCGGTCAAGGGATACAGCGTCGCATTCTTCACCCAGTCCGGCGGGCCCTTCTCGCCCCCGGCCATCTGGATCAGCAGGGTGAAGGCGCCGAGGATGACCATGGCGCGGAACAGGCCGAAGCCGGCGCCGATGACCCGGTCAAGGGTTCCCAGGGCGCCCGCGCTCTGCACCCGGTTGGTGATCTGGCTGGAGACGACCTTCAGGATCAGGAAGACGATCACGAAGACGACCAGCAAGGCGGCGGTCACCGCCGCCCAGTCGGGGCTGAGCATGCCGCGGAAGATCGGAGCGCTGAACTTCAGGCAGAGGATGGACACCAGGGCGGCGATCACGAACGCCAGCATCCCGGTCAGTTCCCGCGTCGCCCCGCGCATGAAGGCGGTGAGGGCGCTGATGAACAGCAGCAGGCCGGCCAGGACGTCGAACAGGGTCAAGTCGTCCACCTCTGCTGGCCGATACGGTCGATGGCCTCGGCCAGGCGGGAGACGCCGGTGACCGGCAGGGCCTCCCCGGCGCCGGTCGGCGCCAGGGCGCGGCCGAAGCCGAGTTTGGCCGCCTCTTTCAGGCGCGACTCCATGCGGCTCACGGGCCTCACGTCGCCGGACAGGCTGATTTCACCGAACACTACGCAGTCCTGGGGCAGGGACTCATCCAATGCCGAAGAGGCCAGGGCCGCCGCCGCGGCCAGGTCAGCCGCGGGCTCACTGATCCGCAGGCCCCCGGCGACGTTCAGATAGACGTCCCGGTTGCCAAATCCAAGGCCGCATCGCGACTCCAATACGGCCAGCACCATGGCGAGGCGCCCCGAATCCCAGCCGACCACGGCCCGCCGGGGGTTCCCGTGAGCGGACGGCGCCACCAGGGCCTGGAACTCGACCAGCACCGGCCGGCTGCCTTCGATGCCGGCGAACACCGCCGCCCCGGCCGCCCGCTCGGCGCCGTCGTGCAGGAACAGGGCCGACGGGTTGCGCACCTCGCTGAGACCGGCGTCCCCCATCTCGAACACCCCGATCTCATCAGTGGCGCCGAAGCGGTTCTTGGCTCCCCGCAGCACCCGGAAGGGATAACCCCGCTCGCCTTCGAAGCTCAGAACCGCATCGACCATGTGTTCGACAACGCGCGGACCGGCGATCTGGCCATCCTTGGTGACATGGCCGACGAGGATGACCGCCACGCCTTTCTTCTTGGCCATCCGCACCAGTTCCCCGGCGCAGGACCGCACCTGGGTCACCGAGCCCGGCCCGGCCTCATGGGCGTCACTCCACATGGTCTGGATGGAATCGATGACCACGAGATCGAAAGATTGTTTTTTCAGCCCCTCGAGGATGTCGCGCAGCGCCGTTTCAGCAGCCAGCTGGACCGGCGCCATGGCCAGCCCCATCCGCCCGGCCCGCCCGCGCACCTGCTCCACCGCCTCCTCGCCGGAGATGTAGGCGCACCGGGCCCCCCGCATCGCGGCGCTGGCCACCACCTGCAGCAACAGGGTCGACTTCCCCACCCCCGGATCGCCACCGACCAGGATGGCGGATCCCGGCACAACCCCGCCGCCGCAGACCCGGTCGAACTCCTCCACCCCGGTGACGATGCGCGGCGGCGCCGGTGTGTCGCTGAGCAGCCCCTCGAACGTCAGCCCCCCACGCTTGGCGCCCTTGGACGGCGCCATCGCGCCGGGCATCCGGCTGGTGACTTCCTCGACCAGGGTGTTCCAGGTTCCGCAGGCAGGACACTGCCCCGCCCACTTGGGCGAAACGCCACCGCAGGACTGGCAGACGAAAAGGGCGCCGTCGCGGGCCATTGAGATTCCGATTCGGGACTGGAGGGATGATAGCGCGGATGCGCGGCAGAGCCCCGAAGCTAGTGGATGTTCTCTTTTTGTTCAATCGCGATCCTGGGGGCGGGTGCGGAAGGGGCGGCTTGGGTATGCGGGGAGGGGTGATCGTTCTGCACTAGGTTCGGGGCGCCTCGTGGCCGTGCTGTCGCCTCCCCTGAATGTTCGATAGACTCGCGGCATGAACGAACTGGCCCCTGCATACCTTTCAGCCCTTGCATCGCAGGTGGGGGCGTTGAGCGCGTTTCTCGGAGGCTTCGCGGCCACCTTCCTCGGGACCCTGCTGGCCTTGCAGGTCAAGGGGCGGACGGGGTCGTTGGCCATCGGGTTCGCTGTGACCTCTTCGGCGGCCTTCATCGTTGCGGTGGTGGCTTCGACGGCGCTGGTGGCGCTGTTGCGTCCCCAAGCCCCGGCGGCGGTGCAGGCGGGGTCAGCCGCCGGGCCGCGGGCCATCATGAGCCTGTGTTTCGGCGTGGGACTCTACGCCCTGCTGGCCAGTCTGGGTCTGAGCGGCTGGACCCGCTCGCGCGGCACGGGGCTGACCACCAGCATCGCCGCCGGGCTCGGAGTGGTGCTGGTGACCTCGATGCTGCTCGGGATGGGCTGAGACCATCGCTTGCGGAGTGTCCACTTCTGCGTGTGGCGCTCAAAAATACCTGTTCGTCGAACGTGCGATCGCCGACAAGCGAAATTCCTTGTGGACAAAGGCTTTGCCGCGACCAGGAGCCGCAGCTCGCGACACGGTTTCTTAAGGCTGATCGGCTCAACTTCCGGTCCAGTTGGGGACGGTGAATGAGCGGCCTGGACCGGGACGATGCGATGGGCACTGCCGACGGCACTGCCGACGGCGCGGCCGGCGGCGTTTTCGACTCGTCGATGCTCGACACCCTGTTCCCCTGCCGGTTCGAGATCGGGCCGGGGCTGCGGATCCAGGCGGCTTCGGCGGTGCTGGCCGGCCTGGCGCCGGGGCTAGCCGGGCGGAAGCTGACCTCGGCCTTCGAGATCGAGGACGGGCCGGTCCCCGAGACGCTCTGTGAACTGACCCGGCTCGACCGGCAGGTCCTGACTCTGCGTGGGAAGGAAGAGCCCCACCTGCGCCTGCGCGGCGCCGTGTCGGTCCAGCCGGACGGGCGGGTGATGTTCCTGATGGCGCGGGCGCCCTGTGAACTCACCTTGGCGGCCGGGGTGGAGGGCGACACCGGCCTGTCGCCGCTCGACGGGTCCGGCGAACTGGCCGAGGCGCTGTGTTCCCAGGGCGAGCTAGTCCGCGATACCCAGAGGGTGGTCGAGGAGCTGATCAAGGCGCGGGACGAGGCCATCAGCCGCGAGGCCTTCTTCGACGCCATCGTTCAGATGCTGCCGGCCATCCTGATGGTCAAGGATGCGCGGGACGGCCGATATGTGCTGGTCAACCGGGCGGCTGAGGAGATGCTGGGGGTTACCGCCGACGCCTTGATCGGCCGCAGCGTGTTCGACCTGTTTTCGCCGGAGGAGGCCCGCGCCTTCGCCGAGGAGGACATGGCGGTCATCACCTCCGGCGAAATGACCGTGGCGGAGGACGAGATCGTCACCACCGCAGCCAAGGGCCGCCGCAACTTCACGACCAAGAAGGTGGCGACCTTTGGCGCCGAGGGTCCTCGCTACATCGTCACGGTCGGCGAGGACGTGACCGAACGGATGGAGACGGCCGCCGCGCTACAGGCGGCCTTGGCGGCGGCGGAAGAGGCGGCGCTGTCCAAGAGCGTCTTCCTGGCCAACATGAGCCATGAGATCCGGACGCCGCTGAACGGCATCGTCGGGATCGCCGACATCCTGGCGCGGGAGCCGCTGGACGCCCGCACCCGCGAGATGATCGAGATCATCCGCAATTCCGGCCAGACGCTGGAGCGGCTGCTGTCAGACATTCTCGACCAGGCGCGGATCGAGTCCGGCCAGATCACCCTGGAGGCGGCGCCGTTCCACCTGGGCGAGGTGGTGCGGGCCACCGCCGCCCTGGCCGAGCTGAAGGCGGCGGAGAAGGGGGTGGAAATCCGCATCGACCTGTCACCGGAGGTGGACGCGGCAGCGTCGGGCGACATGGTGCGGGTGCGCCAGATCCTGACCAACTTGCTCAGCAACGCGGTGAAGTTCACCAACCACGGCCACATCCAGGTGACCGGCATCCGAACCGCCGACGACCGGGTGCGGATAGAGGTGGCCGACACCGGCGAGGGTTTCGATCATGAGACGCGGGAGCGGATTTTCGGCCGCTTCCAGCAGGCGGACAACACCATCACCCGCCGCTATGGCGGCACCGGCCTGGGGCTGGCGATCTCGCGCGAGCTGGCCGGCCTGATGGGCGGGGTGCTGGATTGCGAGGGGCGGCCGGGGATCGGGGCCAGCTTCTGGTTCGAGGTTCCGCTCCCCCGCGCGGCCGACGCCGAGGCGCCGCCGACCACGCCGGTTGAGGTGGGGGCGCCGCCGCAGATGCGGGTGCTGGTTGCCGACGACCACGCCACCAACCGCAAGGTCATGGAGCTGATGCTGGCCAACTACGCCGAGGTGATCAGCGTCGAGAACGGCCAGGAGGCGCTGGACGCCGCCGAGCGCGACGCGTTCGACCTGGTGCTGATGGACATGCAGATGCCGGTGATGGACGGGCTGACGGCCATCCGCACCTTGCGGGCGCGAGAGATGCGAACGCCGATCATCATGCTGACCGCCAATGCCTTGCCGGAGCATGTGGCCGCGAGTCTTGCGGCCGGGGCGGATCGGCACCTGGACAAGCCGGTGACGGCGGCGAGCCTGTTCGCCTGCCTGGGCGAGGTGTTCGCGGGGCGGGACGCGGCGCAGGCGGCCTGATCCCTGCCCCCGTCATCCCGGCCCCCGCGTGCAGCGCGTTTCCGGGATGACGGATTGGTAGGTAGGCTGGCTATTGAGCGCCGATCCACTGGCGGGGTGAGCGATGGCCGATGCGGACCAGCAGCTCATAGGGCGAGGCGCCGGCGGCCAGGGCGGCGGCGTCGAGGGTCAGGTTGGGGCCGATTAGCTCGACCATGTCGCCAGGAGCGGCCGGGGCGCCGGTCAGGTCGATGGCGATCAGATCCATGGAGATGCGGCCCAGCAAGCGGCGGCGATGGCCCGCGAACCAGGCGCCGCCGCGCGGGCTGCTGGCGCGCAGGACGCCGTCGGCGTAGCCGGCGCCCAGAATGCCGACGCGGGTGGGAGCCTCGGCCACGAAGTCGGCGCCGTAGCCGACGGTATCGCCGGGTACGAGGTCGCGGATCTGCAGGATGGGGGCTTCGAGGCGGGCGACGGTGGCCAGGCGCGGGTCGTGCCGGTCGTGCGGGCCGCCGCCGTAGAGACTGAGGCCCGGGCGCACCTGGTCGTGGTGGTAGTCGGGGCCGAGGAAGATGCCGCCGGAGCTGGACAGGCTGGCGCGGGCGGCGGGGAACAGGGCGCGCATCTCGTTGAAGCGGGCGAGCTGGACGGCGTTGAGGCTGTGGCCGGGCTGGGAGGCGCAGGCCAGGTGGCTGAGGATCAGGCCGGGGTTGAGACCGGCGGCCGCAAGGTCGGCGGCCTGCGCGAGGGTCAGGCCCAGACGGTTCATGCCGGTGTCGATGTGGATGGCCAGGGGGGTCTCGCCGGCGGCGGTCCAGGCGACGATCTGCTCGGGGCTGTTGAGCACGGGGACCAAGGCCGCGGCCTTCAGCCGGCCGACGGCGTCGCCCGGACAGCCGTCGAAGACCAGGATGGCGGCAGGGCGGTCGCCCAGGGCCGCGCGCAGAGCTTCACCCTCGAACAGTCGGGCGACGTAGAAGGTTCGGGCGCCCTCGGCCCACAGGCGCAGGGCGGCCTGGGCCGCACCCATGCCGTAGCCGTCGGCCTTGACCACGGGGGCGGTCTCGGCGCCGGCGGCGGTGTCCCGCAGCAGCCGGTAGTTGGCCGCGAGGGCGTCCAGATCGATGGTCAGGCGGGCGGCGTCGGCGGGCATGGGGCGGCCGTAGGGTTCGGCCCCTTCATCGTCAAGCGCCGAAGCTTGAGTGCGCCATAACCGCACCGCATGAGCATGGCCTCAGGCCACGCTCCGTGCCGCCGGCTGCTGGCGTATCGGCAGGCTGAAGCTGACCGTCGTGCCTTCGCCCGGCGCCGAGTCCATCTCCAGCGTGCCCTCGTGCAGCTCGACCAGGCTCTTGGTCAGGGCCAGGCCCAGGCCGGTGCCTTGCGTGGTCTTGGAGTGCTGGCTCTCGACCTGTTCGAAGGGCTGGGCCAGGCGGGCCAGGTCTTCCTTGCTGATGCCGATGCCGGTGTCTGTCACCGCCACCCGGATGCGCTCGCCCAGAACGTCGCGGCGTGGCTCGGCCCGGACGGTGACGCGGCCGCCGCGCGGGGTGAACTTGATGGCGTTGCTGAGCAGGTTGAGCAGCACCTGCTTGATAGCCCGGTAATCGCCCTCGACCTCCGGCAGGTGGGGGAATTCGGCGCTGACCTCCAGACCGGCCGCCTCGGCGCGGTTGCGGACCAGGCGGATGGCGTCCTCGGTCACCTCCTCCAGGCTGATCGGCTCGAACTTCAGGTTCATCTTGCCGGCCTCGATCTTCGACATGTCGAGGATGTCGTTGATCAGGGCCAGCAGGTGTTGGCCGCTGTTGTGGATGTCGAGGGCGTATTCCTTGTAGCGGGCGTCGCCCATCGGGCCATACATCTCGGCCACCATGATCTCCGAGAAGCCGTTGATCGCGTTGAGCGGCGTGCGCAGTTCGTGGCTCATGTTGGCCAGGAATTCGCTCTTGGCCTTGTTGGCGCCCTCGGCGCGGACCTTCTCGGTCTCGTACTTGCGGGCCAGTTCCGCCAGCTGCTCCTGGCTGCGCTCCAGGCCAGCGACGGCGTTCTGCAGCTGCTCCTCGTTCAGCCGGCGCGCCTCCTCCTGCATTTTGATGGCGGTGATGTCGGCGGCGGTCATGACCAGGCCGCCCTCGGCCGTCCGCCGCTCGCTGATCTGCACCCAGCGGCCATCCATCAGCTCGGCCTCGCGCTCGCCCTTGTGGCCGTGGGGCGAGGGGAACTCCTGCTTGATGGCCAGCTGGGCGAAGCGGTTGACCTGGTCGCGGGCGGCGCCCGGCTTGAGGATTTTGGCCTCGAGGTTGAAGGTGGCGCGGTAGTTGCGGTTGCAGAGCAGCAGCCGGCCGTGCCGGTCCCACAGCACAAAGGCTTCCGAGACGCTCTCGATGGCGTCGCGCAGCCGGTTTTCGGCGGCCTGGGCGCGGGCCTGGGCCAGGCGTTCCTCGGTGACGTCCAGGGCCACGCCGATGATCCGGCTGTGGGTCTCGGCGCCCGGGCCGCCAGCGCCCTGGCCGCGGGCGTCGATCCAGATCGAGCGGCGGCCTTCGGTCCCCGGCACCCGGAAGGAGACGTCGAAGGCGCCGTAGGTGGCGGCATGGGACAGGGCGAGGCGGACCCGCTCGCGATGGTCGGGCGCGACCCGGTCCAGCACCTCCTGGCCGCTGACCACCCCGGCGCCGCCCCAGCCGAAGATCACCCCGGTGACCTCGGACATGAACACCCGGTCGTTCTCCAGGTCCCACTCCCAGATGCCGCAGCGGGCGGCGTCGACGGCCAGGCGATAGCGTTCCTCGCTGGCCACCATGGCGCGCTGGGCGGCGCTGGTCCGGCGCATCTGCATGAGCAGGAGGAGGGCGAGGGCGATGCCGACCGACAGGGGCGCCAGCAGGGAGACCAGGCCGTCCATCCGCTCGGCGTCGACGCTCATCAGGCCGTCGACCTTGTCGGCGGCGATGGCCAGAAGGCCGCCATCGCCGATCGGGCGCACGGCGACGTCCAGCGGCTGGCCGCCAGGCGCCTGGCCACGCAGCAACACGTCGGTGCGCAGGTCACGGACCTGGAGGCCGAAGCCCTCCTGGAGGCTCGAGGCAGCGGAGACGCCCGGCCCGGTGGCGGCGGCGATCCGGCCGTCGACGAAGGCCAGGGCGGAGGTGCGGGTCAGGCCGGCGCCGGCCACCTTGGCCGGGTCAGAGACCAGGACCAGCCAGGCCGTGCCGCCGGGGACGGTTTGGGCCTCGGCCAGGTAGAGGCGCTTGCGGTCGCCAGGGGCGGCGCCCATCCAGCTGGTCTGGCCGGCGGCCTCGGCGGCGCGGGCCGCGCCGGCCCAGTCGGGCGCGACCGCCGCGCCGGTCGCGGCGGTCACGGTCCCGTCAATGACGACGGCGCTGCCCGAGGCGGTGGGGCCGGCGATGCGCAGGGTCAGTTCAGCGGCTTCCAGCGGGTTGTCCGGCACGCGGCGAAGCACCTCTGCGCCGCCCAGCAGGCCCGCCTGCTGGGCCCCAAGGGCGCCCTCGACCCGGCTGGCCAGCAGGGCAGCAATAGCGGCGGGGCCGACCTGGGCCGGGGTGCTGGTCCAGCCGCGCACCAGTTTCTGGGCCCCGAAGGCGGTGTAGACGGCGAGTAGCAGCAAGGCGGCCAGGATGGCGACGCGCACCATCGGCTGGCCCTGGGCGCGGGGATTCGCAGCCGCGAAGGCGGGGTCGCCCGATCCTGCCTTCCGCTCCCGTGCCAAACCCTAAAGTCCCCAGCGCCGATTCACCCTCGACAGGCGATGTTAGGCGCCCGGAGTCACCGCGTTAAGGGGTGATCAACGCCCCTGAGTCCTTCGGTCGCGATTCGTGGCCGACGAGACTCAGGCAAGCGCCTTGGTCGCCAATTCGAAGACATTCTTCGAAAGCCCGTCGACGGCCGCAATGCGTTGAAGTTGTTCACGCATCTTCGCGCCCAGATCCTCGCGGTAGCGGCGCCAGCCGCCCAGAGCCTCGACAAAGCGGGCGGCAGTCATGGGGTTCACCTTGTCGGTGGCGATGATCCAATCAGCCAGGAAGCGATAGCCGGCCCCGTCCTCGGCATGGAACCGGGCGGGGTTGAAGCTGGCGAAGGTCCCGACCAAGGCGCGCAGGCGGTTGGGGTTCGGGGCGTCGAAGTCGGCGTGGCGGGTCAGGGCGACAATACGATCCAGGGCGCCCTCGCCACCGTCGCGGGCCTGGGCGGCGAACCATTTGTCGATCACCAGGGGCTCGCTCTTCCAGCGGGCGTGGAAGGCGGCCAGGGCGGTTTCCGCCGCATCACCCCCCAACGCCACCAGGGCGGTCAGGCCGCCCATTGCGTCGGTCATGTTGTCGGCTGCGCCATAGTGGGCCCGGGCGCGTTCCAGCACCGCCTCGGCCGGGCCGGCGGTCAGCAGGTCGAGGGCGGCGTTGCGCAGGGCCCGGCGGCCGGCGGCCTCAGCGTCTGCGGAGAAGGCGCCATGGTCGGCCAGGGCCTCGTGCAGGCGCGCCAGCCGTTCGGCCAGCTCGCCGGCCATCACCTCGCGCAGCGCCCTGCGGGCGCCGTGGATGGCGGCGGGGTCCGCGGGCCGCATCTCCATCGCCAGGTCCTGCTCGCTGGGCAGGGCCAGCAGCAGGGCCTTGAAGGCGGCGTTGGCGGCCTGGTCGTCGAGCGCCCGGCCGACGGCCTGGGCGTAGCGCAGCTCGCCCGCCGCGTCGGCCTGGCCCTCGGCGCGGGCCAGCATCAGCCGGGTGGCCAGCCGTTGGCCGGACTCCCATCGGTTGAACAGGTCAGGGTCGGATGCCAGCAGCACATAGTCGTGCTCTCCCGGGGCGTCGGTCTCCAGCTTCACCGGGGCGGAGAAGCCGCGCAGGGCCGACAGCACCGGCGGCTTGGAAACGCCCTCCAGGGTGATGGTGGTCTCTGGACCGTCCAGCACCAGCATCTGGGTCGGCGCCTGTTCGCGGCCATCCTCGTCCAGCAGGCCCACGGCGACGGGCAGGGGAAGGGCGACTTTGTCAGGCTGTCCGGGGGTAGGTGCGGTCTGCTGGCGCAGGGTCAGTTCCAGCTTGCCGCTGGCCGCGTCGTAGCGGCGGCTGATGGTGACCTTGGGCGTGCCCGCCTGTTCGTACCAGCCGAAGAAGGCCGACAGGTCGCGGCCCGTGGCGTCGGTGAAGCAGCGGACGAAGGCCTCGACCGTGGTCGCCTCGCCGTCGTGACGGTCGAAGTAGAGGTCCATCCCTGCCTTGAAGCCCTGGTCACCGAGCAGGGCCTTGAGCATGCGGATGACCTCGCTGCCCTTCTCGTAGATGGTGGCGGTGTAGAAGTTGTCGATCTTCAGATAGCTGTTGGGCCGCACCGGATGGGCCAGGGGGCCGGCGTCCTCGGGAAATTGCCTGGCCCGCAGCGCCTTGACGTCCTTGATCCGCTGGACCGCGGCGCCGCGCATGTCGGCGCTGAACTCCTGGTCCCGGAAGACGGTCAGGCCCTCCTTCAGACACAGCTGGAACCAGTCGCGGCAGGTGATCCGGTCGCCGGTCCAGTTATGGAAATACTCGTGGGCCACGACACTCTCGATGCGCTCATAGTCCATGTCGGTGGCGGTGGCGGAGTCGGCCAGCAGGAGCGAGCTGTTGAAGATGTTGAGGCCCTTGTTCTCCATGGCCCCGAAATTGAAGTCGCGCACCGCGACGATCATGAACAGGTCGAGATCGTATTCCCGGCCGAAGACCTCCTCGTCCCACTTCATCGCCCGCTTCAGGCTGTCGAGGGCGTATTCAGCCCGCGACGCCATGCCGGGGTCGACGAACACCTTCAGCGCCACCTCGCGGCCGGTCATGGTGGTGAAGCTGTCCTCGAGGACGTCCAGCTCGCCGGCCACCATGGCGAACAGATAGCAGGGCTTGGGGAAGGGATCCTCCCATTCGGCGTAGTGGCGCTCGCCAGCCTCGCCGCTGCCGGTCAGGTTGCCGTTGGCCAGCAGGTGGTGGAAGCCGGCGTCAGCCTCCATCCGGACGGTGTAGCGGCTGAGCACGTCCGGCCGATCCAGGAACCAGGTGATCCGCCGGAAGCCCTCCGCCTCGCATTGGGTGCAGTACCGCCCACCGGACATGTAGAGGCCCATCAGCGCGGTGTTCCCGGCCGGATCGATCTCGACCTCGGTTTCCAGGGTGAAGGCCTCGGGCAGGCCGGTAAGGGTCAGGGTCTCTGGCGCTTCGTCATAGGCGAACGGCTTGCCATCGACGGTGACCGAAAGCGTCTTCAGCCCCTCGCCATCGAGCACCAGCCGGTCGCTGTCCCCGTTGCGCCGCACGGTCAGGGTCGCCTTCACCCGCGTGGCCGAGGGCTGCAAATCGAAGTCCAGGTGGACCGTGTCGATGAGGTGCGACGGCGGCCGATAGTCGGCGAGGCGGACAGGCTGGGGCGTTTCGGTGCGCATGCCCTAGGATTTAGCGAGCCCAGGACGGCAGCGCCACGGAAAGCGGTCGAAATCGCGCGCTCGTGCTAGGCGACCGCCGACCCGGCCTCATCGTCCGCCGCCACCACGGCGGGGGCCTCGTTCACGTAGCGCTCGATCGCCGAGGCCTGTTTGGCCAGCTCCAGCAGCACGGGCGGGGCGTCTTCAGGCGACTCGGCGACCAGCTCGATCAGTTCGCGGACGATGGACTGGAACCTGGGCACGCTGGCGATCAGCCGGGCCTGTCGCTCGATCTTGTGGGGATCGCGGTCGTACTCGGCGCCGGGGGTGCGCCACCCGCCCCAGTCATTGGGGTCGGTGACCACCACCGGATAGGTGCCGGGGAAGGGGTGGTGGCGGCAGTCGTCCGGCTGTTGCCACTTGTTGGTGGCCCGCAGCAGGCGCCAGCGTTCGCCGCTATTGTTCAGGTCAGCGACCTGGTCTTCGGGCTTGAGCTCATGGGCGAAGAACTCGCGGCCGAGGCCGACGTCGTAGGTCACCCGGACAGGCTCGTCGAAGCCCTTGGCCCAGATGGCGACGATCTTCTCGACATTGGCCCAGGCGCCGACCGCCTCAACCCATACGCGCTGGTTCTTCTGGAAGACCGTTTTGGCCATGGACCCGTAAGCTCGTTCTGAAACAGGGTCCGCCATAAAAACCTGAAATCCTTGACGCCAAGTCAATCTTCCATCGCGGGCAAAGGGGTCTATCTTGACCGTCAAGAGCGCCCCGGGGAGATGCAGCGTGAATTTCGACTATTCCGACGACCAGAAATTTCTGAAGGACGAGGCTCGCAAGTTCCTCGAAGCCCGTTCGCCGACCAGCGCGGTGCGGGTGGTGCTGAACGACGCCGATATCTCTTACGACAAGGCGCTGTGGAAAGCCGTGGCCGAGCAGGGCTGGCTGGGCGCCGCGATCCCGGAAGAGCATGGCGGGCTTGGCCTGGGCCATGTGGAACTCTGCGCCATCGCCGAGGAGCTGGGCCGTTCGCTGGCCCCGATCCCCTTCGCCTCGACGGTCTATTTCGTGGCCGAGGCCATCATGCTGGCCGGCAATGACGAGCAGAAGAGCTACCTGCTGCCCAAGATCGCGGCCGGCGAGATCATCGGCTGCTACGCCACCTCCGAAGGTCCCGGCGCCGTCGATGGCGGCTCGCTGAACTGCACCGTCTCGGGCGGCAAGCTGAACGGGGTGAAGATCCCGGTGACCGACGGCGACATCGCCGATGTCGCCCTGGTCTTGGCGTCAGAGGGCGGCCGTCCGGGCCTGTTCCTGGTCGATCTGAACGACGCCAGCGTCACCCGTGAGACCCTGAAATCGCTGGATCCGACCCGGTCGGTGGCCAAGCTGACGTTCAAGGACGCGCCGGTGAAGGCCGTCGGCGCCGCCGGCGAGGGCTGGACGATCACCGAGCAGGTGTTCGACCGGGCCGCCGTTCTGCTGGCCTTCGAACAGGTCGGCGGGGCCGGCAAGTGCCTGGAGATGGCCAAGGAATACGCCCTGGAGCGCTACGCCTTCGGCCGGGTGATCGGCAGCTACCAGGCGATCAAGCACAAGCTGGCCGACATGTACGTGAAGAACGAGGTCGCCCGCTCCAACGCCTACTACGGGGCCTGGGCGCTGAACACCAACGCCGCCGAGCTGCCGGCCGCCGCCGCCGCGGCCCGCATCGCCGGCAGCGAGGCCTATTGGTTCGCCAGCAAGGAAAACATCCAGACCCACGGCGGCATGGGCTTCACCTGGGAGGTGGACTGCCACCTCTACTACCGCCGCTCGCGCCAACTGGCGCTGGTGGCCGGTGGGCCGAAGGTCTGGAAAGAACGGCTGGTCAGCCAGCTCGAGCGTCGGAACGCCGCGTAAGCGCGAGAGGAAAAGATCATGGATTTCAACGACTCGCCCGAAGAAGCCGCCTACCGCGAAAAGGCCCGCAAGTGGCTGGAAGAGAACGCGGCTGAGCACAAGTCGACCAGCGCCAACGGCCGCCGGCCCAATAGCCCCGAGCATATGGCCCTGGCCAAGCAATGGCAGGCCAAGAAGGCCGAGAACGGCTACGCCTGCATCACCTGGCCCAAGGAGTGGGGCGGGGGCGGCGGCACGCCGATCCAGTCGGTCATCTTCGGCCAGGAAGAGGGCAAGGTCGGCGTCAACTACGGCTATTTCACCATCGGCCTCGGCATGTGCGTGCCGACCGTGATGGCCTTCGCCGATGCCGAGACCAAGACCCGCTTCGTCGGTCCGGCCATGCGCGGCGAGGAGATCTGGTGCCAGCTGTTCAGTGAACCGGCCGGCGGCTCCGACGTCGCCGCCTCCCGCACCCGCGCGGTCAAGGACGGCGATGAGTGGGTGATCAACGGCCAGAAGGTGTGGACCACCGGCGCCCAGTACAGTGACTACGGCATCCTCCTGGTCCGCACCGACCCCGACGTGCCCAAGCACAAGGGCATGACCATGTTCTGGATCGACATGCACGATCCAGCCGTGGAAGTGCGTCCGATCCACCAGGCGAGCGGCGGCAGCGAGTTCAACGAGGTCTACTTCACCGACTTGCGGGTGAAGGACAGCCAGCGTCTTGGCAATGTCGGCGATGGCTGGAAGGTGGCCCTGGTCACCCTGATGAACGAGCGTCTGGCGGTCGGCGGGTCCTCAGGCCCCGACTACAAGACCATCATGGAGCTGGCCCGCCAGACGGACGGCATCAAGGACGGCGCCTTCCGCGACAAGCTGGCCGACTGGTACGTGGCGGCCGAGGGGCTGAAGCTGACCCGCTTCCGGACCATGACTGCCCTCTCCAAGGGCCAGACCCCCGGTCCGGAAAGCTCGATCGGCAAGATCATCGCCGCCAACCAGATGCAGGAGATGAGCAACTACGGCGTCGAGATGGAGGATCAGTACGGCGTCCTCGTCGACCCGGCGGAAGCCCCGCTCCAGGCCGCGTTCCAGCAGTCGCTGCTTTGGGCGCCGGGCCTGCGCATCGCCGGCGGCACGGACGAGATCCTCAAGAACATCATCGCCGAGCGGGTCCTGGGCCTGCCTGGCGATGTCCGCGTCGACAAGGACGTGGCGTTCAAGGACGTGCCGACAGGGCGGTAGACGCCAGGACGCGTGTCTGCTTAACCTCAGGTTATGCAGACACGTCGTTCGCTTTTGGCGACAGGGTTGGCTGCGCCGGTTCTGTCCGCCTGGCGACAGCCGGCGCCGAGCCCGGATGGCCTGATCAACAAGGAGGGGCGCTATGTCCCCCTCTTGATGGACCTGCGGCGTAAGGTCGAGGCCGGCGGCGATAGCGCGGCCGGCGCCAGGCAGATGCTGGCGCATTATCTGGCGACCATCGGTGACGAACCCGGAGCCCTGGCTGCCTGGGAGCAGCCGTACCCGCCCCGACCGCGCGGCGAGGGACCACCTGACCTGACGGACGCAGTCGCCGAGGATGCCGTGGAGGCAATCGCGGCGGCGTCGAAGGGCCGCCGGGTCGTCATGCTCAATGAAGCTCATCATCTCAGTTGCAACCGGGCGTTCGCGGAGCGGGTGGCTTTGCGGCTGCGGGAGGACGGCTTTTCGGTCCTTGCAGCCGAGACCTTCGAGCATGACCGGCCGTACGATGACGGGGTCATCGGCATGGACGACGGCTTCTACCTGCGCGACCCGGTCTATGCCTCGATGGCGAGGGTGGCATCGCGGGCTGGCTACCGGCTGACAGAGTATGAGGTGCGGGACGACCAGGAGGCGCCCGAGAGCGCCAGTGGTCCGGAACAGGTCGCCACCCGCGAGGAGGCCCAGGCCAACAACCTGATCGCCGGGGCGCTGGCCGATCCGAAAGCGCGGGTACTGGTCTATTGCGGTTTTGCCCACTTGGCCAAAAAGCCGACGCGGCGTGGTGACCTTTGGTTCGCGGCCCGGCTGAAGGCCAAGACCGGCATCGACCCGCTGACCATCGAACAGTCGGCCGGCGCGCCGGCCAGCGAGCCGGCGAGGGACGATCCGACGGTGGCCGGGGTGATGGCGCGGTTCAGACCCAATGCCCCGGTGGTTGTGTGGCGGGCGGACGGATCGGCAGTGCATACGGTTTCCGGCGACAGCTTTGCGGCTGATCTGTCGGTCTTTCATCCTCGCCTGGCCGATCGCAACGGGCGGCCCGGTTGGCTGGCGTTCGGGCGGCGGCGGGAGGTGCGGGTCGATCTTGCTGCAGCGCCGCCCGGCGCAGTGCGGCTGTTACAGGCCGTACCGGCCGCCGAACTGGCCAAAGCCGCGGCGGTCGTGCCGGCGGACCAGTATCTGCTCACCGCCGACGCCGAGGGAGGCTTCCTTTGGCTGACCCCCGGCCGCTATGTGCTTAGGGTCGAGACGCCGGAGGGGTTCACGCCGCTACAGGAGCTTACAGTCTAAGCGGCCGCCTCCACCCCATCCACCTGACCCCAGCCCCCGCGCGCGGGCGCGTTGGCGGCGACCACGCCGGCGAAGCGGTGGTCGCGGGTAAGCACGATAAGGCTTTCGCGGTCGGCGTCGGCGAGGCGGAGGGTGACGTCGACCACGTCCTCGTCCTCGTAGCACCAGTCGATGTAGTGGCTCATGACCGCGAACACCGGGCTGTCGGGCTTGAGGCCGCGGGCCAAGCCGAAGTCGACGAGGTCGCTTTGACTGACCGCGCCGATCAGTCGGCCCCCATGGGCGACGGGCAGCTGGTCCAGTTTGGCGTTGGCTAGGGCGTTGGCGGCCTGACGTAGGGTGGTTTCGTGGGTCAGGGGTTCGGACACGGGGGTCATCAGGTCGGCGACGCGCATGCGTGGTCACACTCCGGCTTGGGCCCCGCGAAGGGTAGAACCCCCCGCGCCAACCCTTGTTCCACAACGGGTTCGCCCAAGAGCTAGAGCGAAGTCCTATTGGGGAAAGGCCTCATGTCCGCTCGAGCGGATGGCCGTTCTTGCCGATGGCGCGGGTCAGGTTGAAGGCGCTGTTGATCAGGCCGATGTGGCTGAAGGCCTGCGGGAAGTTGCCGACCTGGCGGCCATCGACGGGGTCGTACTCTTCGGCCAGCAGGCCGAGGTCGTTGCGGATCGACAGCAGCCGCTCGAACAGAGCCTTGGCGTCGTCCAGCCGGCCGATCATCACATAGGCGTCGACGAGCCAGAACGTGCAGACCAGAAATGCGCCCTCAGTGGTGTTGAGGCCGTCGTCGATCTCTCCGGTGTCATAGCGATGGACGAAGCCGCCGTGCAGCAGGTCGCGCTCGATGGCATCCACGGTGCCGATATAGCGGGGATCGTCAGCGGCGACGAAGCCCAGTTCCGCCAGCAGCAGGAGCGAAGCGTCCACCGACTTGGAGCCATAGGAGCGCACGAAGCTGTTCCGCTCGGCGTCATAGCCGTTGGCCATGACATCCTCACGGATGGTTTCCCGAACCGCGCGATACCGCTCCGCATCGCCGGGCAGGCCGTAATGCTCCACCGCCTGCACCGCGCGGTCGAGGGTGACCCAGGCCATCACCTTGCTGAAGGTGTAGTGCTTGCGGTCTGAGCGGTCCTCCCAGATGCCGTCGTCGGGGTTCTGCCACACGCGGGCGACGTGGTCGGTCAGGGCCCGCTCGACGGTCCATGCGGCCTCGTTGCCGGTCAGCCCGCCGCGCCGCGCCTGGTGCAGGCTGTCGGCGAGCTCGCCATAGACGTCCAGCTGGAACTGGGTCGAGGCGGCGTTGCCGATCCGCACCGGCTTGCTGTTCTCATAGCCGGGAAGCCAGTCGGCCTCCCACTCGTTCAGGCGGCGCTCGCCGGCCACGCCGTACATGATCTGCATGTCGGCCGGGCTGCCGGCCACGGCGCGCAGCAGCCAGTCGCGCCAGGCCTGGGCCTCGTCGTAGTAGCCGGCGTTCATCAGGGCCAGCAGGGTCAGGGTGGCGTCGCGGATCCAGCAATAACGATAGTCCCAGTTTCGCGGTCCGCCGATCTTCTCCGGCAGGGAGGTGGTGGCGGCCGCGACCACGCCGCCGGTCGGGGCGTGGGTCAGGGCCTTCAGGGTGATCAGCGAGCGCTTGACCGCTTCCGCCCAAGGGCCATCGACCGCTGCCTGGTTCATCCAGTGGCGCCAGAACTGTTCGGTGTCAGCCAGGGCCTTGCGCGGGCTGGTGGCGGCCGGCATCGGCTCGTGACTGGGCGCCCAGGTCAGGGTGAAGGGGGTGGTCTCGCCGGCGCTGACGGTGAAGTCCGACTGCAGCAGCCAGCCATCGCCGGTCATTCCGACCGGTGTGCGCAGGATGACCATGTCCGGTCCGGCGATGGCCCGGTGGGCGCCGCCGTCGGTGCGGGCCAGCCAGGGGGTGACCGCGCCGTAGCCGAAGCGCAGGGCCAGATCGAGCTTGAAGGCGACTTGGCCTTCCAGCCCCTGGATCATGCGGATCAGCTCGGGGTGCCCGTTCCGCCGGGCCATGAAGTCGATGATGGTCGCCTTGCCCTTGTCGGTCTCGAAGGTGGTTTCGAGAATCAGCGTGTCAGGGCGATAGCGGCGGGAGACGCGATAGTTCTCATCCGCCGGCCAGATCCGCCAGCAACCGTTGTTGCGAGTGCCGAGGAGGGCCGCCAGGCAGGCGTCGGAATCGAAGCGCGGCCAGCAAAGCCAGTCGATGGAACCGTTCAGGCCGACCAGGGCGCAGGATTCTCGATCTCCTATGAGGGCATAGTCCTCGATGCGCTGGGTCATGAACGTCCGGATCTGTGGTGGGGTTGAGGGTTCAACGAGTCGGGGAGCCGACGGTTGCGTGGGTTATCGAAGCGGAAGAGATCATAGCCGGGCGAGGGCAAACTGGCTGGGCCGGCGCCAGGATACCTCGCCGCCTCGGTGACGCTCGCGGGCGCGCTCGCTTTCTCCACTCCTCCGTATACCCGAGGAAAACGATGGGGAGGGGCAGCGGTTTCCGCCACGCGACCTATCAGTTTCGACAGCTTGTCGCGCCCGGCCGGCATCCTCAGCCTGCGCCCCAACACAGAACAAGTATTTGGGGAGTTAAGATCATGGCCAGCAGTCCGGCGCGTCGCGCCCTTTTGGCGCTGAGTGCGTCCGTTATCGCGTTGACCGGCGCCGGGGCGGCGTTTGCTCAGGAAGTGGCCCCGGAGGTCGCGGAGGTCGATACCGTGGTGGTCACCGCCAACCGGCGGGAAGAGGCCGTCAATGACGTGCCGATGTCGATCCAGGCGTTCCGGGGCGAGACGCTGGAAGAGCTGCGGGTCACCGACGTGAAGGACCTGTCGGCGGTGGTGCCGAGCTTCACTGTGTCGCGGAGCTACCAGGGGGTGCCGACCTATACGCTGCGCGGGATCGGCTTCAACACCATCAACATGTCGGCGACCTCGACGGTCGGGACCTATGTCGACGAGGTGGCCTATCCCTATCCGATCATGAACGCCGGGCCGGTGTTCGACCTGGAGCGCGTGGAGGTGCTGAAAGGGCCGCAGGGCACCCTGTTCGGCCGCAACACCACGGCCGGCCTGATCAACTTCGTCACCGCCAAGCCGAGCGACGAGCTGGCGGCGGGGGTCAACGTCGAGGTCGGCAACTACGAGACCTTCAACGTCGACGGCTACATCTCCGGGCCCTGGGGCGACAAGCTCTCGGCGCGGGTGGCCTTCCGGGTCGAGAGCAGCGGCGAGGGATGGCAGGAGAGCGTCAGCCGGCCGGGTGACAAGCTGGGCGAGGTGGAGCGCTACGCGGTGCGCGGCTCGCTGGCGTTCAGGCCGAACGACTCGGTCGAGGTCGACTTCTCCTACAACCACTGGACCAGCAAGTCGGACTCCCTGGCCGCCCAGGCCATCGGCTTCACCCCGGCCACGGCGGCCAGCCCGTTCAACGCACCGGGGATCGTGGCCTTCGTGGGGGCCAACCCGTTCCGCGACGCCCGCGACGCCGACTGGGCGCCGGACGCGCGGCGGACCACCGATGTCGGCACGGGCCTGGGCATCGACAAGCCGCTGGAAGAGGACAGCAGTTTCGACGCCTACAAGCTGCGGGCGGCGTTCGATCTGCCCTGGAACCTGCAGCTGATCTCGCTGACCAGCTACAACGACATGAAGCGGAAGGCGGCCTACGACTGGTCTGGCGCGCCGTATGAAATCCTCATCCAGGACGCCGATGGCCGCATCCAGAGCTTCGCCCAGGAAGTCCGGCTGGAAGGCTCCAACGACTTGGTCAACTGGCTGGTCGGCGGATACTACGCCAGCGACACCATCTTCGACTCCAACCGCACCATCCTGCAGGATAACGCCAACGTCGGGACCATCCGGTTCTTCACGGCCAGCCTGCTGAGCTCACCGTTCAACACGGGCGGCTACACCGCGCTGGAGGCCAGCCAGGCGTTCCGCACCTTCGTCGACGTGGGCGACATCGACACCACCACGGCCAGCGTCTTCGCCAACGCCGACTGGACCTTGAGCGACAGCTTCAAGATCACCACCGGGGTGCGCTGGACGCGGGATACCCAGGACTACGAGGGCTGTTCGCGCGACTTCAACGGCAACATGCTGCCCAACGTGAACGTCACCAATCGGGCGCTGTTCTTCCCCGTCTACGGCCTGCTGGCGCCGATCAGTCAGGCCAGTGCAACACCTTCAACCCCAACACGGCGTCGTTCGGGCTGGTGACCTCCAGCCTGGATGAGCGCAACGTCGCCTGGCGGGTGGCGCTGAACTGGAGCCCGACCGAAGACATCCTGGTGTTCGGCTCGGTGTCGAAGGGCGCCAAGGCCGGGGCCACCCCGATCAACGCCGCCAACATCTCGACCCAGAACGCCCCGGCCAAGCAGGAAATGCTGCTGGCCTACGAAGTGGGGATCAAGGCCGGGCTGTTCGACCGGCGGGTGCAGGCCAATGTCTCGGGCTTCTACTACGACTATGAGGACAAGCAGCTCAGCGTCTATTTCGCCGACCCGATCTATACGGCCCTGGCGCGGCTCAACAATGTGCCGGAATCGCGAGCCTATGGGGTGGACGGCGACGTCACCTGGCGGATCACCCCGGAGCTGACGGCCAACGCCAGCGCGGTGTGGCTGCAGACCGAAGTAATCGGGTATGTCGGGATCAACTCGGCGGGCCTGGCGCAGGACTTCGACGGGGCCGAGTTCCTCTACAGCCCCGAGTGGCAGACCAGCTTTACCCTGTCCTACAACGGCAATGTCGGGCCGATGGGGTTGAAGGCGGCGGTGAACTACCGCTGGCAATCGGAGAGCGCCGCGGACTTGGAGGGCAACCCGCTGTTTGTCATCCCCGAGTATGGGCTGCTGACCGGCACAGTGGGGCTGTGGACGCCGGACGAGCGGTGGGGGATCACCGCCTGGGGCCGCAACCTGACGGACGAGTACTACTGGTCGGCGGTGAGCAGCAACGCCAACACCGTGGTGCGCTTCGCGGGCATGCCGCGGACGTTCGGGGTGACCTTGTCGATGCGGTACTAGGCGTCGGGACTTTGGCGATGCGGGGCATGCTGGTCCCGCTTGCCAGGGGTCGCGCAGCGGGACTAGTTGGCGGGGATGATCGGTTCTCCCCGCCGACGACGAGTCCCTGGATGAGCGCGCCCGCCGCCGAGGCTCTGCAGACCGTGGCCGCGCTGGCGAAAGCCGTGGCGGCCGAGGGGGAGGCGATCGGGCTGCCTTACGTCGCGGCAAGCGCCGATATCGGCAGCCCCGATCCCATGCGGGGGCCGGACGGGCAGCCGCTGGCTGAGACCATCTTCCGCTGGCTGGACCCCGACCTGCGCTACTGGGAAGATCGCGGGTTCGCCCTGCGGTCGGCCTTCATCCATGCGGCGCGTGCCAGCGCGGAGCCCTTCTATTTCCGCAATGGGCGGCTGGAGACCTGGCGGCCGAGCCCGGTGCTGGAAGCGATCAATGCCGGCGGGCGGATCGACAATTTCGGGGTGCGGACGGCGCTGATCGCGCCGGCCTATCAGCCTTATGGGGTGATCGGGGCGGTGGTCTGGGCCTCGCCGGAGGCGGTGGATGTGCGGACGGTTTTCGAGGCGCGGGCGCCGGAACTGCACATGCTCGCCCTGAAGCTGGTCAGCGTCTACGCCGAGGCGCGGCTGGGCACGGCGCCGGAGCCGGTGCGGCTGACCCGGCGCGAGATCCAATGTCTGAAATGGGCGGCGGCAGGAAAGACCGACGGGGACATCGCGGAGATCGTGGCGATCTCGGCGCCCACCGTGCGGTTTCACATGACGAACGCGGCGCGGAAGCTGGGCGTGCCGGGGCGGGCGCAGGCGATCCACCGGGCGGCGGCGCTGGGGTATATCGGCGGGGATGGGCCAGAGG
>NZ_JAAALA010000035.1 GCF_009905535.1 Caulobacter sp. SLTY | reverse complement strand
CCCCGGCCCCTCCGCCTGTCGTGGCGGCCCCGCCGCCGCCCGCGCCGCCGAGGCCGGTCGTCTCCGGCGCCGACTGGAAGGCCCGCCCCTCGGCCGCGGATATCGCCGCGGTCTATCCGGCGAACGCCCGGGCGCAGGGCCAGTCCGGGTTCGTGGTTCTGCTGTGCGACACCGAAGAGGACGGTTCGCTGTCCAACTGCACCACCCGTGGGGAGAACCCGGCCGCCAGCGGCTTCAGCGAGGCCGCCTTGAAGCTGGCCCCGAAGTTCCGGATCAACGCCATCCACCCGGACGGCGGCGGGCCGCACCGGGGCAAGGTCGGCATTCCGCTAAAGTTCCAACCGCCGGCCCGCTGACCGGCCGCGGTCAGAACGTCCGCTCTTCCAGGTGCCCTTCCTTGAGGGCGAAGACCCGGTCCATGTAGCGGGCCAGTTCCAGATTGTGCGTGGCGATCAGGGCGGCGACGCCATGATTTCGCACGAGGTCGTGCAGGGCCTGGAAGACGCTGGCCGCGGTGTCGGGGTCCAGGTTGCCGGTCGGCTCGTCGGCCAGCAGCAGGATCGGCTTGTTCATCAGGGCGCGGGCGATGGCCACCCGCTGCTGTTCCCCACCCGACAGCTGGGCCGGCTGGTGGTCGGTACGCTCGGCCAGGCCCAGGTCGGTCAACAGGCCGGTGGCCCGCTCCTGCGTCTGGCCCCGGTCACGGCCGGCGATCAGCGCCGGCATGGCGACGTTCTCCAGCGCCGTGAACTCGGGCAGCAGGTGGTGGAACTGATAGACGAAGCCGATGCTGTCCAGGCGGACCTGGCTGCGCGGGCCGTCACCCAGGTGGGTGCAGTCGCGGCCGGCAATGGTCACGCTGCCCTCGGTGGGATGCTCCAGCAGGCCTGCGGCATGCAGCAGCGAGGACTTGCCCGAGCCCGAGGGACCGATCAGACCGACGATCTCGCCCGGGTTCACGTCCAGATCGACGCCGCGCAGGACGTGGAGTTCCCCTGACCCGGTCTTATAGTCGCGCTTGACCCCGCGCAGGGAGAGGGTCGGCTCACTCATAGCGGAGGGCCTCCACCGGATCGAGGCGGGAGGCGTGCAGGGCCGCCGGCAGGGTGGCCAGGAAGCTAACCACCAGGGTCCAGCCGACGATCAGCGCCGTCTCCTGCCAGTCGATCAGCGCAGGCACATGGCTGAGGAAGTAGATCTCGGGGTTGAATACCTGGGTCCCGGTCAGCTTTTCGAGGCCCTGCTGGATTGCCTGGATGTTCATGCAGAACAGCACGCCCAGCACGAAGCCGACCGCCGTACCGACCAACCCGATCGAGGCCCCGGCCATGAAGAAGACCCGCAGGATAGCCGAGCGGCGTGCGCCCATGGTGCGCAGGATGGCGATGTCGCGGCCCTTGTTCTTCACCAGCATCACCATGCTGGAGATGATGTTGATCGCCGCCACGATGACGAAAAAGAACAGGATGAAGCGCATGGCCCAGCGCTCGACCTGCAAGGCGCTGAAGAAACTCTGGTTCTTCTCGGTCCAGTCCTGAACCGACGCGCTGGGGCCGGCGGCGCGGCCGATCTCGAATTTCAGCTTTGGGGCCAGATCGGGGTCGGAGAGCTTGACCTCGATGACGTCCACCGTGCCCTCGCGGCCGAAGAACAGCTGTGCCTGCTCGAGTGGCATGTAGGCAAACGCTTGGTCGTATTCGCTCATCCCCACGGAAAAGAGGCCGCCGACCGTGTAGTCCTTCTGGGTCGCCGACATGCCGAACGCGCTCGAGGCGCCGCTGGGCGAAACGATGGAGACGAAGTCGCCGGGACCCACGCCCAGCGCCATGGCCAAGCGCTGGCCCAGCAGCACCATATCGCCGCCGTACTCGCCCTCGCCGTAGCCCTGGAGGGAGCCGGCCTTGATGCTGTCGGAGACGATCTTGGTGGCCTTTACGTCCGGGGCGCTGACGCCGCGGACGATGGCGCCGGTGATCTGGCCCTGGCCGATGACCATGGCCTGGCCCTCGATCATCGGCGTGGCCTGGATGACGCCGGGAATGGCTCTGATCCTGCGCAGGGTCTCGGCCCGGTTCTGGTCGGCCAGCGGCAGGGCGCCCGCGACATAGACATGGCCGTTGAAGCCCAGCATCCGGGTCAGCAACTCGGCCCGGAAGCCGTTCATGATCGACATGATCACCACCAGGGCCATCACCACCAGGGTGATGCCGGTCACCGCCAGCACGGAGATCAGGGCGAAGCCCGCGTCCTTGCGCTTGGCGCGCAGGTATCGCCAGGCGACCGCCCGCTCCCACAGGCCGAAGGGCGCGGCGGCCACGCGGCTCAGGCCCCGACCGACTTGAGCGCGTCGGCCAGCGGCAGGGTGGACCGCTCACCGGTGGCGCGGATCTTCAGTTCCACGTTGCCTTCGGCCAGGGACTTGGGACCCACCACGATCTGGCGCGGAATGCCGATCAGGTCCGCCGTGGCGAACTTGCCGCCCGGCCGCTCGTCGCGGTCGTCATAGAGGGCCGCCTTGCCGGCGGCGTTGATGGCCGCATAGGCCTGCTCGCAGGCGGCGTCGCAGGCCGCATCGCCCGTGCGCAGGTTGATGACCGACACGTCGTAGGGCGCCACCGCGTCCGGCCAGATGATGCCGTTCTCGTCGTGGCTGGCCTCGATGATGGCGCCCAGCAGGCGGGAGACGCCGACGCCGTAGCTGCCCATATGGACCGGGGCGTTGGACCCGTCCGGACCGGCGACGTTGGCCTTCATCGGCTTGGAGTACTTCTCCCCGAAATAGAAGATGTGGCCGACCTCGATGCCGCGGGCCGACAGTCGATCGGCCTCTGGCACGGCCTCGAAGGCCGCCGCGTCGTGCATCTCCTCGGTCGCCGCATAGAGGGCGGTGCGCTGGTCGACCAGGGGCTGGAGGTCGCCGTCCCAGTCGACATCGGGGCCGGGGGCGCCCATCTCGACCAGGTCCTTGTGGCAGAACACCTGGCTCTCGCCGGTCTCGGCCAGGACGATGAACTCGTGGGAAAGATCGCCGCCGATCGGGCCGGTGTCGGCCTTCATCGGCACCGCCTTCAGGCCCATGCGGGCGAAGGTGTTGAGGTAGGCGACGAACATCCGATTATAGCTGCGGCGGGCGTCCGCCTCGTTGAGGTCGAAGCTGTAGGCGTCCTTCATCAGGAACTCGCGGCCACGCATGACGCCGAAGCGGGGGCGGCGCTCGTCGCGGAACTTCCACTGGATATTGTAGAGGTTGAGCGGCAGGTCCTTGTAGCTCTTCACCGAGGCCCGGAAGATGTCGGTGACCACCTCCTCGGCGGTGGGGCCGTAGAGCAGGTCGCGCTTGTGGCGGTCGGTGATGCGCAGCATCTCGTCGCCATAGGCCTCGTACCGGCCGCTCTCGCGCCACAGGTCGGCGAGCTGCAGGGTCGGCATGAGGATCTCGATGGCGCCGGCGCGGTCCATCTCCTCGCGGACGATCTGCTCGACCTTCTTGAGCACCCGCAGGCCCAGCGGCAGCCAGGCATAGATGCCGGCCGCCTCCTGGCGGATCATGCCGGCGCGCAGCATCAGCTGGTGGGAGACGATCTGAACGTCGGCCGGCACTTCCTTCAGCACCGGCAGGAAAAAGCGCGACAGGCGCATGGTATCCCCTGGAAATCGATTGGCGCTGACTTAGCCGCTGGGGATGTTGATTGGCAATGTGACCGGGCGAAAAGAAGGCCGCCGGGGGGAGGCCCGGCGGCCATCAGTCAATCGTCGGGGAACATACGCCACGGAACACAGCGGGCGGGGCCCGCTTCCGAGACTTGAGAATGCCTGGGGTGGGCGGTTGGTGGCAGGGCCGTTGCGCATTTCGGGGGCGCCGACGGCGATCTGCTCAACGATTGGGCAGACACGGTAAGGGGCGGCGCCCATTTCCTAGTCGCTCCCCCTTTTGGGGGAGCTTGGCGGCGCCGATAGGCGACGTCTGAGGGGGCAGCGCCGGCGTCCGAATTGTCGTGGCTCTAATCACTCACCACGGCGCTGCCCCCACCACCACGCGCGTATTCGCGCGCGGTCCCCCGCCCCCAAGGGGGGCGGAATTGGGGACTGGCGGCCGGCGCCGGCTAGTGAGTCTGCGCCAGCGGCGGGAGGGTGATCAGGCCGAACTTGATGATGGCCATGATGATCAGCCAGAAGACCGCGGACACCCAGGTGGTGGTGATGAACTTCTTCTTGAGGTTGGGATTGATCGGCGCGCCGGGGTCACCGCCGTCGGACACCTTCATGCCTTCCTCGTGGTAGGTGCGGTTGCCCAGCGGCAGGACGGCGAAAAGCACCGTCCACCACAGGGTCAGATAGACGGCGAAGGCGGTGATCGGACCCATCAGTGATGGCCTTCCTTGGGGGTTTCCATCAGCTCGACCAGCATCCCGCCCATGTCCTTGGGATGGATGAAGATCACCGGGGTGCCGTGGGCCCCTATGCGGGGCTCGCCCAGCACGGTGGCGCCCTTGGCCTTCATGGCGTCGCGGGCGGCCAGGATGTCCTCAACCTCGAAGCAGATATGGTGCTGGCCGCCCTTGGGGTTCTTGGCCAGGAAGCCGTGGATGGGCGAGCTTTCGCCGTAGGGTTCGATCAGTTCGACCTGGCTGTTGGGCAGGTTGACGAAGCAGACCCAGACGCCCTGCTCCGGCATCGCCCACTTGTCGGTGATCGAAGTGGCGCCGAGCACCTCGCGGTACATCTTCACGCTGTCGTCGATGGAGGGGGTCGCGACCCCGACGTGGTTCAGTTTGCCGATCATGGGATCCGTCTAGCAGTCGTGGGTTTCAGGAAGGTCGAGAAGGGCGCGCAGACTCCATTCGGCAGTGGTCACATCGACCACACGCCAGTCGCCGTTGGATTGGCGGCACAGTTCCCAGCGCACCGCCTTCTCCTCGCCGAAGTTGTTGAAGGTGGCCTCGATCAGCGAGCCTTCAGGCCCGTCGGCAATGGCTTCGAGAGCAAGGCCGGTCATCTCGGCGTCCTGCGCGTCATAAAGCCAGTCGAAGCCGACTCCGCCCTCTTCGCTGTCCTGGCTGCGGGCCAGGGCGGCGGCCAGGTCGCGGCTGTAGTAGAGAGGCAGCCTGTCCTTCGGCAGGAAGGACTGACCCTCTTCATAGATCGCCTGGACCACGGCCTCGGGCGTCTGGGCGGCAGCAAAGCTGGGCGTGAGCAGCGCCAACGCAGCGATGAGGATCGGGAGGAGTCGCATGAGGGTTCCCTACACCCGAACGCGACGCGCCTCCACCATGACGGTGGGTTAGCGGCGGCGCGACTATCGTAGCGAACCCCTGAACAGGGGTCGCAGGCGGGGCGATAATTTTACCCGGGTATAATTGCCAGCGATCAGATCCGCAGCACCACCGCCTCGACCATCGGCCGGCGCTCCCAGATGCGGTAGGCGGCCTTCTTGACCACGCGGCAGATGGCCTGTTCGACGATCTCGTCGAAGGCGCGCTCTTCGCCGGGGATCTTCCGGATGGCCTGTTCGGCCTCGTCGGCCAGGTCGTCGAGGGCGTCGTCGAGGGGGTATTCGGCGTCGCCGGGGAGGCCCAGGGCCCGGACCTGGGGGCCGCTGACCAGCTTGCCCTTGGCGTCGAGGGCGACGGAGATGGTCAGGGCGCCATTGAAGCTGGCGTGGCGGCGTTGCTTGAGGGCGTCGCCGTTCTCGGGTGTGAGGACCCCGGCGTCGACGTAGAGGCGACCGGCGGGAACCTCGTCGATGATCTGCGGATGGCCGGGGGCCAGGCGGACCATGTCGCCGTTGCGCGGCGTGACGGCGTGCGGGACCTGCAGGTCCTTAGCCAAGGCGGCGTGTTCCAGCAGGTGGCGGCGCTCGCCGTGGGTGGGGACGGCGATCTGGGGCCGGGCCCACTGGTACATCTGCTTGAGCTCGTCGCGGCAGGGGTGGCCGGAGACGTGGATGCCGGGGTGGTCGCGCTCGGTGTAGAGACGCACGCCCCGGTCGGAGAGGCCGTTCTGCAGGGCGCGGATCGGGATCTCGTTGCCGGGGATGACGCGGCTGGAGAAGATGACGTGGTCGCCCTTGCCGAGGGTGATGTGCGGGTGGGTGCCGGAGGCGATGCGCGCGAGGGCGGCGCGGGCTTCACCCTGGCTGCCGGTGCAGAGGTAGAGGATGGTGCTTTCGGGGAAGTAGCCGGCTTCCTTCTCGCTGACGAACTCGGCCGTGCCCTTCATCAGGCCGACCGACTTGGCGGCGGCGGCCATGCGGTGCATCGAGCGGCCGACCAGGCAGACTCGGCGGCCGGCGTCCTCGGCGGCGCGGATGACGGTGTCCATGCGGGCGACGTTGGAGGCGAAGCAGCCGACAGCGATCTTGCCCTTCAGCGAACCGATCAGCTTGGTCATCGCCACGCGGACCTCGCCCTCGGAGCCGGCCACGCCGTCGACGAAGACGTTGGTGCTGTCGCAGACCATGGCCAGCACGCCCTCGTCGCCAAGGCGGCGGATGGCCTCGGCATCGGTGACGGCGCCCAGCAGCGGATCCGGATCGATCTTCCAGTCGCCGGTGTGCAGGATGGTGCCGAGCGGGGTGCGGATCGCCAGGCCGTTGGGCTCGGGGATCGAGTGGGTCAGGGTGATCAGCTCGAGATCGAAGGGGCCGAGCTCGATGGAGCCGCCCAGGGCGACCTCATGGATGGTCACCTCGTCCAGCAGCCCCTTCTCGCGCAGCTTCTCGCGCAGGAGGAAGGCGGTGAAGGGGGTGGCGTAGACGGGGGCCTTCAGCCGCGGCCAGAGCCAGGCGACGGCGCCGATGTGGTCCTCGTGGGCATGGGTCAGGACGATGCCGAGGATGTCGCGGGCGTGGGCCTCGATGTACTCGGGGTCGGGAAGGATGACCTCGACGCCGGGCGTGGTCTGGTCGCCGAAGGTGATGCCGAGATCGACCACGATCCACTTGCGGTCCTCTTCCGGCCCATAGCCGTAGAGGTTGAAGTTCATGCCGATCTCGTTGGAGCCCCCCAGTGGCAGGAAGATGAGTTCGTCGGAGGGGGAAGGCGTGGGCATGAGGCTCAAGTGGTGTTCCTGCGGTGGATTTCCAGCAGACCCCGGATGGTGAGGTCGCCGTCGAAGTGGTCGATAGACTCGGTGGCGCCCTCGAACAGGGAGAAGACCCCGCCCGTGGCGACAACGGTCAGGTGCTCGCCGCGTTCATCCTTGATACGTTTGATCAGCCCTTCGATCAGGCCGATGTAGCCCCAGAAGACGCCCGACTGCATGGCGGTGACGGTATCTGTGCCGACCACGCGGTTGCGCTCGGGCCGCTGGATGGCGATGCGGGGGAGCTTGGCGGCGGCCTCGTGCAACGCCTGCATCGAGAGGTTGATGCCGGGGGCGATGACGCCGCCCTCGAAGCCGCCGTCGGCCCCGATGACGTCGAAGGTGGTGGCGGTGCCGCTGTCGATCACGATCAGGGGGCCGGGATAGACCATGTGGGCGCCGATGGCGTTGACCAGGCGGTCCGCGCCGGCCTCGCTGGGCTTGTCGATGCGCACGGGGATGCCGAGCTCGGCGTTCTCGCCGATGACCAGCGGTTCGACGTGCAGGTAGCGGCGCGAGAGGTTGCGCAGGTTGAACAGCGACTGGGGCACGACGCTGGAGATGATGCAGGCGGTCAGGGCGCCCAAGCTCATCCCCGACATGGCCAGCAGCTGCGACAGCCAGACAGCATATTCGTCGGCCGTGCGGGTGCTCTCTGTTGCGGTGCGCCACTGGGCGATCCAGTCCGTGCCGTCGTGGACGGCGAACAGGGTGTTGGTGTTGCCCTGTTCGATGGCGAGCAGCATCAGGTCTCTCCGAAGAAGACGTCGCCGGCTGTGATGCGGCGCAGCATGCCGTCTGGCAAGCGCAGTCTGAAGGCGCCATCGGGATCAAGGCCCTCGGCGACGCCATGAAGCGTCTCGGTCCCGAGGCGGGCGACGCAGGGCTCGCCCAGGCCGTGGGCGCGGCGGGTCCAGGCCTCGGCGACGGCGGGGAAGCCCAGGCGGTCCCACAGGTCGAGCCAGCGGGCGAAGGATGCGGCTAGGATGTTCAGTGCGTCCAGCGGCGCCGGGGGCGGGGCGGTCATGTGGGCGGCGAAGGTGGTGGCGGGGCGCTCCGGGTTCAGCGGCGCCTCGGCGAGGTTCACGCCTATACCGATGGCCAGCCACAGGCCGCCGCCTGGGGCTGGGCCGGATTCGATGAGGACGCCGCTGGCCTTGGTCCCGGAGATAAGCGGGTCGTTCGGCCATTTCAGGGTGACGATGGACGGCGGGACGAAGGCGTCGGCGAGGTCGGCGACGGCCAGGGCGGCGACGAAGCTGATCTGGGCGGCCTCGGCGGGGGGCCGTTGGGTGGTAAGCAGCAAGGTGGCGGCGAGGTTACGGCCCTGGCCGGTTTCCCAGTTGCGGCCACGACGGCCACGGCCGGCGGTCTGGCGGCCGGCGGTGAGCCAGACGGGGCCGGTCTCACCGGCCTCGGCCCGGCGGCGGGCCTCGGCGTTGGTGGAGTCAAGTTCGTCGAAGGCGATGATGGGGGGGATGGTTGTGCTCATCGCTCTGCCCTCCCCGCTTCAAATCCGTCATCCTCGGGCTTGTCCCGAGGACCCATGGTCAAGCTGCCGCAAAACCTTGCCGTGGAGGCGCGGCTGCGCCTCCACCCCACCGTTTGTCGATGCCGACAAACGGGTCCTCGGGACAAGCCCGAGGATGACGGATGGGGGGGATCGGGGGAGTAGGAGGGATGAGGGATCATGAACGCTAAGCCGTCTGCTCCAGCCAGCGCGCGAACAGCTCCCCGAGCGCCGGCCGCTTCATCTCGATCTCCGCCAGGGTGGCGAAGGTGAGCACACCTCTATCGGAGGCAGGCCATCTGGCGAGTTTGTCGGGGTCGGGGAAGTCGAAGCCGGCGCTGTCCTTGGCCTTGGCGCCGCGGTGGAGAACGACGCGGACGCCGCCCTTGCGCTCGAGGCCCAGGGTGATGCGGTCTTCATCGCCGATGGCGAAGCTGGGGGCGTTCCACTTGATGCGCTCGTTCAGGGCGGGGCCGGCGGCGGCCGCGAGGCCGCGCAGGGCGTCGACCATGGCCAGGGTGTCAGGGTCGAGGGTCGCGCGGTAGGTGTCGATGGGTGACATTTCAGTCCTCCCCCTTCCCCGTCATCCTCGGGCTTGTCCCGAGGACCCATTCATCCGAGCGCACGAACCCATCGGAAGGCCCCATGGCCGGTGCACCAACACCATCCGTTCTTGCGCGCCGACGGATGGGTCCTCGGGACAAGCCCGAGGATGATGGAAAGGGAGTGGGGGTGGCGGGAGTGCTAATCCCCTACCCCAGCACCGCCGCCGCGGCCTTGGCCACCGGCTCGATGAAGTAGAGGAAGGGCATGCAGGCGAGGAAGCTGAACACGGCCGCCACGTAGGCGAAGGCCTTGCCTTCGAAGGCGGGCTTGTCGGTGGCGCCGGGGGCCGGGTCCATCCACATCACCTTGAGCAGGCGCAGATAGTAGAAGGCGGCGACCACGCTGCCGACCAGGCCGAGGACGGCGGCCCAGACCATGTAGGTCTCGCCGGCGCCGATGGCGGCCTTGAACACGTAGAACTTGGCCCAGAAGCCGGCGAAGGGCGGCAGGCCGAGCGCCGACAGGGAGAAGGCGGTGATGGCCAGGGCCAGCCCCGGGCGTTCCTTCACCAGGCCGGCCATGTCGTCGATCGTCTCCATCGGCTTGCCGTCGCGGTTCAGCGCGCAGAGGCAGGCGAAGAAGCCGGTCACGTCGACCATGTAGAGGACCATGAACAGCAGCATGGCCGTGCCGCCCGCCTCGCCGCCGGCGGCGAGGCCGAGCAGGGCGTAGCCGATGTTGGCGATGGAACTGTAGGCCCAGAGGCGCTTGAGATTGCGCTGCGCCAGGCCGGCGAAGGCGCCGACGAAGATGCTGAGCAGGGCGATGGCCACGATCACCTGGCGCCACTCGTCGATGGCGCTGCCGAAGGCTTCGGAGAGGACGCGGGCCAGAAGGACCATGGCGGCCAGCTTCGGCGCGGCGGCGAAGAAGCCGACGATGGGGGTGGGGGCGCCCTCGTAGACGTCCGGCGTCCACATGTGGAAGGGGGCGGCAGAGACCTTGAAGGCGATGCCGCAGATCAGGAAAACCAGGCCGAACAGCACCCCGCCCTCCGCGCCGCCTTCGGCCACCGCCGCGGCGATTTCCGGAAACTGGGTGGAGCCGGCGAAGCCGTAGATCAGCGAGGCGCCGTAGAGCAGCAGGCCCGAGCTGAGGGCGCCGAGCACGAAGTACTTCAGGCCCGCTTCCGAGCCCTTGGCGTCGTCGCGGCGGAAGGCGGCGAGGACGTAGAGGGCGAGGCTGTGCAGCTCGATGCCCATGTAGAGGCTGATGAGGTCGCCGGCGCTGGCCATGACGCCCATGCCCAGCGCCGCCAGGATGACCAGGATGGCGAGTTCGAACTTCTGCTCGCCACGCCGGGCCAGCCAGCGGTCGGAGAGGATGATGGCCACGGCCGAGAAGCCGTAGATGAACACCTTGGCGAAGGCCGAGATCGGGTCGGCGATCATGCCGCCGGCGAAGGCCGAGCCGTGAGGCCCGACCACGGCGGCGATCGCCGCGGCGGCCAGCAGAAGGACGGCCGCGCCGTTGAACACGGCGTTCGACTTGCCCTGGAAGGCGCCCCAGACGATCAGGACGAGGACGCCGACGCCGAGGATGACTTCCGGCCAGGCCAGCGAGAGTTGGTCTAGGAACATGGCGCCCTCACCCGCCCGTCGCGGCGCGGTAGGCGCCGACCAGCGCCTCCACCGAGGCGTCGGTGAACTGGAAGATGCTGGCCGGGTAGACGCCCAGGTAGAGCGTGCCGACGATCAGCGGAATGAAGATGGCCACCTCACGCCAGTCGAGGTCGGTGATGTTGGCCAAGGCGGGGTTGGTCAGCTCGCCGAACATGACCCGGCGATAGAGGCTGAGCGCGTAGACGGCCGACAGGATGACGCCGGTGGCGGCCAGCAGCGCCGTCCAGGTGGAGGCCTGGTAGGTCCCCGTCATGGTCATGATCTCGCCGACGAAGCCGCTGGTGCCGGGCAGGCCGACGTTGCCCATGGTGAACAGCATGAAGACCGCCGCGTACCAGGGCATGCGCTGGGTCAGGCCGCCGTAGAAGGCGATCTCGCGGGTGTGCATGCGGTCGTAGACCACGCCCACGCAGAGGAAGAGGGCGCCGGAGATCACCCCGTGGGAGATCATCTGGTAGAGGGCGCCCTGCTCACCGACCGTATTGCCGCTGAAGATGCCCATGGTCACGAAGCCCATGTGGGCGACGGAGCTGTAGGCGATCAGCTTCTTGATGTCGGTCTGACGGAAGGCGACCAGCGAGGTGTAGATGATGGCCACGACCGAGAGGGCGAAGACCAGCGGCGCCCAGACTTCGGAGGCCTGGGGAAACATCGGCAGGCTGAAGCGCATGAAGCCGTAGCCGCCGAGCTTCAGCAGGATGCCGGCCAGGATGACCGAACCGGCCGTCGGCGCCTCGACGTGGGCGTCGGGCAGCCAGGTGTGCACCGGCCACATCGGCATCTTCACCGCGAAGGAGGCGAAGAAGGCCAGCCACAGCCAGGTCTGCAGCATGGGGTCGAACTTGTAGGTCATCAGCTCGGGGATCGAGCTGGTGCCGGAGATGCCGATCATCGCCAGGATGGCGGCCAGCATCAGCACGCTGCCCAGCAGGGTGTAGAGGAAGAACTTGAAGGCCGCGTAGATGCGCCGCTTGCCGCCCCAGATGCCGATGATCAGGAACATCGGCACCAGGCCGAACTCGAAGAAGAAGTAGAACAGGATCAGGTCGAGGGCGGTGAACACCCCGATGACCAGCACCTCCAGCATCAGGAAGGCGATCATGTATTCGCCGACCCGGTTCTCGATCGACTTCCAGCTGGCCGCGATACAGATCGGCATCAGGAAGGCGGTCAGCACCACGAACAGCACCGAGATGCCGTCGACGCCCATGCGGTAGTGCAGACCGGCGAAGGCGGCGAAGTCCTCGACGAACTGGAACTGGGTGGTCGCCTTGTCGAAGTTGGCCAGCATCAGCAGCGACAGGCCGAAGGTGACCATGGTGGTCACGAAGGCGATCCAGCGGGCGGCGTTGTTGGCGGCCTCGCCGGTGCGGCCGGTCAGGCGGATCGCCAGGATGGCCGCGACGCCGATCAGCGGCGAGAAGGTGATGAGGGAGAGAATGCCGGTCATGGTCCTGGCCTACCCTCGGAACTGGAACAGGGCGTAGGTCAGCAGACCCGCGATGCCCAGCAGCATGACGAAGGCGTAGTGATAGACGTAGCCGGTCTGCAACCGGCCGGTTCCCTTGCCGACTAGCATCGAGGCTTTTGACACCCCGTCGGGGCCGAGGCCGTCGATCAGCTTCTGGTCGCCGCCCTTCCAGAACAGATCGCCCAAGAGCTTGGCGCCGCGCACGAAGACGAAGTCGTACAGCTCGTCGAAGAACCACTTGTTGTAGAGGAAGCGCCACAAGGGCCCCTCCTGCGCAGCGAGCCGCGCCCCCATCCCTTCACGCAGGATGTAGACGAACCAGGCGATGGCGAAGCCCGTGACGGTTACCACCAGCGGCGCCCACAGCACCCAGGTCGGGGCGTTGTGCATCTCGTGCAGGATGTGGTTGGTCGCGGCGTTGAACACCGAGCCATTCCAGAACTCTTCCTGGTGATGGCCGATGAAGCTCTCGGCGAAGGCGAAGCCCGCCGCGATGGCGCCGATGGCCAAGAGGCCCAGCGGGATCAGCATCGGGAACGGCGACTCGTGCGGCTTGTGGTCATGGCCGTGGCCGTGGTCGTCGTCGGCATGCGCATCGGCCAGCGGTTCGTCATGGGTTTCCAGCTGGGCGGCGGAGGCGTGGTCGTCGTGACCTTGCGCAGCGGCGTGGGCGTGGTCGTCATGCTTCCACTTGGGCGTGCCGTGGAAGGTCATGAAGGCCAGGCGCCAGCTGTAGAAGCTGGTCAGGCCGGCGGCCAGCAGGCTGATGATGAAGGCGAACTGCGCGGCCGGGTTATGCAGGCCGGCGGCCCAGCTGGCCTCGATGATGGCGTCCTTCGAATAGAAGCCGGCGAAGCCCAGGTGCAGGTTCGGCAGGCCGACCCCGGTGATCGCCAGGGTGCCGATGGTCATCACCGCATAGGTGAAGGGCAGATACTTCCAGAGCCCGCCCATCTTCCGCATGTCCTGCTCATGGTGCATCCCGTGGATGACCGAGCCGGCGCCCAGGAACAGCAGGGCCTTGAAGAAGGCGTGGGTGAACAGGTGGAACATCGCCGCCTGATAGGCGCCGACCCCGGCCGCGAAGAACATGTAGCCGAGCTGCGAACAGGTCGAATAGGCGATGACCCGCTTGATGTCGTTCTGGGCCAGGCCGACGGTGGCGGCGAACAGGGCGGTGACCGCGCCGACCACGGTCACGATCGTCTTGGCGCCCTCGGCGTACTCGAACATCGGCGACAGCAGGCAGACCATGTAGACGCCGGCGGTGACCATGGTGGCCGCGTGGATCAGGGCCGAGACCGGGGTCGGGCCCTCCATGGCGTCGGGCAGCCAGGTGTGCAGGAAGAACTGGGCCGACTTGCCCATGGCGCCGATGAACAGCAGGAAGCAGGCCAGATCGAGCGCGCTGAGCGAGTAGCCGAGGAAGGCCCAGGTCTTGCCGTCCCAGGATTGCGCCTGCGGGAAGATCTCGGCGAACTCGATCGAGCCGAACATCCAGAAGACGGTCATGATGCCCAGCGCGAAGCCGAAGTCGCCGACCCGGTTGACCACGAAGGCCTTGATGGCGGCGGCGCTTGCGGTGGGCTTCTTGTACCAGAAGCCGATCAGCAGGTAGCTGGCCAGGCCCACCCCTTCCCAGCCGAAGAACAGCTGCATGAAGTCGGCGGCGGTGACCAGCGCCAGCATGGCGAAGGTGAACAGCGACAGGTAGGCGAAGAACCGCGGACGGCTGTCGTCCTCGGACATGTAGCCCCAGCTGTAGAGGTGCACGAGCGAGGAGACGCTGGTCACCACGATCAGCATCACCGAGCTGAGCGTATCGATGCGGATCGACCAGGCCGACTGGAAGTCGCCGACGTTGATGAAGGGCAGCAGCTTGACGGTGAAGTCGGGCCAGTCGCCCATCGCCACCCCGAAGAAGGTGGTCCAACTGAGGGCGCAGGAGAGGAACAGCAGGCCGGTGGTGACCGCCTGGCTGGGGATGTTGCCGATCCGCCGGCCAGACAGGCCGGCGATGGCCGCGCCGAGCAGCGGGGCGAAGACCAGGATGGTGACGAGAAGCTCGTGGGACATCGGTTCCGTCAGCCCTTCATCACCGAAGCATCATCCACCGCGATGTCGCCGCGGTTGCGGAAGAAGGTCACCAGGATGGCCAGGCCGACAGCCGCCTCGGCCGCCGCCACGGTCAGCACGAACATCGCGAAGATCTGCCCGACCACGTCGTGCAGATAGACCGAGAAGGCCACCAGGTTGATGTTCACCGCCAGCAGGATGAGCTCGATCGACATCAGGATCACGATGATATTCTTGCGGTTCACGAAGATGCCGAACACCCCGATGGTGAACAGGATCGCCGCCAGCGTGAGGTAATGCGTCAGGCCGATCATTCGCCCTCTCCCGCGCCAGGCTTGATGTCGACAATGGTCATGCCGGTCTTCGGACCCCGGGCGGTCTGGGCGGCGATGTTCTGGCGCTTGACGCCCGGCTTGTGGCGCAGGGTCAGGACGATGGCCCCGATCATGGCGACCAGCAGCACCAGGCCCGCCGCCTGGAAGAAGTAGGCGTAGTCGGTGTAGAGCACCCGGCCGATGGTCTCGGCGTTAGAGACATCCGGCGCGCTGGCCTCAGGGCCGACGACCTTGCTGGCCGCGCCGCGGGTGGCGACGCTGGTAGCCACGATGATCATCTCGATGGTCAGGATGCCGGCGATGATCAGCCCGACGGGCAGATACTGGGCGAAGCCCTGGCGGAGCGACTTGAAGTCGACGTCCAGCATCATGACGACGAACAGGAACAGCACCGCCACCGCGCCGACGTAGACGACGACCAGCAGCATCGCCAGGAACTCCGCGCCCATCAGGACGAAGAGGCCGGCCGCGCTGAAGAAGGCGGTGATCAGGAACAGCACCGAGTGCACGGGGTTGCGCGCGGTGACAACGGCCAAGGCCGCCAGCACCGTCACAGTCGCCATCAGATAGAAGGCTATCGTAGCCAAGGGCATGCGGCCCTCTTCCCTTCTTTCAAACCCGCTCGAAACACCAACTCGGAATCGCGTGGCCGCGTCTTAGCGATAGGCCGCGTCCAACTCCAGATTCTTGGCGATCTCGCGCTCCCAACGGTCGCCGTTATCCAGCAGCCGCTCCTTGTCGTAGTAGAGTTCTTCCCGGGTCTCGGTGGCGAACTCGGTGTTCGGTCCCTCGACGATGGCGTCCACCGGGCAGGCCTCCTGGCACAGGCCGCAGTAGATGCATTTGACCATGTCGATGTCGTAGCGGGTGGTGCGGCGGCTGCCGTCCTCGCGAGGCTCAGCCTCGATGTAGATGGCCTGCGCCGGGCAGATGGCCTCGCACAGCTTGCAGGCGATGCAGCGTTCCTCACCCGAGGGGTAGCGGCGCAGGGCGTGCTCGCCCCGGAAGCGCGGCGACTGCGGGCCGCGCTCGTTGGGGTAGATGACCGTTTTCTTGGGGGCCAGCATGTACTTCATCGCCAGACCGAAGGCGCCGATGAAGTCCAGCAGGGCCGCGCCCTTGAGCGCCTGAGCGATCCGGCTCATTGGGCCTTCTCCTTGGCGCCGATGACGCACTGGTAGTTGCTCATCTGGTTGGGATCGCCGCCGGCGTCGATCGGCCGGACCACCCCGCCCGACTGTTCGCACTGGGCCTTGGCGCGGCGCATCTCGTCGTAGTTCACGATGCCGCGGCCGAGCGTGTAGCTGCCGGGGTTGGCTTCGCCCTGGCTGGCGCAGGCGGCCAGCAAGACCAGGGGCAGGAGCAACAGGGCGCGCATCAGGCCGCGTGCCCCGTGAACACCCGCCAGCCCGCGACGATGGCCACTGCCACCAGCGAGGTCGGCAGGAAGATCTTCCAGCCCAGCCGCATCAGCTGGTCGTAGCGGTAGCGCGGCACAATGGCTTTCACCATGGCGAACAGGAAGAAGACGAAGATGGTCTTGGCGAAGAACACCAGGAACAGCAGGAAGCTCTGCAGCGTCGCCGGCCATTCAGCCATGAAATCGACCGGGAAGCCGGGTTGCCACCCGCCGAAGAACAGGATGGTGAACAGCGAGCACATCAGCACGATGTTGGCGTACTCGCCGATCATGAACAGCAGGTAGGGGGTCGAGCTGTATTCGACCTGGTAGCCGGCCACGAGCTCCGACTCCGCCTCGGGCAGGTCGAAGGGCGGGCGGTTGGTCTCGGCCAGGGCGGAGATGAAGAAGATCACCGCCATCGGGACCATCACCACGATCATCGGCAGGTTCTTCAGACCCCCGCCGAACACGTTCCAGTTCCAGATCCAGCCGCCCTGCTGCTCGATGATGGAGGTCAGGTTCATGGTCCCGGCCAGCAGGATCACCGTGATGATCACGAAGCCGATGGAAACCTCGTAGGAGACCATCTGAGCCGCCGAGCGCAGGCCGCCCAGGAACGGGTACTTCGAGTTGGACGCCCATCCGCCCATGATGATGCCGTACACCCCCAGCGAGCTGATCGCGAAGATGTAGAGGATGGCCACGTTGATGTCGGCGATCACCCAGCCCGGCGCCAGGGGCATCACCGCCCAGGCGGCGAAGGCCAGGATGAAGGTCAGCAGCGGGGCCAGCAGGAAGACGACCTTGTCGGCCCCGGCCGGGATGACGATTTCCTTCAGCAGGAACTTCAGGAAGTCGGCGAACGACTGGAACAGGCCGAACGGCCCGACCACGTTCGGACCCTTGCGCATCTGCACGCCGGCCCAGACCTTGCGGTCGCCCCACAGCAGGAAGGCCAGGCTGAGCAGCAGCCAGACGGTGACCGCCAGGATCTGTCCCAGCGAGAGCAGGAACCAGCCGAGCCCTTGGCTCCAGAAGTCGGTCGTCGGCACGGGCTACTCCGCCGCCATCTTGGCCGCGCCACTGGCCAGGGCCGCGCATTCGGCCATGGTCACGCTGGCGCGCGCGATCGGGTTGGTCAGGTGGAAGGCTTCCACGGCGCTGGCGAACGGCGCATCGGAGACATCGCCTGCGGCGCCGAGGCTGCCCAGGTCGAACGAGGTCGCCACCGAGCCCGGGGCGTAGTCGATCTGGCCGAAGGTCGGATGATCCTCGAACAGCTTGGAGCGCAGCTGGTCCAGGCTGTCGTACGGCAGGGTGTGGCCGAGCCGCTCGCTGAGCGCCCGGATGATCGCCCAGTCCTCGCGGGCCTCGCCCTTGGGGAACACGGCCCGCTCGCCCATCTGCACCCGGCCCTCGGTGTTGACGTAGAGGCCGTTCTTCTCGGTGTAGGCGGCGCCCGGCAGGATGACGTCGGCCTTGTGGGCCCCCTTGTCGCCGTGGCTGCCCAGGTAGACGGTGAAGGCGCCGCTGGCGGAGGCCTCGCATTCGTCGGCGCCCAGCAGGAACAGAACGTCCAGCGCGCCGGGCTTCAGCATCTCGCGGGTGGACAGACCGCCCTCGCCCGGCAGGAAGCCCATGTCGAGGCCGCCAACGCGGGCCGCCGCCGTGTGAAGCACGTTCCAGCCGTTCCAGCCATCACGGACGATGTTGAAGCTCTTGGCCAGGCCGCTGAGGGCCTTGAGGATGGCGCCGCCATCCTCGCGCGCCAGGGCGCCGGCCCCGACGATGATCGCCGGCCGCTCGGCCTCCTTGAGGGCCTTCACGAAATCGGACTTCGACTTGGCCAGCCCCGATACCGTGGACGCGCCCGCGCCCAGGTAGTCGTAGCCGTAGGTCAGGTCCGCCCGTTGGCCGATGACGCCGATCCGGGTCTTGCCGGCCACCCACTGCTTGCGCAGGCGGGTATTGAACACCGGGGCCTCGAGGCGCGGGTTGGCGCCGACGATCAGCACCACGTCGGCGTTCTCGATCCCGGCCAGGGTGGAATTGAACAGCCAGCTCTCGCGCGGACCCGTCCCGATGGCCGAACCATCCTGGCGGCAGTCGAGGTTCTTCACGCCCAGGACGGTGAAGAGGTCCATCGTCGCCTTCATCGACTCGGCGTCCTGCAGGTCGCCGGCGATCACGCCGATCTTCTCAGGCGCCGTCGCCGAAACCTTGCCCGCGATTGCGGCGAAGGCCTCGGGCCAGGTCGCCGGCAGCAGCTTGCCGCCCTGGCGCACATAGGGCCTGTCGAGGCGTTGACGGCCCAGGCCGTCGACGGCGTAGCGGCTCTTGTCGCTCAGCCATTCCTCGTTGATGTCCTCGTTGATGCGCGGGAGAACCCGCAGCACCGCGGCCCCACGGCTGTCGACGCGGATGGCGCTGCCCAGCGCATCCATGACATCGACGCTCTGGGTCTTCTTCAGCTCCCAGGGGCGGTAGTTGAAGGCCCAGGGCCGGTGGGTCAGGGCCCCGACCGGGCAGAGGTCGTTGACGTTGCCGCTCAGCTCGCTGGTGACGGCGGCGCCCAGGTAGGTGGTGATTTCAACGTCCTCGCCGCGCGAGATCAGGCCGATCTCCGGCACGCCGGCGACCTCGGTGATGAACCGCACGCAGCGGGTGCACTGGATGCAGCGGGTCATCACCGTCTTGATGAGCGGACCCATCTCTTTTTCTTCGACAGCGCGCTTGTTCTCTTCGTAGCGGGTGTCGTCCCGCCCGTAGCCCATCGCCTGGTCCTGCAGGTCGCACTCGCCGCCCTGGTCGCAGATCGGGCAATCCAGCGGGTGGTTGATGAGCAGGAACTCCATCACCCCTTCGCGGGCCTTCTTGACCATCGGGGTCTTGGTGAAGATCTCCTGGCCCTCGGCGGCCGGCAGGGCGCAGCTGGCCTGCGGCTTGGGCGGCCCGGGCTTCACTTCGACCAGGCACATGCGGCAGTTGCCGGCGATCGACAGGCGCTCGTGGTAGCAGAACCGGGGGATTTCCTCCCCCGCGATCTCGGCCACCTGAAGCACCGTCATGCCGGGTTCGAATTCGACTTCGACGCCGTTGACCTTGGCTTTGGGCATAGCTCGTCCGGGACTAACAATTGGGCGGCTGAGTGCACCGGTTTCCCCTGAGGTTCAAGGGGTCCGGACGCATTGCGAGTGGCTCGCAAGTCCGCCCCCTTTCACCGAGCCGAAAGGGCATAGCGGGTCAGAAGACGTCGGCGGCCGCGGTTCTCGACCGACCCGGCCCGGCGATCGCCAGGGCGATCAGATAGACCAGCGTGCAGAGATAGCCCGAGATGAGCATGGCGCCGGCCAGAGCGCTGTAGGCCGCGGGAAAAGCGTTGGGATCGGAGGTCGTAACCCTGCCGGCTTCGGCCAGGGCGTAGATGCCGACGGAGAGTAGTAGCCCAAGGGCTATCAGCCCCGCCCAAGGTAGCGCTAGCCACAGACCGCGCCGCCCCAGACGGACAGCGACAAAAGTCGCGGCGATCATTGGAGCGAGGGAGACCATGACAAAAACCAGAAGACCCAGCAGCGCGCCCATTGGCCTTTACCGCCCGCGCACTAGAACCAGCTCTTGTCGCCGACCACGTAATCCTCGTGGAACTGCTGATCCGACTTCACCAGATAGATGATGAACTCGATGAACGAGATCAGCCCGACCACCATCGGCGGGATGAACAGCAGAACCCAGCCGATCGTGCCGCAAAGGAGCATGATGATCCCGGCGGTGGTCTTGCCCAGATAGAACTTGTGGATGCCCAGCCAGCCCAGGACGAAGGCCAGCAAGGCAGCGACGATCTTGTTCTTGTCGCCGCCCAGGCCGCTGTAGGCCGGGGTCGTCACATAGACATTCCGCGCCGCGCCCTCGACGATCTCGAAATCGACCTCGGTTCCGGGAATCACGCTGCGCACGCCATTGCCCAGGTCCCCGCGCGTGAACGCATAGCGCTGCCCATCGTCCCCGCCGATCAAGCCCGTGCCTTCGAGGTCGTTGTAGCTGAGAACCTTGCCGCGCATAGCGTGCCCCTCAATTCGCGCCGTAGCGGCGCGCCCGGCGGGCATAGTTGCGGCCCGTCCCCAGAACCGCAATCAAGAATTGAGGAGCCGGTTGAACGTCGCAGGCCCAAACGCCTCTAGGCCTCGGGCTTCTGCGCGATACCGATGATTGCAAAGATCACCACTGACAGGCAGAGCGAGATGTAGGCGCCGCTGGCCCAGCTGGCGAGCAGGCCGAGCGGGATATCGCCGGGCAGATAGCCCTTATGGGCGATGAGCAGGCTGAGCACGCCGTAGATCGGACCGCATACGATAGCCAGGACCCAGGGAAAGGTCGGCCAGATGCCGCGTCGGCCCGCCCGATGCAGGATCACCGAAAAAGCCAGCAGGGGAAGCGTCGAGATCAGCGACTGGCCAAGCCAGTAACCCCAGGCCGCCAGCTCTTCCTGCGGCGTCAGGGCGCCCTACTCCGCCGCGACCAGGGTTGCGCCCTGAACGTGCGGACGGCCGGCGCGGTAGCTGGTGATGCGATCCTCCACCTCATGGCGGAAGTGGCGGAACAGGCCCTGGATCGGCCAGGCGGCCGCGTCTCCCAGGGCGCAGATGGTGTGGCCTTCGACCTGCGTCGTCACGTCGAGCAGCATGTCGATCTCGCGCATCTCGGCCTCGCCGGTCGCCATGCGCTCCATCACCCGCCACATCCAGCCGGTGCCTTCGCGGCACGGGGTGCACTGGCCGCAGCTCTCATGCTTGTAGAAGTAGCTGAGGCGGGCGATGGCGCGGACCAGGTCGGTGTCCTTGTCCATGACGATCACCGCCGCCGTGCCCAGGCCCGACTTGAGGTCGCGCAGGGCGTCGAAGTCCATGAACAGGTCTTCGCACTGCTCGGCCGGGATCATCGGCACCGAGCTGCCGCCCGGGATGACCGCCTTCAGATTGCTCCAGCCGCCCCGGATCCCGCCGCAGTGATCCTCGATCAGCTGGCGGAACTTGATGCTCATCGCCTCTTCGACGTTGCAGGGCAGGTTCACATGGCCCGAGACGCAGAACAGCTTGGTGCCGGTGTTGTTCGGGCGGCCGAAGCCGGCGAACCACTCAGCGCCCCGGCGCAGGATGGTCCCCACCACGGCAATCGATTCGACGTTGTTGACCGTGGTCGGGCAGCCGTAGAGGCCGGCGCCGGCCGGGAACGGAGGCTTGAGGCGCGGCTGGCCCTTCTTGCCTTCCAGCGATTCCAGCAGCGCGGTCTCTTCCCCGCAGATGTAGGCCCCACCCCCATGGTGCATATAGAGGTCGAAGTCCCAGCCGTGGACGTTGTCCTTGCCGATCAGCTTTGCCTCGTAGGCCTGCTTGATGGCGGCTTCCATGACCTCGCGCTCGCGGACGTATTCGCCGCGGATGTAGATGTAGCAGGCGTGGGCCTGCATCGCGCGGCTGGCGATCAGGCAGCCCTCGATCAGCAGGTGGGGATCATGGCGCATGATCTCCCGGTCCTTGCAGGTGCCCGGCTCGCTCTCGTCGGCGTTGACGACCAGGTAGTGCGGACGGCCTTCCTTGACCTCCTTGGGCATGAAGGACCACTTCAGGCCCGAGCTGAACCCGGCGCCGCCCCGGCCGCGCAGGCCGCTCTTCTTGACGTTGTCGATGATCCAGTCGGGACCGGCGTCCAGCATGTCCTTGGTGGCGTTCCAGCAGCCACGCTTCTTCGCCCCTTCCAGACCCCAGTCGTGGAGGCCATAGAGGTTGGTGAAGATCCGGTCCTTGTCTTCGAGGATGCCGACCATCGCTAGTCCAGTCTCTTTCTCGCGGGGCGCTCCCCGCCTTAACAGCTATCGCCCGTAAGGGAAGCGGTCGCCCCTTACGGTTTCCAGGTTTCGAACGGGTTGGCCTTGCGCCAGGCAGTGCGCTTCCAGACCACGTAGATGAAAGCCACCCACCCCGCCGCGAGCAGGGCATAGCCCGTCAGGACCAGGATGTGCGGCACGGAGATATAGGTCGAGGCCACAACCAGCGCGACGCCGACCAGGATAACCCCCAACCCGACCAGCCGCTCGAAGCGATGCAGGCCGCGCAGGTGGTCGATGTAGGCGATCCGCCGATTGGTCTCGTCCAGGTCGTCGATCATTCAACGATGCTCCTGGGCCGGGGGCCAATCTCACCGCGCTTGCGGGCCTGAAGGAACCGGATCAACACCACAGCGAACGGCAAGCCGCCCGCGATGATCAGCCCAATGAACACCGGCGCGTTCTCGGTGGTCAGCATGACCGCGAGAGCGCCGACCACGCAGACCATCTCCCAGATCCAGGCGAACACCAGGGGCCGATGGGCGATCAACTCGCGGAAGGTGAGCTGCTCAGCCATCGGTGATCGATCAAACGGCCGGCGCCTTGGCCTTCTTGGCCTTTTCCGGCGCGTTGGGCAGCTTGATCTTCTTGGCGTAGCTGCCGTCGTAGAGCTTGGGATCGGTCAGGGTGTGGATGGCGCCCTTGGGCTCGGAGGCCACGCGGCCGTCGTACGAGCCGGGCTTGGGCGACTTGCCGGCCGCGAAGTCGTCGAGGATGGCGGCCAGGCTCTCCGGCGTCAGGTCCTCGTAGTAATAGTCGTTGATCGCAGCCATCGGGGCGTTGCAGCAGGCGCCGAGGCACTCGACCTCTTCCCAGCTGAACTTGCCGTCGGCCGAGACGTGGTTCTTCTGCCCGATCTTGGCCTTCAGCACGTCCTTCAGGTCGTTGGCGCCGCGCAGCATGCAGGGGGTGGTGCCGCACAGCTGCACGAACGCCACCTTACCGACCGGCTCCAACTGGAACATGGTGTAGAAGGTCGCCACCTCCAGCACCCGGATCACCGGCATCTCCAGCATCGCCGCGATCGCACGGATCGCCGGCTCGGACACCCAGCCTTCCTGCTTCTGCGCGATCCACAGCAGCGGGATCGAGCCGGACTGCTTGCGCTCAGCCGGGTATTTGGCGAGCCAGAATTCGACCTCCTTCATCGACGCCTCGTTGAAGGCGAAGCTCTCGGGCTGGTCTTTGGCGAGGCGGCGGACGGACATCGGACAGGGCTCTCAGGAATTCAAGGCGGCGGCCACGCCGCTATCGCCGGGTCTTTCGGACGCGCACCGGCACGGGCTTGGCCTGCTGTTGGCGAGCCCGCGCGATGGCGATAGCCGCGGCGAGGGCTGCTAGCGCGGCGGCGGTGAGGCCGATGATCATCGGTCGATCTCCCCGAACACGATGTCCAGGCTGCCGAGGATAGCGGAAACATCGGCCAGCATGTGGCCGCGGTTCATCCAGTCCATGGCCGCCAGGTGCGGGAAGCCTGGCGCGCGGATCTTGCAGCGGTACGGCTTGTTGGTGCCGTCGGAAACCAGGAACACCCCGAACTCGCCCTTCGGAGCCTCCACACAGGCGTAGACCTCGCCTTCCGGGGTGCGGAAGCCTTCGGTGTAGAGCTTGAAGTGGTGGATCAGGGCTTCCATCGACCGCTTCATCTCGGCGCGGCGCGGCGGGGTGATCTTGTTGTCCTCGGTCATCACCGGGCCACGGACGGTGCGCAGCTTTTCGCAAGCCTGGCGGATGATCTTGGTCGACTCGCGCATCTCCTGCATCCGGCAGAGGTAGCGATCGTAGCAGTCGCCGTTCTTGCCCAGCGGGATCTGGAAGTCGAAGTCGTTGTAGCACTCGTAGGGCTGGTTGCGGCGCAGATCCCAGGCGATGCCCGAACCGCGCACCATCACGCCGGAGAAGCCCCAGGCCAGCGCCTCTTCCTTGCTGACCACGCCGATGTCGACGTTGCGCTGCTTGAAGATGCGGTTCTCGGTGATCAGGCCCTCGATGTCGTCGCAGATCTTCGGGAACGCTTTCGCCCAGCTGTCGATGTCTTCGACCAGCTGGTCGGGCAGGTCCTGGTGGACGCCGCCGGGACGGAAGTAGTTGCTGTGCAGACGAGCGCCGCAGGCGCGCTCGTAGAAGATCATCAGCTTCTCGCGCTCCTCGAAGCCCCACAGCGGCGGGGTCAGGGCGCCGACGTCCATCGCCTGGGTCGTGACGTTCAGCAGATGGTTCAGGATCCGGCCGATTTCCGAGTAGAGCACCCGGATGATGCTGCCCCGGATCGGCACCTCGACGCCCAGCAGCTTCTCGATGGCCAGGCAGAAGGCGTGCTCCTGGTTCATCGGCGCCACGTAGTCGAGGCGGTCGAAGTAGGGCACGTTCTGGAGGTAGGTGCGGGCCTCCATCAGCTTCTCGGTGCCGCGGTGCAGCAGGCCAATGTGCGGATCGACCCGCTCGACGATCTCGCCGTCGAGCTCGAGCACCAGGCGCAGCACGCCGTGCGCGGCCGGATGCTGGGGCCCGAAGTTGATGTTGAACTTGCGGACCGGGGTTTCCGGGATGGCGGGGATGATCGAGGCGTCGTCGGCCATTACTTGCTCTCCGCCTTCTCGTCGCCGGGCAGGGCGTACTGGGCGCCTTCCCAGGGGCTGAGGAAATCGAAGTTGCGGAACTCGGCGATCTTCACGGGTTCGTAGACCACCCGCTTCAGTTCGTCGTCATAACGAACCTCGACATAGCCGGTCATCGGGAAGTCCTTGCGCAGCGGATGCCCGTGGAAGCCGTAGTCGGTCAGGATGCGACGCAGGTCCGGATGGTTCTCGAAGAAGATGCCGTACATGTCGAACGCCTCGCGCTCGAACCAGTCGGCCACCGGGTAGACGCTGGCGATGCTGGGGACCGCCGTATCCTCGTCGGTGGAGATCTTCACCCGGATGCGGTGGTTCTTCACCATCGACAGCAGGTGGTAGACCACCTCGAACCGCTGGGTCCGCTCGGGATAGTCGACGCCGCAGAGGTCGATCAGCTGGTGGAAGCGGGTGTCGGCGCCGTCGCGCAGCTGAGTCAGCACCTCGACGATCCGCCCGGCCTGGGCCGTGACGGTCAGTTCGCCAAACTCAACCTTATAGGCCACCACGCCGCCGGCGCTGTTGGCGACGATCTGTTGGCCGAGGGCTTCAAGGCCCGCGTCCAGTTCAGCATGGGTCAGGCTCATCGCTCGATGGTCCCCGTCCGGCGGATCTTCTTCTGCAGCTGCAGCACCCCGTAGACCAGGGCTTCGGCGGTCGGCGGGCAGCCCGGCACATAGATGTCGACCGGCACCACGCGGTCACAACCGCGCACCACGCTGTAGCTGTAATAGTAGTAGCCGCCGCCGTTGGCGCAGCTGCCCATGGAGATGACGTAGCGGGGCTCCGGCATCTGGTCGTAGACCTTGCGCAGGGCCGGGGCCATCTTGTTGGTCAGGGTGCCGGCGACGATCATCACGTCCGACTGGCGCGGGCTGGCGCGGGGGGCGAAGCCGTAGCGTTCCAGGTCGTAGCGCGGCATGGCCGAGTGCATCATCTCGACGGCGCAGCAAGCGAGCCCGAACGTCATCCACATCAGGCTGCCGGTGCGGGCCCAGGTGATCAGGTCGTCGGCGGCGGCGACCACATAGCCCTTGTCAGCCAACCGGTCGGAGACAAGGTCGAAATAGGGGTCGTGGACCTTGGGGTCATAGCCTTCGACGCTGGTGCGTCCGGCAGTGAGGGCCGACGGGCCGGCGGGAACGATTACTCCCATTCCAGGGCGCCCTTCTTCCATTCGTAGATGAAGCCGACGGTCAGCACGCCCAGGAAGATCATCATCGACCAGAAGGCGAACACGGACTGCTCCTGCGGCAGGTTCATCAGGCTGACCGCCCAGGGGAACAGGAAGGCCACTTCCAGGTCGAAGATGATGAACAGGATCGACACCAGGTAGAACCGCACGTCGAACTTCATCCGCGCGTCGTCGAAGGCATTGAACCCGCACTCATAGGCCGAGACCTTTTCCGGGTCCGGCGCGCTCGGCGCCAGGATGGCGGCGCCGAAGATGAAGACGAGGCCGATCACCGCCGCGAGCCCGATGAAGATCAGGATGGGGAGGTACTCGAGAAGGAAGGCGTTCATGGGTTTCCCGGGCAGGAGTCGCGCGCGTTGTAGACCAACGATGACGGGGGTTCAAAGGGTCTGAAGCTGTTGCGAGGGGTTCGCATTTAACCTGCACGATCAAGGGCGGTGAGGCGTCTTCGCGGCGGCCGGCGGCCCCACCCGCTTGCCCTGCCCTTCCCGCCGTGCGGTTATCGCCGCCATGACCACAAAACGCCCCCTGGCCATGCGATTCCTCGACGGCGTCGAACGCCTGGGCGACAAACTGCCCGACCCGGTGTTCATCTTCGTCTGGCTGGTCCTGGCGCTGGTGGCGGCCAGCGCCGTCTGCGCGGCCCTGGGGGTGCAGGTGGTCAATCCGGGCACCGGGGAGACCCTGGTCGCCGAAAGCCTGCTCGACCCGGCCAATGTCCAGAAGCTGCTGGTCGAGATGCCCAAGACCCTGACCGGGTTCGCGCCGCTGGGCTATGTGCTGTTGGTCATGCTGGGGGCCGGGGTGGCCGAGCGGGTCGGCCTGCTGTCAGCGGCGGTGCGGGGCCTCGTCCGCCGCACGCCCAAGCGGCTGCTGGCGCCGGTGATCATCATCCTCGGCCTGTTCGCCAACCATGCGGCCGACAGCGGCTTCATCGTGCTGATCCCGCTGGCCGGCGCGGCCTTCGCCGCCGCGGGCCGGCATCCGGTGGCCGGCATCGCCTGCGCCTTCGCCAGCTGCGTCGGCGCCTTCGCCGGCAATCCGACGCCCAGCCAGTTCGACGCCCTGATCCTGGGCTTCACCGAGCCGGCGGTGCACATCCTCAATCCCGACTGGAAGGTGAACCTGGTCGGCAACTGGTGGTTCACGGCCTTCGCCGCCCTGATCTTCGTGCCGGTCGGCTGGTGGGTGACCGAGGCCATCGTCGAGCCCCGCCTGGGCCCCTGGACGCCGCCGGAAGACCACCGCCCCTCGGACCTGCCGCTGTCCGACGACGAGCGGCGCGGCCTCTGGCGCGCCGGGCTGTCGGTGCTGGCGGTGTTTGCCCTCTGGGCCTGGATGGCGCTGTCGCCGGGGGCGCCGCTGCGCGATACCGCAGCCGCCGACCTGACTCAGTGGACCCCCTTCTTCCGCTCGCTGATCGCCGGCTTCTTCGTGCTGTTTCTGGTCGCCGGGGTGGCGTTCGGGATTTCCAACGGGGTGATCAAGAGCCACCGGGATGTGGTCCGGCTGGCCGGCGAGTCCATGCAGGCCATGGCCCCATACATCGTGCTGGCCTTCGCCGCCGCCCACTTCATCGCCATGTTCAACTGGTCGAACCTGGGGGCCATCCTGGCGATCAACGGGGCGGAGTTCCTGCACTCCACCGGCGTGCCGATGGTGGTGCTGCTCCTTGGCGTGGTGGTGCTGACCGCCGTGCTAGACCTGTTCATCGGCTCGGCCTCGGCCAAGTGGGCCGCCCTGGCGCCGGTGCTGGTGCCTATGTTCATGCAGCTGGGCGTTTCGCCGGAAATGACCACCGCCGCCTATCGGATGGGCGATTCGACGGTGAACATGTCCAGCCCCCTGATGCCCTATTTCCCCCTGGTCCTGGCCTTCTGCCAGCGATGGAAGCCGGGGCTCGGGGTCGGAGGCCTCATGAGTTCGGTCCTGCCCTACAGCTTCGCCTTCATGGGCCTGGCGCTCGGTGTGACGGGCTTCTGGGCGCTGATGGAATGGCCGACGGGACCGGGCGCGCCATTCCATTATTCGGCCCCAGCGCCAGTCGCGCCGTAAGGCGTGGATAAAGCGAATTGCCGCGCTTGACAGGACCGGGGCATCCCCCTATTCCGCACGCCTCGCGCCGCTGTCGCAGCGAAACGCGGATGTAGCTCAGTTGGTTAGAGCGCCGGCCTGTCACGCCGGAGGTCGCGGGTTCGAGCCCCGTCATTCGCGCCACTTTCCCCCTTACCCGCACACCGAGAACGCCCGTCACCCCATGACTCGTTCTTGGGGTCCACGTTGGCTGTGTCGACGACCCGTAGGGTGGAGGCGCGGCCGCGCCTCCAGGGTGTTGGTTCGCGGCGGCCGAACTGTGGATGCCAAGAACGAGTCTTGGCATGACGGTGCGGGGGTGGGAGCGGAGAGCCCTACGCCTTCCCCTCCCCCTCACCCTTCTTCAGCCGCCCCCGCTTCGCCAACCCCTCGCGCACCAGCACCTCTAGCTGAGCATTAACGCTGCGCAGCTCGTCGGCCGCGAGGCGCTCGACCGCGTCGAGCACCTCGGGCTTCACCCTCAGCAGGAAAGCGCGCTTACCCGGACTGGCCACCGATCACCCGTAGAGCGTGCCGGTGTTGACCACGGGCTGGGCCTCGCGGTCGGCGCAGAGGACCACCAGCAGGTTGGAGACCATGGCTGCCTTGCGCTCCTCGACCAGCTCGACCACGCCCCGCTCCGAAAGCTGGGCCAGGGCCGTCTCGACCATCGACACGGCGCCGGCCACGATCAGCGCCCGCGCCGCCAGCACCGCATGGGCCTGCTGGCGCTTCAGCATCGCCCCGGCGATCTCCGGCGCATAGGCCAGGTGCATCAGGTGGCATTCGTCGATGACGATCCCGGCCACCGCCACCCGCGTCTGCAGGTCGACCTTCAGCCGCTCGCTCACCACCTCGGCGTCGGCCCGCAGGGTGGGCTCGTCGTTCTCGGCGTGGTCATAGGCATAGTGCCGCGCCACCTCGCGCAGGGCGGTCTCGATCTGGATATTGATGAAGGCCTGGTAGTCGTCCACGTCGAACAGCGCTTGGGCCGAGTCGGCCACCCGCCAGACCACGTTGGCGGCGATCTCGATCGGGTTGCCGCCCTGGTCGTTGACCTTCAGCGTCTCGCTGGTGACGTTGCGCACCCGCATGCTGATCTTCTTGCGCCCGTACCAGGGCAGCACCCAGCGCAGGCCGGTGGTGCGGTCGGTGCCCTTGTAGTCGCCGAACAGGGTGATCGCGACGCCCTCGTTGGGCTGCAGCATGTAGAAGCCGGCCAGGGCCAGCGAGCCCAGCACGATGGCGCCGATGCCCAGGAATCCCAGGGCGGCGTTCTCTTCGATCTGCGGAACCTGGGTGACCCCGGCCGCGATGATCACCAGCGAGATCAGAAGAATCAGGATCCCGTTGATCCCGCCACCGGTCCGCTCGACCGTCTGATTGATTGCCTTGTGCTCAGCCATAACGCCCTCCAAAACCGATATGAAAGTGATATCACTTTTTATCGCTTCCACAATAGCCCGTCATCCCGGAAGTCGCGCAGCGGCTATCCGGGACCCAGGAGGGAAAGAGTGTGATGTCGAAGCGGCCGACAGCCTGCCGGCCGCCCCTGGGTCCCGGCTCTCCGCGCTGCGCGCTCCGGCCGGGATGACGGGTCTGGTCGGTCAGAGCCCCAGAACCAGCTTCGCCATGATGTTGCGCTGGATCTCGTTCGAACCGGCGTAGATGGAGGCCTTCCGGTAGTTGAAGTAGGCCCCCGCCGCTGGCGCCGAATAGTCCGGGCCCGGGTGGAACTCGTTGCCGCCGCCGAAGGCGGGGGTGTAGGGCGCCGCGTAGTGGCCGACGGCCTCAAGCACCAGCTCGGTGATCGCCTGCTGGGCCTCGGAGCCGGCGCACTTGAGCATCGATGAGGCCGGTCCCACCGGCTCGCCCCCGGCCATGGCCGAGAAGATCCGCAGCTCGGTGGCGTTCAGCGCCTCCACCTTGATCTCCAGGTCCGCGATCTTCCGACGGAAGTCGTGGTCCTCAATCAGGGGGCGCGCATCGTCTCCCAGCTCCGCGGCGGCGATCTTTCGCACCTTCTTGAGGCTGTTCATCAGCCCCGGCGCGTAGGCGTTGCCCCGCTCGAATTCGAGCAGGTACTTGGCGTAGGTCCAGCCCTTCCCCTCCTCACCGATCCGATTGCTCACCGGCACGCGGACGTCGGTGAAGAACACCTGGTTGATCTCCTGCTGGCCATCGACCGGCTGGTCGAGCGTGGGCAGCGGCTTGATCTCGATCCCCGGCGTATCCATCCGCAGCAACAGGAAGCTGATCCCGTTCTGAGGCTTGGCTTCCTGCGACGTCCGCACCAGGCAGAACATCCAGTCGGCCCATTGGGCGTGGGTCGTCCAGATCTTGCTGCCGTTGAGGACATAGTCGTCCCCGTCACGGTCGGCCCGCATCTGCAGCGAGGCAAGGTCGGAACCGGAGCCAGGCTCCGAATAGCCCTGGCACCACCAGATGTCGCTGTTGAGGATCGGCGGCAGATGCTGGGCCTTCTGCTCATCGGTGCCGAAGGCCAGGATCACCGGGGCGACCATCTTCAACCCCATGGGCGAGGAGGTCGGCACACCGGCAAGGCTCATCTCCATGTTGAAGATGTACCGCTGGGCGGAATTGAACCCAGCACCGCCATGCTCGACCGGCCAATCCGGCGCCGCCCAGCCGCGCTCGGCCAGCTTCTTCTGCCAGGCGACCTGGCCGGCCTTGTCGAGGTAACCGTTCTTGGACTGGGCCAGGGCAGCTTTCAGCCCCGAGTCATAGTTGGCCGCGATCCAGTCGCGGACCTCCTTCTGGAAGGCCCGGTCGGCGTCGGAGAAGGCGAGGTCCATGGCGCTACTCGACCGCGTCGAGGTATTCGATCTCGGGCCGGCCGGCCATGGTCGGCCCCATCGCCGCGCCGCCGGCCTTGAAGTAGTCGGTGCCGCCGTGATGCTTCAGTGCGTCGGCGTCGACGTACAGTTCCAGCACCTTGTAGACGCCGGGCTCGGTCCGGCTCTTGGTCAGGGTGTACATCAGGCACCCTGGCTCGTTGGCCTTCACCTGCGCCGCCATGTCGAGGAAGATCTTCTCGAACTCGGCCGCCTTGGCCTCCTGCACGAACAGCTTCGCCACCACGCCGATCATCGCATCTCTCCCAAACGATTGTTTGAGAGACCATGGCGCGGTCACGCGGCGGGGGCAAGGGTGACGTGACGGCCGGCGCCATCAGGCGTCAGGCGGGGGTCCGATCCGCATAGGCCCGCAGGACCGCGCTATAATCGTCGCCGATGCCGACATGCCAGATGTCATCATAGGAGACCGACCAGGGCTCGTCCTCCCAGTTGCCGCCGGTGTCGATAGGGCGGAGTTCCACGGCGGCGGCGGTCGCGGCGATCACCACGCCAAGATCGCAGACCTCCTCGTCATGAACCACCACCGTGACACCCCGCGCCCTCACCGACTCGAACAGCGCCTGGAAATCACCGAGGTCGAGCCACTCGTACCGGTCGCCACGGTCGACGCCCCGCCATTCCAGCACCGCCTGCTGGCCCTTCCGGACGTCGTCATGCCGGATCTCCGCGATCTGGCCGAGTGGAAACACCCGGACCCCGTCGACCCGCCAGGACTCGATGTTCTGCAGCAGCACGAACGCGTCGCTCAGAGCGATGACGAAACCGTCGTAGGACGTGTCGTCAGGGGTCACGATCGAGACATAATCGCCCGAGGCCATGTGCTGACGCAGGGCCGGGACGATTCCCCGATCCGGCTTCAGGAAGACAACGTTATCCAGGTGAAGTTACCGCCGCTCGTTCCAGCCGTAGGCCACCCAATGGTGGCCGCCGACCTTGCGGGCCTCGATCACGCCATCGTCGGCCTGGCGAGCGCGAGCCTTGCGGCCGGCGCGGCCGGCCAGGGCGGCGAGCGCCAGGGTGGCGCTGGTCATGATGGCCAGAATGACCACGGCGGTCGCGGCGAAAACCATCAGCACCGAGCCGATGACCACGGCCGCGGTCGTGGCCAGCAGGCCCCCGATCCAGGCCAGGCCCTTCAGGCTGCTCTGCGTCGCGCCCCCGCCGTTGGTCGCCATTATTGCCAATCCTCTCGAGGCGCAATGCGCGCCTGCGTCTCTTATATTTTGGCCGCTCGTCGTGAACGTCAACCAAATGAAGGGTTCAGGCGGCTTTTTTTGGGCTTGGGCGATTCAGGCGGCGCCGGCCATCCGCAGCTCCCGGCGCTCCGCCATGGCCGCGTCGAAGGCGGCGTTGATCGAGGCCGCCTTGGCCTCCGCCACGGCGATGAACTCTTCCGGCAGCCCGCGCGCCCGCGCCCGATCCGGGTGAGCCGAGGACAGCTGCTTCTTCCATTCGGCCCGCAGGTCTTCGTCCGAGGCGTCGGGCAGGACGCCGAGGATCACGTAGGGATCGTTCGCCCCGGCCCCGATGTGGGTGGCCTTCAACCGCCGCAGCGTCAGCCGCGACAGGCCGAACAGGTCCGACACCCGCTCGAGGTAGTCGAGTTCGTCCGTGGTTACCGCCCCGTCCGAGCCGGCGATATGGAACAGCCCGTCGAGCACGTCTTCCAGCAGTTGCGGGCAGCCGCGATAGCGCTTGGCCAGCCGCCGGGCATAGCTTTCGAAGCCAAGAGAGGTCTGGCGCGCCAGTTCGTAGAGCCGGCGGACATTGCGCTCGCTGCCCTCGTCCGGCTGGAACACGGTGGCGAAGGCGTCGTACTCGGCCCCATCGGCCCGCCCGTCCGCCTTGGCCAGCTTTGCGCCAAGCGCGGTCACCGCCGTCGAGAACGCGGGGTCCTCGCCGGGCAGCCCCGCCGGGCAGTCGGGGCATTCGGCTTCGTCCACGCGGTTCGCGGCGAGCCTTGCAATGTTGCGCCAAAAGGTCATGGGAAGGAGAAGGCAGGATACGATGATGGCGGCCACATGACAACGACGCTGCGGAACGCTGTTCGTGAAGGTTTCGTCATGGTTGGGCGCCCGACCGTGAGAAAAGGAACCCGCGCATGACCCGCTGGTCCTTTTGGATCGACCGCGGCGGCACCTTCACAGACGTGGTCGCCCGCGCGCCCGACGGCGCCGAGAAGACCCTCAAGCTTCTATCCCAGTCCCCCGCATATCCGGACGCTGCCGTGGAGGCGATGCGCAGGCTGCTCGGCGCCGCGCCCGGCGAACCCTTCCCGGCCGAGCGGGTCGAGGCCATCAAGATGGGCACCACGGTCGCGACCAACGCCCTGCTGGAGCGAAAGGGCGCCCCGACCCTGCTGGTCACCACCAAGGGCTTCGCAGACGCCCTGGTGATCGGCGACCAGTCCCGGCTCCACCTTTTCGCCCTCGACCTGATCCGCCCCGATCCGCTCTACACCCAGGTCATCGAGGCCGACGAACGGCTCGGGGCAGACGGCCAGCTCGTCACCCCGCTCGATGAACCCGCCCTCGCCGCTCAACTGGCAGAGGCCCGCTCCGCCGGCCTGACCTCGGTCGCCATCGCCTTCCTGCACAGCGACCTAAACCCCGCCCACGAACAGGCCGCCGCCCGCCTCGCCCGCGCCACCGGATTCACTTACGTCGCCCTCTCCAGCGAGGTCTCCCCCCTCCCCCGCTTCGTGCCCCGCGCCGAGACGGCGGTGGCCGACGCCTACCTGACCCCTGTCCTCCAGGCCTATGTCGACCAGGTCGCCTCTGCGATCGCCGGCGCGCCCCTGTGGTTCATGACCAGCGCCGGCGCCTTGGTCCGCGCCGACGTCTTCCGGGGCAAAGACGCGGTGGTTTCCGGCCCGGCCGGCGGGGTGGTCGGGGTAGCCGAGACGGCGCGGCAGGCGCACGCGCCGGCCGTGCTGGGCTTCGACATGGGCGGCACCTCCACCGATGTCTGCCGGTTCGCCGGCGTGCTCGAGCGGCGCGATAAGGCGGACGTGGCCGGCGCCAGGCTGCGCAGCCCGATGCTCGACGTCGAAACCGTGGCGGCCGGCGGCGGCTCGATCCTGGCCTTCGACGGGCTGCGGGCGCGGGTCGGGCCGGGCAGCGCCGGCGCCAATCCCGGGCCCGCCGCCTACGGACGCGGCGGGCCGGCCACGGTGACCGACGCCAACCTGGTGCTGGGCCGCCTGAACCCGGCCTTCTTCCCCAGCATTTTCGGCCCCGGCGCCGACGCCCCGCTGGACGTTGCCGCCGCCCGCGCCCGCCTCGCGGACCTCGCCCAGGCCATGGGCCTGCCCACGCCCGAGGCCGCCGCCGAAGGCTTCATCGCGGTCGCCGTTGAGCACACCGCCCAGGCCATCCGCCGCATCTCAACCGAACGCGGCTTCGACCCCCGCGACCATGCCCTGGTCGCCTTCGGCGGCGCGGCTGGGCAGATCGCCTGCGACGTGGCTGATGCGCTGGGAATGACGGAGGTCCTGAGCCCGTTGCATGCCTCCCTGCTCAGCGCCTGGGGCATAGGCCAGGCCAGGGTCCGCGCCCTCCGCCAAGCCGGCCTCGAACAGCCCCTCGGTTCGGAAGGCCTCAAGGCCGCCGACGCCCTCGCGGACCGCCTCACCGCTGAAGCCACTGAAGCCCTCGCCGCCCAGGGCTCTGTCCCCGGCGACACAACAATCCGCCTGATGCTCCGCTACGACGGCGCCGATGCGGTGCTGCCGGTCGCGCCTGCTGATCAGACCACCGCGAAAGCCGCCTTCGAAACCGCCCACCAGCGTCTGTTCGGGTTCATTGAGCCGGCCCGCACCATCCTCATCGCCAGCGTGGAAGTCGAGGCGGAGGAGTTCGCCCATCGCCAGTTCCTCATCCTCTCGGGGGAGGGGAACCACGCGAAGCGTGGTGGAGGGGGTCCCCACGAACGCCAGCGACAGCCTGTGGAATCCCCAGCCCAACCGCCGGTGGGGACCCCCTCAGTCACCGACTTCGGCGGCGACAGCTCCCCCGAGGGGGGAGCAACTGGGACCCTGCAGGCATCCCACTTGACCGAGCCGACCGAAGGCCCCGCCCTCATTGTTCGCGGCGACACCCAGATCGCCGTCGCCCCCGGCTGGACCGCGACCCGCGAGAAGGACGGCCTGATCCGCCTCAAGCGCACCGCTGCCCGCCAGGCCGCCGAGGACGACTCCGACCGTCCCGATCCCGTCACCCTGGAACTGTTCAACCGCCGCTTCATGGGCGTGGCCGAGGCCATGGGCGCGGCCCTCGAACGCACGGCCCATTCGGTCAACATCAAGGAGCGGCTCGACTTCTCCTGCGCCCTGTTCGACACCGATGGCGGCCTGGTGGCCAACGCCCCGCACATGCCGGTGCACCTGGGGAGCATGGGCGCTTCCGTCCGCGCGGTGCAGGTCCGCCACGACCGTTTCGCCCCCGGTGACGCCTTCGTGCTCAACAATCCCTATTTCGGCGGCACCCACCTGCCCGACATCACCGTGGTGATGCCGGTGTTCATGAATCCCGCCGATGCGCAGCCCAGCTTCTACGTCGCGGCGCGCGGCCACCATGCCGATGTCGGCGGGGTGCAGCCCGGATCCATGCCGCCCTTCTCCAAGACCATCGAGGAGGAGGGCGTCATGCTGGACGCCCTGCCGATGATGCGTGGCGGCGTGTTCCTGGAGGCCGAAACCCGCGCCGCGCTCGCCACCGGCCACTGGCCCGCCCGCGCCCCCGACCGCAACATCGCCGACCTCAAGGCCCAGCTGGCCGCCTGCCAGGCCGGCGCCTCGGCGGTGGCCCAGATGATCGAGGCCTACGGCGCCCGCACCGTCGCCCGCTACATGGGCTTCGTGCAGCAGAACGCCGAGGCTAGCGTCCGCCGCGCCATCGAAAAGCTCACCGACGGCGAGGCCCGCGTGCCGCTCGACGGGGCCGGCGAGATCGTCGTCAAGGTCACGGTCGACGCCGCCGCCCGCGAGGCGACCCTGGATTTCACGGGCAGCGCCGACCAGCTGGCCAGCAACTTCAACGCCCCCAGCGCTATTGTCAGCGCCGCCGCCCTCTACGTCTTCCGCACCCTGGTGGACGACGAAATCCCGCTGAACGCCGGCTGCCTGAAGCCTCTCCACATCCTCACCCGTGAAGGCTCGATGCTCGATCCGCATCCGCCGGCCGCCGTGGTCGCTGGCAATGTGGAGACCAGCCAGCATGTGGTCGACGCCCTCTACGCGGCGCTGGGCGTCATGGCCAACGGCCAGGGAACGATGAACAACTTCACCTTCGGGGACGAGACGCGGCAGTACTATGAGACCATCTGCGGCGGTTCGGGCGCCACGGCGAGTCGACCAGGCACGGGCGCCATCCACACCCACATGACCAACAGCCGGCTGACCGACCCGGAAATCCTGGAGCGCCGCTTCCCCGTGCGGGTCGAGCATTTCGGGATCCGGCACGGCTCCGGCGGGTCGGGCGCCAATCCCGGCGGCGATGGGGCGATCCGGCGAATCCGCTTCCTCGCCCCCATGGAGGCGGCGTTGCTTTCGAGCCGCAGGCTGAATGTTCCGTGCGGAATCCGGGGCGGCGAAGCCGGTTTGCCCGGTTCCCAACGTTTGATTGCCGCAAAGGGCGGGGTAAGGACGTTGACCGGCTGTTTTTCCGTCGCCGTCGAGCCGGGCGACGTCATCGAGATCGAGACCCCGGGGGGCGGTGGTTTCGGACCGGTTGGCGGCGTGGTCGCGTGAATTCAAAGGACGACTGAATGTCCCCCATCCTCGCCGTTCTGCTTTCCCTGATGCTGGCCCAGGAGGCCGCGCCGCAGCCGGAGGCGGCCGAAGCCCCGCCGACGCTGGAACAGGAGTACCCCGTGCCGGCCGGCGCCCCCAGCGACGACTACGGCCTGGTGGCCTGGTGCTACGGCGCCCTGTCCGGTCACATCGGGCTGTATGACAAGGTGATCGAGGACGTCGAGGACATCGAGGTCCGGATGTCGAAGCTGCCCGGCGCCCCGCCCATGGATATGGACGGCTACAAGACCCAGCGCGACGCCGGCCGCGACACCCTGAAACAATTCCGCCGCGCCATGGAGGCGGCCGAGAAGGCCTCTCCCAAGCCGATCGCCCCCTACGGCGCCGAGAACCTGCGCAAGGGCGGCCAGATCTGGGGCATGGTGCGCGACACCAAGGACAAGAAGTATCTGGCCCGTGAGTGGATGAGCTGGGGCCTGCCCGGCCGCTGCGTGCCGACCGCCGAGCGGCTGGAGGCCAAGTCCAGCCTGTTCGGCCAGGCCCTCACCTACAACGTCAAGCCCGCCGCCCCGCCGCCGCCCCCGCCGGAGGATGTGATGACGGTCCCCACCACGCCGCTGACGCCGGACACGACCGCCGCGCCGGTGGAGGGTACGCCGCTTGGCGAGAAGGCGACCGATCCGCAGAACAGCATCGACTACCTGCTGCCCGGCGAAGCCGCCCCAGCCGAACAGGTCGCCGCCAATCCGGAAGACGAAGCCGCCGAGCCGGCGGCCCCCGAGGAAGAGCCGGCGGCCGAGCCGGACGCCACGGACGAGGACGCCCCGGTCCTGCGCGGGCCTCAGGATTAGACGTTCCTTCTCCCAACAAGCGGGAGAAGGACCCTTCAAGGTTTACGCCGCTTCGTTCCGACCGACCGCCAACGGGTCGTAGGCCAGGATCGGCGCCAGCCAGCGCTCGGCCGTGGCGATCTCCCAGCCCTTCCGCGCTGCATAGTCCTCGACCTGGTCACGGTCGATCTTGCCGACCCCGAAATAGTGGGCCTGCGGGTGGGCGAAGTAGAGGCCTGAGACCGAGGCTGGCGGGCTCATGGCGAAGCTTTCGGTCAGGGCCATGCCGGTGTGGTTCTCGGCGTCCAACAGCTTGAACAGCGTCGCCTTCTCGGTGTGGTCGGGCTGGGCCGGATAGCCGGGGGCGGGGCGGATGCCCTGGTACTTCTCGGCGATCAGCTGATCGATGTCGAAGGGCTCGTCGGGCGCGTAACCCCAAAGCTCCGTGCGCACCTGGCGATGCAGCGATTCGGCGAAGGCCTCGGCCAGGCGGTCGGCCAGGGCGGCCGACAGGATGGCGTTGTAGTCGTCTCCCGCCGCCTTGAACCTCGCCGCGATCTCCAGTTCGCCATGGCCGGCGGTGACCGCGAAAGCGCCGATCCAGTCGCCGGACGGGGCGACGAAGTCGGAAAGGGCCAGGTTGGCCTTGCCGGCCGACTTGTCCATCTGCTGGCGCAGGGTGTGGAAGCGGGCCAGTTCCGTGGTGCGATCCTCCCCTGCGAAGACGGCGATGTCATCCCCGACCGCCTGGGCCGGCCAGAAGCCGACGACGCCTTTGGCGGTGAACCACTTTTCGGAAACGATCTTCTCGAGCATCGCCTGGGCGTCGCGGAACAGGTCGGTGGCGGCCTCGCCGACCACGTCGTCCGCGAGGATGGCCGGATAGCGGCCGACCAGCTCCCAGCTGGCGAAGAAGGGGGTCCAGTCGATGTGGCGCGCCAGGTCGGCGAGATCACCCTCGACGGCCCTCACGCCCAGGAAGCTGGGCTTCACCGGCGGCTGGGCGGCCCAGTCGATCGGGTAGGCGTTGGCGCGGGCCTTGGCGATGGGGGTGCGGTTCTTGGCCTCCTGGCCACGGGCGAACTGCTCGCGCACCCGGATGTACTCAGCGCGGGTCTCGGCCTCATGCTTGGGCCGGTCCTCAGACAGCAGGCCGGAGACCACGCCCACGGCCCGGCTGGCGTCGAGCACATAGGTGGTCGAGCCCCGACGGTAGGCCGGCTCGATCTTCACCGCCGTGTGGGTCTTGCTCGTCGTCGCCCCGCCGATCAGCAGGGGGATGTCGAAGCCGCGCCGCTCCATCTCCGCCCCGACGAAGACCATCTCGTCCAGCGACGGGGTGATCAGGCCGGACAGGCCGATGATATCGACATTGTGGGCCTTGGCCTCGTCGAGGATGCGGTCGGCCGGGACCATGACGCCCAGGTCGATGACCTCGTAGTTGTTACACTGCAGGACCACGCCGACGATGTTCTTGCCGATGTCGTGGACATCGCCCTTGACCGTGGCCATCAGGATCTTGCCGGCCGACTTGTGCGGCTGGCCCTCCTTCTCGGCCTCCATGAACGGCATCAGCCAGGCCACGGCCTGCTTCATCACCCGCGCCGATTTCACGACCTGGGGCAGGAACATCTTGCCCGCCCCGAACAGGTCGCCGACCACGTTCATCCCGTCCATCAACGGACCTTCGATGACGTGCAACGGCCGCTCGGCCGCCAGCCGCGCCTCTTCCGTGTCGGCGTCGATGAACTCGGTGATGCCGTTGACCAGGGCGTGGGTCAGCCGCTCCCGAACCGTGCCGGCCCGCCAGGCCTGGTCGGCCACCTTGGCCACCGTCCCGTCGCCCTTGTATTTCGGCGCCAGGTCCACGAGCCGCTCGGTCTGGCTGCCACCGGCCTTGGGCTTGCGGTTGAGAATCACGTCCTCGACCGCCTCGCGAAGCTCAGGCTCGATGTCGTCATAGACCGGCAGGTCGCCGGCGTTGACGATGCCCATGTCCATGCCGGCGTTGATGGCGTGGTAGAGGAACACCGAGTGGATCGCCCGGCGCACCGGCTCGTTGCCGCGGAAGCTGAAGCTGACGTTCGACACCCCGCCCGACACCCGCGCGTACGGCAGCTGTTGCTTGATCGCCCGCGTCGCCTCGATGAAGTCGACCGCGTAGTTGTCGTGCTCCTCGATCCCCGTCGCCACGGCGAAGATGTTGGGGTCGAAGATGATATCTTCCGGCGGGAAACCGACCTCGTCCACCAGGATGTTGTAGGCGCGGGTGCAGATCTCGATCTTGCGGGCGGCCGTGTCGGCCTGGCCCACCTCGTCGAAGGCCATGACCACCACGGCGGCGCCATAGCGCAGGCACAGGCGCGCATGGTGGCGGAAGGTGTCCTCGCCCTCCTTCATGCTGATCGAGTTGACGATCGCCTTGCCCTGGACGCACTTCAGGCCCGCCTCGATGACCTCCCACTTGGAGCTGTCGATCATCACCGGAACCTTGGCGATGTCCGGCTCGGCCGCCATCAGGTTGAGGAAGGTGATCATCGCCTGCTTGGAGTCCAGCAGGCCCTCATCCATGTTCACATCGATGACCTGGGCGCCGGCCTCGACCTGCTGCCGCGCGACGGCCAGGGCGGCCGTGTAGTCGCCATCGACCACCAGCTTGCGGAATTTGGCGGAGCCGGTGACGTTGGTCCGCTCACCGACGTTGACGAAGACAGGTCTCACTACAGCAATCCGTTATCTAGAGCGGGTTCGCGGCCACCCAGGGCCAGTCGGCGACTGATCACCGCCTGGGGCAGGCCGGCGGTGACGGCTTTCATCACCGGACCGGGGCCTTGCCCATGAAGTTGCTTGAGGCCGGCGACCGCCGCACGGAGCTGCGCCATCGACGCCCCCGCCACGACCGTCTTGAAGACCTCGAAATCCTTGGCATCCAGCACCGGATCGCCCGGCGCCGGGCCGATATCGACGCGCGGCGCGGTCTGCACCAGCGCGTTGACCAGCACCGCGGCGGCCTTGTCGTTGGTCGCGCGGCCCAGCCGGCTGCGCAGGTCGCGCAGGAGCTCGGTTTCAGTCGTGGTGAGGGCGTCGGCCTTGTTGAGCTTGACGGTCATGCCCTCGCCTCTTCCCTTGGCCAGGGCGCCACGCGTTCGCGACGAGGCAGATGTCCGGGTCGCACCGTGCCGTAGCCCGTGTCGCGAAGCACTTGCCGCACACCCCGTGACTGAAGACGATAGACCGTGCGCTGTACGCAGCCCCAGCGGCTTCGCACCTCCCACACCCGGCCGTCACGGACGGCATCACAGATCGCCAGGAACCAGTCGATACTTTTCCGGTCCTTCCTGAAGTCCAGAATGAACTCCGAGGACATTGTGTTCAGTTCCGCCCAGCTGTCGCCGAAGCTGACCTCGAGGTCGGCGGCCGGCGGCCCAGGGAAGAGTTCGTACTCATCCATTTCCGGCCTGTGGCTGACCGTGACCGCGCGAGGCGGCAGGCTCGACGCCATCTCGTCAAGCGCCTCCCGCAGCCGGGCGCGCGCATCCTGTCCGCCGGTTGTCATCACGCGAGCTCGAACGGCTCCAGGCCGGCCAGGCGCATGGCCTTGGGCCGTTCCGGCGGCACGCGCGGCGCCTTGCCCTTCACCGATTCGGCCACGTGGCGGATGTGGTCCGGCGTCGTCCCGCAGCAGCCGCCCAGGATGTTGACCAGGCCGCTCTCGGCCCACTCATGCAGGTGGCAGGCGGTCTCGTGCGGCTCCTCGTCGTACTGGCCCATGGCGTTGGGCAGGCCGGCGTTGGGATAGGCGGCGACCAGGGTGTCGGCCACCCGAGCCATCTCGGCGATGTGCGGCCGCATCAGGTCGGCGCCCAGCGCGCAGTTGAAGCCCACCGCGAACGGCTTGGCGTGCTTGACGCTGTTCCAGAAGGCCTCGGCCGTCTGGCCGGACAGGGTGCGGCCCGAACGGTCGGTGATGGTGCCGCTGATCCAGATCGGCAGCCGCTCCAGCCCCTCGTCCTCCAGATCCAGGATCGCCTTGATCGCGGCCTTGCAGTTCAGGGTGTCGGTGATGGTCTCGATCAGGAACAGGTCGACGCCGCCTTCATGCAGGGCCTTCACCTGTTCGCGATAGGCGTCATAAACCTGATCGAAGGTGACCAGCCGGGCGCCCGGATCGTTCACGTCCGAGCTCATCGACAACATCTTGTTCAGCGGCCCGATCGAGCCGGCGACGAAGCGCGGCTTCTCCGGCTCGGCGGCGTTGAACTTGTCGGCCGCCGCCCGGGCCAGCAGCGCGCCCTGGTAGTTGATGTCCCAGACCGCCGCTTCGCACTTGTAGTCCTCCTGGGCGATCCAGGTGGCGCTGAAGGTGTTGGTCTCGCTGATGTCGGCGCCGGCGGCGAAATAGGCCTCATGCAGCTTCTGAACCAGGTCCGGCCGGGTCAGGCAGAGGATGTCGTTGTTGCCCTTCAGCTGGCCGGGGTGGTCCTTGAACCGTTCAGCCCGGAAGTCCTCCTCCGTCAGCCCCTCGCGCTGGAACATCACGCCCCAGCTGCCGTCGAGGATCAGGATGCGCTCCTTGGCGATCTGCTTCAGCTTGGCGATGCGCTCTTGCCGGGTCATTTGGCGGCTTCCTGGTTGGCGAGCTGGGCCTTGAAGTCCGCCTCGGACTTGGCGTTGACCCGTGACAGCTCGGTGGGATCGACGAAGGGGTTGGGCTTGCCGGCCCCCATGGCGGCCTTCTTGGTCCACAGCCCCATCTGCTCGGGATGTGGGGCCAGGAAGACGTCGGCCTCCAGCTTGCCCAGCCTGGCGAAGGTCTTGCGGTAGTCGTCAACGATGCCGGGGTATTGCGGATTGGGCGCCAGTCGATTTGCGGCGACCGAGGTGCTGCACCAGAACACAACCCTGTAGGTCTTGGCGCCATCCTTGACCGTCGTGGTCCAGGAGGTGCAGCCCTTGCTGTGGCCGGGGGTCAGGACGGCCTTCAGGCTGTTGCCGCCGACCGTCAGCACCTCGCCGTCGGCCACGGTCTTGTCCACCTTCACCGACGGGAAGGCGTAGGCGGCAACGTCCTCGGAGCCCGGGTACTTGCCGTTCTCCAGGGCCCATTTGTCGCCGGCGCTGGCGATCACCACTGCCCCGGTGCTCTTCTTCAGCGCCGCCAGGGCGCCCGAATGGTCGAAGTGGGCGTGGCTGTTGAGGATCAGGTCGACGTCGCTCAGCTTGAAGCCCAGGGCCTTGATGTTGGCCTCCACGAGGGCGGCGTTCTGCGGCATGCCGCCGTCGATCAGGATGTGGCCCTTGGGGCTGGTGATCAGCCAGGCCGACAGCCCCTCGGTCCCGACATAATGGATGTTGCCGATCACGGTGAAGCCGGTGGCCGGCTTGGTCCAGCCGGCCGGGAACTGCGCCAGGGCGGCGGTCCCGAATAGGGCGGCTCCAGCAGCGAGGGCGATCAGGGTTTTCTTGATGGTCATGCGGCGGCCTCCGCCGGCGTCGACGCTGGCTCGCGCACCCCCAGCACGCGGCAGATGGCATACACCAGGTCAGCCCGGTTCAGGGTGTAGAAATGGAAGTCGCTGAACCCCTGCTCCTCCAGCTTGGCGCACATCTCGGCGGCCACGCTGCAGGCGATCAGGCGCCGGGTCTCGGGGTCGCCGTCGAGCCCGTCGAACAGATTGGCCAGCCAGCCCGGTATGCTCGCGCCACAGGCCCCGGCCATCCTCACCAAGCCCTTGAAGTTGCTGACCGGCATGATCCCCGGCGAGATCGGAATGGTGATCCCCGCCGCCCGCACCTTTTCCATGAAGCGAAGGAAGGGGTCGATCTCGAAGAAGAACTGAGTGATGCCGCGCGTCGCCCCGGCGTCGACCTTCGCCTTCAGGACGTCGATGTCCTTGTCCAGGCTGGGGTTCTCCGGATGCCCCTCGGGATAGACCCCGACCAGCACCTCGAAGGGATGGATGGCCCGCGCCGCCCGGGTCAGCTCGGTGGCGTTGGCATAGCCGTCGGCGCGGGGCACGTACTCTCCGCCGATCTGACCGGGCGGATCGCCGCGCAGGGCCACCAGATGGCGGACGCCGGCGTCCCAGTAGTCGCGAATCACCTGGTCCACGTCCTCGCAGGACGCCTCGACACAGGTCAGGTGGGCGGCCGGCTTCAGGCTGGTTTCCTCGACCATGCGCTTGACGGTGCGGTGAGTGCGGTCGCGGGTCGAGCCGCCGGCGCCATAGGTCACCGAGACGAAGTCGGGCTGCAGCGGTTCCAGCCGGCGGATGGCCTGCCACAGGTTCTCTTCCGCTTCCGGGGTCTTGGGCGGGGAGAACTCGAAGCTGATGCCGAGCTTGCGGTTGGGCCGTTCGGCCGAGCGGGCGACCGGTCCGATGACGCGGCGGGGCGGGCTCATGCGGCGCTCCTGTTGGTGTTGGCGGGCCGGGAGCCGGCCCAGATCTTGATGGTCAGGCCCTGGCCGTCGGCCGTGGGCAGGGTCTCGCTCACTTCGCCCTCAAGGCCGGCGGCGTCCAGCCAGAGCAGGACCTCGTCGTCGGACAGGCCGAGCCGGCGGTGCTGGTGCTGGCTGCGCAGGAATTCCAGGCCGTGCGGGGCGAAGTCTATGATCAGCAGCCGTCCGCCCGGCGCCACCAGCCGCGCCGCCTCGGCGACCGCGGCGGCGGGATCGCTGAGGTAGTGCAGCACCTGGTGCACCGTCACCAGGTCGGCGCAGCCGCCCGGCAGGCCGGTGGCGAAGATGTCCCCGTGTCGCAGCTCACAGCCGGCCAGCCCCGCCTCGCTGACATTGACGCGGGCGATGTTGAGCATCTGCTGTGAAAGATCCAGCCCGATGGCCCGCTCGGCCCGCGTGCCCAGCAGGGTCAGCATGCGGCCGGTCCCGGCGCCCAGATCGACCAGCTGACCCAGCGCTCCCTGCCCCGCGGCTCTCTCGATGGCGGCCTCGACTTGGGATTCCGAGGCGTAGAGGGTGCGGATCTTGTCCCATTGCTCGGCGTTTCTGGCGAAATAGGCCGTCGCTTCGTTGGTGCGTTCGGCCTGCACGGCCGCTAACCGGTCGCCATCGCGGCGAAGCACCGGATCGCCGTCATCGGTCAGATCCAGCAGCACATCGACGAGCCGCCGGGCGGTTTCGGCGCCGCTCAGCCGGTAGAAGACCCAGGCCCCGTCCGGGAACCGCTGAACCAACCCGGCCTCGGCCAACAGCTTCAGGTGACGGGAGACTCGGGGCTGGCTCTGGTCCAGAATGCGGCAAAGTTCGAGGACGCTCAGCTCCTCGGCAGCCAGCAGGCTGAGGATGCGCAGACGGGTCGGCTCTCCGGCCGCGCGCAGCATCTCCACGGTCTGGACCGATCCCTGGCTCATGGGGGATATAAAGATATCTTTATGTGTTTAAGTCAAGCGTCGAGACAGGCCGCTCGCCCATTGGCCTCGACAGAAGTGATATCACTTTGATAGTGTCGCCACAGGATCAGGAACGGGGACAGATCATGCTCGGCCACTTCATTCGCAACCCACGCCACCGACTGGTCGCAGCCGTGCTGTTCGGAGCTCTTCTGGCCGGCGGCGCGCTGCTTCTCCTGCTCGGCTAACCCGCCACCGGCGTCGCAAGCGGTTCGCCGTGGAAGAAGCGGCGCAGGTTCTCCAGGGTCATGCCGACCATCTGGGGGATGCTCTCCATGGTGCCGCCGGCGGTGTGCGGCGTCAGCACCGTATGCGGCACATCCTGCCATCGCGCCGGCGGCGTCGGCTCCTCGGCGAAGACGTCCAGGCCGGCCATGCCGAGACGCCCATCCTTGAGGGCGGCGATCAGCGCGTCCTCATCAACCACCGGCCCCCGGCTGATATTGATGATACAGCCGCGCGGCCCGACCGCCTCGATGATCTCCTGGGAGATCAGCCCCTTGGCGTCCCCCCGCGTACAGATCATCAGGGCGTCACTCGCTTTCGCCAGCTCCAGCAGGCTATCGGCCCGTCGCCAGCGGCTCTCCTTCGGGTTCGGCCCCCACCAGGCGATCGGCATGCCGAACGCATCCAGCCGCCTGGCGACCGCCTCGCCGATGTGGCCCAGCCCGACGATGCCGGCCGTTTTGCCGCGCAGGGAGTGGCGCGGCCGCATCCGGTCGGTCAGGGTCCATTGCCCGCCGCGCACCCGGTTGTCGCCCTCGACGATGCCGCGCCAGACGGCGATCAGCAGCCCCACCGCATGGTCCGCCACATCATCGGCGTTCAGGCCTGCCGAGTTGGTCACGGCGATCCCCCGCGCCTTGCACCAGGGCACGTCGATACCGTCATAGCCGACACTGACACAGGCGATCAGGTCCAGGCGCGGCATCTCCGCCAGGAACTCGGGGTCGAGCTTGAACTCGCCCGCGTGAACCACGGCCCGCACCCGCTGGCCGGCGGCGGCCAGAAAGGCGAGCCGGTCCTTGTGGTCCCACAGCTTGTGAACCTGATAGCCGGCGCCCGTGAGCGTCTGTTCCATCGGGGCCAGCATGGGGTGGGACAGCAGGACTTCGTGGGGAGGAGACTGGGTCATGCCCAACCTTCCTCCCCCGACGCGCGTCGATCAACCCCGCGCTACAGGATCCAGTTGGTCCCGACCGTGCCGGACACCCGGATCACCATGTCGGCGGCGGAGTCGCCGTTGGTGTCGAAGGACAGGGTGGTCAGGGTCCCGGCGGCCGAGACCGTCATCTGCCCCGCGACGCCGGTGAAGGACGCGACCTGACTGAAGGCCTGGTCGCCGGCGACCCCTGCATTGGCGTCGACCAGGCTGACGTCGAGCAGGTCGCCCTCCGCGACGCTGAAGTCGCGAATGACGTCCATGCCGCTGGCGGTGCTGTCGGCGACCTGGAAGTAGACAAACCGGTCGGCGCCTGCGCCCCCGGTCAGGGTATCGGCCGCCAGACCGCCGTAGAGGACGTCGTCGCCGGCCTCCCCGAACAGCCTGTCGGACCCGAGGCCCCCGCTGAGCCAGTCGTTCGCGCCCGCGCCGTACAGGGTGTCGGCACCGTCCAGACCCTGGATGGCGTCGGAGCCCGCCCCACCCAACAGGGTGTTGTTGCCGGCCGTGCCGGTGGTCAGCGCGTAGCCGGCCGGCGGCGTCGGCTCCGTACCCACAGGAGGCGGCGGCGGCCGGCTACGCGCTGACCACC
>NZ_JAAALA010000034.1 GCF_009905535.1 Caulobacter sp. SLTY | reverse complement strand
ACCATCGAGGAAGACTGGAGCGGCCGGGGGGAATCGAACCCCCGACATTCAGCTTGGGAAGCTGACGTTCTACCTCTGAACTACGGCCGCATCGCCCGGCTGGGCCGGGGCCGCGCAACATAGCCAATCCGCCTTGCGCCGCAAGCGGTTCCGACGCGGCTTTTTCGCAACGCTGGTTCGCCGGCGGCGGCCGGGGAGTGGTCCCTGCGCGGCTCTCGTGGTCTCATAGGGCGATGGGCAAGCGTCTGGCGACATGGACGAGGCGGATGGCGGTCGGAGCGGCGGTGCTCTGCGGCGCCTCGGCCCTGCCGATCGCCGAGGGGCAGGTGGTGCTGACCGCCTTGCCGCTAAAGAAGCCGCCGGTCCTGCCGCTCAGCGAGCGGGAGCAACTGCAGGGGCGGCTGGACGCCTTGGCCAGGAGCTTCCCTGGCGATGTCGGCGTGGCGGTGACCCGGGTCGACGAGGGCTGGACCGTCTCGGTCAACGGCGACCGGCCCCTGCCACAGCAGAGCGTCAGCAAGCTGTGGGTGTCGATGGCCATCCTGGCGGCGGCGGATCGGGGCGAGCTGTCCCTCGACGAGCGGGTGACCATCCGCAAGGAAGACCTCAGCCTGTTCCACCAGCCGATCCGCAAGTTCGTCGGCGAGGCCGGCTACAGCGCCTCCCTGCGCAGCCTGATGGACGGCGCCCTGCAGTCCAGCGACAACGCCGCCAACGACGCTCTGGTGCGGCGGCTCGGCGGGCCGTTCGCGGTGCAGGTGGCCATTGTGGGCAAGAACCTCGACGGCATCCAGTTCGGCCCCGGAGAGCGGGCCATGCAGACGGCGGCCGCCGGCCTCACCTGGCGGCCGGAGTACAGTTTCGAGCGGACCTTCTGGGAGGACCGCGAGGCCCTGCCGCGTGAGACGCGCAAGGCGGCGCTGGACGCCTATCTGGCCGATCCGCCGGATGGGGCCACGGCGCTGGGCGTGGTGGAGGCCCTGTCGAGGCTCTATCGCGGCGACCTGCTGTCGCCGGACTCGACGGCGCTGTTGCTGGAGCGGATGGGGGGCAGCCATACCGGGGCGAGCCGCCTGCGGGCCGGCCTGCCGCCGGGCTGGAAGCTGGCGCACAAGACCGGCACGGGCCAGGTGATGGGCTCGCTGGCCACCGGGTTCAACGATGTGGGGCTGCTCATCGCCCCGGACGGGCGGGTCTATGCGGTGGCGGTGCTGATCGGCGCGACCCGCCAACCCATTGAGGCGCGTCAGGCTTTTATCGCGTCCGTGGCGTCGGCCGTCGCGGGCTGACCGGTCAGCCGCTCGCTGAGCGGGATGATCAGGGTGCAGACCAGGCCCTGGGGCCGGTGGTCGAACTGAACCGTGCCGCCGAACTCGTGCTGAACGCTGGCGGTGATCAGGCGGGAGCCGAAGCCGTCGCCGTCGGGCGGGGCGATGGTCGGCCCGCCGCGCTCGCGCCAGACCAGGGTCAGCTCCTTGCCGCTGTCGAAGTTCCACAGCAGCTCGACCTGGCCGGTGTCGTTCGACAGGGCGCCGTACTTCACCGCGTTGGTGGCCAGCTCGTGCAGGATCATGCTGAGGGTAACCGCCGCGTTGGGCGCGATGCTGAGCGATGGACCATGGCCGGTGGCGCGGGCGCCGAAGGCGTTGAGGCCGCGATCCACCACATCGGCCAGGTCGGCATTCTGCCATATCCGCTCGCTGAGCAGGTCGTGGGCGCGTGACAGGGCGACCAGCCGCTCGGTGAAGGCGGTGAGGCCGCCGGCGTCGGCGCCCTTGAGGCTCTGGCGGGCCAACGACTGGATCATCGCCAGGGTGTTCTTTACCCGGTGGTTCAGCTCGTTGATCATCACCTCCTGCCGCGCGCCGGCGGCAGCCTGTTCCTCCTCGCGGACGCGGAGGATCAGGGAGGCGCGGTGAAGGGCTTCGCGCACCTGGGCGGTTTCGACCAGGTCGTCCGACCGGGTCTCGACGATGCGGTCTTCGGCGAGGAGCTGGGCGTCGGCGGCTAAGCTGCGGACCTGGCGGGAAATCTGGATCGAGAACACCACCGCCAGGCCTACGCCCAACGCCAGCAGCAGGCCCGTGGCTACCGACAGCCCGATCATAGAGCGGGTCACCGAGGCGTAGACCTCGGTTCGCGGCACGCCGACCACAAAGGTCCAGCCGTAGGCCGGCGAGCGGCTGAAGGCCGACAGGGTGGGGGTGCCGTCCAGGGTGTGGGTCAGCACCACCCCCTCGCCGCGTTCGGTAATGGCCTGGCGCATCTGCGGGCTGGCCAGCCGGCCGCGCAGGCGGGCGCTGCCCTTGGAGCGGGCGACCAAGGCGAACTTGCGGTCGACGATCGAGCCCGTCCAGCTATCCGGCAGGTTCTGCGCCCGGAACAGGCTCTCGTAGGCGGCCGGGTCGTGGACAAAACCCAGGCCATGCAGCCGGCCGTCCACCAGGGTCGGTGTGACCACCCCGACAACCGGCCGCCGCGCCACCGGTCCGGTGGTCAGGTTGGAAACCACGGTGCGGCCGGCGCGCAGACCGTCCCAGATATCTTCAGGATAGTTGCCCGGCGGCAGAACGGCGCCGCGCGGCGCCAGGGTGTTGACCCGCTGTCCGGTCTCATCGGCCAATAAGATCCAGTTCAACGGCCCGGGCACCGCCTGACGCGCCTGCTGGTCAAAGGCGGCCAGATCGCCGTTGCGCAGGGCGGGCGAGACGGCCAGGGCCTGCAGGGTGGCCTGGCCCTGGGCGATCTGGCGGTCGGCGGCGACGCCGAGGGCGCGAGTGGTGGCGATCAGCTGCTGCTCATAGCGCTGCTGGCTCTCGCGAAAGGCAGCAAGTGTCAGCAGGATCATCAGTACTGCGGCGGGCGTGACCAGGCTTAGCGCCATCAGCACCAGGCGGCTGCGGACGCTGGCTCCGAGGACCCGGCGAGCGGGCGACGCGATCGACACACTGGCTGGCAAGGGGACGCCCGGCGACTGGATGGTGCGGCAGGATGTCGCTGTTCGCTACCCGACGGTCAAGCGGGAAAGCGTGTCTAGCGAACCTCGAACCGGCCCTCACGGGCCAGGTTGCCGAACTTGGTCAGGTCCTCGTTGAAGTGCAGCTTCACCGTGCCGATCGGGCCGTGACGCTGCTTGCCGATGATAACCTCGGCCATGCCGGCGACGCGGTCCATTTTTTCCTGCCATTCCATATGCTTGGCCTGGTCGGCGGTGTCGGGCTCGGCGCGGCCCAGGTAATAGCTTTCGCGGTAGACGAACATGACCATGTCGGCGTCCTGCTCGATCGAACCGGATTCCCGCAGGTCGGAGAGCTGGGGCCGCTTGTCCTCGCGGTTCTCGACCTGGCGGCTGAGCTGCGACAGGGCCAGGACGGGAACAGACAGTTCCTTGGCCAGGGCCTTGAGGCCCTGGGTGATCATGCTGACTTCCTGCACCCGGTTGTCGCTCTTGCCCTCGCCGCCGGTGACCAGCTGCAGGTAGTCCACCACGATCAGGTCGAGGCCTACCGACCGTTTCAGCCGCCGGGAACGGGCCACCAGCTTGGCGATGGAGAGACCGCCGGTGGCGTCGATGTAGAGCGGGGCTTCCTGAATCTCCATGGCCGCGTCGCGGACCCGCCCGAACTCGGAGGCGTCGATCTCGCCCTTGCGGAGCCGGTCGCCCGACACGCCCGAAGCGTCGGCGAGAAGGCGGAGGGCCAGCTGCTCGGCGCTCATTTCGAGGGAGAAGAAGGCGACGACACCGCCGCTGACCGTCTTCTTGCTGCCGTCCGGCTGGGGTTCCCAGGCGTAGGACTTGGCGACGTTGAAGGCGATGTTGGTGGCCAGGGCGGTCTTCCCCATCGAGGGGCGGCCGGCGAGGATCAGAAGGTCGGAGGGGTGCAGGCCACCCATCTTCTGGTCGAGGTCCATCAGGCCGGTGGAGGTGCCGGCCAGGCCGCCGTCTCGGCTGTAGGCCTCGGCGGCCATCTCCACCGCGCCGCGCAGGGCGTCGGCGAATCCGACGAAGCCGGTGGAGGCGGTGCCGGACTCGGCCAGGGTGTAGAGTTTCTGTTCGGCGATCTCGATCTGATCGCGGCTGTCGCGCTCGGCGTCGGGCGTGCCGGCGTCGGCGGCGATTTCCCCGCCGATGCGGATCAGATCGCGACGCACGGCCAGCTCATAGACCACCCGGGCGTAGTCCGGCGCGTTCGCCGCCGGCGGGGCGCGATCGACCAGGTCAGCCAGGTAGCGCAGGCCGCCCAGTTCCTGGAAGGCCGGGTCTGCACGGAATTGGTCGGCCAGCAGAATCGGCTCGGCCAGCTGGCCCTTGCGGATATGGCTTTCCATCGAGGCGAACAGCCGTTGATGGAAGGGCTCGAAGAAATGGGTCGGGCCCAGCCGGTCGCTCAGCCGCTCATAGGCCGCATTGTCGTACAGCAGCGCGCCCAGCAGCGCCTGTTCCGCCTCAATGTTAGAGGGCAGGTGTTGGGGCGCGGGGTCGGTCGGGACCGGGCGCAGATCGAGGGCGGGAACGATGGCCATGGGTTACCGATAGACTAACACGGACGGCCCGTGACGGGCGGGCCGCCCGATGAACGGGGATAACTCCCCTCGCTCCTGTGGATGTCCGACACCGGTGTTTTCGTTCCGACGCCAGACAAAAAACGGCGCGGGAGTCGCCCCCCGCGCCGTCTCTTTTCGTGCCTGTCGGCAGAAGGGCTTAGGCTTCCTCGCCAAAGCGCTCCTGCTGGCCGGCGCCGCCTTCCAGGAGGTCGGCGGCCGCTTCGGCGTCGAGGCGGGCCTCTTCCTCGAAGCGGCTGGCGATGACGTCCTCGCCGCGCGCCTGGCGCTCGGCTTCGTCCTGGCTGCGGGCGATGTTGATGCTGACGGTGATGCTCACCTCGGCATGCAGCTTCACCTTCACCGGGTGGACGCCCAGGGTCTTGATCGGCTTGTCCAGAACGACCATCGAGCGGTCGATCTTGCCGCCTTCGGCGTTGACCATGTCGGCCACGTCGCGGCCGGAGACCGAGCCGTAGAGCTGGCCGGATTCGCCGGCCTGGCGGATCATCACGTAGGACGTGCCGTCCAGCTTTTCACCGGCGGCGCCGGCGGCTTCGCGGGTCTTGACGTTGCGGGCTTCGATCTCGGCCCGTTGCCCTTCGAAGGACTTCAGGTTCGAGGCGGTGGCGCGCAGGGCCTTGGAGCGCGGCAGCAGGAAGTTACGGGCAAACCCGTCCTTCACGTTGACCACGTCGCCGAGGGTGCCCCAGCCTTCAACACGTTCGAGCAGAATGACTTTCATCGGTCCGGTTCCCTTACTTCACGACGTAGGGGAGCAGGGCGAGGAAGCGGGCGCGCTTGATGGCGCGGGCCAGTTCACGCTGCTTCTTGGCCGAGACGGCGGTGATGCGGCTGGGGACGATCTTGCCGCGCTCGCTGATGTAGCGCTGCAGGAGCTTGACGTCCTTGTAGTCGATCTTCGGCGCGTTGGCGCCGGAGAACGGGCAAACCTTCCGGCGACGGAAGAACGGGCGGCGGGCGCCGCCGCCGGCCGACGGGGCGGCCGCGGGGGTTTCGGTAGCGTCAGTCATTATTGAGCCTCCTCACCGGTGCGCTCGGCGCGTTCCGGACGCTCACCGCGCTCGGGACGGTCGCCACGATCGGGGCGGTCACCGCCGAAGTCGTCGCGGCGGTCGCGTTCGCGATCACGGCGGGCCAGAACCGGGGACAGTTCCAGGTCGAGTTCCTCGACGCGGATGGTCATGTAGCGCAGCACGTCTTCGTTGAGCGACAGCTGGCGTTCCATTTCCTTGACGGCCGGCGCCGGGGCGTCGATGGCCAGCAGGGAGTAGTGACCCTTGCGGTTCTTCTTGATGCGGAAGGTGAGGTTGCGGAGGCCCCAGTACTCGATCTTGGCGATGTGACCGCCTTGACCTTCGATGAGGGCCTTCATGTCCTCGTTCATTTGTTCGGCCTGTTGCGGGCTGATGTCCTGCCGCGCAATGACCACATGCTCGTAGAGCGCCATGGTTTTCCTTCTTGCGATGGGGAAGGCGGCGAAAGCGACGGCGCAAGCCCGGCGATTCCGATGGATCCTGCGCGTCGGAGGAAGAGAACCTTCCGCCAGTCAAAGGAGTCCGCGCAGGACCGCCTTCCGTGGGAGGCGCGCTACTACACGCAAGGGGCCGCAAACGCAAGCGGGCCGGGGCCATTGATCGACCTGGGCGAGCATGAGAGGGTGGCGCCAACCAGTATCCTTTGCCTTGGGGGGCATCATCGTGCGTCGTATTCTTCTTTCCGCCGGCCTGTCGGTCGGCCTGCTGTTCTCGTCCATGCCCAGCCTGGCCCAGCCTGCGGCGCCGGCGTCCAAGGAAAAGGGCGCCAAGGAACAGGCCACGCCGGCCAAGCCTTCGGCCCGGCAGCTCGAACTGGCCCGTCGCTACTTCGCGGCCATGCGGTTCGAAGAGACGATGACCAAGATGTACGAGAACATGAACCTCCTCGAGGCGTTCGAGGAGGAGGACGACGCGGAACTGTCCGGCCTCGACAAGAGGGCCTGGATGGAAGCCAGCCAGGAATCGCTGGTCGCCCTGACCCCCAAGATGGTCGACGCGATGATCCCGATCGTCGCCGCAACCTTCACCGAGGAGGAACTGGAGGCGATCGTGGTGTTCTATGAAAGCCCGGCGGGCCAGGCGTCGGTGATCAAGGCCGTCGACATGATGCAGCCGATGATGGTCGCGATGATGGAGCTGATGCCGGACTACATTGAAGACATCGTCGATCGGTACTGCGCCAAGACCACCTGCTCTTCCGCCCTGAAGGAAAAGCTGCGCGCGCACGAGTCCTGACCCGCGACCACACGTCCAATTGTGGGGCCGGGCGCGGCGTGGGAGCGTCGGCGGGTCAGTTCGCGTATCGGGGGACATCCGTGTTGCGTCGTTTCCTTCTCGCCGTCGGCTTGACGGCTGCTCTGGCCGCGCCCGCTCCGGCCGTTCTCGCTCAAACTCAGCCGACGCCGGTCGCCGCCAAGGCGCCGCCGTCGGCCCGAGCCCTGGATCTGTCGCGCCGCTACTTCAAGGCGATGCGGATGGACGAGAGCATGAGCAACATCCTCGACAGCCTGGACCCGCTGCTGGCCTCGAACGACGGGTCCGAGGACGCCGAGGTCATGCGGCAGTCGACCCGCGAGGCGCTCGACGCGGCCATGCCGGCCTATATCGAGAAGATGGTCCCGGTGTTCGCCGCCAGCTACACCGAGGCGGAGCTGGAGGCCTTGGTCGGCTTCTACGAAAGTCCGCTGGGGCAGTCGGTGGTGGCCAAGTCGCGCGGCATGGGCGGGGCCAGTTCAGACGCGATGAAGGACCTGCTGCCGATCATCCTGGACGACGCGATGGAGCGGTACTGCGCGAAGATGGTGTGTGACGAACCGGCGGAGATGTCGGTGCGGATGCAGGCGTCTTAACTTCCCACCCTAAGTTCCCGTCATCCTGGGCCTTGTGCCCAATACCCACTCGTCCGTCGCAGGGGCGGGTGCAGGTTCGCGCTGTAGTCCCCATGGCTCTTGCGAGCTGAACTGTGGGTCCTGGGCACAAGGCCCAGGATGACGGTTATTAGGGTGGGTTGCGTTACTTCTTCCCCGCCTTCCACTGCCGCACGGCCGACAGGGTCAGCTCCACGTGCTGCTTGGGATTCATTTCGCTGTGTACGAAGAGCACCTTGCCGTCCGGGGCGATCACGTAGCTGGTGCGGTTGGAGATGCCGGTGGGGAGGGTGCTCTGCCACTGTTTGGCGACCTTGGCGTCCTTGTCGGCGGCGACCGGGAACTTGCCCGAGCAGCGCTTGTTGTCGGCCGAGAACTCCTTGAGGCGGTCGATGGAGCCGGCGGTCACCCCGATGATGCTGGCTCCGGCCTTGGCGTAGTCGTCCGCGGCCTCGGCGAACAGGTGGGCTTCCAGGTCGCAGCCGCCGGTGAAGGCAGCCGGAAAAAAGTAGACGACCACCGGGCCCTTCTTGCGGGCCTCGGCGAGGCTGTAGGTGATCGGCGCGCCGTTCTTGAAGCCAGGCAGGGTGAAGTCGGGCGCCGCTGCCCCGACCTTGAGGGCGGCGAAGGCAGGCACGGCGAGGGCCAGCGCGCCAGCGGCGAGGGCTCCGGACAGCATCAGGCGGCGGTTCATGGCGGTCTCCCAGGTTGGCCGACAAGCTAGAGCCCTGGCCGGAGCGGGCAAGGGGCGTGGCGACGCGCTGGCGATTATAAGAGGCGCGCGGACGGCCGGCGTAACGGCCGCGAATCCAGGGCCCAAAAAATCAGGCTCCGGACTTTTACCCGGGTATAATTATTGGGCCGGCCGCAGGGTGGCGGTGGCGGCGTCCCACCTGAGCGGCCGACGGGGACAGGGTTTATCGCCCATGCCGCAGTCTTCGCCGTTCTCCACCAGAATGACGCGGGCCGGGCTGGCGGCAATGTCCATGTCCCAGCCGGCGTCGCCGGTCTCGAAGGCCTTGCCGAAGCCGCCGTCCGGCCGGGAGGCCAGGAACAGCATCCGGGCGGGCGGCGTCTTGTCCGGTCGGTCGGCCTCCCACTGGCAGTCGTCATGGGCGCTGCCGACAACCCAGTCCCGGACTCCGTCGCCGTTGAAGTCAGGGATGTCGTAGAAGGTGGCCTCGTCCTCCGGCAAGCCGGCGCCGAGCGCCTCGCAGGCCTGGCGGCGCAGGGCGATGTCGGCCTTCACCTCGGCCGGCGCCTGGGCCAGGGTGGGCTGGACCGAGGGGGTGGGGCCGCTGACCAGCATGCCCAGGCCTTTGCTGTTGGGGGTTTCGACATAGCGGCCGGCGGCGCTGTCCCAGCGGTAGGCGCGCAGGCATTCGTCGGCGCCGTAGCTGCCACAGACGCTGCCATGGAAATCGACCTCCAGCCGGCGGGCGGACTTGGGACCCGACAGCGTCAGCGGGCCGCCGCCCCGGCTCCACACCTGGCGGAAGGTCCCGCCCGGCTCGCCGACGTAAAGAGCTTTCTGGCAACCGCCCGTGCCGCAGAAGAAGGAGGCGTTCGGGGCCTGTTCGTAGTCGATCAGCCAGTCGGGCAGCGTGTCGCCGTTGATGTCGACCTTTTTGAACATCTTCGGCTTGGCCTGTTTCATCCAGGCGGGGACGTTTTCGGGGTCGTTGGCCTCCTCGGGCGTCAGGCCCTCGGTGGCGGCGGCGACCACGCGGTCGCGGCCCTCCTTCTCGATGAAGGCGGGCGGGGCGGCGCAGGCGGCGGCGGGGATCAGGACGGCGGCAAGGGCGGCGGTGGCGAACAGGCGACGCATGGAAACTCCGGGGCTGAAGGGGTGACTATGCAGGGACTTGGGCGCGGCGCACGATCAGATTGGGGGGCTAAGCTTGCTGGCGTTGGCCCTTTGGCCTATCGCTGCGCGCCGAATTTCAAGGAGAATCCCCATGTCTCTCGCCTTCGTCTTCCCCGGCCAGGGCAGCCAGGCCGTCGGCATGGGCGCCGATCTGGCCGAAGCCTTCGCCAGCGCTCGAGAGGTGTTCCAGGAGGTGGATGACGCCCTTGGCCAAAAGCTGAGCAAGCTGATCTGGGAGGGGCCCGAGGATGAGCTGACCCTGACCGAGAACGCCCAGCCGGCCCTGATGGCGGTGAGCGTGGCGGTGACGCGGGCGCTGGAGAAGGAGTTCGGGATCGGGATCGACCGGGCGGCCTTCGTGGCCGGCCACAGCCTGGGGGAATACAGCGCCCTGGCGGCGGCGGGATCGATCTCGCTGTCGGATACGGCGCGGCTGTTGAAGCTGCGCGGGCAGGCGATGCAGCGGGCCGTGCCGGTGGGCGAGGGCTCGATGGCTTCGCTGATCGGCAAGCAGACCGATGTGGCGCTGGCGGAGGCGGCCGCGGCGGCGGGGGCCGAGGTCGGTGTCTGTGTGGTGGCCAACGACAACAACACCGGCAATGTGGTGATCAGCGGCGCCAAGGCGGCCGTTGAGCGGGCCATCGAGAAGGCCGAGGAGCTGGGCGCGCGGGCGATCCGGCTGAACGTTTCGGCGCCGTTCCACTGTCCGCTGATGCAACCGGCGGCGGACGAGATGGCGGCGGCCCTGGCCGGGGCGACCATCGTCGCGCCGCGGGCGCCGCTGGTCGCCAATGTGACGGCGCGGCCGGTTCATGATCCCGAGACCATCCGGCGGCAGCTGGTCGAGCAGGTGACAGGCCGAGTGCGCTGGCGCGAGACCATGGACTGGCTGGCCGGGGAAGGCGGGGTGACCCGCTTTGCCGAGGCCGGGGCCGGGAAGGTGCTGTCGGGGATGATCAAGCGCAGCGTGCCGGATGCGACGGCTACGCCGTTGAACTCACCGGCTGATTTGGAAGGGTTTGCGAAGTCGTTGTGATGCGGATCGCCGCCGGCCCGGTAGTTATCGACCGCTCCGAATCCGACTTCCTCACCATCGGGTCGAAATTCACAGCGGGCGACGGGTACTGGATGGTGCAGGTTCCGACGGGTGCGGACTTGGGCGAATGGTTCGGCGCCGACCACTACATCGAAATCAATGATCAGGCCGGGGGTCAGTACGGTGGGATCGAGGCGATCGAGATCGCTAAGGACTCGCTGGTCTTGACCTTGTCAGGCAGCGCCGATGTCTTCAAAGAGCCGCTGCATCTGAGTTTTTCGGAACCAATGACGGCCGAAGTCGTCGATACCCTGAGCCGGATCGGCTCCAAGAGATAGAGGGACGTCTGGATGTTCGACCTTACCGGCAAGACCGCACTGGTGACTGGAGCCACCGGCGGCATCGGGGGCGAGATCGCCAAGGCGCTGCATGGCGCTGGAGCGCATGTGGTGCTGTCGGGGACGCGGGAAGCTGTACTGCAGGAGCTCGCCGCCGGGTTCGGCGAGCGGGCCTCCGTCGCGGCGGCCAATCTGTCGGACGCGGCCAGCGTGGATGGGCTTATTGCCGCAGCCGAGGCCGCCGCCGGCAAGGATCTCGACATTCTGGTAGCCAACGCGGGCATCACCAAGGATGGCCTGATGCTGCGGATGAAGGATGAGGACTGGGAGCAGGTCATCAAGGTGAACCTGGAGTCCTATTTCCGTCTGTCGCGGGCGGCGCTGAAGGGGATGATGAAGCGGCGGTGGGGGCGGATCATCGGGATCACCTCGATCGTCGGGGTGACCGGCAACCCGGGCCAGGCCAACTACGCGGCCTCCAAGGCAGGGATGATCGGGTTCTCCAAGGCGCTGGCCCAGGAAGTGGCCAGCCGCAACGTGACGGTCAACTGCGTGGCGCCCGGGTTCATCACCAGCCCGATGACCGACGAGCTGAACGAGGCCCAGAAGAGCGCCCTGACCACCCGCATCCCGGCCGGCCGGCTGGGCGAGGGGGCGGACGTGGCAGCGGCCTGTGTCTATCTGGCCAGCCAGGAGGCGGCCTATGTCACCGGCCAGACGTTGCATGTGAACGGCGGCATGGTGATGGTCTGAACACGCAAATGTTAGCGGGAACCCGCAACCTTCTCCCGCTGGCAAGCCTGAAAGAAACCTGCTAGCGAAACACCCGATTTCCGCCGCCAGACGTTGGCGCGGACCTTTGAAGACCAAGAGGGACCCTCATCTATGTCCGACATTCTCGAGCGAGTGCGTAAGATCGTCATCGAACATCTCGATGCCGATCCCGAGAAGGTCACCGAGAAGGCGAGCTTCATCGACGACCTGGGCGCCGACAGCCTCGACAACGTCGAGCTGGTGATGGCGTTCGAAGAAGAATTCGACATCGAGATTCCGGACGACGCGGCCGAGCACATCCAGACCGTGGGTGACGCCGTGAAGTTCATCTCGGAGAAGACGGGCGGCTGATCCCGCCCCGAAATATCGGTAAAGTGGGCCGCCGCGTCGCATGGGATCAGACCTGATGCGCGCGGCGGTTCTCGTTTCTGATCAAGGTTTTGGACTAAACATCTGGAGCGCGCCGGACGGCGAAACCGGTATCCACGTTCGCCTGTCGCGCTCCGAGGAGCCTTTCTAATGCGTCGAGTCGTTGTCACCGGAATCGGTCTCATCACGCCGCTGGGTCATGGGGCCGAGGTGAGCTGGGAAGGCATCAAGGCCGGCAAGTCCGGCGCGGGCCGGATCACCACCTTCGATCCTACCGGCTTCGGCTGCGAGATCGCCTGCGAGGTGCCGCGCATCGACGGCCAGGGTGGCGGCGGGCCGGACGTGCCGGGCAGCTTCGACCCCAACGGGACCATGGCTCCCAAGGAACAGCGCAAGGTCGACGACTTCATCCTCTACGGCATGGCGGCCGCCGATGAAGCCGTGCGTGATTCGGGCTGGGTTCCGGAAACCGACGAGGACAAGGAACGCACCGGGGTGATCATCGGCGCCGGCATCGGCGGCCTGGCCACCATCGAAAAGACGGCTCTGGAGCTGCGCGACAAGGGGCCGCGCCGGGTGAGCCCCTTCTTCATCACCTCGGCGCTGATCAATCTGGTCTCGGGCCAGGTGTCGATCCGCTATGGATTCAAGGGGCCGAACCACTCGGTGGTGACCGCCTGCGCCACCGGCGCCCATGCGATCGGCGACGCCTGCCGCCTGATAAAGTACGGCGACGCGGACGTCATGATCGCGGGCGGGGCCGAGGCCTCGGTCTGTCCGATCGGGATCGCCGGGTTCGTGGCCTGTCGGGCGATGAACACCGACTACAATGACAATCCGACCGCCGCCTCGCGCCCCTACGACAAAGATCGCTCGGGCTTCATCATGGGCGAAGGCGCCGGGATGGTGGTGCTGGAAGAGTACGAGCACGCCAAGGCGCGTGGGGCCAAGATCTATGCAGAGGTCATCGGCTATGGCCTGGCCGGCGATGCCTATCACATCACCGCCCCGGCCGAGGACGGGGACGGCGGCTATCGCGCCATGAAGGCGGCCGTGAAGGACGCCGGCATCGAGGCGGGCGACATCGACTACATCAACGCCCATGGCACCTCGACCATGGCCGACTACCTGGAACTGGGCGCGGTCGAGCGGTTGATGGGCGAGAAGGCCAAGGGCAAGGCCATGAGCTCGACCAAGTCGATGACCGGCCACCTGCTGGGCGCCGCTGGGGCCATCGAGGCGATCTTCTCGATCCTGGCCATCCGAGACAACATCGCACCGCCGACCATCAACCTGGACAACCAGGAGCAGGAAACGGCGTTGGACCTCGTCCCCAACAAGGCGAAGCCGATGAAAATCGACATCGCAATGAGCAATAGCTTCGGTTTCGGTGGGACCAATGCGGCAGTGATCTTCCGGCGGGCGCCGTAAGATCGTGGCGGCTAACGGCGGGGGGCTGCCAGCAATGCGTCGTGTCATTATCGGGCTGGTCAGCGGCCTGCTGACCCTTGGGCTCCTGCTGGGGCTGGGGATCGGCTGGGCCGTGTGGACCTATCAGGGGCCGGGACCGGCCGCGAAGGGCGGGGCCGAGCAGCATGTGGTGGTCTTGCGGCGCGGGGCAGGGCTCAACGAAATCGCCTCGGCGCTGGAAAAGGGCGGGGCGGTGCGCTCGGCCGCCGTGTTCGTGGCGGCGGCGCAGGTGACCGGGGCTGCGCGGGCGCTGAAGGCCGGGGAGTACGAATTTCCCTCGCGGGCCTCGATGGCCACGGTGCTGGACTATATCCGCGACGGGCGGGTGGTGGTGCACCAGGTGACCATTCCCGAAGGCTGGACCGTCGAGATGGCGGTTGAGGCGCTGATGAAGGAAGAGGCCCTGGTCGGGGAGGTGGCGACGCCGCCCGAGGGGTCGATCCTGCCGCAGACCTATGCCTTCGAGCGGGGAGAGGAGCGTTCGGCGGTGATGCAGCGGATGATGGACGCCCGTGACAAGCTGCTGGCCGACCTGTGGCCGAAGCGGAAAGCGGGCCTGCCGATCCGCACGCCGGAAGAGGCGATCATCCTGGCCTCGATCGTCGAGAAAGAGACCGGGGTGAAGTCGGAGCGGCCACGAGTGGCGGCCGTGTTCGTCAACCGGCTGAACAAGGGGATGCGGCTGGAGAGCGACCCGACCATCATCTACGGCCTGACCAAGGGACGGCCGCTGGGGCGGGGCATCCGGCGCTCGGAGCTGGAGCGGCCCAACCCCTACAGCACCTATCAGATCTTCGGCCTGCCGCCGACGCCGATCGCCAACCCGGGAGAGGCGTCGATCGCCGCGGTGCTGGATCCGCCGGACAGCGACGAGATCTTCTTCGTGGCCGACGGGACCGGCGGCCACGCGTTCGCCACCACCCTGGACGAGCACAACGCCAACGTTGCGCGGTGGCGGCAGATCGAGGCGCAGCGCCAAGCGGCGGGTAACTGATGGCGTTGAGTGGCATGACCGGCTTTGGCCGCGCCGAGGGGGCGCTGGGGGCCTGGAGCTGGGCGGTCGAGGCGCGGTCCGTGAACGGCCGGACCCTGGAAGTGCGGTTCAAGGGGCCGCCGGGGTTCGACGGCCTGGAGCGGGCGGCCCGAGAGGCCGGACAGGCGCGGTTCCAGCGGGGGCAGGTGTCGCTGACCCTGCAGGCGCGACGGGCCGAGGCGGCGGCCGGATCGGTCAGCGTCAATGTCGAGCAGATGGAGCGGTACCTGGCGGTCGTGGCGCCTTATGTGGCTGACGGCCGCCTGGCGCCGCCGAGCGCGGATGGCGTGCTGGCGCTGCGCGGGGTGATCGAGGCGGCGGATGTCGAGGAGGCGCCGGAGGCGCGCGCCGAAGCTGAAGCCGGGATGACGTCGGCCATCCTGCTGGCGCTGGACGCGCTGAAGGCGGCGCGGCTGGAGGAAGGGGCGGCGCTGGCGCCCGTGCTGGCCGGGCAGGTTGACCGGATCGAGGCGCTGGTGGCGGTGGCCGGGACCCAGGCGGGGGACCAGCCGGCGGTGATCCGGGATCGATTCGCGCGGCGGCTGACCGAACTGGCCGGTGAGGCGGCGACCCAGGAGCGGATCCTGCAGGAGGCCGCTGCGATGGGGGTGAAGGCCGACGTTCAGGAGGAGCTGGACCGGCTGGCCGGCCACGTGACGGCCGCGCGGCTTCTGCTGACCGGCGAGGGACCGGCGGGGCGGCGGCTGGACTTTCTCACGCAGGAGTTCATGCGCGAGGCCAACACGCTTTGCTCCAAATCGGCGACGCCCGCCTTGACGGCGACCGGGCTGGAGTTGAAAGCCGTGATCGAGCAGTTCCGGGAGCAGGTGCAGAATGTCGAGTGAGACCGCCCGGACACGCGGTATCCTGATGATGGTGGTTGCGCCGTCCGGGGTGGGGAAGACCTCGCTGACGCGGCGGCTGGTGGCCGACCACGCGGATCTGCACCTGTCGATCTCGGCCACGACGCGCGATCCCCGGCCAGGGGAGCATGAGGGGCGCGACTACCACTTCGTCGACCGGCCGGCGTTCGACGCCATGGTCGAGGACGATGCGTTCCTTGAGTGGGCCGAGGTCTACGGCAACCGCTATGGCAGCCCCAAGGCGCCGATCATGGAGGCGCTGGCGCGCGGCGAAAGCGTGCTGTTCGACATCGACTTCCAGGGCGCGATGACCATCCACGAGAAGGTCCCGGAAGACTCGGTGCTGGTCTACATCCTGCCGCCGTCGCTGGCGGAGATGAGCCGGCGGCTGCACGCGCGGTCGCAGGACAGCGAAGAGGTGATCGCCAAGCGGATCTCGCGGGCCAAGGACGAGGTCAGCCAGTGGACGGTGTTTGACTACGTCCTGCTGAACGAGGACTTCGACAAGGCCTACTCGGACCTGGCGCACATCTATCACGCCGAGCGGATGAAGCGGGCCCGGAACCTTTGGATCGTGCCGTTCGTCGATGAGCTGATGAGTGAGGACGTTTAGAGGGCCCGCGCCAGCCGCAGAAAGCCCGCGACGTCGATGGTTTCGGCGCGGGCGTCGGGATCGATCCCGGCCCTCTCGCACAGTGTGCCGCCGCCGAGCTGTTTCAGGCTCGACCGCAGCATCTTGCGACGCTGGCCGAAGGCGGCGGCGGTGACCTTTTCAAGGGCTGTGACCAGGGCTTTTTCCGGCGCGGGGTCCAGAGGGTCGAGCCGCACGACGGCTGAGGCCACCTTCGGCGGTGGGGTGAAGGCGCGGGCGGGGAGGTCCATGACGACCTGGCAGCGGCAGATGGCCTGGCTGATGACGCCCAGGCGGCCGTACGCGTTGGAGTCGACCGGGGCGGCGATGCGGTCGGCGACTTCCTTTTGGAACATCAGGCTCATCGAGGTGGGGCGCCAGGGGCCGGTGAGCCATTTGATGAGCAGGGGTGTGCCGACGTTGTAGGGCAGGTTGGCGACGACCAGGGCCTCGCCGCCGGCCAGCTGGGCCTCATCGACCTTCAGGGCGTCGGCCTGGATGAGGGTCAGGGCGCCGCCGGAGGCCTCGCCTAGCTCTTCCAGCAGGGGGAGGAAGCGGGGGTCCTTCTCGACCGCCACGACCCGGGCGCCGGCTTCGAGCAGGGCGCGGGTCAGGCCGCCGGGTCCGGGGCCGACCTCGATGACGGTGCGGCCGTCGAGGGGGCCGGCCAGGCGGGCGATCTTGCGGGTGATGTTGAGGTCGAGGAGGAAGTGCTGGCCGAAGCTCTTGCGGGCCAGCAGGCCGTGCTGCTCCAGCGACTCGCGAAGGGGCGGGAGGGCGTCGAGGCTCATGCCGCGACCCGGCGGGCGGCGATGTCGCGGGCCAGGCGGACGGCGTTGATCAGGCTGTCGGGGCGGGCGAGGCCCCGGCCGGCGATGTCGAAGCCGGTGCCGTGGTCGGGCGAGGTGCGCACGATGGGCAGGCCGAGGGTGACATTAACGCCGCCCCAGAAATCAAGCATCTTCAAAGGGATAAGGCCCTGATCATGATACATGCAGAGGACGGCGTCGTAGGCGGCGCGGGCCTCCGGGTGGAACAGGGTGTCGGCGGAGGTGGGACCGCGCGCGTCGACGCCGAGGTCGCGCAGAGCGCGGACAGCGGGGGCGATGGTGTCGATCTCTTCCCGGCCGATGCCGCCGCCTTCGCCCGCGTGCGGGTTCAAGCCCGCGACGGCCAGGCGCGGGGCCGCGATGCCGAAGTCGCGGCGCAGAGCCTGAGCCGTGACCAGGCCGGCGTTGACCAGACCCTCGACGGTAAGGGAGGCGCTGACCTGGGCCAGGGGGGTGTGGATCGTGGCGAGCGCGACGCGAAGGCCCCCGTCCTTCGTTTCAGGGGCGGCCAGCATCATGACAGGGCCGCGGGCGCCGGGCTGGTTCTCGGCGGCGGTCAGCTCGGCGAGGAACTCGGTATGGCCGGGGAAGCCGAAGCCGGCGGCGTAAAGCGGAGCCTTGGCGATGGGGGCGGTGACCACGCCGCTGACCGCGCCGGTCAGGGTGAGGCCGACGGCGGTCTCAATCCAGCCGATGATCGTCTTGGCGTGGTCGGCGGAGGGCTGGCCGGCGACCACGGGGGCGGCCAGGGGCTGGTTGAGCACCGGGATGGAGTTGGGGAAGACGCGGGCCGCCTCGTCGGGGGCGCCGATCGCCTGGACGGGCACGTCACGGGCGCCGGGCGCCGAACGCAGACAGGCGGCGTCACCGATCACCAGGAAGGGCGCCTCCGCGTTGAGCGCGCGCCAGGCCTTGACGATGATCTCCGGGCCGACGCCGGCCGGATCTCCTAGGGTGACGGCGAGGGGCGCCGCCGGGGTCACCGCATCTCGATGGTGGCCTGGGACCGCAGGTCGCGCATGACCCGCTTGGACACCAGGACCAGCTGCTGGCCGATCAGTCGCCGCTCGATCTGCTCGGCGGTCATCTGCTCGCCGCCAGCGGTGCGTTTGCCACAGACCATGAGCAGGTGCAGGCCGCCCTGGGTGCGGATCGCCGGCGCCGAGAGCTGGTTGGCCGGCGTGTTGGTAGCGGCTTCGGCGAAGGGGGCGGAGAGGCCGGTGATCTCGGCTTCACCCATATCGCCCGCCTGGACGCCCGGCACCTGGCCGGCCTTGGCCTCCAGATCGGCGCAGGTCGGGTTCATGGCCCGCACCCGCTCCAGGGAGGCCGTGGCGGCGTCGATGGTCGGCTGGTCCGCGTCCGGGGCCAGCTGGATGGCGGCCTGCTTCAGGGTGACCAGGGTGGAGGAGCCGCCGGCGCGCTTGTCACGCAGGTAGAGGATGTAGACGCCGTCGTCGGTGGCCACCGGCGGCGACAGTTGGCCGGGGCGCAGCTGTTCGAGGGCGGCGTCGACCTGGGGCGGCATTTCGCCGGGCGAGATCCAGCCGGCGTCGCCGCCGGACGCGGCGGTGGCCGAGGCCGAGAACTGGCGGGCGACCTGCGGGAAGGGCGCGCCCTGCTGCATCTGGTCGATCAGCGATTGGGCGCCGTTGTAGGCCACCTGCATGCCGCCGACGCTGTTGGCGTCGATGTAGATCTCGCTGACCTGGTACTGCGGCTTGCTGGCCGCGTCGGACATGCGCTGCTGGAAGGCCTTGATCTGGTCCTTGCTGACCCGCATGCGGCTGCCGTAGCGGCCGCGCATGTACTGCTGCCAGGTGAACTCGGCGCGGATCTGGTCGCGGTAGGTCTGGCGGCCGATGCCCTGCTGGGCGAGGGCCTGATAGAACTGCTCCGGGTTCATGTTGAACTGGCTCTGGACGGTGTCGGCGATGATCTCGTCCAGTTCCTTGTCGGTCGGCAGGATGGTGGTCTTGTTTTCCTTCTCGACCCGGCGGAGCTCCTGGATCTGCAGCCGCTCCTCGATCAGCTGGTTGAGCGCCAGCTGCTGGATCTGGGGCAGGTTTTCCTGGGTCGGCTTGATGTCGGCGGTGAGGATCACCAGCCGCATCCGTTGCACCAGGTCATAGGACGAGATGATGTCGTCATTGACCACGGCCGAGACGCTCTCGGCGATGTCAGGGCGCGGCGCTCCGCCTTCCTGCTGCGCGAAGGCGGCCGGCGTCCCGCCGGCGATCACCATGGCCAGGACCGAAGCGGTGGCCAGGATGCGGCCGGAATTCCTGAAGCTCGAAAGCAATCTCGTCGTTCCCATTAGCATTTTCCCCGAAGGACTCATCGCGTCCCCGGGCGAAGGTCAACGCCTGTAGCCTTTATCGCCCAATGTGGCGAGCGTTAGGCGCAGGACGACCGCGTCCGATGGTCCCAGGGAGCGGTTGAAGTATTCCTCGTGGACCCAGACCACCGCGATATCGAGGCAGTCGTCGCGGTAAAAGAGGCCCAGCTCCTGGCGCCGCCAGATGTCGCTCTCGATATCCCATACCCCGGCCATGGTGACGCCGACCCGCTTGGTGACCAGGATATCGGCGGCGAAGTCGATGTCCTGGCGCTCGACACCGGTGATGTCCTGGTTGTCGTGCAGGTAGCGGACGTAGCCGGAGGCGCGGCCGAAGGTGGCGTTGGCGCCGATCTCCAGGCGACGCAGGTCGGCGGTTTCCGAATCGAAGCGGGCGCGGCCGTAGAAGGTCAGGTCCTTGTGCGGCTTGGCGTCGCCGGCGACGATCCAGTCGCTGGCCTTGGTCTGCAGGCCACTGCGGGCGGGCAGGGTGAGATCATCCTCGTCGCGGAAAGACCGGCCGACCAGCAGGCTGAAGCTGCGGCCGTCGTCGAAGGTCATGGTGGCGCGAGCGCCGGCGTTGAGGCGTACCCCGCCCTCGTAGAGGTCGAAACCCGGTGACTTGTTGGCCCGGAACAGGTTGGTCTCGTCCAGCTCGAGGACGATGCTGTCCTCGTTCGGAATGCGCGGATCGAGGTCGCTCTCGGGCGAGAACGCCACCTGGACGATCGGCTCGATCACGATCGTCCGGTCTCCGTCCCGGCGGAACAGCGGATAGGTCAGGTCGACCCCAACGACGCCGAGAGCGCGGCCGAATGACGCGCTGTCGCCGGCCAGCGGATAGTCATCGACGCTGTAATAGTCGGCGCGGGCTTGGGCGAAGGGCGAGACCCGCAGCCCGTTGGTGAAGGTGAAGTTGGTGCGCCAGTCCGCCTGGCCCGTGGCGCGGCGGGAATCGGCGCCGGGTTGCGTGGCCACGAATTGTGATTGCTCGCGGGTCAGCACCACGCCGCTGCCCAGCAGGCGCACGCGGCCGCCGAGCACCGGGACGGGCGCTTCCCAGCGGGCCTCGATCAGGGGGGCGATGAGCGGGAAGGTGCGGTCGTTGTCGGTCGGCCGCAGGCCCTGGATGCTGGTGGCGTTTATCGAGAACCAGGAGAGATTGTCCTGGCGGGTGGCGAACAGCTGGCTGGTCAGGCGCCGGTTGTCCGAGGCGATCAGGCCGCGCTGCCGGGCCACGTCGGAGATGTCGTACTTGTCGAAGATCAGGTCGTCGCTGGCCCGCTCGGCGGCGAAGCCCCACTTCCAGTTCTTGTCGATGTCGAAGGCGCCGTTGGCCAGGATGTAGCTGCGGTTGGTCAGGTCGCCGACCCGGCTGCCGTTGCTGTCCAGGTCCTTTTCGTAGGTGTAGCCGGCGCGGATTTCGATATCGCCGCTGTAGAACCGTTGCCGGTAGGCCAGGTTCAGGAACGGGTTCACCTTGGTGTTGATCTGGGGGCTGATGACCAGATCGGAGTAGCGGCTGGTCACCCAGTAATAGGGTTGCTCGTAGGACAGGCCGCGCCGCTGGGAGCCGACGATGGTCGGGGGCAGCAGGCCGGACTTGCGGTCCGCATTGGGGTCGGCGTGCCAGAAGACCGGCGTGTAAAACACTGGAATGCCGAACATTTCGATGACGGCGTTCTCGTAGTAGATCAGCTGGTTTTCACCATCCTGAACCACCTTGTCGGCGCGGATCGACCAGGTCGGCGGCTTGGACTTGTCCTCAACGCAGAGTTCGCAGGGGGTGTAGATCCCCTTGTTCAGCTCGGCGGTGTTCTCGTCGCGGCGGACAAGCGTGTCGCCGGCGATCTTGATGTTGTCCTGCAGCCGGGCGGAGAAGCCCTTGGCCACGCCTGCGCGCAACTGGTCATCCAGCACCACCTCGTCGGCGAAGGCCACGGTGCCGTCACGTTCGAAGATGGTCACCGAGCCCTTGGCGACCACCACGCCGGTGGCGCGGTTGTAGATCACCTGCTCGGCGCGGACCGTGCGGCCCTGGTGGCGAATCTGGACGCCGCCCTCGGCGGTGATGGTCTGGTTGCGGTCGTCCTGGATGAGGGTGTCGGCTTCCAGGTAGTAGCCCTGATCGCCCAGACCATCGTCCGGGGCCGGCGCGGCGGGTGCGGTCGCCTGGGCCGGGATCTGGTCGACGTCGAGGATGTCCACGGCGAAGGCCGGCGCCGTAAAGGCGCAGGCGGCCAAGGCCGCGCCGCCGGCAAGGATCCGGGCGCGAGCGATACGCTGGTGGCCAACTCGGTTCATCGAAATCCCTGTCTTGTCCCCGCCGGTGGTACGCGCCGGCCGAGTCACCCGTCTTCCGTATAGCAAAGCAGGGTCAGCCCCGATAACAGCGCCAGCAAGGGTGGAGCCCAGGCCGCCAGCATGGCCGGTATGATCTCCGCCTTCCCAAGCGCTATGCACATTTGGTTGAAGAAGAAGAAGGCGAAACCAAGGACCACCCCCGAGCCCGCCAGCGCGGGCAGTCCGCCAAGCCGCATCAGCCGCAGCGAGAAGGCCGCCGCCAGCACCGACATGGCCGAGAATAGCAGCGGCGTGGCCAAGAGCTGTTGCAGGCGCAGGCGTTGGGGCAGGGCCGAGAATCCGGCCTTTTCAGCGCTGGCGATCGTGGTCGGCAGGCGCCAGAAGGCGATGGCCTCGGGTGTGGTGAACCGCTCGATGGCGTCCTGGTCGTCCAGGGTCGAGGGGATGGTCAGGAATTCCGACCGCACGGACCCCGCCCCAGGCGTGGCCTCGCGGACATCGGTCAGGCGCCAGTAGCCGGGCATCAGCCGCGCCTCGGCGGCCTCGACCCGGCGCGAGAACTCCAGCCCGCCGTCGGAGGAGACGCGGTAGATGAACATCGAGACGGTCTTCAGCCGAACGACGCCGCCGACCTCGTCATGGCTGCGGGCGCGGATGACCACCTGGGACGTGGCGTCGGTCTGGCGCAGCCAGGTCTCCTTGGGAGCGCCGGCCAGATAGTCGTCCATCACCGCCGTGCGGGTCTGTTCGAAGCGGACGTTCATCCAGGCCGCCATGGGGTTCAGCACCGCCACGGTCAGAGCCCCGACCACGAAGGCGGCGGCGGCGGCGGGCAGGATGAACCGCCAGGCCGAGACGCCGGCGGCCCGCATGGCGATCAACTCGCTGCGCCGATTGAGGCCGACGAAGGCCGCCAGGGTGCCGAACAGGAAGGCGAAGGGCAGCAGGGTAAGGATGGTCGACGGCGCCTTGAGCAGGGTCAGCCACAGCAGGGCGACGAACCCGGCGTCGGCCCGGCCGCCGACGTTGCGCGACACGTCCACAAAATCGATCAGCAGGATCACCGCGGCGATGATCGCCAGCGCCCCGGCCACCGAGGTCAGGGTGCGGTTGAGGACGTACAGTTCGAGGCGGCCAGGGAACAGTCTCATGCGCCGGCTTCCCCAAGCACAGGTTTGGCCGGCGGCCTGGGCATGCGCATGAAGGGGATCCAGGCGCGCCAGCCGGTGCGGTTCTCAACCGGGCGGAAGATCTGGTCGAAGCCCCAGGCCATGGCGGCCAGCGGGATCAGGTATTGCAGCACATTGAGCTCGGGGCTGTCTTCGCAAGCGGCCTGGACCGCGAAGCCGAGGATGCGGACGAGGGCGGCGCTGGCCCCGACAAGGGCGATCCGCTTGCCATAGCCCATGCGGCTGAACCCGGCGCCGACCACGGCGGCCAGAGCCATGGCCATGAAGGCCAGGGCGTAGAGCGGGGAGGCGAGGCGGGAGTTGCCCTCGGCCAGCATCCGGCCGCGGTTCTTACGCTCATATTCCTGGCTGAGGTCCGGGTAGAACAGCTCGTGCAGGTAGCGGTCGGAGGCCTTGAAGCGAATGGACTCTCGGGTGTTCAGGTATGGCTTCAGGTCGAGGGCGTATTCCTCGAAGGTCAGGTAGTTGAGCACGCCGCGCTCGGAGAATTCCTGGGTCGATCCCTGGCGCATCAGCAGGATCGGGGAGTCGTTGCGAAACACCACCCGGCCCTGTTTGGCGGTGTAGGTGGTAGCCTGGCCTTCCTCGGTCATCTGGTGGATGAAGAGGTTGTGGATGGCGCCGTCGCTGTCCACCGTCTGGCCATAGACGGTCAGCCGCGGGGCCGGATCGGTGAACTGGCCCTCGACGACCAGCATGGCGGCCAGGTCGGTCTTGGCCTGGAAGATCAGGGTCCGGTATTGGCGATAGGCGGCCGGCTGGATCCAAAGGTTGATAACAAGGCAGACGAGGGTGGCCAGCACCGCCAGCTTCACAGCCGGCGAGATCACCCGCCAGCGGCTCATCCCGCCCGCGTAGCAGACCACCAGTTCCTGGTCCCCCTGAAGCTTGTTCAGCGCCACCAGGGCGGCGACCAACACGGCGATGGGGATGATCAGGTTGGCCAGCTGCGGCATCGCCAGCACGATGATCTGGAGATAGATCCAGGCGCTCTGCCGCTGCTCGATGATGATCCCCAGCTGACCCAGGCTCTGGCTCAACAGGCCGACAGCCGCCAGCGCCGCCGTCGCCAGCAGCGTGGGCCATAGGAGCTGGCGGAAGAGGTAGCGTTCGATCAGGCGCATGAGTCTTTGGTCGGCCGGCCTCTGTCGGGCCGTCGGAGGGTTGTTAGTAGTGCGCGCCGCGCGCGAACGGAATAGCGGGGACGGTTGAAATTCCTCCCCCGTGTCGCGCGAGGGAGGATTTGCGGCGCCCCAAGGAAAGGCCTATTCCGCCAACCAAAGCATTTGAGGAGCGCTTCATGCGTATCGAGTTCGTCAGCATCGACCGCGCCAATCCGCCGTCCGACGGCGCGGTGGCCACCGTAGTTGTCGAGGGGGGCAAGCTTTCGACCGGGGCGGAGTTGCTGGACAAGGTGGCCGGCGGGGCGCTGGGCCGGGCGGTTGCGGCCGGGCGGTTCAAGGGCGCGAAGGGTACAAACCTGGAGCTGGTGGCGCCGGCCGGGCTGGAAGGCGCCCGGATCGCCATGGTCGGGGTTTCCGACAAGGGGTGGGACGGCGATGCGGCCGAGGACTTCGGCGCGTCGGCCTATGCGGCGGTGAAGACCAGCGGGGCGGCGACCCTGACCCTGCTGCTGGCCGATGCCAGCGGCGAGGAGGGCGCGCGCGCGGCCTTCGGCGCCACCCTGGCCAGCTATCGGTTCGACAAGTACCGCACAACGGAGAAACCCGAGAAGAAGCCGTCGGTGGAGACGGTGCGGGTGGCGGTGGACGATCCGGCTGCCGCCGAGGCGGCCTGGGCCACCTGGAAGAGCCTGGCAGAGGCCATCTTCTTCAGCCGCGACTTGGTTTCCGAGCCGCCGAACGTCCTCTATCCGGAAAGCTACGCCCAGCGGATCAAGGCGCTGGAATCGATGGGGCTGGAGGTCGAAATCCTCGGTGAGGCCGAGATGGCCAAGCTGGGCATGGGCTCGCTGCTCGGCGTCGGCCAGGGCAGCCGCCGCGACAGCCAACTGGTGGTGATCCAGTGGAAGGGCGGCGGCGACGCGCAGCCCATCGCCTTCGTCGGCAAGGGCGTGACCTTCGACACCGGCGGCATCTCCATCAAGCCGGCCGACGGCATGGAAGACATGAAGTGGGACATGGGCGGTTCGGCCGCCGTGGCCGGACTGATGCACGCGCTGGCGGGCCGTAAGGCCAAGGCCAACGTGGTCGGCATCCTGGGCCTGGTCGAGAACATGCCGGACGGCAACGCCCAGCGACCGGGCGACGTGGTGACCAGCATGTCGGGCCAGACCATCGAGATCATCAACACCGACGCCGAGGGCCGGCTGGTGCTGGCCGACGCCCTTTGGTACTGCCAGGACCGGTTCAAGCCGAAGTTCATGGTCGACCTTGCCACCCTGACCGGGGCGATCATCATCTCGCTGGGCAACGACGTCAGCGGCCTGTTCAGCAACAATGACGAGCTGTCGGAGAACCTGTTGGCCGCTTCGAAGGCCACGGGTGAGCAGCTGTGGCGCATGCCGCTGCCGCCGGCCTACGAAAAGCAGATCGACAGCATGATCGCCGATGTGAAGAACACCGGGGGCCGGGCTGGCGGTTCGATCACCGCAGGCCTGTTCCTGCAGCGGTTCGTCAACAACACGCCCTGGGCCCACCTGGATATCGCCGGCACCGCCTGGAAGAAGCCGTCGACGGTTCCGACCATTCCGGACGGGGCGACGGGGTTTGGCGTGCGCCTGCTCGATCGGATGGTGGCGGACTCCTACGAGTCCTGATCTGATCCGAGAATGGCCGCGGCGTCCTGCGATGTCTGGTTCTACCACCTGGAGCGCTCGTCGCTCGATCAGGTGCTGCCCGAGCTGCTGGAGAAGACCCTGCAGCGAGGGTGGCGGGCGCTTGTCAGAAGCGCGGCGGCCGAACGGTTGGAGCAGCTCGATAACTTCCTGTGGACCTTCCGTGAGGACGGCTTTCTGCCGCATGGGCTGAGCAGCGAGCCGTTTGCCGACCACCAGCCCGTATTGCTGACCACCGGGAAGGCCAATCCCAACGCCGCCAACGCCCTGTTCCTCATCGACGGGGCGGCGCCGGGCGATCTGTCTCCGTTTGAACGGTGCATCGTGCTGTTCGATGGGCGGGACGATGAGGCCCTGGCGGGGGCTCGGGCGTTATGGAAATCTGTGAAGGCTCAGGGCTTGCCGGCATCCTACTGGCGCCAGGGCGAGCGGAAAGGTTGGGAGAAGCAGGCATGAGCGCGATCCGGATGACGTTGGCCGCCGTGGGGATGATGGGTCTGTTCGCCTGTGCGACGCCTGAGCCCGCGCCCGCCCCCGCGCCGCCGCCTCCGCCCAAGGCCGAGGCTCCGCCGCCACCGCCTCCCGCACCGAGAGACACCTGCGGCGCCGGCGAGCTTCAATACCTGGTCGGGCGGCCGAAGTCGGAAATCCCGATCCCGGTTGATCCCAGCAAGCGGCGGGTGGCCTGCACGACCTGTCCGGTAACGATGGACTACCGGGCGGACCGGCTGAACATCTTCTTTGATGCCGATACAGGCGTCGTCAAGGAAGTGAAGTGCGGGTAGCGGTTAGCTGCTGACGGCTTCAAGCGCCTCGGCGGCGGCCATCCAGGCCGCTTCCGCCTCATCGACTTGCGCCTGGATCTTGGAGCGCCGCTTGCCGAGGTCGGCGGCAGCGGTGGGATCGCGGACGTAGAGCGCGGGATCGGCCAGCTTCTGGTCGATTTCGGCCAGAGTCTTGGTGACCCGAGCGAGCGTTTCCTCAGCGGCGGTGAGCTTGCGCTTGAGAGGCCCTGCCATCGCGGCCGGATCCCGGCCGGTCGGCACGGGCGCCTTGCTGTTGACCGCCTTGGCTTCCGGTTCCCGGACCTGGCTCGGCGCCCGAGCCGCGACGCGCGCGCGGTCTAGGACGAACTTGGCGTAGTCGTCCATGTCGCCGTCGAAGGGCTTCACCCCGCCATCGGCGGCCAGCCACAGCCGGTCGGCGACCAGCTCCATCAGCGAGCGGTCGTGGGTGATCAGGATGACGGCGCCCTCATAGTCGTTCAGGGCGTCGAGCAGGGCGCGGCGGCTGTCGATGTCGAGGTGGTTGGTCGGTTCGTCGAGGATCAGCAGGTGAGGCGCTTCCATCGCCACCATGTTGAGCAGCAGGCGGGCGCGCTCGCCGCCGGACAGGTTGGCGACGGTGGTTTCCGACTTCTCATAGCCGATGCCCCATTGGGCCAGTTTGGACCGGCGCTGGCTTTCGCTGCTCTCGGGCAGGGCGCGGCGGATGATGTCCATCGGGGTGTCGACCGGGTCGAGGGCCTCGATCTGGTGTTGATGGAACCAGCCGACCTTGATGCGGCGGTCGCGGTGCAGGTCGCCCGACTGGATAGGCAGGGCGCCGGCGATCATCTTGGCGAAGGTCGACTTGCCGGCGCCGTTGACGCCCAGGAGGCCGATACGGTCATCGACATCCATCCGCAGGTTGAGATTGCGCAGGATCGGCGGGCCGCCGTAGCCGACGGTGGCGTTGTCCAGCCGCACCAGCGGCGGCGCCAGCGGACGGACCGGGGAGGGGATGGTGAACGGGGCGGTGCGGTCCTCGATGGTCATGGTCACCGGGGGCAGCTTCTGCAGCATCTTCAGGCGCGACTGGGCCTGGGTGGCCTTGGAGGCCTTGGCGCGGAAGCGGTCGACGAAGGCCTGCATATGGGCGCGCTTGGCTTCGATCTTGCCGCGCATGGCTTCGGCGAGGCGGGCCTTTTCGGCGCGTTGTTCTTCGAAGCTGTCATAGCCGCCGGTGTAGAGGTCCAGCTTGCCCTCGCGAACATGCAGGATGTAACCGACGGAATTATTGAGCAATTCCCGGTCGTGGCTGATGATCAGGGCGGTGTGCGGGTACTTCTTCAACCGGGCCTCGAGCCAGAGGGCGCCTTCCAGGTCGAGGTAGTTGGTCGGCTCATCGAGCAGCAGCAGGTCGGGCTCGGAGAACAGCGCCGCGGCCAGGGCCACCCGCATCCGCCAGCCGCCGGAGAACTCGGCCATAGGCCGCGACAGGTCCTCGTTGCTGAAGCCGAGACCAGAGAGGATTTCCGAAGCCCGCGAGGGCGCGGAGTCGGCGTCGATCTCGATCAGCCGGCCCCAGATGTCGCCCATCTCCTCCGGGTCGGCGGTTTCCAGCCGGGTCAGCAGGCTGTGACGCTCTTCATCGGCCTCGAGCACGGTGTCGAGCAAGGAGACGGGCGTGGCCGGATGCTCCTGCGCCACGGTGCCGATGCGGGCGGCCTTGGGGATCTTGATCTCGTCGTCCCCGGCATGCAGCTCGCCGAGGATCAGCTTGAACAGGGTCGACTTGCCGATGCCGTTGCGGCCGACCAAGCCGACCTTGCCGCCGGTCGGAAGAGTCACGGTCGCCTTGTCGAAGAAGCGACGGCCCCAGGCGTTGAAGGTGAGTTCGTTGATCTGGAGCATGAAACGCTTGGGAGGTGTTGGCGGACGGGAGGGTCGCCGCTATAAGCCCGCGACCTCCCAAATCCCACCTCTTTGTAGGGCTGAAGAAACTAAGCCATGACCGAACGCACCTTTTCCATCATCAAGCCGGACGCCACCGAGAAGAACCTGACCGGCGCCGTGAACGCCGTCATCGAAGCGGCCGGCCTGCGCATCGTCGCCCAGAAGCGCATCAAGCTGAGCCAGGCCCAGGCCGAGAAGTTCTACGAGATCCACAAGGAGCGCCCGTTCTTCGGCGAGCTGGTCGAGTTCATGACCCGCGCTCCGGTGGTCGTGCAGGTTCTGGAAGGCGACAACGCTGTGGCCCGCTACCGCGAAGTCATGGGCGCCACCAACCCGGCCCAGGCCGCCGAAGGCACCATCCGCAAGCTCTACGCCGACAGCGTCGGTGAGAACTCGGTGCACGGCTCGGACAGCCTGGACAACGCCAAGATCGAGATCGCTCAGTTCTTCACCGACGACGAGATCGTCGGCTAAGCCTAAGCGGTTTCAACGGAATGGGGCCGGCGGAGCGATCCGCCGGCCCTTTTCTTTGCCCGTTAGGCGGGCGCAAAGGCTTTGCCCGCTATCAGCCGTTGCGAAGCCAGGGGGAAGACTATGCGTTGGGTGGCGTTGACGATCGCGGCGGCTGTGTTGGCCGGATGCGGCATGAGCGACCTGGCCAAGCGGCCGGACAACCTGTCGAAGGCCGTGGCCGCCTATCGTGCCGGCGATATTTCGGGGCTGCAGGCCTTGGAAGACGAGGCGGACGGGATCGCCGTGGCCGAACTCGCCGCGAAGGACGGGGACGATCCCTGTACCGACCAAGGCATGAAGGCGGTCAAGGCGGTGGCCGTGAGCTACATCATCGGCAAGATCAACAACGCCACGGTGGTGTCGATGTCGCCGGAGGCCCGCTACCTTTATCTGCAGCACCTGGCGCAGGGCGGCATCACAAAGTCCGAGGTGCCGGCCACCATCCGGGTCTGCAAGGACGACCAGAACAGCCTTCGGGCCATGCGGGACATCATGTCGGCCATGAGCGTGGCGCATGTGATGGCCTCTGGCATGGAGAGGTGGGACGTCGACCTGGAGGCGCAGTACGGGTCCGAGTATCGCCCCCGGATGGCGGCCGCGCAGATGACCCTGGCGCGCAACGGCGTGCTGGGCCGCGACGCCGAGATCATGTGGGCGACGCGACGTATCCGCTGAGCGCCGCCGGGTAGAGCTGGTGCTCTGCCACCAGGACCCGGGCGGCCAGGGTCTCCGGTGAGTCTCCGGCCTCGACCGGAATCTTCGCCTGGGCGATCACCGGGCCTTCATCGACCCCGATCGTGACAAGGTGCACGGAACATCCGTGTTCGACTTCACCCCCCTCTATGGCGCGGCGGTGGGTGTCCAGGCCCGGGTATTTGGGCAGCAGGGAGGGATGAATGTTGACCATTCGCCCGGCCCAGGCCTCGACCAGGAAGGGCGTCAGCAGGCGCATATAGCCGGCCAGGGCCACGTACTCGCAGCCGGACCGGCGGAGGGCGGCGTCGAGGGCCCGTTCATGGGCCTCGCGGTCCTTGCCGAAGGGGGCGTGGTCGACAGCGAGGACGGGGACGCCGAGAGTCTTGGCGCGATCCAGGCCAGCGGCGTCCGGGCGGTTGGAGATGACCACGGCCACCTCGTAGTTGCAGTCGGGCGCCTCGGTGGCGCGGATCAGGGCTTCCATGTTGGAGCCCTGACCAGAGATCAGGATGCCGACCCGCTTTCGGATCATCCCTTGGCGAGCTCGCCGCAGACGAAGGCGTCCTCTCCCGCGTCGAGCAGGGCGCCCAGCACCTCGGCCGCCTTGTCCTTGGCGACGATCAGCAGCAGGCCGACGCCGCAGTTGAAGGTGCGGCGCAGCTCATGATCGTCGATCCCGCCTTCGCGCTGCAGCCAGTCGAACACCGGCGGCAGGGGCCAGGCGTTCCAGTCGAAGCGCGGGACCAGCCCCTCGCCGATGGCGCGCGGCGGGTTCTCGATCAGCCCGCCGCCGGTGATATGGGCGACGCCCTTGACCTGGCCGGCCTTCAGCAGCGGGTGGACCGACTTCACATAGATGCGGGTCGGGGCCATCAGGGCCTCGGCCAGCGTGCCGTCGCCGAACGGGCAGGGGGCGTTCCAGGCCAGGCCCGAGCGCTCGACCACCTTGCGGACCAGGGAGTAGCCGTTGCTGTGCGGGCCGCTGGAGCCGAGGCCGATCAGCACATCGCCGGCCCGTTGCTCATCCAGGCGCGGCAGGACGCCGTCGCGGTTCACAGCGCCGACGGTGAAGCCGGCGAGGTCGTAGTCGCCTTCGGAGTACATCCCCGGCATCTCGGCGGTTTCGCCGCCGACAAGGGCGCAGCCGGCCAGTTTGCAGCCCTCGGCGATGCCGGCGACCACGCTCGTGGCCGTGGCCACGTCCAGCTTGCCGGTGGCGTAGTAGTCGAGGAACAGCAGCGGCTCGGCGCCCTGGGCCAGGAGGTCGTTGACGCACATGGCCACTAGGTCGATGCCGACCTGGCCGTGCAGGCCGGTCTCGATGGCGATCTTCAGCTTGGTGCCCACCCCGTCGGTGGTGCTGACCAGCAGCGGGTCGTCGTAGCCGGCCGCCTTGAGGTCGAACAGGGCCCCGAAACCGCCCAGCCCGCCGGTCACGCCAGGCCGCGCCGTGGCCTTGGCCAGGGGCTTGATCGCCTCGACCAGGGCGGCGCCCGCATCGATGTCGACGCCGGCTTGCGCGTAGGTGAGGCCGTTGGGACGGTCGGTCATGGCGCTTTCCGGATCACGTGAGGGCGAGAATCAGGCCTTGGGCGCGTCTGAAAGCTTGCAGACTCGCCTATGGCCGGGGCTATAGCTGCCGGATGACGCCTATTTCAACCACCGCCGACCTTGCGGCGTTCTGTAATCAGCTGAAGGGCCAGCCTTTCGTCGCCGTGGACACGGAGTTCATGCGCGAGACGACCTACTGGCCGAAGCTGTGCCTGATCCAGGCCGCCGCGCCCGGCGGCATAGAAGCCTGCATCGATCCGTTGGCCGATGGCCTGGACCTGAGCCCCTTCCTCGACATCCTGCGCGACGAGAGCATCCTGAAGGTGTTCCACGCCGCCCGCCAGGACGTGGAAATCTTCAACAACCTGGGGGCCATGCCCCGGCCGCTGTTCGACACCCAGATCGCCGGCATGGCGGCGGGCTTTGGCGAGCAGATCGCCTATGACGCCCTGGTCCGCCAGATGCTGAAGATCGAGCTCGACAAGTCGAGCCGCTTCACCGACTGGAGCCGCCGGCCGCTGAGCGACAACCAGCTGACCTACGCCCTGGCCGATGTCACCCACCTGGCCCGCCTGTTCCCCATCCTGCGCGGCAGCCTGGAGAAGGCCGGCCGCCTCGCCTGGGTCGAGGAGGAGATGGAGGCGCTGGTCGATCCGGACCTCTACGACGTCAACCCGGACAACGCCTGGAAGCGGTTGCGCCCGCGCAAGCACGCCGCCAAATACATGGCGGTGTTCAAGGCCGTGGCCGCCTGGCGCGAACGGACGGCTCAGACGCGTGACCAGCCCCGCGGTCGTATCCTCAAGGACGACGCCATCGACGAACTGGCCAGCCAGGCGCCGACCGACGCGGCGGCCATGGACCGGCTGCGCGGCGTGCCCAAGGGCTTTTCCGGCAGCAAGTTCGGGCCCGACCTGATGGCCGCCATCCGCGAGGCGCTCAAGGACCCTGAGGCCTACGCCCCGGTGGTCGAGCGTGAAAAGCCCAGCCACAACCCCGCCGCCGGCGCGGTTGTCGAGCTGCTCAAGGTGTTGCTCAAGGCCCGGGCGGAGGACGCCGGCGTGGCATCCAAGCTGATCGCCACCGTCTCCGACCTCGAGAAGATCGCGAACGACGACAAGGCCGACGTCGGCGCCTTGACCGGCTGGCGCAAGGACGCCTTCGGGGCCGACGCCCTGAAGCTCAAGCGTGGCGAACTGGCCCTGGTGCTGGACGGCACGCGGGTGCGGGTGGTCGAGGTGCGCCGGGCGCCGAAGCAGGCGGCGGCGGAGTAGGGCGATCTTTCGCTTTGGCCCGGTCGATCTGACTAACGGCGCCGACGCCGACGCCCTGTTCGCCATCTACGAGGCCTCGATCCCGGCCCGCGAGCGGCGCACGCGCGCGGCCGTGACCGAACTGGCCCGGTGTGGCCGCTATCGTATCCACGGCGCCTGGCGCGACGGGGCGCTGGTCGCGGCGGCGGTGATCTTTGATTGCGCTGGCGCCGAAATCTCGCTGCTCGACTACCTGTTTTCGCGCGAGGACATGCGGGGATCGGGTCTGGGCGCGGCGCTGTTCGGCGCGGTGGCGGCTGACTTGGACAAGCGCAGGCTGCTGGTCGAGGTCGATTCCGACCGCGAGGCCGCCGCCGATCAGGCGATCCGGCGGCGGCGGAAGGACTTCTACCGGCGGCTGGGCTGCCGGCAGCTGGTGGGCTTGCCTTACATCCTGCCGTTGCCGGGCGAGGGCGATCCGCCGCTGATGGACCTGCTGGTGCTCGGTGAAATGCGGAGAGCCGTGCCGACCGGCGAGGTTCGCCACTGGCTGCTCACCATGATTAGTGAGGCCTATCCAGACGTCCCGGCCGAGGCGCTTGTCGCGCGGATGGTCGGGAATCTTGGGCCGTCAATCGCTCTGGAAGCCTAAAGTCCCTGCGTCGCGACGGCTCGCAAGGCTTGCGTTCGGACGGCGAAAGGTGATTCACAGTCCTTCCAAGCAACCGCCGCCAGAGCGAACCTTAGAGACCTTCATGTCCAAACCCCGCACCACCGCCATCATCTACGATTTCGACGGCACCCTGGCCCGCGGCAACATGCAGGAGACCAGCTTCATCCCGGCGCTGGGTATGACGCCGAAGCAGTTCTGGAACGACACGGTGCGCCCGCAGACCATCAAGTCCGATGGGGACGACATCCTGATGTACATGCAGCTGATGCTGCAGACGGCGCGCAAGGCCGGCCTCACCGTCACCCGAGAGATGCTGCGCGAGCACGGCAAGGACGTTCTGCTGTTCGACGGGCTGCGCGACATGAGCTGGTTCGACCGGATCAATACCTTCGGCGCCAACTACGGCCTGGACGTGAAGCACTACATCCTGTCGTCCGGCCTGCAGGAAATGGTCGAGGGCTGCCCCATCTACCCGGCCTTCGAGCACGTCTTCGCCAGCCACTACGTCTACAATGAGGATGGTGAGGCAGAGTGGCCGGCGGTGGGCATCAACTACACCACCAAGACCCAGTATCTGTTCCGCATCAACAAGGGTGTGCACAACAACTGGGAGCACGAGAAGATCAACCGCTTCATGCCGGACGACGACCGCCCGGTGCCGTTTGAGCGGATGATCTTCGTCGGCGACGGGGACACCGACGTCCCGACCATGAAGATGATGCACACCAAGGGCGGCCACTCGATCGCCGTCTATGACCCGCGCACCGAGCCCAACGACCAGACCAAGCTTCACCGCCTGATCGCCGAGGACCGAGTGAACTTCGTTGCCGCCGCCAACTACACCGACGGCAGCGCCCTGGACCTGATCGTCAAAGGCATCCTCGGCCGCATCGCCATCCACGAGGGGACGATGCCGGCCGATTAGGCTGGATCAGCTAACCCTGATTTCCACCTTCGCATCGAGGTGGCCCGCCAGGGCGGCGGCGCGGCGGCTGGTCTGTTCGCCGAGCAGGAGGTCGGCGCGGTCGGCGTCGGTGGTGAGGAGGAGGCGGTCGCCTTTCAGGGCCAGGCGGGTGTGGGCCAGCAGAGCAGAGTCGCGGCCGGTCAGGTCGCAGCCAAAGCGGATCGCCGCGCCCAGGGCCCTGGCCCGGCGACGGGCCGCTTCGGGCAGCAGGCGGGCGATGGTGCTGGGCTCAGGGGTGTTGTTGGAGCTGGAGTGGCGGCTGAAGGCGGCGACGGCCAGAAAGGCGCGCTCGGCGTGACTCTGGCCGGCGACCGGGGCGCGGAGCACCTGTTCAAACACCAGATCGGCGCGATGATCGGGGTGGAGCCGCGCGCCGAGGTCAGCCAAGCGGCAGGCGGCGGCGCGCAGGATCGCGTCGCGGGCGCCGAAAACCGGCTCCAGGGCGTCGAACACGGGGGTCAGCCAGGCGTCCAGCGTCGGCCCTAGGGTGGCGTCGGCGCCGGTGCGGACGCTGAGGGCGGCGCAGCCCTCGATCAGCGGGTCGAGCGCCTGTACGGTGGGGGCCATGGCCTCAAACAGCAGGCCCTCACGAACGCCATAGGCCGACAGGTCGATCCGCTCGATGCCCAGGGCGATGATGAGGCGTTCAAGAACAACGGCCGCGTGGGGCAGGGTCTCGGCCCGCTTCTTCGACACCCCCTCCACCGCCTCCAGCGACCGGCGCGACTGGCTGGCCACGAAACGGCAGGCGTTCAGCGCCTCGGCGCGGCTCATCTCGTACTGGTGCACCACCCGCAACGGATAGCCGGTCATGTGCATGTGGATCAGGGCCAGGTTGCGCCAGGCGCCCCCGACGGCGTGGAAGCTTTCGGTGTGGAAACGCTCCAATCCTTCCAGCCGGGCGTCGACTTCACGCCGGCGGATCTCCGGATCATCGTCGGGGTAGGGGCCGAAGGAGAAGGGCCCAAGCGGCAGGGTGATGCCTTCGCCGGCGCCTTTCGGTCCGATGGGAGTCAGCTCCAGGCTGGCGCCGCCGAGGTCCCCGACCACGCCGTCGCCGGCCGGGGCGCCGGCCAGAACGCCCAGGGCGGCATAGCGGGCCTCCTCGGCGCCGGTCAGCACCCGCAGGCTGAGGCCGGTCTCGGCCTGGACCCGACCGGCGAAGGGCGGGCCGTCCTCTGCGTCGCGGATGGCGGCGGTTGCCGCGGTGAACACCCGCTCGGGCGGCAGGCGGTCTACCACGATCCGGAACCGCTTGAGCGCCGACAGGGCGCTGGCCGCGCCTTCCGGCGAGAGCCGGCCGGTCTCCTTGAGGTCGCGGCCGAGACCGGCCAGCACCTTCTCGTTGAACACCGTCCACATCGACCGGCCCTCGACGCGGTAGAGCACCAGGCGGACGGAGTTGGACCCGACGTCGATGACCGCCGCGTCGTGGCCGGGGCTATCGTTCATTGTCGAGGTCCAGGGCGACCGGCCGGTCCCGCACGTTGTGGCCTCGGCCCGACAGGCTGGGGTTGGTCATGAAGTAGTCGTGGGCCGAGAAGGCGCCGCGGCGGTTCCACGAGGGATCGCGCGCATAGCCGCCGGCGGAGTCGAGGTTCCAGCTCTGGGCCTCATCGTTGAGGTTGGCCACCATGATCTGGCTGAGCACCTGCTCGTGCACGGTCGGATTGTCGATGGGGGTAAGGGCCTCCACCCGGCGGTCCAGGTTGCGGGGCATCCAGTCAGCCGAAGAGATGAACACCTTGGCGGCCTTGCTCGGCAGGGGCTCTCCGTCCGCGAAGGCGACGATGCGACTGTGCTCCAGGTAGCGGCCGACGATGGATTTGACCCGGATGTTCTCCGACAGGCCAGGAAGGCCCGGCCGCAGGCAACAGATGCCGCGGATCACCAGGTCGATGGGCACGCCCGCCTGGCTGGCGGCGTAGAGGGCGTCGATGATCTGGGGATCGACCAGGGCGTTGAGCTTGGCCCAGATTCCGCTCGGTTTGCCGGCGCGGGCATTGTCGGCCTCGGCGGCAATCATCGACAGCAGGTCGGGCTTCATGGTTTCGGGGGAGTAGCTGAGCTTCTCCAGCCGATCGGGATGGGCGTACCCGGTGATGTAGTTGAACAGCCTGGCGCTGTCGCGACCCAGCGCCGGGTCAGTCGTGAACAGGGAAAGGTCGGTGTAGATCTTCGCGGTGACCGGGTGATAGTTGCCGGTCCCGAAGTGGCAGTAGGTGCGCAGGGTTTCGCCCTCGCGGCGGACCACGATGCTGAGTTTGGCGTGGGTTTTGTACTCCACGAAGCCGAACACGACGTGGACCCCGACCTTCTCCAGGTCCTTGGCCCAGCGCAGGTTGTTCTCCTCGTCGAACCGCGCCTTGATCTCGACCAGGGCGGTGACGTTCTTGCCGTTCTCGGCCGCCTCGATCAGGGCGGCGATGATCGGGCTGTCCTGGCTGGTGCGGTAAAGCGTCTGCTTGATGGCCAGCACCTGCGGGTCGCGGGCGGCCTGGCGCAGGAACTGGACCACCACGTCGAAGCTCTCGAACGGGTGGTGGACCAGGATGTCCTTCTCGCGGATGGCGGCGAAGCAGTCGCCGGCGTGGTCGCGGATGCGCTCGGGGAAGCGGGCGGTGAAGGGCGGGAACTTCAGGTCCGGCCGGCCGTCGGGGATCAGCTGCGACATGGCCGCGATGCCCAGCTTGCCGTCGATCAGCACCACGTCGTCGGGCGCGGCGTCCAGGCCGTCGAGGATGAACTCGCGCAGGTCGTCGGGCATGCTGGTCTGGACCTTGACCCGAACCACATCGCCCATGCGCCGGCGCTTCAGCTGGGTCTCGAACTCGCGGACCAGGTCTTCGGCCTCTTCCTCGATTTCGATGTCGCTGTCGCGGATGACCCGGAACAGGCCACGACCATCGACCTGGTAGCCGGGAAACAGCTGGTCAAGGCAGAGGATGATCAGGCTTTCCAGGGCGATGAACCGCCGCTCCTTGCGCCGGGCCGGGCCGGGCAGTTCCCAGAACCGCTTCACCTGCTGAGGCACCGGCACCAGGGCGTATAGCGGCTTGCCGTCCCGCTCGCGCTTGAGCTTCAGTCCCAGGCAGAAGCCGAGGTTGGGGATGAAGGGGAAAGGATGGGCCGGGTCGATGGCCAGGGGCGTGAGGATGGGGAACAGCCGGGTCTGGAAATATTCCTCGGCGGCCGGCCGGTCGACGGCGGTGACGTCGGCGGCGTCCAGCAGGCGCAGGCCTTCGCGGCCGAGCTCGGCGCGAACGGAGCGCCAAATTCGCTGCTGGTCGGCCATCAGTTCGGTGGCCGCGGCGTTGACCCGTTCCAGCTGTTCGGCCGGTGTCAGTCCATCCAGGCTGACCTTGCGCACGCCCTCGCGGACCTGACCTTTCAGCCCGGCCACGCGCACCATGTAGAATTCATCGAGGTTGTTGGCCGAGATCGACAGGAACCGCAGGCGTTCGAGCAGGGGGTGACGGGGATTCTCGGCCTCTTCCAGCACCCGCTTGTTGAAGGCCAGCCACGAGATCTCGCGGTTGAAGAACCGCTCGGACGAGGCCATCAGCCCCTCGTCGAGCGGTCCTGGCTTGGCGGCCGCAGGGGCGGAACGGGCGGTCGCGGACTTGGGCATCGGGCCTCGGCTGGTGAGGGGCCACCTTTGGCGCAAGGATGTTACAGATTCAACGACCTCAGGCCTCTTCGGCGAACAGATCCTCGGTTTCCTCCAGAAGTTCGCGGGCGAGAGCCTTGTTGATCGCCCGGCCGCGGGCGGCGGAGGCTTCGTCCATCCGGGCCGCCAGGATGCGGGCGGCGCTGACCGACCGCTCCATCCGGGCCAGCAGATAGGGGTAGAGGTCCTCGTCCGGTTTGATGTGCCGGGCCTTGAACAGGGCCTCCAGCACGGCGCGCAACTGGGCGTCGTCGGGCGGGTCGATCTCGGCTACGGTCAGGGCGTTCAGGCGCGAGCGCAGGTCCGGGATGCGGGCGGGCCAGGCCAGGGGCCGCTCGCGGGCGGTCAGCAGCACGGCGCGGCCGGCCTGGGCCTGGTTGAGCAGGTGGAACAGGGCCTCGTCATCACCCAGCAGGTCGGCGTCCTCGACCAGGACCGGGGCGGTGGCCTCTAGGGGCAGGGTCTTGCCCGGGATGGCCAGGCTGGCGCCGTTGGCGTCGGCCCAGGACTGGGCCAGATGGCTCTTGCCGCTGCCGGCGGGGCCGACCAGGGCCAAGGCGCCCCGCGACAGGGCCGCCCAGTCGTCGAGCGCCAGCACCGCCGAGCGGTTGGCGTCGGACAGCACGAAGGCGTCGCGGGTCCAGACGGTCGCGGGCTCGAAGGGCAGGCGGAACTGGGCGGTCACGGACCTCTCCTAGCAGGCGGGGGCGGGCAGGGTCGATGTCAGCGCGCCTGGCGGGCGTGGATAGGCGGGATGTGGCTGTGGACGACGGGGTTAAAGCGCCCTTTTCCTTGACTTTCGAGGGCCTGCATGCGCCCTTCCGCGCCTCTCGAAATCCCGACTCTGAAGCACAGATTCATGCACGCCTACCGCACCCATACCTGCGGCGCCCTGCGCGCCACCGACACCGGCGCCGCCGCGCGGCTGTCCGGCTGGATCCATCGCAAGCGCGACCATGGCGGGCTGCTGTTTATCGACCTGCGGGACCACTACGGCCTGACCCAGCTGGTGCTGCATCCGGGCACGCCCGGGTTCGAGACCGTGGAACGGCTGCGGGCCGAGAGCGTGATCCGGGTGGATGGCGAGGTTGTGGCGCGGACGCCCGAGACGGTGAACCCCGGCCTGCCGACCGGTGAGGTCGAGGTGCGGGTGAGCGCCGTCGAGGTGCTGTCGGAAGCCGCCGAACTGCCGCTGCCGGTGTTCGGGGAGCCCGATTACCCAGAGGAAATCCGGCTGAAGCACCGCTACCTCGACCTGCGGCGCGAGACGCTACACAAGAACATCATCCTGCGTTCCAAGGTCATCGACAGCATCCGCAAGCGGATGGTGGGGCAGGGGTTCCTGGAGTACCAGACGCCGATCCTGACGGCTTCGTCGCCGGAAGGCGCGCGGGACTTCCTGGTGCCGTCGCGGCTGCACCCCAGCAAGTTCTACGCCCTGCCGCAGGCGCCGCAGCAGTTCAAGCAGCTGCTGATGGTCTCCGGCTTCGACCGCTACTTCCAGATCGCCCCCTGCTTCCGGGACGAGGACCTGCGGGCCGACCGCAGCCTGGAATTCTACCAGCTCGATGTCGAGATGAGCTTCGTGACCCAGGAGGACGTGTTCGCGGCCATCGAGCCGGTGATGCACGGGGTGTTCGAAGAGTTCGCCGACGGCAAGCCGGTGACGCCTTATCCGTTCCCGCGCATCGCCTATCGCGACTCCATCGCCTGGTACGGCTCGGACAAGCCGGACACCCGCAACCCGATCAAGATGTCGGAAGTCTCCAACCACTTCCGGGGCGGCGGCTTTGGCCTGTTCGCCCGGATCCTGGAGACCGAGAAGAACGCGGTCTGGGCCGTGCCGGCGCCGGGCGGCGGCAGCCGCGCCTTCTGCGATCGCATGAACAGCTGGGCGCAGGGCGAGGGCCAGCCGGGCCTGGGCTACATCTTCTGGAGCGCCGACCAGAACACATGGGGCGGGCCGATCGCCAAGAACCTGGGCGAGGATAAGACCCAGGCCCTGATGAACAGCCTGGGGCTGGGCGAGGGCGACGCGGCCTTCTTCGTCGCCGGGGATCCGAAGGTCTTCTACAAGTTCGCCGGTTCGGCCCGCACCCGCGTGGGCACGGAGCTGAAGCTGATCGACGAGGGGCGGTTCGAGTTCTGCTGGATCGTCGACTTCCCGATGTTCGAATGGTCGGACGAAGAGAAGAAGGTCGACTTCAGCCACAACCCCTTCTCGATGCCGCAGGGCGAGCTGGAGGCGCTGGAGACCAAGGACCCGCTCGATATCCTGGCCTACCAGTACGACATCGTCTGCAACGGCTACGAGCTGTGCTCCGGCGCAATCCGGAACCACAAGCCGGAGATCATGCTGAAGGCCTTCGAGATCGCCGGCTACGGCGCCGACGTGGTCGAGGACCAGTTCGGCGGCATGCTGAACGCCTTCCGCTACGGGGCCCCGCCGCACGGTGGGCTGGCGCCGGGCATCGACCGGATCGTCATGCTGCTGGCCGGCCAGACGGCTATCCGCGAGGTCATCGCCTTCCCGCTGAACCAGCAGGGCCAGGACCTGCTGATGAATGCGCCGTCGGAGGTCGAGGATCGGCAGCTAAAGGAGCTGCACATCCGGCTGGCCCCGCCGATTAAAGCCTAGTTCCGCGGCGGCCGGGGGGGCGTTGGCGGGGCAGGCGGCGCCCTTGGGGTTTTCTGCACGATGATCAGCCGGTGCCCCTTGCAGTGCCGGGGGACCAGGCCGCGCGGCAACTTGGTGCCCTGGTCGGAGCAGGCCTCGTCAATCTGATCCTGGGTCAGGCCCTTGGCGCCCGAGAGGTCCGCCATGCCGAGGAAGGCGCCGTCCAGATCGGCGCCGCGGAAGTCTGCGCCGGCGAAGCTGGCCTTGGTCAGATGGGCGCGGGTCAGATCGGCGCCGCGGAAGCTGGCGCCGTCGAACCGGCCGAACGTCAGATTGGCGCCGTTCAGTTCGGCGTTTCGGAAGTCAGTCCCGATCGCCGTGACCTTGTTCAACTGGGCGTGGGGCATCTCCGCGCCCCGGAAGCTGGCGCTGTTCAGGTTCGCGAAGGCGAAATTGACCGCCGGCAGTTCGGCGCCCTTGAAGCTGGCTCGGGTCAGGTTGGCCTTCTGGAACACTGCCCCGGCCGCCTCGACCCCGTCGAGTTCCGCGCCCGAGAAGTCGGCGAAGGAAAAGTTGGTGCCCATCATCTCCGCGCCGCGCAGGTCACTGTCGGCCATGTGGGCGGCCTGGAAGTTGGAGCCGATGAAGCTGGCGCCGCGCATGTCGGCGCGGATCAGGGTGGCGCCGCCGAAATCGGCCCCCTGGAAGCGGGCGTTGACCAGCTTCTTGCCGGACAGATCGCAGTTGCGGCAGGCGCCGCCGAACGACAGCTGGCGCGGGATGTCCTTGTCGTCGGGGATGACCCGGGCCTCGGCGGCGCCGGCAGCGGCCATCGCGAGAACCAGGGCGGAAAGAGCGAGCACGAGCTTGTTCATCGCCGTCCTGTGTGCCCCCGCCCCGTCAAGGACGCCACTTAATTCGCGGTAAGGATTGGGTTTTCCCCTGTTTGCCTCGGGGGTCAGCAGCGCGGGATGCGCAGGCCCGCGGGCAGCTGGGTAGTCTCGTCGCCGCAGGCCTGGTCGAGTTGGCGCTGGGTGAGACCGACGGCGCGGTTCATCTCCGCGCCGGAAAAGACGGCGCCCGACAGGTTCGCCCCCCGGAAGTTGGCGCCCTGAAGGTAGCTGCCGACAAAGTTGGCGTTGGTCAGGTTGGCCCCAGCAAAGCTGGCCCCGGCGAAGGTCGAGGCCGATGCGTCGACGTCGCGCATGTCGGCGCCGGAAAAATTAGCCCGGTTCATCACCACGGCCGTCAGGCTAGCCTGGCGAAGGCGGGCGCGGGACAGGTTCTGGCCACGTCGTTCCATGCCGGTGAAGTCGCCCTGGAACAGGTTGCACCCCGGACAGCTGGCCCCGGCACGCACGCGGCTGATCTGGCCGCCGTTCTGGGCGATGGCCGGCGTGGCGATGGCCAGGGCGGTGACGAGGACGAGGAGGCGTTTCATGGCGGAGCATCCTGGCACGACAGGGGTCTAAGTCCCGTTAACGCTGCAAGAAGGGGACCGGTTGGGCGCGCAGCGGCCTAGCTGTCCCCGGTCGGCGCCGGCGGTGGAAGTGGGCTGGATCCAGCCGGTTGGCAGGTTGGTGGTAGCGCGGCTGGGCCGAGGGCCGGTCGGCCGCTGGTGCTGACCGAGGACAGGTTGCGCTGCGCGCAACCGATGCCCTAGGAGGCCGCGTCCGCCACCGCGCCGCAGGTGTCGCAGACGCCATGGAAGACGGACTGGTCGCCGCAAGCGGGACAGACGCTGGCGGCGCGGGTGTGTTCGATGACAGTTTCGCCGGGGCGCTTGCCGAAGGGTAGGAAGACGAGGTTGTCGGGCGCGGCGCCTCGGCTGAAGCCCTTGGAGATGAAACGGCTGGCGGGCTGGGGCTCGGATTCAAAGGCCAGAGCGTCGTCGGCCTTGCCACGGCCGAGGCCGTCGGCGTTGAGGGGCTGGGCGTCTTCGTCGGCGTTGGAGAGGTCGCTTCGGCCGAGGTAGCTGACGCCCAGTTCGCGGAACACGTAGTCCAGGATGGAGGTGGCGCTGCGGATGGTGTCGTTGCCGGTCACCGGGCCGGCGGGCTCGAAACGGGTGAAGACGAAGGCGTCGACGAACTCCTCGAGCGGCACGCCGTATTGCAGGCCGATGCTGATCGCGATGGCGAAGTTGTTCATCACGCTGCGGAAGGCGGCGCCCTCTTTGTGCATGTCGATGAAGATCTCGCCGAGCTCGCCATCATCATATTCGCCGGTGTGCAGATAGACCTTATGCCCGCCGACAGCGGCCTTCTGGATATAGCCCTTGCGGCGGTCGGGCAGCTTGCGGCGGATGCGGTCGCGCTCGACGACCCGCTCGACGATGCGCTCCTGGATTTCCGGCTTGGGCGTAGCGGCGGTTTCGTCCGGGATGGCCAGGCTGTGGCCGAACGGAGCCGGGGCGCGGTCCAGGCGCAGGGCGCGGACACCGCCGGCGAGGGCCTGGGCCTGGATCAGGGCGGCTTCCGACGGCAGGGCGTTGAAGGCCAGGGGCAGGCGTAAGATCCCAGGCGCGCCGCAGGCGTCCTCGATGGCGGCCTGCATGGCCAGTCGGGCCTCCAAGGGCTGGTCGGGGGTCAGCAGGGCGCGGGCGGCCGGGGACAGGTCGGCGGCGGCGAGGTCGGGGGAGCCGAGGATGTAGGCGGCGGCCTCGGCGACCTGGCGGTCGGAGAAGCCGGCCAGGGCCAAGGTGTCGAAGCCGGGCTCCGCCAGGGCCTCCGGCGTGGCGCCCAGCACGTCGCGGACGAAGCCCTCGCCGACCACCAAGGGGGCGAAGGCGTGGCGCAGGTCGCTGACCAGGGGCAGGACGGCGTGGACGGCTTCGAGTTCGAGGACGGTGAAGCCGAGCGCGGTAAGGGCGGCGGTGTTGACGTGCGGCGCCTCGTCCAGGTCGCGGCGACCCAGCAAGGCCAGGCGCAGGGCGTCGGGGTCTTCGCCAAGGGCCTGGAGGGCGGTGAGGGCCGGGGCGGCGAGGACATTGATGACCTCGCCGTCCTCTGTCTCGGCCCGGGTGACGGGACCGGTCCAAGGTTCGGCCGCCGCGGAAGAGGCGGCGAGGCGCAGGGTGAGGCCGGCGTCTTCCAGCGGGGCGACCTCGACCAGGCCCCCGGCGGCGGAGACGGCGCGGCTCCACAGGTCGGCGGCGGCGGCGCGGGCCTCATCGCTGTCGTAGGCCAGGCCTCGGGCGACGAGGACGGCGGCGGTTCCGGTCAGGGTCAGGGTGGCGGGGGCGTCCGGCCCGGCGTCGAGGCGCAGGGCGGCGGCCAACAGGCGGGCGGCGGCCTCGAACCCGGGCGTATCGAACGCCGCCTCGTCCTGGAACGCGCAGAGATCGAGGGCGGCGACGAGGCCGGCAGGGCGGGCGGCGAGGGCGGCGGCGTCTGCGGCCGAGAGGGCCAGGGTGGCGGCGCCGGTGCGCCAGCCGAGGGCGGCGAGGTCGCGCTCGCGGCGCAGCTGGGTGTCGGCGGCCAGCAGGATACAGGCGGGGCGGGGCCCGGGCTCGGCGGTGGGAGCGGTGATGGCCAGGCCGCAGAGGCCGGCGCCGATGGCGTCGGAGATGGCGGCGTCGCTGGCCCCGGCGGCTCGGGCGGCGCGGGCCATGCGGGCCAGGGCGGGGTTGGCGGCCGGGTCGCCACAGGCCGAAGCGTCGCCCTCACAGCGGCGGACGGCATCGGCCACGGCGGCAAGGCGGTCTGTGACGGTGCGCAGGGCCGGCGCGGTCAAATCATGGGCCGCGACCTGAGCGGCGAAGGCGGCGATCGCCCGGTCAGCGGCGGGGTCGGCCAGGTCGATGACCGGCAGGGGGCCGCGAACCGGCGAGGCGAGGGCGGCCATGCCTTGGCAGAGGAGGGCGAACAGCTCGTCGCGGAAGGCGCCGGCATCGGTGGGCCGGGCGAACAGGCCGGCCGTCCAGCCCCGCTGGGCCAGGTCCTGGGCCTTTCGGGCTGGGCCGCCGTTGAGGAGGCCGGCATTGGGCAGCGGCTGGTGGAGGACGTTGGGCAGGTCTTCGGGCGCCGCGGTCGGTTCGGGCACGGTCTGGGCCCAGTCGGCCCAGGCCTGGACACGGGCGGACGGCCAGTTGCGCGGGGCCAGGACGCCCGTCAGGTCGTTGGCGCCCTCAAGGGTGCGAAGCTCGACCTCCGGACCCGCGGCCTTGGCGCGACGGCGCTCGAAACGCATACGACTGGTGCTCCCACGCTGGTGGCGGCAGGGTAGGACTGCGGTGGGGTGTGGGCAATAGATGATGGGGTGCGACGAGGTGTCATCCACAAGATGTTGGGGTTTCTCCGGATTCTTCTCCCGCTTGCCAGGAGAAGGTGGCGGCGAAGCCGACGGTTGAGGGCAGCGCCGGCAGTGGAAGGTTGGACAGTGCTAATTGGGCCAGAACGCGGGACGTCGTTCCGAGCCGGCGCGGCCCTCATCCGACCCTTCTTTGCCGAGGCTTCGCTGGGCCACCTTCTCCCGGCAGGCGGGAGAAGGAATGCTTCCCCTTTCCCCCATCGCCCACTATTGTCCGCCGCGAAATCGGCCCCTCCCGCGATACGGATTCTGTTGTGCTGAAAGCGATCTTTACCTGGTGGAACGGCGTGACGCTGGGCCAGGCCCTGCATATCAAGCGCCGGGGCGTGAAGGTGGGGCAGGATGAGTTCGGCAACACCTACTACGAAGCGCGGGACGACAAGGACAGCTACGACGTCGGGCGCAAGCGCCGCTGGGTGATCTATAACGGCTACGCCGAGGCCTCTAAGGTGCCGCCCGACTGGCACGGCTGGCTGCGCTACACGTTCGACGAGCCGCCGACCATCGCCCCGCTGCCGCGACGCAGCTGGGAGAAGGAGCACCGGCCCAACCTGACCGGGACGGTCTATGCCTGGCGTCCGAAGGGCTCGATCTCCGGCGACGGCCAGCGGGACAAGGCGACCGGCGACTACCTGCCCTGGACGCCGGAATGAAACCGGCGGGCGTCGTCGCGGGGGCCGTGGGCCTGACCCTGACGCTTGCGGTGGCGGTGGCCGCCCAGCAGGCGCCTGCGCCGGCGCCGAGGACGCCGCCCGCGTCGCCAAGCGCGCCCGCGGCCGAGGAGCCGCCGCCGGCCGTCGTCGCGCCGCCGCCGCCGGTGATTACGGCGCCGACCCCGGTGCCGATCGAGCCGATCCCCGATGAGAAGCCGGCGGCCAAGGTCAAGGCGGCTCCCGCCAAGCCGGTGGAGCCTCAGAAGCGGGTGCGGGCCGGCTGGGCCATCATCCAGGCGCTGGACAAGGTCACGGCCGAGACGCTGCGGTTCGAGGTGAAGGTCGGGGAGTCCGTGCGCTACAAGTCGCTGGTGTTCACGGTGCGGGCTTGTGAAAGCGCGGCGCCGGACGAGACCGAGCCGGAATCGGCGGCGTATGTGCTGGTCGATTCCTCGCCCAAGCCGCAACCGGGTCGGCCGGCGCCGCCGACGCGGCAGGTGTTCAAGGGCTGGATGTTCGCTTCGTCGCCGGGGCTGAACCCCTTGCAGCACCCGGTCTATGACGCCTGGCTGATCGCCTGCAAGGCGGCCTGAGGTTCACCTGAGAAGCGGGCGAAATCGCCCGTGGTTTCAAGGGCGTGGGCCAGTCTTCTATGATACTCGGCGCGCGGGATTTCGACGACACCGAACTGGCTGAGGTGATCGGTGACGAATTGGCAGTCCAACAGGCGATAGCCGCCGACCTTGAGCCGGGCGACCAGGTGGACCAGAGCCACCTTGCTGGCGTCGCGGCCGCGGGAGAACATGCTTTCACCGAAGAAGGCGCCGCCGAGCGAAACGCCGTAGAGGCCGCCGACGAGGGCGCCGTCCTGCCAGCATTCGACGGAGTGGGCCTGACCGCTTTGGTGGAGTTGGCTGTAGAGGGTCTCGATGGTGGGGTTGATCCAGGTGTCTTCGCGGTCTGGCGCCGACTGTGCGCAGAGGGCGACGACTTCGGCGAAGGCGGTGTTTGTGCGCACGTCGTAGCGGCTTGATCTGACCGTCCGGGCGAGGCGGGTCGGGAGGCGGAAGGCTTCGAGAGGGAGGACGCCTCGGCGCTGCGGGTCGATAAGGAAGACGCCCTCATCGTCTCGGGAGTCGGCCATGGGGAAGACGCCGCGGCGATAGCAGGCGATCAGGTCTTCAGGGGTGAAGGCGTCTTGCACGCGGTCAGCTTAGCCTTGCGCAAACACACCCGTCATCCCGCCCGGAGCGCGTAGCGCCGAGAGCCGGGACCCAGGGGTGCGTGATCTCTCTGTTTAACGTAGCTTTGCGGCTGGCGCTCCGTCCCGCCTGGGTCCCGGATCGCCCCTGTGGGGCGTCCGGGATGACGGATAAGTTGTTATGAACTCAGGGCCTTACCCCTGTGCCTTGATCCACTTTTCCAGCCAATGGATGTTGTAGTCGCCGGCGCGGATTTCGTCGTTCTGGAGCAGGTCCTGGAACAGGGGGATGGTGGTTTCGATGCCGCTGACCACCATTTCGCCCAGGCACCGCTGGGTGCGGGCGATGCATTCGGCGCGGTCCCGGCCGTGGACGATGAGCTTGCCGACCAGGGAGTCGTAGTAGGGCGGGATCGAGTAGCCGGCGTAGAGGCCGCTATCGAGGCGCACGCCCAAGCCGCCGGGGGCGTGGAAGTCCGTCACCTTACCCGGTGAGGGGGTGAAGGTGCGGGGGTTCTCGGCGTTGATCCGGCATTCGATGGCGTGGCCTTCGAAGACAACATCGTCCTGGGTGAAGCTGAGCGGCAGGCCCGCGGCGACGCGGATTTGTTCGCGGACCAGGTCGATGCCTGTGATAGCCTCGGTGACCGGGTGTTCGACCTGCAGGCGGGTGTTCATCTCGATGAAGAAGAACTCGCCGTCTTCCCACAGAAACTCGATGGTGCCGACGCCCAGGTAGCCGATGGCGCGGATGGCCTCGACGACGGTATCGCCGATCTTCTCGCGCTCCGGCGCGGTCAGGGCCGGGGAGGGGGCTTCTTCCAGCACCTTCTGGTGGCGGCGCTGAAGCGAGCAGTCGCGTTCGCCCAGGTGGACGACGTTGCCGTGGCTGTCGGCCACGACCTGCAGCTCGATGTGGCGCGGCTTCTGGAGGTAGCGCTCCATGTAGACCGCGTCGTCGCCGAAGGCGGCGCGGGCCTCGGCCCTGGCGGTGGAGACGGCCTCGTAGAGGTCTTCCTGGGTCTGGGCGACCTTCATGCCCCGGCCGCCGCCGCCGGCGGCCGCCTTGATCAGCACCGGGAAGCCGATGCCGGCCGCCGCCGCCATGGCTTCTTCTTCCGTCGTCACGGCGCCGTCGGAGCCGGGGACCACGGGGATGCCGGCGTCCTTCACCGCCTGTTTGGCGGTGATCTTGTCGCCCATCATGCGGATGTGCTCGGGCTTGGGCCCGATGAAGGTGAAGCCGTGCGAATTGACGATCTCGGCGAAGCGGGCGTTTTCCGACAGGAAGCCGTAGCCGGGGTGGATCGCCTGGGCGCCGGTGATCTCGGCGGCCGCAATGATCGACGGGATGTTGAGATAGCTCTTGGCCGCCGGGGCCGGGCCGATGCAGACGCTTTCGTCGGCCAAGCGGGCCCACATGCCGTTGCGGTCAGGCTCGGAATGGACGGCCACGGTGGCGATGCCCATCTCCTTGCAGGCGCGGTGGATGCGCAGGGCGATTTCGCCCCGGTTGGCGATCAGGATCTTGTCGAACACGGCCGCTACTCGATGACGACCAGGGGCTGGCCGAACTCGACCGGCTGGGCGTCGCCGACCAGGATTTCGACCACGGTGCCGGCGCGGGGCGCCGGGATCGGGTTCATCGTCTTCATGGCTTCGACGATCAGCAGGGTCTGGCCCTCGCCGACCTTGTCGCCGACCTTGATGAAGGCCGGGCTGCCGGGTTGCGGCTGGAGGTAGGCGGTGCCGACCATCGGCGACTTGACCTCATCGCCCTTGCGGGCCGCCGGAGGGGGCGCGGCGGCTTCGGCCGGGGCGGCGGCGGAGGCTGCGGCCGGGGCA
>NZ_JAAALA010000033.1 GCF_009905535.1 Caulobacter sp. SLTY | reverse complement strand
TCCGCCTCCTCCGCCGCCTCCTCCTCCGCCCCCGGCTCCTCCTCCGCCTCCTCCGCGCCCTTGCCATCCAGCCGTCGGCGAAGCTCGCCGGCCAGCTCTACGCGCCAGCCGGCGGGCGGCTTGGCCCAGGCGTCCACCTCGGTTTCCAGCTCGATGACCACATTCGGGTCCTCGACCAGGGCCAGGACGTCCTTCAGCTCTATCTCCTGCGCCTGGGCGATCACCCAGGTCGCCGAGTTGAGCAGCAGGCCGCCGCGCCGATAGACCGGCCGGGTCGCCTTGAAGCGGGCCCGGGCTTCGGTGTCCCCGCCCCCCACTACGGCAGCCTCGGCGCTTCGACGAGGATCACATCCTTGAAGTAGATGTTGCTCTCGCCGCCGGCCAGGTTGGCCTTCTCGATCAGGTTCCGGGCGGCGGCGACGTTGGACGTCCCCACGACCAGGTGCGTCGGTTTCACCGCCAAGGACTCGTTCTCATCGTTCTTCAGGGCCGCCATGGCCGCCTTGGCGGCGACGTAGTTGGCCTCGTTCAGCGTGGCGGTCGAGCGGTGGGCCAGCTGCCAGAAAGTGTAGCCGGCCGCGCCGCGGGCCTCGGCGCCCATCAGGTACTCGCCGGTCTGGAAGACATGGCTGTCCTCCATGTCGGTGACCATGTGGAAGTGCGGCGCCTCCCGGTCCTGGTAGAGGATCGGCTTCAGCGGCTTGGAGCAGTCCAGCAGGTACCAGGGCTGCACGGCGCTGGCGCCCGACATGTTCGAGGTGGCGGTGTCGTCCGGCCCCATCGGGTGGTCGGTGTCGAAGAAGTTCTGGCCGTCGTAGCAGGGCCGCAGGTGGCCGTCGGCCAGGGCCTCGAAGGCCAGGCGATCGGCCAGGGCGCCGGCGTCCTGGGCCCAGCCGCTGACCATCGGGCCGTAGAGACCCAGGTTGTCGTCCTTGATCTTATTCTTGTGGATGCCGATCGTGGCTTCGAAGTCGTCGTTGGTGAGCTGGTAGGCCTTCTCCTGCATCGACTTGATGCGCTTGGGGCCCAGCCACTTCCGGAAGATCGGGAAGTCACCCAGGAAGCCGTAGGTCTCGACCTTGGTGGACGAGGTCACGGTGGTGGTCATGGCCGCGTAGAGCGGCTTGGCCTCCTTCAGGGCATTGTTGAACAGGGTGCGGAACCCCGTCCGGAGCGCCTGCAGGGCGGCGACGGTGATGATCATGGTGGGATCAGGTCCTTCAGTAGGCGATTTCGACGGTGCCGTTCATGGCCCCGGCGGTGTTGAAGGCGGCCGCCGGGACCACCTGGATGCGGCTACCCGGGGCGACCAGGGTGCTGGCGTGGCCGTTGGTCGGGGTGTCGGTCACCACCGTGCCCTTGGTCGCGGCGTCGGCGACGGTCAGGGTCAGGCCATCGACGGCGGTGACGCCCACGGCCAAGGTGATGTCCCCGCCGGTGGTCACGGCCTTCTGGACGATGCCGGTGGCCCGGATGATGGCGCCCGCCACCGGCGAGACCAGCTCGAAGGCGGTCCCGGCCAGCAGGTCGGTCTCGTTGATCACGAACGGCAGCACCAGGGTGCGGCCCTGGCCGATACCCGGCCCGACCCGGACCCAGACGCCGGCGCTGTCGATGTCGACCAGGATGCCGGCGGCGGCGCGGGTGCCCCCGGCCGAGGTGCGGGCCACCGTCTCGTCATCGACGACGAAGACCGTCTTGCCGATGTCGGCCAGGGTGATGGCGTCGGCGCCGGCGGAGTTGTCGAAGTTGAACTCGCCGGTCTGGACGTTCACGCGGGCATCGCCATCGGCGACGCCGCCGGTGACGCTCTCGACGAACACCCCGACCACCCGCTGGGTGGCCGCGTCGGCCGCCTTCAGGAAGTCGGTGCCGCCCTGGCCGGCGCGGGCCGGGCGGGCATAGCCGTCATCGACGATGGCCAGGCCGGACTGGATGCAGACGGCGGCGGCAGCCACCGCGAGGCTGAGGAGGCCGTCGGAACGGCGGGCGATCTTGCGGGGGGCGCTCAGGGCCATCTTACTGCTGCTCCTCTTTGGCGGTGGCCAGCACGTCCTCGACCGAGACGCCGAGGGCCGCGGCGGCCGCCTGCAGCTCGTTGGTCAGCACCGGCTCGGCCCCGGGGGCGGCCGGGTTGGCGGCCGTGCGACGGGTCGGATCGACGATCACCGGCGAGCCGGCGACGAAGGTCTTGAACCCGGCCAGGTCGGCGGTGGCGTAGCTCAGCGCCCAGTCCTTCTGGGCCGGGGCCAGCTTGCCGGCGGCGATGGCGCCGTCGACTTCGGCCGAGGCCGAGGCGACCGCCTGGCCTTCGGTCAGCGCCTTCACCTGGCCCTGCAGGGCGGTGACGACTTCCATCGGCGCGAACTTCGACGGATCGGCCTTGGCGGCCACGGCGGCCGAGGCGGCGGCGACGATGTCGTCGGGCTTGGCGTCGGCCTTCAGGCCCAGCGCCGAGGCGATGGGCCCCAGGGCCGTGGCGATCACCGTGGTGGCGGCCGAGGCCGCCGAGGTGGTGGTCGTGGTGAGCGCGGCGAGGATTTGCGCCTCGGTCGCGCCCGCCTGCAGGCCGAGCGTTTCGGCCAGCTGGTCGGTGAACTTCATCGATGGTCCTTCGGGGGTGAGGCCTTCCTGGTGGGAGGCGACGGCCGGCAATTCGGTGATGGCCGGGGTGTTGACGAGCGAGGCGTTGACCAGCCGGGTGATCCGGCCGGTGCCACGCTCGTGGGTGAACAGGGGGCTGACGTACCGGTACTCGCGCGCCTTCAGCCGGGCGGCGGCCGGTTCGGTCCAGTCGACCTCGGCATAGATGCCGTCATCCTCGGCCCACAGCTTGCGCATCCAGCCCGACGCGGGGGCCTGGCCGCCGACACCGTCCTTGGCGCCGAAGAAGCTCTGGTGGTCGTAGTCGAAGACCAGGTCGGTTCCGCCGGCGGCGGCCAGGCTGGCGGCCACCACCTGGTCGGCATGCGACCGGTCGTCCAGACGCCAGCGCCGGCCGTCCCGGGCGACGATCTCGCCCATGGGAAACAGCTTCACCACGCGCAGCGGCGCGCCGTCGCTGGACGAGGCGGCGGCGAGGACGCCGGCAAAGCAGATATTGGCGAGAGACAAGCGAGACCCCGAGCTGAGGTCCGCAATGTGCCGGGGTCAGGGGTGGGGGTTCACGGTGGACAGGTCCACCGGGAGGGGTGGCTAGTCGGCGTAGTCGCCGCCAACCGGGACGAACGAGATATTTGGCTCGCGAACGGTCAAGCCTGCAAGGTTCAAATAGACGTCCTGACCGCGCTTGGTTTTGACCTGCACTTCATACGCAGAACCTGTTTGATGATAGGCAGCGCCAGAGCCTGAGCGATAGTAGATGCAGGTTCTCAGGACGAAACGCGCGCGGGTCTGGCCGGGCTCCAACCTTTGGTCATACTCGAGCCGGGAAACCAGTTGGGACGGAGCGTCGAGCCGTACGACCTCGCCGGGAAAAACAGTCCGTCGTGGCCTAAGATTTAGGTCCGCCAACTTCCCCAAGACGCAAGAGGGAGGTTTTTCCATAGGGTCCGGATCGATCACGTAGCGGGAATCCACCCAGACATCGAGCGCTGGCAATGAACCCACATTCTCAATGTCAAATTTGAGCTCGTGATGAAGCCCACCTTCCGGAAAGAGGTGAAAATCACCATTGGGGACAGGCTTCAGCTTCAGCCACGCCCTCCGCTCTAGGCGGCTTTCGGCCAAGTCTTCGCGCATCAGAAGGGTCTGTACGGCCGCGAACCCCGTCGAGAGCACGACGAGCAGAACGCTGGATACCGCCACCCACAACGTGATCCGATCGTGTTCATCCCGCCCCGGACGCGGCCCAGTCTGTCGGCGAGAGCGTGAGTAGGCGCCCGGCTTGAACGGCTCCCGCCCCCCGGCGACCATGTCAGTCGGCGTCCGCCTCGGCCGCCGGCAGCGGGGAAAAGTCGATCGGCTCGGCGTCCGGGTCGCCGACGCGGACGAGCCTCAGCTCGCCGGGGCGGCTGTAGACGAACCGGCCCGACAGCGGGCGGATGTCTTCCTCGTCAGTCCTCGGCTGGGTCAACGACCGTCTCCAGGGTCAGCGTTCGGTTGCTCTGCTCGAAGTCTACCACCTTCAGGCGGGTCCCTCTAGCGAACAGCACCTCGTACTCGGCCGTCCCCGCGCCGGAGATCCGCGAGATGTCCAGGGCGACCGTCCCGGCCCGCGCGCGGATCTGCAGAAGGATGCCGTCCGGATAGCCGTCGGCGAACCGCTGGGCCTCGGCCTGGCGGGTCGAGGTGCTCATGAAGCCCAGGTCCTCGACGATGTCGCCGGGCCGGATCGACACCCCCTCGAACACCACCGCCGGCAGGCCGCGCCAGACGACCTGGTCGCGGGGCAGCCGCCGATCGGCGAGCAGGTCGTCCAGCCCGGCGATCAGCGGCGCGACCTCGTCCTCGTCGCCCTCTCCGAACCGCAGCCAGCTGTTGATGTCGTAGAAGTCCCCGCCGGTGTAGCTATGAACCGCCGCCATCACCTCCGGCGGCGCCCGCCGCCAGGCCAGCACTCCGACCCGCTCGGCGTCGAGATCCAGCGGCCCCTCAAGACTGGTGCGCCAGCGCCAGGCCGGCGCACCGCCGCCGACCGCCGCATCGACCAGGATATCGACCTCCCCGCGCCAGCTCCGCCCGGCCCGCACATAGCGGCGCAGCAGCTGGGGCCGCTCGCCGGCGGTCCACACCCAGCGAATCTCGTCGGGATCGCGGATGGCCTGCGCCGCCAGCGTCAGGCCGGTGACCCGCGAAGGCCGGGGCTTTTCCGCCTCGGCGAACAGCCGCGGCCCGACCACGAACGGCTCGCCGCCCAGGTCGGTGAAGATCCGCTCCTCGCCGGGCGCCACCCGGAAGCGGGCGAAGAAGTCGGCCCGCGCGTCGTCCTGGGTCCGCTCGCCGCGGGGAAAGTCCACGGTGCGGCGCTCGATCGGCGGCGTCCCCCCGCGCGCCAGCTCGGCCAGCGGCCGGGTCGCCGCCGGCGACGGCGTCAGCCCGGCCAGCCGCGCCTTGCCCGGGTTGAAGTCGAACCCGGGCTGGATGCCGTCCTCGACCAGACTGACCTGGCCGGTGCGCTTGTTCACGTGGGCGATTTTGGGAAACTTCGCCGGCGTCTCCACCGTCCAGCCTCGCCGCTCCATGGTCCGCCGGCTGACCTGCTCGGCCGAGCAACGGCAGCCGTAGTCGCAGGGCGGATAGTGTTCGTCCCACCAGGGATCGTCGACCGGCAGGCAGGTCCCGTGCCAGGCCCGGTGCTGCGGCCGGGTCCGCCCGTCGCCTTCCTTGCCGCCCACGGCCGTGTAGCGCAGGAACGGCAGCGCCGCCTTGGTGGCCTCGATCCTCTCCCAGCGCCCGGCCGCATAGGCCTGGCGCAGGTTGGTGTTGAAGATGGTCCTTAAGCGGCGCGAGCTTCCCAGCTGCACCTCCCGCTCGCGCCCGGTCAGCGGGTCAGTCATCGCCCGCCGCCCCCACCAGCCCCTCTCCTCGAGGAGCGGCCGCAGCTCGTCGCGGAACTGCTCGAAGGTCTTGCCCTCGGCCAGCGCCCGATCGACGCCCTCGCGAAGATCCTGCAGCACGTCCCGCCGCATGGTCTTGGCCACGGTGAAAGCCACCGCATGCTCCTCGGCCGAGACGTCCAGGTAGGAGAAGCTCTCGACCAGGCCCTTGGACCGGAAGAAGGCGATCGCCTCGGCGGGCGGCAGGGGTTCGAGGTTGACGTCGGTCATGGGTTGGGTGTCGAGGGCGGCGGGGTGGTCCGCCGTTTGAACAAGCTGAGCAGAGGGCGCTCCAGCCAATAGTGGGCAGCCAGCCCGCCGGCGACACATGCGACGACGAGACCGGCGAAGGCGAGGAGCGGCGGGATCGGAAGGCCCCGGATCAGGAAGGCGCCAGCTCCCAAGATGTGCGGGTGGAATAGGTACAGGGCATACGAGGCGTCGCCCAGCCTGCGTCCAGGCTCGAACGTCGGCCCCTGGACATAAACGCCGAACGCCAGGATCGGGGCGCAAATCAGCGCCATCAGCGCGGTGCTGGACAGCAGGTGGAAGGCATGGCCGAAGGTCGCCGCGGCGACCACCAGGCCCGTCACCAGGGCGACCGAGATCGCGAAGGCCCCGCCGGGCAACCGGATCTCCGCGGGCCGCTTGAGGTACAGCAGCCCTAACAGCACCCCGGCGGCGAACTCGACGTTCGTGGGCCAGGCGAGCTTCTCGATAATCTCCGGAAACTCACCGAGCGCGCCGACGATCGGCAGGAGACACCAGACCACCAAGAAGGGCCGCAGCCAACGGGGGCCAAGCATGGTCAGGGCGAACACGGCGTAGAAAATGAACTCGTGCCGCAACGTCCAGATATGCAGCGGCTCCATGAGCCCGACCGGCGAAAGGACCAAGGCGCGCAGGTAGGGAACAGGATCGATCCCGCCTAGGCCAACAATCCGCAAGGCGCCGTAGGATAGGATCGCGACCCACATCACCGGCACGATCCGGACGAACCGTTTCCTGAAGAAAGCGCCGACCTTGACCTTGGGCTGCCAGTCGCTGTCCAGACTGACCACGGTGATGATGAAGCCGCTTATCAGGAAGAACAAATCCACCCCGACCGCGCCGGCGTAGAGCTTGCCACCGAGGATTGGTTCGCCGAGGTGCGTGGCGACCGTCGCCGCGGCGTGGTCCAGGACGACGGCGAGCGCCGCCAGACCCCGCAGATACTGGATGCCGACAATCTCGCGGTTCATTGGTCACTCCCCCGGCCGCAGCCATAACGGCTGGCGGAGCCCTTGAATACGCTTCAGGGCCGAAAGGACCCTGCGAGCGGCGAGCCGTCCGGGTTGACGGCTATCCTGCCTTCGGCTCAAAACGCTCATGACTTTGAGGGCTCTCCTCGAAATCCTCGGCGGGACGATCCCATGACCCAGGCGCTGATGAAGCTTCTTCGCCGACTGGCCTCCTTGGCCAACCCCGACACGGATCGCGGCAACGGGCCGCTGCAGCGCTGCCAGACCTGCCGCCGAGCCCGCCGGGATGTGGTGGCCGACACCTGCACGCCGTGCAGCCTCCGGACCTGGTAGGGCCACAACAACGGGCTTCAAGCGGATAACGGGCACCGGTGCCTCCTAGATCGTAGGCGTCGGTGGCGTCAGCAGCCGGAGCGCGGCGACGCCAGCGGCTTGCAGGCCGGCCTGGACGGTTTGCCCGGCGTCCAGAAGGTGGACGCCGTCACCCTGAAAGCGCGGGTTGAGGGCATCGGGATTGGCATAGGCCCCGTTGACGCCGATCTCCGCGTTCAGATGGATCGGGATCAGAACGTCAAACAGTCCGGTGCCCCCAGGGCCCGCCGCCACCTTCTCGTTATTGATCCGGGTCCGATGGGTCACCTCGGCGCTGCTCAGGATGGTAGCCGACGCCACCAGCGCCCCACGCGCTCGACAAGGAGCCCAGATGTTGGTGTTCAGCAGCGCGGCTGTGGTCGTTGAAGTTTGGTTCGTACCGTGCTGCTCGATCACATAGACCCGCCAGCCGTGCGCCACCGCGTTTTCGATCTGCTCGAACAGGGCGGCCTGATAGGTCTTGTTGCTGAAGCGGCTGTTCAGGTTGGTGACGAACGTTCCGACACCCTGCCCGGCCTGGGCGAAGTTGATGTACTTCGGCTTCCGGGCGAAGCTCTCGCAAGCGACCTTGATGGACGTGACGGTGGCTCCGAAGGCGACGTTGTTGCTGTCGCCGACCATGAAGACCATCTCGCGAAGCTCTTGGAACACCCCGCCTTGCAGGCGCACCGCGTCTCTCAACACCTCGGCCTGGTGCATCAGTTGGTCGCGCGTGGGCGTGTCATCGAACAGATGTAGGCCGCCAAGGCGGCTGTCAGCGTGCGGCGGCCTGGTCTCTGTGAACCCCCCAAACACAGTCAGGTAGGGGAGCTGAGGCGGGGTCCCGCCAGAGCCAGTGCCCTCCCGCAGCGAAACTCCCTCCAGAATGCTCTCGCTGTAAGTCTCGCTCCATAGGCCGGCGCAGATATAGTAGCCCTCCCCACGGATGCCGGGGACCTTGGCGCTGTTGCCGTTGCTTCCAGGCGCGGTGATGTAGAGCTGGCCGGCGTCATCGCCCACCGCCAAGGTGTCGTAGCTGACGTTCGCCCCGGCCGGGGTATAGGTCTGCTGCGAGTTAATCATCGCCCCGAAGTTGCCATCACCACCGGGCGCGCCGTTGCCCAGCTTGATGGCGACCACATATCCACCCCGCGCCCAGACCTTGTTGCCGTTGGTCAAAGTGAGCGGCAGCCGCGAGACAGGCCCGATCACACCGCCATCCGAGAAGGTGTACTGGCCCGCCCTGCTGAGGGCAGCAGGCATGATGGCGTAGGTGTTCGGAGCCCCGGTCAGAGGGTCCGGCGGAACCTCGTTCTCCTCCACCACCGTTGGGAACCGCACAAGGAAGTCCCTGGGGTGGGCGGCTGCGGTCAAGGTGAACTGGCGAGCGCCGGTGCCGGTGACCGTATCGTCGAAGATCGTCTCTGCGCCTTCCGTCAAAGCCACATCGGTGAGGTCTCCAGGGTCGCCGCCCATGCGGACAGTCTGGTTACCAGCTCCGGCGGTGGACTTTGCGATCACGACATTGCGGCCGATCACACCGTTGGCCGGTGTGCCGTATCTAACGACAACACCGGAGTTGGGCAGCACCACCCGATGCCATTGCCCGTCGTAGAAGGGCGTAACGGCGCTCTGCCTGATGAAGTTTTGGAGACTGACCAAGTTGCGGCTGGGCTTGGCGGTGGTTCGGCTGGGGAGCATCCGGCCCCCGTTGAACACGGCGTCAATCCCCATGATCTCCACCAGCGGCGCGACCAGGTTGGCCCTGGCCGTCAGTGGGGAGCGCGAGGCCACCCGGGCATGGGCCAGCTCGACCCCATCACCGAACGGAGATGTTCCCAGATATCGGGCCTTGCCGGTCTCTTCGCGGAAGATGTCGATGGACCTGCCGTCGCTGGACAGCACGGCGAACGTCTGCGTATCGGCAACGGCGGCAAGGCCGGCGTTGATCGTTGCGTAGGCGATCCCGGGCCCCAGGGCCTGAATGGCGGCGATCTTCGCATCACCAATCGCCTCGACCGCTCCGGCCTGCCCCGCGGCGGCTGCGTCGACGGTGTTCAGCGCGTTGGTCTCTTCCTGGGCGATCGCCGCTAGCGCCTCTACTTCGCGCCCCTCGATGGCCAGCAATGCCGCGTCCTCGCGCACGTCGATCGCCCCGCCGACGTTGACCGCCTGCCCCTCGCGGGCGGCGATCGCGGCCAGCGCCTGGTCCTCGCGCAGGTCGATGGCCCCGCCGTTGTTAATCGCCTGACCTTCCCGGCCGGCGATCGCGGCCAGCGCCTGGTCCTCGCGGGTGTCGATCTCGCCGCCGGTGTTGATGGCCTGGCCGACGCGGGCAGCGATCGCCGCCAGGGCGTCCTCAAGCGCCCCGTCCACCTCACTGTAGAGCAGGGCCAGCATGTCGCTGTGGGTGGCGTCCGATTCCAGCAGCCCGGCGCTGATCAGCTCGTCGAGCAGCGACTGGGGCGGCGCGCCGGCGTACTTGATCAGCACCAGCCCCTCGTTGGTCCCGGCCTTCAGCACCGTGGGGCCGACGCCCTTGCGCAGGCGGCGGATGGCGAAGGGCGCGGTCAGGATGTTGACCGGCCCCTCCAGCACCAGCTCCTCGACCACGTGGACCAGGTCGCGGGCGACCACCACGCCGCCCGGCGGCAGGATGACCTCGTTGTCGGCCTTGGTCAGGGTGAAGGCCACCTGGCCGCCGGACCGGTTGGCCCCGACGATGGTCAGCAGGGTGTCGCCGGCTTCGGTCAGGATCCGCTGCTGAAACAGCCGGCCGGTCAGGTCCTGCGGAACCTCCGGCCCTTCCTCCTGGGTCTGGAACAGGGTGATGACCAGGGACGCGGCGAAGCCGGCGTAGCCCAGGAAGCTGCCGTTGGCGCTGTAGAAAGGAAATTCGGCGACGGCCGGGCTGGTCATGCATCGTCCTCGGACGGGTTGAGCCGCTGGCCGGCGGCGCCGGCCAGGAAGGCGTTGAAGTTCCCCCGGCCCAGCCGGTCGGCGGCGGCCTGGACCGCGCCGCCGGCGGCGGGTGCGTCGGCCAGCTCGGCGAGGCGCTCGCGGAAGGTCGCCAGGTCGCCGGCGTCATCGAGCAGGGCGAGGGCGGCGGCGGCCAGCGGGGCGACGAACCAGTCGCCGTCGCCGGCCAGGTCATCGGCCAGCCGGTCGATCGGGTCGGGCGTGGCGGGCGTGGCAATCTGGGCGGCGGCGGCCGCAGCCTCATCGGCGGGGGCGTCGGTCGGCTTGCCCTTGCCGCCTGAGAGCCCCTGAGAAGCCTTAGAAGGGGGTCGGGCGTCATTGGCGGGCGACGGGAGCGCCCCCCCGGGTCCAGGCGGCTCCTGGGCGGGCTTTTGCGGGGTCAGCAGCTTGGCCCCCTTCACCGGCTCGGGAAGCCCCAGCTTGTCGCGGATCACCGACTCTTCGACCTCCAGGCCGAACGGGATCATCGCCTGCAGCCCGGTGAACAGCACCTGCAGGTCGATGGCCTCCTCACGGCCGATCACGATCTTCGGGTATCGCTTCTGCGGCCCGAAGTTCAGGTCGATCATCGGCCGGACCAGCTGGACGTTCAGCGCCGCCGCCAGCTGCAGGGCGTCGGAGCGCTCGATGTCCCCGCGGACGTCGTTGTGCTCCTTGCCCACCGCATGGCCGCCGCTGATCGCGTCGGTGGTGGTGGTCTGGCCCAGCACCCCCTTCGAGATCTGCTGGTCCATCTTGTCGTGCAGCTTCTCGAACATGTCGGGGCTGGCCTGGCCGGCGCCCGCGACGAACTCGATGACCATCGACTGGGGGATGACGGCGGCGGCGTCGCCGCCCATGTCGGCCACTGCCCCCATCAGGGTCGCGATCTCCGCCGGCGTCGCGCCGGGGCCATACTTCCCGACCCGCATCGGCAGGCCGTAGACCTCGGCGAAGGCCACCCAGTCCTTCAGCCCGTAGGTCTTGAACATCCAGGCCCAGGACACCGGCCGGGCCAGGCCGCCCCGGATCGGCAGGCCCGACTTGGCCCCATGCTCATGGACCAAATACTTGAACGGCGTCAGAGGCCGGCCGATCTCGGCTTCGCCGCGCAGCGACAGGGTGCGGCCGTCGACCTGGTCGAGGTCGAACCAGCGCGGATCGACCAGCTGCAGCCGGTCGACCACCCACTGGCCTTCCGAGGTGGCCCAGACCAGCTCGCTGACCGAGAAGCCCTTGCCGATGGCGTCCAGGATGTCGAACAGCTCCATCCGCAGGGCGTCGCGCTGCAGCCAGTCGTCGATGAAGTCGGCGTGCTTCTGGCCGGCCGCGTCGTCGCCGGCGGCCTCGACCCGCATGGGCAGCTGACTGATCGCCCGCTTCCGGGTGCCCAGCACGGCCAGATAGTGGAGATCGCGCTCCTCCATCTGCTCGGCCAGCTCCAGGTAGGCCTGGATGTCGCGGTTCTCGGCCGCCCGCAGGATGCCGGCCAGGCGCTGGGGCGTCAGGCCGTTGGCGGCCGTCCCCTGCCAGACCGACCGGACCCCGCTGACCTGGGCGGTCGCCTCGACGCCCTTCAGGGCGGCCGTGGAGACCGGCCGGCCGAGGTGATCGAGCAGCTGCGGCGTAGGCATCAGAAGGTCCCCCTGCCGGGTCGGAACCGGCGCGTGTCGTCGTCACGGGCGAAGGCCCCGCCGTGACGGTTGCTGAAGTCGTCGTCGTCGCCAGGCCGGCCGTCGAAGGGGCTGCGCTTGGGGACGCGGTGGTGGGCGTAGGCCATCGCCGGGGTGTCGGCCGCCCGGCAGGCCAGGCCCGCCGCCCAGAACCGGTCGGCGTGGACCGTGCCCTCGTTGACCAGGCGCACCTGGCCCTGGGCGCCGCTGGCCTTCTTGATGGCGCGCAGATCCGCGCGGATCACCGGGTCGGGCGGGATGCGGATCAGGCCGCGCTCGAACCGATCGACAAGGGCTGTGGCCAGGTCCAGTCGGTTGGGTCCAGTCAGCAGCACGCCGTTGACCCGATAGTTCCCGTGCCGGCCCTGGGCGTCCTCGACCACCTTCTCGCCCATGCCCGTCTGGTCGATCCAGCAGGCGGTCACCCGGCGCTGGACGAACAGCGCATCCATGGCGTCGTCCTGGGCGCGGAAGGTGACGCCCCGCTCCTCGTATCGGTCGCGCAGCCACAGCACATCGCCGACCAGCTCGAAGCCCCAGATGATGGCCCCGTCGATCCGCCGGGCGACGTCCCGGCCGATGTAGTAGAGGCCGCCGCCGTACAGCTCCGGCTTGCCGGCGTCGGGATGCTCGGCCGCCGCCAGGTCCTGCGGCTTGATCAGCGAGCCGGACCCGGCCTTGGGGATACAGTCCAGCTCCTCCTCGGCGTCGTCGCCATAGGTGTCGCGGATGTTGGCCACCCACTCGTCCTTGGGGGCGACGGTGGCGCCCTTGATCCGGGCGGCCAGGCAGATGCGCTCGTAGAGGCCGGCATCGAGGGCGTCGTCGAAGGTGATGGTCAGGAACCGGCCCTTGCGCCGGCCGGCCTTGATCTCATCGAGCAGCAGGTTGAACGGGTTGTCGATCCCGTCGTGGGTCGAGACCACCACCACCTGGCCGCCCCACATCAGCAGGGCCAGCGCCGCCTTCAGCACCTCGGCTAAGTCCTTGTGGAAGGCCGCCTCGTCGATGATCACCAGGCCCTGCTTGCCGCGCAGGGCGCGGGCCACGGACGGCAGCGCCACGATCTTGAAGCCGGAGGCGAAGCGGATGCGGAAGGCCTTCACCCCCTCGCCGTCGTCGTCCAGGACTTCCTCGTCGGCCGCCTCGGCCGCGATGCCGAAGGCGCGAGCCCACATGGCGCAGACGTCGATGAACTCGCGCGCCATCTCCAGGTCGTAGCCCATGTACCAGGCGTTCATGCCGCCGGCGCTGGGCTGAGCGGCGGCCTTCAGCACCGCATAGGCGGCCAGGCCCCAGGTCAGGCCGATCCGCCGGCTCTTCTCGATGCACAGCAGCGAGACGCCGTCGAACAGGGTCTCGATGGTCTTGGCCTGGTAGCCGAGGAGAAGATCGCCGGGGGGCAGCTGCTCGAAGCTGGCCTCGGCGATCTCGCGCTCGACCGCCGGCGGCGGATCGGCCGGGCGCAGCTTCATCCCGCCGCCCCCAGCACGGCGCGGCGGATGTCGGCGATGGTGTCGGCCGACATGCCCCGTTCCTTCATGGCCTTCTCGGCCTCGTCGGCGGCGGTGGCGACGACTTCCCTGCGGACCCGCAGGTTGCGCGAGGTGTCGGTCGCCTGGCTGTTGACCACCCGCTGCAGCGCCAGGGCCAGTTCCTTGGCCTCGCCAGCGTCGATCTCGATGACGGCGCCGTCCTCGCCCACGGGGCGCTCGGTCAGCAGTCGCAGGATGCCGCCCTGCAGGATGCGCATGCTGGCCCGCGCCATCCGCTCGTCGGGGTTCTCGCCGAACTCTTCGACCAGGAAGCGGGCCATCGCCTCGGTCTTCTTCAGCTCCTCGCCGACTTCGGCCATCGACTTGACGTGGCGGCCGACCGCCGAGCGGGAGACCTCCGCGCCCATGGCGACCAGGCCGGCGTGGATCTCGGTCACCGTCTTGCCTTGGCGCCTCAGGGCGGCCAGCGCCTCCTGCAGCTCCGGCTCCAGGCGGTCGATCGAGGAAGGCTGGCGCTTCTTGCGCGGCGGCCTGGCCATGGTCAGACCCCCAGCGAGGGCTTGGACACGCCATCGACGGTGATGCGGCCCTCGGCCACGGCGACGCCGCGCTTGGTGATTTCCGGGACCATGATCTGGTCGCGGTAGTGGGTGACCACCACGCAGTCGGCGGTCTCCAGGTCCTTGATGAAGCCGCGCACGGCGGCCCGATCGACGCCCACGCGCTCGCCCAGGTCCAGCAGGCCGCGCTCGATGACGCTCTCGCTGGCCGCCCCGCCGTTCTCGAACAGCAGGCGCAGGATGATCAGCCGGCGGTCGGCCTCGACGCGGTCACGGAAACTCACGTCCGGACTCCGTCACGGGCCATCTCCATGAGGTGGTCCTCGATCCGAGTGACGCCCTTGTCGACGTTCTCGATGGTCTTCTCGACGCCCCGAACCTCGGCCGTCAGCTTGGCGATGTCGGCCTTGGTGGCGACGCTTTCCATGCCCTTCTCCAGGGTGGTGACGCGGGTGGCCACGGCGGTGAGGGCGGCGCCCGGGGCGGCGGCGTTGGCGGTCGAGGCGATGGTGGTGAGACGCAGGTCCAGCGCCTTGGCGTCGTCGCTGTCGCGCCAGCGGCCGGCGCGAATGACCACGTACAGCGACAGCCCGCAGGCGATCACCGACACCAGGAACGCCGCATAGGGCAGGAACTCTCTCACGGACGCTTCACTCCCTGCTCGTCGCAGGCCTTCCTTGCGGCGACCAGGGCGGCGACCGCGTCGGCGCCTCGGTCCAGTTGTCGATCGATCCAGGCCTTGCCGGCGTCAGTCCAACTGACCTCGGCATCATCGGGGACCTCCGGTTCCGGCCCGATGTCGCGATAGATCTCGTCCGGGCAGACCAGGATGGTCTCCGTCCGGACTTCGATCACCGGCGCCTGGGCCGGCCCGTCTTCCGGCCGGAGCTTGTCAGCGCCGGTCGCGCAGGCACTGAGCGTCGCAAACAGCGCGACCATCAGCACCCCGCGGAGTCCTTGCATCAACGGCTTCACGGCGGGCGGTCCTTTCGGCTTTGACTTGGGCGTCGGCGGCGGCGCGGGCGATGGCTGCCTGGCGGCTGGCCTTTTCCCGGACCAGCTCGTCCGTCTTGTTCTTCAGGTTGGTGTCGGCGGCCGTCCGCTCGGCGTGCAGCCGCATGACCGGGGCCGAGCAGGCGGCGCGGGCGCCGTGCAGGTCCTGCGGCACGGCGTTGAGGGCGCGGTCGCAGGCGGCGGCCTTGACCGAGGCGGCCCAGTGATCGGCGGTCACGTCATCACAGAGCAGGCGCGGTTGGAGGTCGGCCCGGGCGCCCGGGGTGATCGAGGCGACGCAGGCGCGATGCGCGGTGTCGAGCTTGCGGTACTTGGCCGCCTGGCCGCCCTGGTAGGCGGCGACGGCCATGATGCCGGTGAAGGCCGAGGCGACGGCCAGGATGATCCAGCCCTTCAGGGTCACGTCGTCACTCCTTCGGCGAGGTTCTTGCTGCGGTAGTGGGCGAGGACGCCGAGACCGGCGACGAGGGCAGCCATGCCCTGCCAGTCGAGCGGCTCGCCGACGAAGCCCCACAGGCGCGCCAGCGGCAGGATCACGCCGTTGACCAGCAGGGCCAGGACGCAGACCCAGGCGGCGATCGCGCGCCAGGCCCCACGGATGAAGCGTCCGACCGTGCCCCACTGGTGGGTGACGGCCGGCGGCAGCGGGATGCCCCGGGCCTTCAGCTCGTCGGTCAGTTGGGCGAGCAGACCGGTCAGGGTGTCGGCGGCGGCGATCATTCGACCACCGTCAGCTTGCGGTCGCCGCTGGCGCTGATCTTCTCACGGATGTTCCGGGGCAGGATGATGCAGCCGCGGCTGGCGTCCTGGGCCTTGTTGTCGCCGTGGATCATGAAGGCGGTGCGGCCGTGGGCGTCGTGGCCGACGGGGACCAAGTCCATCGCATGGGGGCCGACGTTGACGCTGTTGCGGGGCTTGGAGATCGTCCAGCGGCCGCGCGGGATCGGCCCCTTGCCCTTGATGTGCTCCATGTCGGGGTTGTTGCGCCCCTCGGCGAATGCCGGGCCGTCGCCGCTGTAGCCCTTGGCCACGAAGACGCCGTCCTTCAGCAGGTGGCCGGTGCGCTGGCGATAGGTCCACATGGCGGTCAGGCTCGCTTGCCGACCGGGCGCGGCCCGGTGGCGGTCTGGGGGTTGGGCTGGCTGGTCGGGGCCGCTTCCAGCGAGCCCGGCGGGAGGGCGTCGCCATCGGCTCGCACGGCGGCGTCGAGCGTCGCGCGCACGGACATCAGCCGCAGGATCGCGGCGTCACGCAGAGTGATGGATGGGGTCCCGACCATGGGGTTCAAGGTACGGGAGGCCGGGCGGCCGCCTCACGGTGGACAGGTCCACCGGGGCCGCCGGCCGGGTCAGAACAGGGTGGGTTGCTCGGCCTCTTTGGCCGCGTCGTCCCGCCGCTTCTTCAGTTTGAAGATCCAGCTGCGCGAGACGCCCAGGGCGCGGGCGATCTGTTCGGGCTTCTCGCCGCGATCGAGGGCTTCAAGGATGCGCAGACGCTTGCCGCCGGTCAATGGCGGTTCCAATTCTTCGCCGGCCAGGGCCTCGACCAGCAGCCGGGCCGCGTCCAGACCGATGCTCACCACCAGGGGGTGGTCCTCGCCCAGGGCGCGGGGGATGTAGATCCGCCGGCCGCCGAAATCCCGGGACAGCAGGTCCAGAGCCTCAGCATCGAGGACCTCGGCCGCCGTCGCCCAGGCCCCCTCGCGCGGCGGGCCCGCCGGGCTCTTGCGGGCGGCGCTCAAAGCCCCACCTCCGCCTTGGCCCGCTGCCAGGCGATGTCAGCTCTCAGGGCCTCCTGAGCGGCCTCTTGGAGGGTGCTTAGACGCGCCTTCAGCTCCCCATGCGGGGCGACCCTGTATTTCCGCTGCGCCTCGGCCCGCGCCGCCTCCGCCGCCACAGCCGCCCGCTCCGCCTCGGCCAGGGCCGTGACGGTGAACAGGTCGGGTCCGGTGGTCGCGGGGCGGGCCATGGTCAGTCGGCCGCCTCCGCCTGGCGCTTGGCGATCAGGGCGGCCAGCCGGCTCTTCAATAGTTGGATGGCGGCCTGACCCTTGTATCCGGTCGTGTCCTGCGACCAGCCCTCGCGCTCGGCCATGGCCTTCAGCGCCTCGATCAGCTTGTAGCCCTGGCCCTGGTCGGCCCACTGGAAGGCCTCGACCTGCAGCTGCCGGCGGGCGAAGGCTTCAAGCGCCTTGTCCGACCGATCCCGCACCACGCCCAGCTGGTGCAGCGAGATCCACAGCGCCCGCGCCTTCCGCGCGACCGGGTGGTCGGCGGCGGCCCGGCGAGCCTTGCCAGCCGCCGGCCTGGTCACCGCCGAGCCGGCCACCACCGAAGGCTTCCAGCCCTTGGCCTTGAACTCCTCCAAGACCGCGTCGAGCTGGGCGTCGCTGCAGTCGGCCGAGCTGGTCTTGCCGGTCAGCCTGTGCAGCATCTTCCGGTATGCGCCATCGTCCAGCGCCAGCTCCTTGCGGGCGATATGGATTTTGGCCAGGCGGGGGTTGCGGGCGGTCATGACAGACCACCCGGAGCTGTGGCAGGCTCCCGCGCATGCTGAACTTCACTCGCCTTCGCCTTTGGATCATCATCCCGCTTCTGGCGCTTGCTGGCTTTGCCCTTGCCCTGGCTGCCGCCACCGGGTTCCTCTGGGACAGAAAGATCGAAGCGATTTCGTTCGGCAGCGCAGCACAGTGGGCTGCGGCCGCCGTCAACATAATCGTGGTGGCCGTGACTTTGCATTTGGCCGACAAGGGCCGTCGCGATGCCGTTGCAGCAACGGAGGGTGAAAAGGCCAAGGTGACGGCTGACCTCAACGCGCTTCTTGCAACCGCCGCTTTTCAGATTTTTCAGTTCCGTAGGGACGCAGGTCCTAAAGGTGAGAATCTGCCAGAGATCGCTGAGGGTTTTGCGGACTGGCTGACAACCGTGCGCGAGTTGCTTGAGATTGCGGCTCGGCGGGGCGACATCAGCCCGGGAGAAGCTCTGCATGTACTGGCAATGCGTATCCTCGTGTCGCGAGCGATACGCTATATTCGCGACGGCTTTGGGGGGCTCGATCCGGCCGAAAGTCTGGACATGTTGGTCGACAACGCACGAAAGTACTGTCGCCTGACCTACGCGATGCATGAGCCTGAAGAGTTTGAGGCGGAACTGGCGCGTGACGCTGAGACAAAAGCTAACTGATCGGTCGGTAGCTCGGCCGAAAGAAAGCGGTGTTGTCCGCATTGAAATCGCGACGTGAGCGACGGCGTGGCGACAGTCTCTCCTTGTGGTGCGCCTAAGTCGAAATTCGCTCATGCCCTCAGAGCCTCCTCGCTCTCGTCGTCGCCCAGTTCGTCGTCTTCACGGTCGGCCTCCTCGGCATCGAGGACGTCCAGCCAGTCGATTGCCTCCTGGGCCAGGTGCTCGAGCCATTGGCGCAGCCGCGCCCGCTCGGCGGCCGTCGAGCTGATCGATCCAGTCCTCATCGGGTCGCCGCCCCGGCCGAGCAGGCCATCAGGTGCGCCACCAGGGCGGCGATGTGGGCGTGGGCCGCCGGGCCGAGGCCGTGGTCGGTCCCGTAGACCGTCTTCAGCACCGCCGGCGTCGGATCAGCCCCACGAAAGGTCGCCCAGACGAAGGCCCGCGCCGTCGTCGGGAACACGACGTAGATCAGCTCGCCGTTCAGCTTGGTCAGCCGATCGGCCGCCTGGTGCAGGGCGATGGCGCGGGCCTTGAGGGCGGCCTCGGTGTCGGCGGCAAGCCTGGCCATCAGCTGGCCCTCCCGGGCAGCCAGTCGGCCGGGACGCAGCTGGGGCACCACCGCTCCAGAAAGATCGCCAGTTCGGGCGGGGCCATCGGGTTGGCGCGTAGGAAGAAACAGGCCACGGCCCCGCAGCCGTCGCAGGGCGGCTTGCGGGTGTCGGCCGGCGGCGCGATCGGCCGCTCCTTGACGCGCGCCCAGCCCATCAGCCGGCGGCTTCCTCGGCCGGGGCGCCGCCCATCACGAACCGGAAGCTCAGCGTGCCGAGGTCGGCCTCATAGTCGCCGCTGGCCAGGTGGCTCATGCGGACGACGCAGCGGGCCGGCAGGCCCTCCTTGGTGATGAACTGGCCGGTCCAGGTCGAACGCCGGCCATCGGCGCTCTGGGCGACGACGATCCGCGCGGGCGGGGTCATGCCCAGCCGGCGCGGCAGGTCGAAGACCTCCTCCATGACGGCGACCCAGGGCAGGGTCACCAGCTTGGCCGGACGGCGGCGCTGTTGGCGGCGGGGGCGGGTCATGCCGCGTATCCGCGCGCCTGGATGGCCAGGGCGTCGGCCGAGACGTCGAACAGGTCGGCGACCTCGTCCAGCGCCCAGCCAGCGTTGAGGAAGCGCCTGCAGTAGCGGAGCTTGCGCGGGGTCAGCTCTTTCAGCCGGACGGTGGTGGCCCGGCCATAGGCCGAGCCGGCACGCGCCGCCCGGGTCCGCCGCGCGATCGGCGGCGGCGGCAGCTGGTGGATGGCCGCCGTGGCGGCCTTCAGGGCCGGGCTGGCCTTGATCGGGATGTTGGGCAGCAGGGTGGCGTCGGCGGTCAGCCGGCCGGGCTTCAGATGGTCCTGCGAGACGGGCTTGGCGGCCGGCGTGCGACGGGCCCGCTCCGGCTTCTCATAGGGCGGGCAGACACCGGCCAGGGCGGCGGCCGCGGCGGCCGTCGCTGCGGCGAACGGGCCGACTGAATTGGTGCGGGCGGTGTAGAAGCTGGTGTCGACGATTTGCAGCAGGCCGCAGACCGCCTTGGCCGTCTGGCCCGTGTGGCCGATCAGGGCGGCCGCCGCGGGCGCGACCGATCGGCGATGCTGGTTGCTGCCCTCCGGGCTCAGCGCCCGGGCGGGATCGTCGCCATAGACCTTTGCCGAGGCGACGATCGCCACGGCGGCCAGGTTGGCGGTCAGGGGGATTGGCCCTTCGCTCATGGTTGGTTCCTTTCGACAGTCCAGGCGACCGGCCCCAGCTGGGCCGTGATCAGGCGGCCCCAGTCGCGGCGGACGCGGTCCAGGGCGGTGGTGGTGCGGGCGATGACGGTGATGCAGGGGCGGCCGTCGGGCGGGCCCTGGACGCGCAGCGGCGCGATCCAGATGGCGAAATCTGCGTCGCTCATCCGCAGCTGCAGGAAGGCCAGCGCCGGGTCACAGGCGGGACCGGGCGCGGCTGGGCCTTCGGGGCTCGCCGCGCTGGGCGGAGAGGCCGGAAAGTCCAGGTCCTGGCGCTTGTTCAGCCAGGTCGAGGCGTAGGGGATGAACTTGTCCTCGATGCCGCGCTGCCGGCAGGACGCGGCGAAGACGCCGGCAGCCCCGACCAGGGCCTCCGGGTCCACGCCGGCCTTCACCAGGCGGGCGAACACAGCCGAGGCGGCCGTGCGCGGGTTCCAGGGGCGCGTGGGGTACGCCGCCCAGAACGCCGCGAAGGCCGGATGCTCCTTGGGGATCGCCCGGGCCATCAGGCGGCCTCGATGTCGTCGAGCCGCGCGCGGACCTCGATCGCGTCCCACACCGGCTCCAGCGCCGCCCGCTCGTTGGCGGTCAGCCGGAAGGCGGCGCGATCGGTCCCGTGGAAGCGGACCATCACCTCATCGGCCAGGGCCTTCTCGAAGTCCGAGAGGTCCTGGTCGAAGTCGCGCCACATGCTGATCAGGCTGACCAGCTCATGGTCGGTCAGGGCGGACGTCGGCGTCATGCCGCCGCCCCTTCCGCCTCGGCCCCAAACGGCTCGATGATGAAGTCCTCGCCGGCCGAGCCGATCGAGACGCCGGGCAGGCTCGCGGCATCCTCCGGATGGTCGCGCATCGCCTCCTTGTTCAGCTCGTACTTGACCCGCACGAACAGCCGCCGAAGGTGCAGCAGCGCCGCATCGCCGGGCGTCAGCAGGTGCTGGACTACGTCCTCGGGCTTGCGCCCCTTGATCGACACCTTCGGCGGGCGATGGCGCCAGGAGATGACCCCGGTCAGCAGCCGGACGGTCTTGTGCTTGTCGCCCTTAGTCAAAGCTTCGCGGTTGGCCTCGCACCAGCGGGCGACGCGGTCCTCGGCTTCCGCGATCTCCTCCTTCAACGGCTTGGCGGCGGCCTCGGCCGTCTCCTTCAGCCGGGCGACGGCGTCGCCGTGGTCGGCCTCCCGGCGCTGCAGGTCGCGCTGTAGGTCGCCGATGCGGGCGATCAGGGCCTCGGTCTCCTCGCGCGACTGGGCGGCGGGCTTGGCGAGGGTCTTGGTCTTGCGGGTAGTCAACGGTGGTCTCCGTAGTTGAGCCCGACCAGCGCGCGCTGGTCGGGCGGAAGGGTGGAAAGGCGGGCCTGGTGGGCAGCCGAGCGCTGGCGCTGGCGTTGGCTGGCGGGGTCGAACGGCCGGCGCAGATCCGCGAGCCGGCCGCCGCCGTTGATCAGGGCCAGGAACAACAGCCAGCGGGAGAGGAAGCCGGGCCGGGTCACTCGCCGACCTCCGCCAGCGCTTGGCAGGTCGCCTCCAGCGCATCGACCATGGCCTGACCGAAGGCTGCGGCGATCGCTTCGTTGGGTGCGTCGCCGAACGCATCGTCGATCATTCGGGCGGCGCGGATCAGCGCGGGTGAGGCCTTGAAGAGCTGGGCGTTCCCCCTGGCGGTGTCGTTGCTCGCGCCGAACCCGATGCCGGGCCCGAACTTGGCGATCGTGTTCCGGTGCTGATCGACCACGTACCAGTCGCTGCCGCCGTAGACCGTCAGGGGTCCCTGGCTATGAACAAGGCGGCTCATGGCCGGCCTCCTTCGATGACGCCCAGGCCCTTGACGGTGCGGAGCCGGTTGGGTCCGGCGTCGTCCAGGCCGAGCATCAGCCTGGCGGCCGCCACGACATGCGGATCGTCCTGGAACTCAGCCCCGACGACGCGGTCGGGACCGCTCCAGTCGAGCACGCTGGGCGGGGGCGGGACCGGCCGGGTCAGGAAAGAGCCGCGGGTGACCCGCAGGCCCTCGGCCGCCATCCGGGCCAGGGTCTCCGGCAGGTCGCCAGTCGCCCGCAGCTGCTCGACGTCGAGAGCCGTCTCGAAGCCGTCGTCGATCTTGCCCAGCAGGCGGTCCAGGTCGGCCGGGGTGACGTCGCCGGTGCGGGCCAGCTGACGCAGGTGACGGGCCGCGCTGCGGCCCTCCCTGATGCAGGTGAGCCGGTCCATTACGCACCCTCCATGAAGCGCTGAGCGAGGCCGTCCTTCAGGTCCTGGACGGTCAGCTCGCGGCCCTCGGCCGTGGCGCCCATGACCGCCAGCCGGATGCCGTGGGTGATGCGGCGCAGGCCGCCCACCGACAGCTTGGCGGCGGTGGTGCGCAGGTAGTCGACCAGGGCCGGGTTGTTGATCGACCAGGCCGCCGCCAGGGTGTCGACGTCGTCGGCCTCCGGCAGCTTCTGACCGGCGTGAGAGACCACCAACCGGCTGTGCAGCTGAGGATGGCCCTTCAGGACGCCCGGCAGCCGCTCATCGCCGATCAGGACGACACCGCAGCCGGTGGCGTCATGGATCGCCCGCAGCTCTTCCAGGCCGGAGGCGGTGCCGAACTGCGCCTCATCGACCAGCAGGCCACCGTTGATGCCGCTCATCCGCTCGATGACGCGCTTCTTCAGGTGGCCGATCACGCCCTTCTGGCCAACCTCGCCCATCGACTCGAGCAGGCCGGTCAGGATGTCGTTCGGGGCGCCGCAGCCCTTCGACAGCGTGGTCATGAAGACGTTGCTGCGGGTCTTCTGGAATTCCTTGGCCGCCCAGGTTTTGCCGCAGCCCGGGGCAGTCGAGATCATCCCCATGCCGCCGAAGGCGATGGCCACGGAGCAGACGCTCATCATCCGGCCGGAGGTCGTGGTCGCATGGAAGCCGGGGATGGCCGGCACCCGGGCGGTGAGCTGGGCGCGCTCCTGGCGGCTGCGCAGGAAGCGCTCGACCAGGTCGGGGATGACCTGGTTCTTCCAATACTCGCCGTTGTCGTAGGTGCCGGGCACCCAGGCGGCGATGCTCTTCTCGTTGGCGCCGGTGTCCTGGGCCAGTCGCTTCCAGGTGCGCGGCGGCGTCGTCTCGTTGCGATAGGCCTCCATGTGGGCGCGGAGGGTGTCGATCTCCTCGCGGCTGAAGGTTCTGTTTGGCGTCTCGGTCATGCTAGTCTTCCTTCGTCACGGCTTGGCCCTTGCGGGCCGGGTTGGGCCGGCGGGGCGTTCGCAGCGCCCCGCCGGCCATTCAGTCCTCGACCAGGCGCAAGGCCGGTCGAGCCGCCCTTTGAGGGGCGAGGTCTTCGAGGTTCAGGCGATCGATCAGGGGGCGGCGGGCCGGCTCGGCGATCCTGGCCAGCGCAGCCCCGCCCTTGACGCGCGCCGGCCGGGTGGCGGCGGGCGACGGCGCCTCGGTTTCTGGGGTTTCGCCGGCGTAGGCGCGGGCCACAGCCGCGGCGTCGACCAGGTTCTGCTTTTCGATGGCGATCGCGGCCGCCTTCCGGGCGTCTGCGACCCGCTTGGCCTGCCGCTTGGCCGCCTCGGCCGAGAAGAAGCCGGCCGGATCGTCCACCGAGGCCGTGCCCAGGTAGATGCCGGTGTGGTGGTCGTAGAGGTGCAGCGGCTGGTGCAGGTTTTCCGGATCGAACCGGGCGGTCAGCGCCTTGCCGGCGTGGTCGGTCAGCCAGACGTCCCAGTAGCGGTTCCCGAAGACGGTGACCGCGCCCTGCGGCTTGTCGGCCCGCACCTTCTCCGCCGCCAGCAGCGCCCGGCGCAGATCCGCGTCGGTCGCTTTGGTGATGATCGAGGCGCGATAGCTCTCCTCGAAGGCGATGTCGAAGCTGCGGCCCTTGGCCGCCTCGGTGCGCCGATCGGCGCGGGCGTTGTGCTCGGCGAGCCCCTGTTCCAGGACCGCCATGAAGGCCTCCAGCGGGACAGCCTTGGCGCCGTAGTTCTCCGGCTTGTGGAGCGGGCTGCGGCCCGTGTAGGCGCCGGCGAAGGCCGGGTGGGTGCCGACGTTGCGCTCCAGGTCGCCGAAGGCGCGCTCGATCGGCTTGGACTGGCCGCGATAGGGCGTTGTCCAGTGGACCTGGATGCCCAGGCTGTTCATCAGGCCGAGCGGATCGCCGGGAAGTTCCTTGCCCCGGAACCGGTAGGGCGCTCCGCCGGTGATCCATTTGCTGGCGAAGGCGCGGCCGTTGTCGAACACGCAATGGCCGGGGATGCCCCAGTTCCGGAACAGGTCGGCGAAGGCCAGCTGCACCAGCCCCGCCGATTCCGAGCGTCCGATCCGCCAGGCCAGGACCTTCCGGCTGTAGACGTCCTGGATCATCACCATCATCGGCCGGCCGATGTCGGGTGAGCCGTCTTCCTTCGGCCCGAAATCCACCCGCACGTCCCACTCGTGGCCGTCGATGTTGACCGCTTCCAGGGCGTGGAGATCGAGAACCGACCGCTGTAGCGCCGGAACCATCCGCCGGAGGGCTTCGGGGCCGCCGCGCAGGCGGGCCAGCACCAGCGCGTCCGTCTCGCGCTCGATGCGACGCTGGAAGGTCTTGGCGCAGGGGACCTCGATCCCCGCCTTGGACGCGGCGTCGCGGGCCCGGCGCCAGCAGCTGTTGAGGGTCGGCTTTTCGGGCCGCAAGTAGTCGGACTTGAAGATCGTCCAGATGTCCGGATGGATCTCCGCCGTCTCCGTGCAGCCCTGCCGCATCGGCGCCAGCCTGGGCAGCCGCTCGGACGGGGCCACGCCCCGGACCAGCTTGCGCCATTCGTAGAGGGTCGAGACGCCGACTTTCCGGTCGGCCGCCACGATGGCGCAGGCCGAAGTGACCGTATGGCCTGCTGCCGCCAGCTGCTCGATGGCGTCCAGGGTGGTCAGCCGCTCGCGGGCCTCCGCCTGGACCTTTTCCGGCTGCCTCTCGAACCAGCCCCACAGCTGGTCGCGCGTCCGCTCTGTCGCCGGCTCCACCTCGGCCGGGGTGTCCAGGCCCCGCTTGATCAGCGCCGCGATCGCCGCCGGCGGCAGCAGGTTGCGATGGTACTCCAGCCCGCCGCCTCGGCCGGCGCGGGCCCGCGCCAGCGGCAGGCCCGCCGCGTCGACCTCGAAGGCCCAGCCGCGCTTCTGCGCGAACTCGTTGACCTTGCGCTTGACGGTGGGCAGGCCCGGAAGCTTGGCATTGGCCAGCTCCTGCGCGGTCCACCAGAGTTTCGGGACGCCCCCCTGGCCGATCATTTGCGGTGTTCCCCCTGCTCTCGGGGCTCGATCACCGCCTTCAGCCGCTTCAGCTCGGCCTCGATGCCGCGCTTGCGGGCCTCCAGGTCGCCGACCCGGGCCAGGAAGGCCTCTTCGCCGACCAGCAGGTCACAGCCGATGGTCCTCAGGAGCCCCTTGAGGACGTCGTAGCGACCGGTCGCGGCGACCAGCGCCAGCATCCGGTCAAAGGAGATCGCATGGGCCTCCCGCGCCTCGCTGGCGTAGGCGTCCAGCATCAGCTTGGTGACTTCGTCGTCGGTCAGGGCCGACACCGCGCCCGCCACCTCGAAGCGATTGCGCGGCTCGCCCTTCAGGATCGCCCCGACCGCCGAGGCGGTCTGCCGGCGCAGCATGGCCAGGGCGCCGTCGCTGCTCACCGTCTCAGGGACGCCGAGCGCCAGGCTCATCTGGCCCAGGTCGAAGGCGGGCTTGCGCTTACCCATGCTGGAGGCTCCAGCCCTTGGGCAGCTCCAGCCCCTGCAGGGCGGTCAGCGCCGCCTTCTTCTCGGCCAGCCCCATCCGGGAATACGCGCCGATGAAGGCTGACAGCCTCTTGGCCTCGGCCGAGGGCTTCACCGCCCCCTTCATGGTCGCAACCGCGTCGCCGACCGCCTTGGCGTGGCCGCTGGTCAGCAGCTCGGCGACGCGGCGCTGTTCGTCCTGTGGCAGTTTGGCGAGGGTTCGCAGCTGGGCGGCGTTCGTGGCGACCGGCAGCCCCTTCAGCGAGGCGGCGACATCCCGCGCTAGCCCCCGGTGCAGCTGGAGGTCTCGATAGACGGTGGCGCGGTCCAGCTTCAGCCGCTCGGCGGCTTCCTCTGCAAACCCGTATGCGAGTCGCACGCTGCGACTCGCATCTTCGGCATCCGCCTTGGCGGTCTTCTCCCACCTGGCCCGGGCTGCCACCGACTGCAGCGAGGCCTGTTCCTCGACCCCGGCCTTCAGCCGCAGCAGCTGGTATAGCTCGGCCACGTGGGCGGCCCGGTCGAGCGGTTCGAGACCCAGGCGCCAGAGGTTCTCCGACACCTCCCGCGACCGCCGCTCCAGGGCGTCCACGCCCTGGCGAATGAAGCCGCGGACGGTGGCGTGGCCCCGGCCCTTGCGGCCCATTGTCCGGTGAAGGCCTGGGCCCAGTTCGTACTCGTCAGTGCCGGGCACCGGGTAGACGTCGATGGGCGTCCGCTGCCCCTCGTCGTCCATGATCCCGCCGAGCGCCGCAGCCCACACCGGGTCCAGCTCACGCAGCCGGACGCCGACGCGGATCTTGCTGATCGGGATGTCGAAGGTCTGCTCGGCGAAGGCCGGCGCTTCAGTCTCGATGACGGCGAGAGCGGTCATGTCTACGCCGCCCCCGCCGATAGACGATGACAGTCGTCACGTTCGTGATTATTCTCATCACGAACGTGACGAACCCGGCCGCCGCTTTCGTCATAGCGATCCGGCCACAACTCATGGAGAGCCACGCCCAGGAACTTCGAGATGACCTTTTCGGCCTCCGGCTGGGGGCGGATCAGGGCCGCGCGACAGGCGCTCTCGCTCAGGCCATTCTTGGTGGCCAAGCGGCTGAGCGTCATGCCGCGCATGCGGATCATGGCCTTGATCTCTTCCGGATGCGGAGCCTTCGGCTCCTCATCTTCGCCGGTGCCGATCATATCGGTCGCCATTACGCTCGGTCGCCTTTCATCACGTTCGTGATGATATGGCCCGGTTCGTAATGAACCGTCAAGTCGCTCGTGGGCGTTTCATTATGAACGAGCCGCTAACCCTCCCAGACTTCGACTATGCCGGCTTCGGCCAGCGGCTTGCGGAGGCGATCTCTCCGGAGAAGCTGACGGCCTTCGCGCAGCGAGCGGGCGTGCCTCAGCCGACAGTGTCCAAGTACGTCCGGGGGCAGGGAACTGCGCCCCGCCTGGACCTGGCGGCCCGGCTCGCGGAAGCGGCCGACTGCACCCTCGAATGGCTGGTTTGGGGGAAGGGCGATGGACCGATCAGCGACGCCTCGGTGATTCGGCTACCCCGCTACGCCGGAACGCTGGCGGCGGGAGCGGGCAGTTGGAACGAGGGCCGGCAGCTGCTCGACTACATGCCGTTCACCAGCGACTTCCTGCGTCAGAAGCTGAACCGGACCTCGACCAAGGGCCTCGTCGTGCTGGAGGCCAAGGGCGACTCCATGTTTCCGACCATCCACGACGGTGAGCTGCTGGTGGTGGACGAGGACGACACCCGGATCGTCGACGGCATCCTCGCCTTCGTCCTCGACGGCGACGCCCGGGTGAAGCGGTTTCGCAAGCGCATGGATGGCATCACCCTGATCAGCGACAACCCGGCGTATGAGCCTGAGGAAGTCGCCGGCGCGACCGCCGAGAAGCTCCAGATCATCGGCCGCCCGCTACTCGGCCTGCAGGTGTTCTAGGGAGGCTACATGGGGGATCAGCAGGAAGGCATCCGCTGGAACCGGATCCTGACAGGGGCGGCGCTTCTCGCGGGCGCTGTCCTGATCGGCCTGGGGATCCAATGGGGAGCGACTTCGGCCGCGACCTGGCGCCCGGCTATGGACCTGCCGGACTTCGGCCCGCTGCTAGGCGGCCTTGCCCTCTACATGCTGCCGACCCTGATCGCCTATGGCCGGGGCAACCGGCAGGCCCTCGCCATCGGCGCGCTGAACCTGCTGCTCGGCTGGACCGTGCTGGGCTGGGTCGGCGCCCTGATCTGGGCGCTGATCGTCGAGCGGCGCAGCGAAGGAGAGTTACATCGGGATCACAGGAAGCCGGGATGAGCCGATGAGGGGAGAAAAGGCAATCAAGCGGCTCAAGCAGGCGATTAGCCCGGACCCGTCGCAGGAAGTTCAGGACGGAGCCTGGGAGGAGCTATCCGGCGAAAGCGACCGCGCGACGATCATACTTGCGGCCACTATGGTCGAAGACCGCCTGAAAGCGGTCTTGCAGGCCCGTATGGCTCACCTGACAAACGATCAGCGCGACCGACTCTTTGCCTTTAACGGGCCGCTCGGAGCGTTCTCAGCCATGATCGATATTGCTTACGGGTTCGAGCTGATACGACGAGAAGAGCGGGACAGCGCCCACATCGTGAGAGAGCTACGGAACGCCGCTGCTCATTCCAGGAAGCCGATCACATTCGCGATGCCCGAGGTGTGGGATGTGGTCTCAGCTTTGATTGGTGACAGCGCCAACTCGGTAGGAGGCAAAATAGAGCGGAAGGCGGTCTTCATTGTCGTTTGTGGCTCGGTCGCCATTGCGATCGAAGACGGTCCCGACGCAGCAGCCGTCATCCTCCGGAAACTCATCGACCAAGTGCGGCGGGAGAGTATGGCTCCGACAATCCAACCGACGGCGCTAGAACAAATAAAGAACATTAGGTAAGGGTTCGGCCATGCCGAAGCCGCCCGACGATCCCGTCTGCAGTGATCTTGAAAGGCTGGGGGGAACTCTCACGCTGATTTGCAAGGGCTGCCGCCATCGGGCAGGCTTTACGGGCCTACAGGCTGTCCTGAAGTTCGGCGAGGGTGCCAACGCGGACACGATCCGCCGCCGACTGAACTGCAAAAGTTGCAACAAGCACGGGCGCACCGACTGGCTCTGGTTCAGCGCCAATTTCGGCTTCCCGGCCGAGTGCTACTTCACGCCCGAGCAGCTAGCCGACCACCAGGCCGCCGCCGATTTCGACGCCCAACAACGGTCCCAGTTCAGCGCGGGCCGTCCGGCCGCCCCAGTGAGCCGCACGGGCCGCAAACGCCGATAAACCGGGCGTATTTCCAAACGGGGCCCCCTCCAGCGAACTGGGACCGCCCAGGTCCCACTTCCAGGCCCCCTGAGAACGGCCGCCAGACCCATTCTCCAGCCTTCCGAACGCCCGGAAAGCCCCGCTGAGAAGGCGCTAAGCGCCCCCTGAGCCCCTCCTCAGAACCCCCCGCACGAACTGGGACCAGACTCCAGCTCCCGCCGTCCCACCCTTGTCTAATTCGCCTGGCACTCTAGACATCGCTTAGCTTCGTCGAAGGCGGCCGCGTGGCAAATTTTTCTTGGAATATCAAAGGACCGTCCCACGGTGTGCCGCCATGTCCCACCCTATCCCGGCGACTCCAGCCCCAGATGTCCCCTCACACACACCTTCGAGCGCCGTAAACCCTCCCCCTACCCCTCCCTCAGGGAGGGGGGTCCAAGAACTGTGGCCATCCGTGATGGCCCTTCCAGTTTAGGCAGCCTTGGGCAGGTCGGCGTTGGCCAGGCGGCCCAGTTCGTCGCGGGCGTCGGCCAGGGCCTGCTCCCGCGCCTCGGGGCCGAAGCCCAGCTTCTCGGCCCGGACGAAGGTCACGTCGGTTATACCCATGAAGGCAAGCAGTTGGCGCAGGTGCGGCTCCTGGAAGTCCACTGCCGCGGCGGGGCCTTCGCTGTAGAGGCCGCCGCGCGAGAGCACGACGATCGCCTTCTTGCCGGTGACCAGGCCCTCGGGGCCGGCCTCGGAATAGCGGAAGGTCGCGCCGGCGCGGAGCACATGGTCGAACCAGGCCTTCAGCCCTGTGGGGATGGCGAAGTTGTACATCGGCGCGCCAATGACCAGGACGTCGCTGTCCTTCAGCTCGGCGATCAGGCCGTCGGCCAGGGCGCGGGCCTCATGCTGAACCGGGGTGACCGGGTCGGCGCCGCGGATGGTCGGCATGGTTTCGGGGGTCAGGTGCGGGATGGGGTCGGCGCCCAGGTCGCGCTCGATGACGGCCACCCCGGGGCGGCTCAGCCGCTCCACCAGGGATTGGACCAGGGCGCGGCTGGCGGACGCTTCGCCGCTGACGCTGCTGTTGAGGACGAGAACTTTCGTCATGATGTGATCTCCTTCGGCCCGTTGGCCGTGGCGAGGAGATGCGACCGGGAGGCCTCATTCGGTAGCTGCTTGAGTTGCAGTTCTATGTTGCAGAATTTGCAACGCGGCCTAGGCTCTTATCGATCATTGTTGCTTGAAGGAGCCGATCGATGCTCGATCTGGACGCCATCCGAGCCTTCGTCGAGGTCGTGGAGACCGGTGGTTTCAGTCGCGCGGCCGGACGGATCGGGGTTTCGACCTCGCTGGTCAGCCGACGGGTCTCGAGCCTGGAGGCGGAGCTGGGCGCCCGGCTGCTGGTCCGCACCACCCGGGGGGTCAGCCCGACCGAGGCGGGGCTGGAGTTCAAGCTGCGGGCCGAGCGCATCCTGGCCGACCTTGAGGACGCCCGCGAGGCGGTGGTCCAGACCGGCGAGTCCCTGGTCGGAACCCTGCGGGTCGCCCTGCCCCTCTCGTTCGGCCTGCGCCATGTACAGCCGCTGCTGACCGAACTGGCCCTGGAGCATCCCCGGCTGAAGATCGAAGCCAGCTATGCCGACGCGGTGGTCGACCTGGTCGCCGACCGGTTCGACGCGGCGGTGCGACTAGGAGTCCTGGCCGATTCCAGTTTGGTCGCCCGCCGCATCGCCCCGATCCACGCCGCCCTGGCCGCCAGCCCGGACTACCTGGCCCGGCGGGGCCGCCCCACCGCCCTGGCGGACCTGGCGGACCATGACGCGGTGCTGCAGACCGGCATGCGCCAGGGCGAGGCCTGGCGGTTCGAGGACGGCAAGCGGACCATCACCGTCCGGCCGGAGCCCCGTTTTCGCGCCGACAACGGCCAGGCGGTGCTGCAGGCGGCCATCGCCGGCCTCGGCATCGCTCTGCTCCCCACCTTCCTGCTATCCGACGCGATCGAGGCGGGGACGCTCGAGCCGCTGCACCTGGGCCAGCCGGCCGGCGACGCGGCCCTCTATGTGGTGCGCCCGCCCGGCCCCGCCTCGGCCAAGGTGCGGGTGTTCATCGACCGGATGGCCGAGCGGTTCGGCGGAGAGCCGTCCTGGGACGCCTGCGCCCTGCAGCGGTCGCGGATGAATCCGGCGTCATGATTCAAACGACCGATTGACAGCGCCTCAGAACATACCCCACTTTCGAAAAAATTGGCCGCAGAGCCAGTCCATCGGGTGGAGACAGCATGACCGACGCCGCAAAGCCGCTGGGCCCGCGCCCCCGCGTGGGGATTGGAACGAAGATATTCTACGGACTTGGGTCCGTGGCCTTCGGCATCAAGGACAACGGCTACCGCGTCTTCCTGCTGCTGTTCTACAATCAGGTGGTCGGCATGGACCCCCGGGCCGTCGGCCTGGCGATCACCCTCGCGCTGATCATCGATTGTGTCATCGACCCGATCCTTGGCGAGGTGTCCGACAACTGGCGCTCGCGCTGGGGCCGGCGCCACCCGTTCATGTACGCCTCGGCCCTGCCGATCGCCCTGTCCTTCCTGCTTCTTTGGAATCCCCCGGCCGGCTGGAGCGAACAGGCCCTGTTCTGGTACCTGGTGGCGGTCGCCGTGCTCGGTCGCAGCTTCATCACCATGTACGAGGTGCCGTCGTCTTCCCTCGCCGCCGAACTGACCGAAGACTACGACCAGCGCGCCTCCATCCTCGGCTGGCGCTACTTCTTCGCCTGGTGGGGCGGCCTGACCCTGACGGTGATCATGTTCTGGGTGTTCATGCGGCCCACGCCGGAGATCCCCAATGGCCAGCTGAACCCGGCCGCCTACCAGATGTACGGCTACGTCGGCGCCGTGCTGATGTTCGTATCCATCATCGCCTCGGCTGCCGGCACGCACCGCTTTATTCCCTGGCTTCGACGAGCGCCGGTGCAGACCACCCGCACGCTGATGCAGACACTGGGTCAGATGAGGGACACCCTGTCCAATCGCCCATTCGTGGTCATAACCATGGTCGGGCTGGTCGCGGCCATCGCCCAGGGGGTCAGCTTCACCCTCGCCTTCTACTTTTCCACCTACTTCTGGGAGCTCAATTCATTCTGGACCGGGGTTCTGGTCCTCGACAGCTACATCTCCTCAGCGATCGCCCTGGTCGCCGCGCCGATGCTCTCGAAACGATCCGGGAAGAAGAAGGCCGGGACCATCCTCCTGGCGGCCTCGGTGCTCACCGGCTTCCTGCCGTTGATGCTCCGCCTCTTGGGCTGGTTCCCTGAGAATGCCGACAACTACGGCGAAATCCCCGCCATCGTTCCCTGGCTCTTCCTGGACGGTGTCATCCGCGGGATCTTCGGCATCACCGCCGCCATCCTGATCACCGCGATGTTGGCGGACGTCGTCGAACATTCGGAGGTCAAGACCGGCCGCCGGTCGGAAGGCCTGTTCTTCGCCTTCACCAGCCTTGTGCAAAAGGCCGTGGGCGGTGTCGGCGTGATGGCGGCCAGCTTCCTGCTGGTGCTGATCAACTTCCCGCGCAACGCCAAGCCCGGCGAGGTCGATGCGGAGATCATCACCAACATGGCCTTGGTCTACATGCCTGTGCTGGCCATCCTCTACGGAACGGCCCTGGCGATCATGCAACTCTACAACATCAGCCGCGAGACCCACACCGAGAACCTGCGGATCATCGCCGCCAAGGCCGAGGCGGCCGAGGCGGCGGACGTCGCGCCTTAGGCCCCGGCCTCAGGCGCGTCCCGTATGAGTGATGGCGCTGTAGACCAGGGTGCGCAGTTCGCGGCGCACCGGATAGGCGGAGCTGGGCAGCAGCTGGGTGAGGAAGACCACCGCCAGGTCTTCCTCCGGATCGACCCAGAAGAAGGTGCTGGCCGCACCACCCCAGAAGAAGTCGCCCGCGCTGCCGGCCAGCATGGTGCGGGCCGGGTCGATGGTCACCCCGAAGCCCAGGCCGAAGCCGACGCCGGCATAGGTCGCCTCGCTGAACAGCGAGCGGGACATCTGGGTCAGGTCCTTGCCGTCCGGCAGATGGTTCGACGCCATCAGCCGGATGGTCTTGGGGCCGAGCAGCCGCGCCCCGTCCAGTTCGCCGCCGTTAAGCAGCATGCGGGCGAACCGCATGTAGTCGGCGGCCGTGGAGACCAGGCCGCCGCCGCCCGACAGGAAGGTGGCCGGCTTCAGGTAGGCGCTCTTCTCCGGCGCCTCGACCAAGTCCGGCTTGGCGGCGATCGGCAGCTTCGAGCCGAGCGCGCCGACCGCATAGAGGGCGGCCAGGCGGTCGGCCTTGTCCTTGGGCACGGTGAAGAAGGTGTCGGTCATGCCCAGCGGCTTGAAGATCCGCTCGTCGAAGAAAGCGTCGAGGGTCTGGCCGCTGATGACCTCGACCAGATGGCCAACCACGTCGGTGGAGATGGAGTAGTTCCAGGCCTCGCCGGGGGAGAACTGCAGCGGCACTTTCGCCAAGGCCTTCATGGTCTCGGCCAGGGTTCCGGCGCGCAGGTCCTCGACCAGCTTCAGCTCGCGATAGGCTGCATCGACGTTGCCCTGCTGCTGGAAGCCGTAGGTCAGGCCCGAGGTGTGGCGCAGCAAATCGATAACAAGCATCGGCCGATCGCAGGGTCTGGTCTGGAAGGTCTTCAGGTAGCCGCCGTTGAAGACGCCGAGGTCGGCCCATTCCGGAATATACTCGGCCACCGGATCGTCGAGCGCGACCAGGCCCTCCTCGACCAGCATCATCAGGGCCACCGAGGTGACCGGCTTGGTCATCGAATAGATGCGGAACAGGTCGTCGGCCTTGAGCGCCCGGCCCCGCTCGCGGTCCGCCAGGCCCTGGACGCTCTCATAGGCCAGTTTGCCGCGCCGCCAGACCTGAACCTGGGCGCAGGGCAGCTTGCCGGTCTGGATGTAGCGCTCGTCCAGGAAGGGGGCGATCCGCCCCAGCCGCTCCGACGAAAACCCCAACTTCTCCGCCTTGGCCATCCCGCGCTCCCATCGCCTGTTTCCCAATCCCTTATCGAATGGCCGGTATGGGGCAACTCAAACTTTACCTGATTGCCGGATCGTCGTTCTCCATGGGAAACGGAAACACGCCCGCCGCACCGCACGGCGACATCGAGGCGGACGCCGCCCGCTGGTTCTTCGCCAGCAGCGAGGATATCTTCGTGGTCCTGCGCGACAGCGTGATCGAGCGGCTCAACCCGACCTGGACCAGCCTGACCGGCTGGACCGCGGAGGAGAGCCTGGGCCAGCATTTCACCGACCTCGGCCATCCCGACGAGCGGGAGCTGATCGCCGAGACCGTGCGCCAGCTGCTGGCGAGCGGCCAGGCCCAGTGTGAACACCGGCTGAAGCTGAAGGACGGCGGCTGGATGTGGGTGCGTGCCAAATCGCGGCTCCGGGACGACGGCGTGGCGATGATCGTGCTGCAGGACATCACCGAGGCCCGCATGCGCGAGGAGCAGGATACTGCCGCCGTGCGAACCAACGACCTGCTGCGCGAAGAGGCCGGGGTGTTCGTCTGGCGGTTCGACCCGCGCACGACCCGGTATACGGTCGATTCCGATCTGACCCGCACCGGCACGCGCGGGACCTCCGGCCGGCGAAGCCTGACCGCCGAGGAGATGACGGCCGAGATTCATCCGGAAGACCGGCAGCGGGTGTCGGAAGCCTTCATCGCCACGGTCATGAGCGGCGAGCCCCAGGTGGTGGAATACCGCCACTTCCGCGCCGAGGGCGGCTGGGCCCGGTTGCGCGCCGCCTGGCGCGGGATCGCCCAGGTTCAGAACGGCCCGTGGGAAGTGCTGGGCATCACCCAGGATGTCACCGAACTGGCCGAGGCGCGGGACGCGGCCCTGGAGGCCGCCGAGGTCAAGGCCCGGTTCCTGGCCAACATGAGCCATGAGATCCGCACCCCGATGAACGGCGTGCTGGGCGTCCTGCACCTGCTCAAGCGTGAGGCCCTGTCGGCGGACGGCCGGCGGCTGCTGGACGAGGCGCTTGGGTGCGGGGCGATGCTGGCCGAGCTGCTCAACGACGTCATCGACTTCTCGCGGCTGGAAGCCGGCAAGCTGGACCTCAATCCGGAGGCCATCCAGCCGGCCGAACTGCTGGACAGCGTCACCGCCCTGCTCGCCCCCCAGGCCGAGGCCAAGGGCCTGTACCTGCGCACGGCGCACGGCGCTGACGGCTGGGCGATGGTCGACCCGGTGCGGCTACGCCAGATCCTGTTCAACCTGATCGGTAATGCCGTGAAGTTCACGCCCCGGGGCGGAGTCAGCGTGCGGATGACCACCTTGGGCGAGGCAGCCGATCGCCGTCTGCGGTTCGAGATTTCCGACACCGGCATCGGCATCGAGCCCGAGGCCCAGGGCCGCCTCTTCGAACGGTTCCGCCAGGCCGACGGCTCGGCCACGCGGCGGTTCGGCGGCTCGGGCCTGGGCCTGGCCATCGCGCGGGGGCTGGCCGAGCAGATGGGCGGCGCCATCGGGCTGGAGAGCACGCCGGGCGAGGGCTCGACCTTCTGGGTCGAGGTCCTGGCGCCGGTCGCCGCCGAGGGACATGCCGCGCCTGAGGACGAGGCGTCCGAGGGCCTGCTCGACGGCTTGCGGGTGCTGGTGGTCGAGGACAACGCCACCAACCGGCTGATCGCCACCCGGATGCTGGAGCAACTGGGCGCCAGCGTGACCACGGCCGACGACGGGGCGCTGGGCCTCGCGGCCATGCAGGCCCAGGTGTTCGACCTGGTGTTCATGGATATTCAGATGCCGGTGATGGACGGGTTGGCGGCCAGCGCCGCCATCCGCGCGTTGGAAGGGCCGGCTGCCGCCGCCCCGATCATCGCCATGACCGCCAACGCCATGGCCCACCAGGTGGAAAGTTACATGGAGGCCGGGATGAACGGCTGGGTCGCCAAACCCCTGTCGCCGGCCGCCCTGGTGCGCGCCATCGTCCAGGTGCTGGCCCAGGAGTGGGTCGAGGCGGCGGCCTGAGCGGCGGTCCCGGTTGCCTTCGGGTCAATTCCGAGTAGCGGATGACGCCAGCGTCACTTTAGACTGTCCGGCCAATGACCGAACTCGCCGCTCCAGAGACGCCCGCCACCACCCGCTTCGCGGCGCGCCGGGAGTCCATTCTGGCGGCCGCCACCGGCATCCTCAACCGGCAGGGGGTGAAGGGCATGACCCTGGCCGATGTGGCGGCCGAGGTCGGGCTGATCACCACCTCTGTGACCTACTATTTCCGCCGCAAGGAAGACCTTGCCGCCGCCTGCTTCCTGCGCGGGATCGAGTCCTTCGAAGGGCTGGTGCGGGAGTCGGCAAAGGCGCCGGACGCGCGGGCGAGGCTGGACCTGTTCCTGGAGCTCTTTTTCGACCTGTCGCGCCGGATCCGCCGCAAGGAGGCGCCGCCGATGGTCAGCTTCAGCGAGATGCGCTCGCTGAAGGAGCCCCATCGCGCCGAGGTCGGCGGCGCCTTCGCCGACATGTTCCGCCGGGTGCGCGGCTTCTTCGACGCCCCGGAGTTCGCGGGGCTCAGCCGGGCGGAGGCCAATGCCCGCACCCACCTGCTGCTGGAACAGGCCTTTTGGACCTTCACCTGGCTGCGCCGCTACGACATCGAGGACTATCCGCGCCTGCGCGAGCGGATGAGTGATATTCTGACCGGGGGCCTGGCCGCCCGCAGCCGCTCCTGGACCCCGCCGGCGCTGGGGCCGCTGACCGAGGATGGCGACCAGACGGCGGTGGGCGATGTGTCCCGCGCCACCTTCCTGACCGCCGCGACCCGGCTGATCAACCAGAAGGGCTATCGCGGCGCATCGGTGGAGGACATCTCGGCGGCGCTGAACGTTACCAAGGGCAGCTTCTACCATCACAACGAAGACAAGGATGAGCTGGTCGTCGCTTGCTTCCAGCGCACCTTCGCGGTGCTGCGGGCAGCTCAGTTGGCGGCCCGGGACCTGCCCGTCGACCAGTGGACCCGGCTGGCCGCCACCGCCTCGGCCCTGACCGAGTTCCAGCTGTCGGAAGAGGGGCCGCTCCTGCGCGGTTCGGCGATGGGCGCCCTGCCCGTCGATATCCGCCATGAGATGAGCGACCGCTACGCCCGCGTTTCCGATCGGTTCGCCGGGATGGTCGCGGACGGCATCGCCGAGGGTTCGATCCGGCCGGTCGATCCGCTGGTCGCGGCCCACATGCTGAACGCCCTGCTCAACGCCGCCACCTCGCTGGGGAGCTGGGTGACCGGGCTGGAGAGGTCCGAGGCCAGCCAGCTGTTCGTGCGACCGCTGATGCTGGGGCTGTTTACGCGGTAGCGGGGACATGTCGGCCGCTGCGCGGCCAACCGGTCCCCACAACGAAAAAGGGGCGGCCCGAGGGCCGCCCCTTCCGTCTGGTCGGATCGTTCCGATCAGAACTTCTTGGTCAGGCTGACCTTGACCGTACGGCCCAGCCCGTTGTGGGTGAAGGGATCGTAGTTCAGGTCCAGCCGGGCGAACGGCGGGTCCTCGTCGGTCAGGTTGGTCACCGCGATCACCCCGGTCATGTCCCACGGCAGGTAGGCGCGGTAGGCCAGGTCGAAGACGGTCCAGGAATCGATCTGCTTGCCTTGCGGATAGGGCACGGCCGGCGGGAAGATCGTCGTCCGTTGATCCTCGTAGCCATCCCAGTAGCGGGCGGTGAAGCGCAGGTTATGCGGTCCACTGTTCCACTCGGCGAAGGCCTGGCCCTTGAGCTGCGGCAGCGGGGTCGCCGTCTGCTGATAGTTCAGGAACCCGACCGCGTCGAACGCCGGCTGCACCACCACGCCTTCGACGCTGAAGGCGTCCTGGGCGTACTCGATGGTGTAGGTGCCGCCGACGCCCAAGGTCAGGCTGCCGACGTCGCCCATGTCGAATTCATATTCGCCCATGAAGTCGATGCCGGAGGTCTTCACCCCCGCGCCGTTGACCGAGAAGGTCGAGACGCGGCTGATGTTGGCCGAGTTGCAGGCGCCCTGGAAGGTGAAGCGAGCCTGCAGGCCGGCAAAGGCCGGATTGCCGCAGTTGCCCACCCCGGCGGTCGGGAACAAGGCGTTGACCATGGGCCCGACAGGCTCGGCGACGATCGGATTTTCGAAGTCGAAGTTCCAGTAGTCGATGCTGCCGCGGAAGCCGCCCGCCTCGACCAGCACGCCGATGTTGTAGGTGACGGCGTTTTCCGGTTCGAGGTTGGGGTTGCCGCCGATGTCCACCGCCCGGAACGAGCCGAACAGGAACTGCAGCGAGGTCACTTGGCCGGGCGCCAGGCTGGTGATCGGAGGGGCCCGGAAGGTGGTGCCGACCGACCCGCGGAAGGCCAGCCAATCGGTCGCCTGCCAACGGCCCGACAGCTTCGGGTCGAAGGTCGAGCCGACCTCACCGCCGTAGTCCTCGTATCGGGCGGCAAGCTGCAGTTGCAGGTTGTCGAGCACCGGGATGCTGAACTCGGTGAAGACCGAGTAGTTGTCACCGTTCAGCTGCGACGGGGTGCCGCCACCCAGGAACATGAACGGCCCGTTGCGCACCGTGCAGGCGGTCGAGCCGTTGATCGGCGTATCGATGCAGGGATTGCGGGTCAGGTCGCTCAGCGCGTTGTACTGGGCGCGGAAACCGTTCTTCCGGTATTGGGCGCCGAGGGCCCAGGCCAGATCACCGCCGGGAAGGGTGATGCCGGTCTTGCCGCTCAACACCGCATCGACCACCCAGATGTACTGCCGCTGATCGGTTTCCAGCTTCTGGAAGAACCAGCGGGTCAGTTCGGCCGAGTTGGACACCGCGGCGCTGTAGTTCGGGTTGGTTTGCCCGGTGATGGTGTTGCGCTGGGTGGAGTTGGAGAACGGGTTGAAGTACTCGCAGGTCGAGCCCGGATTGCCCGCCACGATGCCGTTGCAGTTGGCGCCGCCCAAGCCGCGCAGGGCCAGCTGGAAGCGGCTGACGACAGTGTCGTAGCCGGTCCGATTGCCGGTCTGTTCGGAGAAGGTGTAGGCGAGGTCGTAGTTCAGGTACTCGTTGAAGCTGCCCTTGAAGCCGAAGTTGACCCGGAAGGCCTCATAGGTCCGGGCGCCCTTCGACGGCCCGTTGTCGAACAGCGGGTTGCCGCCAACGGAGAACGGCCGATAGAGCACGCCGGGGAAATAGGCCCCGTTCGCGAAGGCCGGGAAGGCCCCCGGGTTCTGGGCGGCGTAGAGCTGGTAGCCTGGGTTGGTGGAGGGCACGAAGTAGCCGGCGCTCAGAGTCGCCGAGGAGCCCGCGCCTCGGGTCGGGTTGGTGAGCGCCGTGGGGACCTGCAGCGCCAGATAGGACGGCGAGGTGTTCCACTCGGGCACGTCGGTCTTGGCGTAGAGCATTTCAGCGTGGAAGCTGTGCTCGTTGTTGAACTCGAAATCGAACGAGCCGAACAGCTGGAACCGGTTCTCGATTTCCGTGAGGTTGTCGTAGGCGGTGTAGTTCCAGTTGCAGGTGCCGGTCGCCAGGTTGCCCCCCGGGACGCCGTTCAGGACCAGGGTGCCGCCGAGCGGGACACAGCCTGAGTCGGTCTGCAGACCGGCGGCCGGGCTGTAGACGCCCGGAGCCGGGCTGAACACGGGCAGGAAGCGGCTGATGGCGTTACCGCCCGAATAACCGCCCTGCGGATTGTAGTCGAAGTCGCCGATCGCCCAGTCGCGCTCGGTCGTCACCAGCTTGGAGCGGTGCTGGTAGCCGCCGCTCAGCATCAGGTTCCAACGGTCGCCACCGACGCCGTAGACGATGCTGCCGGTCCAGTCGCCGTCGGACCCGTCGATGGCGGTATAGCTGCCGGACAGCTCGGCGCCCTCATAGTTCTTCCGGGTGATGAAGTTCACCACCCCGGCGATGGCGTCGGAGCCGTAGATGGCCGCGGCGCCGTCCTTCAGCACCTCGATCCGGGCCACGGCGGCCACGGGAATGGTGTTGGTGTCGACGATCCCGGTGCCGACCTGGCCGAACGGGTTGGGCGTCAACCGCCGGCCGTTCAGCAGCACCAGGGTGCGGGTCGCGCCGAGGCCGCGCAGGTTGACCGAGCCGGAGCCTTCCGACCCTTGGGCGCGGGCGTCGAACTGGTTGGTGTCGCCGAGCACGCCGGAACTGACGGACAGCGCCTTCAGCAGTTCGACGGTGCTGGGCGAGCCCTGCTTCGAAAGCTCTTCGGCGCCGATGACCTCGACCGGCAGGGCCGCGTCCTCGGGGGTGCCGGCGATCAGCGAACCGGTGACAACGACTTCGCCGACCTCGGTCGGCTCGTCCTGGGCTGCGGCGACGCCGCTGAGACCAAACGCCAAACTCATCGCCAGCAGTGAACCGCCGGCCAGATACGCCATCCTACGCATATACTCCCTCCCTGTTTATCTTGAGTGGCCCCGCGCTTCTTGTGGTCGAGCGTCGGTGGCCGGTTTGGTTTGGATCTATCCGCCTCCGGGGGTGTCTCCTCCGTCGAGCAGCCGTGGAGCCGCACCGGCCAAAGGAGCCGCGGCGGCAAGCAGGATTTGGGAAAATTCGAAGTCGCGACCGCACCACGCCCGGACCCTGGTCCGGCGTTCGGTCATCTCACGCGGGATCGGCGATCTCGCCAACACGCCCCCTTCGAACAGTCCGCCCGTTCGCCGACGCGGTCGGCAAACAACTGTTCGATGATGCGGTATGTTTTCCCGCTACGTCAACCGGCCTGACCTCAGATCGTCACATGTTTGAAACCGCAGTGATATTTAGGCCGTGCGGCAGGATGACGCATGACGTTGACGTTCACGGAACGTCGGTCCATCAGTTTTCGAAGAGTACGGACGCTCCCGCGTCGGCCGCCCCGGCCAGGCTCCGCAGCGAGGCGAACAGTTCGCGGCCATGGCCGGGGCCGAGAACTGGGGGCTGCGCCGGCAGACGGCCGGCCAGTTCGTCCTCGTCCACCGCGATGGTCAGGGTTCCGGCCTCGGCGTCGAGGGTGATCAGGTCGCCGTCCCGGATTCGCGCCAAAGCCCCCCCGGCCAGGGCTTCCGGCGTCACATGGATGGCGGCCGGAACCTTGCCGGAGGCGCCGGACATGCGACCATCGGTCACCAGGGCCACTTTGCGGCCACGGTCCTGCAGCACCGACAGGGGCGGGGTCAGGCTATGCAGTTCGGGCATGCCGTTAGCCCGCGGTCCCTGGAAGCGGACGACCGCCACGCAGTCCTTGTCGAGTTCGCCGCGCTTGAAGGCGGCCATGTAGTCGTCCTGGCTGTCGAACACCACGGCAGGGGCGGTGATGGCGCGGTGCTCGGGCTTGACCGCGCTGACCTTGATCACCGCCCGGCCGAGCGGGCCGTGTAGCAGGCGCAGCCCCCCTTCCCTTTCGAACGGATCGGATGCCGGGCGCAGGATGTCCCGGTCGAGCGACTCGGCGGCGCCCTCGGTCCAGACCACGGCGTCGCCCTCCAGCGTCGGCTCTCGGGTATAGCGGGACAACCCCGGCCCCATCACCGTCAGCACGTCCTCGTGGAGCAGACCGGCCGCGAGCAGCTCCCGGGTCACGAAGGCCAGGCCCCCGGCGGCCTGGAAGTGGTTCACGTCGGCCGTTCCGTTCGGATAGACCCGCGCCATCAGCGGGGTGACGCGGCTGAGCGCGTCCATGTCTTCCAGGGTCAGCCTGATGCCGGCGGCGGCCGCCATGGCCGGCAGGTGCAGGCAGTGGTTGGTCGAGCCGCCGGTGGCCATCAGACCGACCACGCCGTTGACGATCGCCTTCTCGTCGATGACGTGGCCCATGGGAATCCAGTCGTCGCCCTTGAGGCCAATGGCCGCCAGCCGGCGGGTCGCCTCGCCGACCAGGGCGTCGCGCAGAGGGGTGTTCGGGGTGACGAAGGCCGAGCCCGGCAGGTGCAGGCCCATCAGCTCCATCAGCATCTGGTTGGAGTTGGCGGTGCCGTAGAAGGTGCAGGTCCCTGGGCCGTGGTAGCTGGCCTGTTCGGCGGCCAGCAGCTGGTCGCGGCCGACCTTGCCTTCGGCGTAGAGAGCGCGGATGCGGGCCTTCTCGGCATTGGGCAGGCCACTGGTCATCGGCCCGGCCGGCATCAGAATGGTCGGCAGCCAGCCATAGGCCAGGCCCCCGATCACCAGGCCGGGAACGATCTTGTCGCAGACCCCCAGCATGATGACCCCATCGAAGGCGTCGTGGCTGAGCGCCACTCCTGTCGCCAGGGCGATGACGTCGCGGGAGAACAGGCTCAGCTCCATCCCTGGCTTGCCCTGAGTGACGCCGTCACACATGGCCGGCACGCCGCCGGCGAACTGGGCCGTGGCGCCGGCGGCGCGGGCCGCATCCTTGATGATGGCCGGGTAGCGCTCCAGCGGCTGGTGGGCCGAGAGCATGTCGTTGTAGGCCGAGACGATGCCGAGGTTGGAGGCGTTCGGGTCCAGCGCCCGCATCCGGTCCTCGCCTGGCGAGGCGGCAAAGGCGTGGGCCCAGTTGGCGCAGGAAAGCTTGCCCCGCCCTGGCCCCTCTTCGCGCATGGCCTCGATGCGCGCGAGATAGCGGGCGCGGCTGTCCTTGCTGCGTTCGATGATGGCCGCGGTGACTTCGGCAACGACGGGATGCATGGGCGCCTCCTTCAGGCGGTCCAGAGCAGGCGGACCTCGCCCCGGTTTGCCGCGCGGATCAGGTGGTGCACGGGCTCGTCCCCGTCCCGCTCCAGCAGGGCCCGCTTGGCCTCACCCCGACAGAGGATGAGGATCAGGGGGGCGTAGATCAGCGCCGGCAGGGTCAGGGTAATACGATCCTGCGCCGGCAGGGGATCACCGGCAGGAACGGACAGGACCAAGCGGGAGCCGGCGGGGTCGAGGCCCTGGTCTAGGACCGGATTACCGGGGAACAGCGAGGCGATATGGCCATCCTCGCCCATGCCGAGCAGCACGGCGTCGAAGGGTACGAGGGGGGCGATGGCGAGGTCGGCAGTCCAGGCGTCATGCTCCTGATCCTCCCCATCGCCGCGCAGCGGGATGAAGCGGGCGGCGGCGGCCTTGCCGGTCAGCAGCCGCTCGCGCACCAGCCGGGCGTTGGACCAGTCGGAGGTCTCCGGCACGCAGCGCTCGTCCGACAGGGTGATGGAGACGTGCTGCCAGTCAAGTTCGAAGTCGCAAAGGATGTCGTAGACCGGCCCCGGCGAGGTTCCACCGGTGACGCAGAGCCGGGCCTCGCCCCGCTCGACCAGGGCGGTCTGTAGATGCTTGAGGATGGCCACAGCGGCGGCGGTCGCCGCGGCTTTGGGACTGGCGAAGACCTCGACGGGGGGGCGCTCAGTCATGCCATTGCCGCTTGCTGCGCTCGATCAGGCCTGAGACCCCGGCCGGCCCGGGCGAGCCGGCGGCGTAGGGCTTGGGCTCCACCCCCGCTTCCGCCCAGGCGTCGGCGACACCATCGACGAAGCGCCAGGCCTCCTCCACCTCATCCCGCCGGACGAACAGGGTGGGATCGCCCCGGATGACGTCGAGCAACAGCCGCTCGTAGGCGATCCGACGCCGCCCGCCCTCCTCTCCCAGCGCCTTGGCCAGGCTGAGCGACAGGGGCAGGGGCTGGAGGCGCATGTGCTCGCCGTTGAGGCCCGGACGCTTGTTCATGATGGTAAGGGAAATGTCCTCGTGCGGCTGGAGTTCGATCACAAGGCGGTTGGCCTGGATATCGCGGTCGCCGAAGGGGCCGAAGATCGAGTGGGGCACGGCCTTGAACTGGATGACGATCTCCGTTCGGCGGGCCGGCAGCCGCTTGCCCGTACGCAGATAGAAGGGCACGCCCTTCCAGCGCCAGTTGTCGATCCAGGCGATCAGGGCGACGAAGGTTTCCGTGCCGGACGGGCGGCCGACCTCGGCCTCGTAGGACTCGGCCGGCTGGCCCTCCACCGTGCCGGCCGTGTACTGGCCCCGCACGCTGTCCTCGCGGGCTGCCTCGGCGGTGAAGCGGCGCAGCGAGCGCAGCACCTTGACCTTCTCGTTGCGCACCGCGTCGGGCTCCAGGTCCGACGGCGGCTCCATGGCCACCAGGCAGAGCAGCTGCAGCATGTGATTCTGCAGCATGTCGCGGATGGCGCCGTAGTCATCGTAGTAGCGCCAGCGCTCGCCGACCTCCTGGGTCTCGGCGACGGTGATCTGGACATGGTCGATGGCCAGGTTGTTCCACAGCGGCTCGAACAGGGCGTTGGCGAAGCGCAGGGCGATCAGGTTCTGGACCGTTTCCTTGCCCAGGTAGTGGTCGATGCGGAACACCTGCCGCTCGTTGGCGGCGTCGGCGATGACCGCGTTGATCTGGCGGCTGGTCTCCAGGTCGCGGCCGATCGGCTTTTCGAGCACTAGGCGGGTGGTCTCGCCGATCAGGCCGACGTCGCTGAGCGCCTGGGTGACCGGGGCGAACAGGCTGGGCGACAGGGCGTAGTAGAAGACGGTGAGGCTGGCCTCGCCGATCCGCTCCTTCAGGGCCTTGGCGCCGTCCGGCGTGGCCGCGTCCACCGCAGCATAATCGAGACGGGCGGACAGGGCTTTCCAGGCCTCGGCCAGTTCGTCCTTTTCCTTGAGCCGGGCGGCGACGTCGCGCCGGTAGGATTTGGCGTCGCCCTCGGCACGGCCCACCGCGATGATCCGCAGGCCCTCCGGCAGCAGGCCGTCCGCCTCCAGGTGCAGGAGGGAGGGGAGCAACATCCGCATGGACAGATCGCCCGCACCGCCGAGCAGGATCAGAACCGGAGCGGGATCAGCCATGGAGCCTCCTCAAATGCCAGCCGCCCCCGGTCTAGCGCCACCTCGCGCGGGAGTCAGCGCTTGCCGCGCCGGAAGGTTCGATTGTCGGCTTAATAGGCTGTCTGTCCGATCCAGTTGTCGCGACAGATGAGGATATCGGCGGGCCGCCCTGGGCCCTGAGTGGGGACGCCGGCTAAGAGGCGTCCCCTTCAGTCATCACGGCAGCGGCACGCCCAGGGCCAGCAGGGTGCGGCTGGTCAGCAGGGCCGGATCCAGGTTGTTGTCTTCCTGGAAGCGGTAGAGGGCCAGCTTGGTCTGGTGGTTCATGGTCCCGTCGCGCTTGCCCTTGTAATAGCCGCGCACGCCCAGCGAATCCTGGATGTCACGGATCACCCGCGGGGTCAGCTGAACGTCCTGGGACGAGTCGGCCATGTAGGGGCGCGGACCGCTGGAGTAGCCGGCCTGCGGGGCCGGGGCCTCCTGGACGTAGGGGCGAGGGCCGGTCGCGGCGCGCTTGGACGGCGGCGGCGCATAGGACGGCGCGGGCTCGGACACCGGGCGGTAGCCGCCGGGCGGCGTCTCGCATTCGATCATCCGCCATTCAAAGCGGGTGTCGGTAACCATCCGCTTCTTGGTCACCGTCTTGTAGACCGGGGCGATGGTGTAGGTCTCGGTGCGCTCGGCGGTAACCACCACCCGGACCCGCATGGTCTTGTACTCGGCTGGGATCACGCGCTTTTCGACACGGGCGTCCTGATCGATGACCTGGCGGGTGACCACCTGGGTCTCGGCCGGCACGTCGATCTGGATGGTGCGCGGCGGCGACTTCAGGACCTGACGGGTGACCGTGGAATACTCGGCGGGAACCAGCACCAGGCAGAGCACCTCGCCGGTCGCCAGGACCTTGTATTTGGTGGGATCGGTGGGCCGCTGAGAGGGCGGCACGCCCCGGCGCCACTCGTATCGCTCGGCCCGGACCAGCACTCGTTCGGTGATCGTCTCGTAGACGGCGGGGATGGTCTCGGTCCGCACCGAGGCGGCCTTGATCACGATGGTTTCGGTGACGGTGCGGTAGGTGGCCGGCACAGTGATGTACTCGACCCGCTCCTCGCGCACGAGAACCTGGCGGACCTCTTCGCCATAGACGGCCGGGATGACCCGGGTCTCGGTGCGGCCGGGAATGTCGACGATCTGCTCGGTGTAGCTTTCGTAGACGGGCTGGATCAGCACCTTCTCATAGCATTTGCCGGGCTGGGCGTTCGGCGGGAAGTCGCCGCTCCCATAGTCGCCAGCCAGCGCCCCCGAGGCTGACAGCAGCAGGCCGCCCGCGGCGACGGCCCCAAACAGTTTCGACCTATTCATCAACAGCCCCCTCAGGCCCATGGTCGGCCGACCCTCGTGGTTGGCCGTTAACCATGTGTAGCCCAACAGAGCGCCTTGACGAACAAGAGTATGCCACTTTCGCCTGAATGGGGATTTTCCAGGCGGCGGGATCGCCCGCCGGCGGTCGCGTTACTCGTTCCAGATGATTTCGGCGTCGAGGATGAAACTTTCAACGCGAGTCGCGGTCACCGGCTTGCCCCGGCCGGCGAGGGGCGAGGCCTTCAGGGTAAGGGTCACGTCCCCTTCGCTGGCGAAACCCCAAAGACCCGACATGGCGATCCGGAACCCCTGGCGCGATTCGCAGAAGGCCGAGGGCACAAGGAAAATACTGTCGGTGAAGCCGATCTCGCCGTTGCGGTCCGAGGCGGTGATCTTGACCACCGAGGTGCTCTCAGGATCGGGGGCCACCTCCAGGTAGCCGACGGCGGAGACCTTGCTGCCCGCCATGGCGTCGGCCGGGACGATCAGCTTCGCAGTGTCCGGCGCGGTGACCTCGGCGGCCCAGGCCAGGGTTTCTTCGCGCAGCTGCCGGGTCGGGCGGGCGGCGAAGACGATGGGAGGTGTTCTGTCCGGCTCATAGTCGTAGCCGAAGGCGGCGGTGGAGATGGTGGAGGCGGCGGTGGCCGCGGGCGCGATCCGGCCGGCGGTGTTGGTGAAGCCCTGGATCACCTCTTCGCGCCATTGGCGGGGATAGATCAGGTCGTTCTTGCGAGCGTGCCAGTGGGACCAGATGCGGTCGATATTGCAGTGGTGCATCCAGAACAGCGGGTCGTTCGGCGCCCGGTTCAGCATGCCCATCTGACCGCCCACGAAGCCGTGGATCAGGTTGTGGCCGCTCCACTCCGCTGAGCCGGAATAGCCGGGACCGGCGCCCACGCCGACGTTGCGGGCCCGGCCGAAGAAGGTGTTGAAGTCGTCGGTGATGCGGCCGCGGAAGGTCTGGCCGCTGTTGCGCATGAAGGCGGCCAGCGACTCGCCCTTGCGCGCTTCCCGTCCCGGAATGACGAAGGCCGGATCGTCCGCCACGATGTCGGGGATGCGGTCGTCGTCCCAGTCCCAGAACGGCAGGGCGAAGGCGGCGTACCCTGAGAAGCGGGCCACCTGGCGCTCGAACCAGACCAGCTGCAGCCGGTGCCAGGGCAGGAACCGCCAGGAGGAATGGTGCCGCTGGCGCATGTCGGCGTGCAGGGCGATCTGGGCGTCCCAGACCCCGGCCCGCTTCATCAGGGGGATGGCGCGACGCAAGGCTTCCAGATTCGGATCGTCGCGGCGCAGGCTGGAGACCGGCCGGCGAATCCGCAGCGGTCGGCTCTGGGCAGCCAGGCCGAGGCCGAGCGCGGCCGCGCCGCCGGTCAGGACAGCTCTCTTGCTGATGTTCATACGAAAATCCCCCTGCTGGGCATCCTGGGCGCGGCGGGGTGGAAGTCAACGCGGGTCGCCCGGGAGGAGAGCCCCATTACAATTGGCATGACTGCTCCGCCGCTGGCGCTGGTCAGGCGCGGGCGGCGGTGATCAGTCCTCCCCCCACATGCGCAGGAGATTGCCGATGGCCTTGTCGAGAAGCAGGGCTGAGTCCTCGGCCTCGGGTCTGCTCCTGGCCCGTTCCAGGTCGAACAGGAGTTCCCTCTGATCGGCGCGCCGGATCAGGCTCTGCACCCAACCCACGCAGGCCAGGCGGAACCCATGGGTGACCGGCGTGACCCGGTGGAGCTGGCTGGTGGCATAGAAGACCGCATGGCCGGCCAAAGGCCGAAATTCCCGGTCACTGGCCAGGTCCTGCAGCAGAAGGGCGCCGCCCCCGTAGGTGTCGGGGTCCGAGAGAAACAGGGTGAAGCTGACGTCGGTCCGGAGGGGCCGTCCGGATGAGTCGTACATGCCCGCATTGTCGGCGTGCAGCCCGTACTGCTGCCCGGGGCCGTAGCGGGAGAACATCAGATTCGACCAGCGCACGGGCCGCACCAGGGCGCGAACAGTGGGGTGGGTCTCCAGCGCCAGCCGCACCCGACGGCCGAGATCGATGACCACCGGGTCCGCGCCGTTTGCCTGCTCATTGTGCTTCACCGACCCCGCCGCCGCCCCGGCGGTCGCCCGCCCGTCGCGGAAGGACGCGGACGCTAGGCCCTGCCCGATGGCCAGGACCTCCTCCGCGCTGAACACCTGCACAACGATCAACCTTGGTCTCCTGCTGGCGCCGCGGCCCTCACGTCCGGGTTCGAAGGCAGGGTAACCCGTCAAGGCGGCGGAACGACAGACCTTGTCGGGCGCCCATCCGGCGCCCATGTTCCTGGGGCGGACCGGGCCCCTCTGGTGACCGACCCTTTGCGGCGGTCATGATGTCGGACGTACTCCATCGCCCCGTGGCGAGACGGCCGACGCCCTCGCTCTCTGCCCAGAAGGAAATCGTGATGCCTCTTCTCCTTTGCCCCAACGACAACAGCTCGATGCAGACCGTGGACCGCGCCGGCGTTCAGTTTGACATGTGTCCCACCTGCCGCGGCGTCTGGCTCGACCGCGGCAGGTGGGACACATGTCAAACTGAACGCCGGCGCGGTCCACGGTCTGCATCGAGCTGTTGTCG
>NZ_JAAALA010000032.1 GCF_009905535.1 Caulobacter sp. SLTY | reverse complement strand
GCCGGGGGCCGGGGCGGTGACGGTGTCACCCTGGGTGGCGGGCACTTCAGCCGGTTCTTCGACCGGGGCCGGCGGCTTCATCGGCTTGGGCGGCGTCTGGGTCGGGGCGACGATCGGCGGGGCGGTGGCTGCCGGCGGAGTCGGCGGCGAGGGGGTCTGGGCCTGGGCCGCGAAGCCGAGCGCGGCCACCGCGGCGGCGGTCAGAAGGGATGACAAGGTCTTGTTCATGGGGCTTTCTCCTGGCCCCCCAACCCATGGCTAACAGCAATTGGCGAGAATCGTTCCGCGGGAGTTCAGACCATGCCGACCGTGCGCAACCGCGCCTTGGGGTGGACCTCGCTCTGGCTCATCACCACCGTCTGGCCCCGGAAGCGCTCGATGATCGAGCGGACGTAGGGGCGGGCCATGGGGCTGGTCAGCAGGACGGCGGCGTCGCCGGCCAGGGCGGCGCGTTCGAAGGCCTCGCGCACCGACTTGATGAATTCCTGCAGCTTGGACGGGGCCATGGCCAGCTGGCGCTCCTCGCCGCCGCCGATCAGGCTGTCGGCGAAGGCCTGCTCCCAGTCCGGTGACAGGGTGACGATCGGCAAGGCGCCGTCCTCGCCCCGGTTGGCCCAGCAGAGCTGCCGGCCGAGGCGGACGCGGACCGCTTCGGTCAGCTGGGTGAGGCTGCTGGTATGGGGGGCCGCCTCGGCGATGCCTTCGAGGATGGTGCCGAGATCGCGGATCGAGACCCGCTCGCGCAGCAGGGACTGGAGCACCCGTTGCAGGGTGGAGGCGCTGATCACGCTGGGGATCAGCTCGTCCGCCAGCTTCTTCTGCTCGGGGCCCAGTTCTTTCAGCAGCTTCTGGACCTCGGCGTAGGACAGCAGGTCGGCCATGTTGTCCTTGAGAATCTCGGTCAGGTGGGTGGTCAGCACCGTCGCGGGGTCCACCAGGGTGTAGCCGCGGAAGGTGGCCTCCTCCTTCAGGGCGTCGTCGATCCAGGTGGCCGGAAGCCCGAACGCCGGCTCGCGCACATGTTCGCCGGGGATGTCGACCTGGCCGCCGCGCGGGTCCATGGCCATCAGGCTGCCGATGCGCACCTCGCCCGCGCCGCTCTCCATCTCCTTGACGCGGATGGCGTAGCCCTGGGTCGGCAGGCGCATGTTGTCGAGAATGCGCACGCTGGGCATCACGAAGCCGAAGTCGCCCGCCAGGGTCTTCCGCAAGGCGCGGATCTGGTCGGTAAGGCGGCGGCCCTCCAGGTCGTTGATCAGGGTCAACAGGCCGTAGCCCAGCTCGATCTTGATGTCGTCGATGGCCAGGGCGGCGCCGATCGGCTCCTCCTCCGGCTCGGCCGCAACCGGCAGGGTGGAGACATCGACCACCGGTCCCGCCTTGGCGTCCTGTGCCCTTCGCCAAGCCAGCCAGCCGGTGGCGATGGCCACCGCGATGAAGGGCAGCTTGGGCATGCCGGGGACCAGGGCCATGACCCCGGCGGCGGCCGAGACCATGCCCAGGCCCACCGGGTTCATGGCCAGCTGGGTGACCAGGGCCTTGTCGGCGGCGCCGTCGACCCCCGCCTTGGAGACCAGCAGGCCGGCGGCGATCGAGATGACCAGGGCCGGCACCTGGCTGACCAGGCCGTCGCCGATGGTCATGATGGTGTAGGTCGAGGCCGCCTCGCCGGCCGGCATGCCGTGTTGCAGCACGCCGATCAGGATGCCGCCGATGATGTTGATCGCGGTGATGATCAGGGCGGCCACCGCGTCGCCGCGCACGAACTTGCTGGCGCCGTCCATGGCCCCGAAGAAGGTCGATTCCTGCTCCAGTTCCTTGCGGCGTTTCTTGGCCTCGTCCTGGTCGATCAGCCCCGACGACAGGTCGGCGTCGATGGCCATCTGCTTGCCGGGCATGGAGTCGAGGGTGAAGCGGGCGGCCACCTCGGCGATGCGCCCCGAACCCTTGGTGACGACCACGAAGTTCACCAGGATCAGGATGGCGAAGACGATCACCCCGATGATGAAGTTGCCGCTCATCATCATCTCGCCGAAGGCTTCGATGACCTTGCCGGCCCCATGGGTGCCCTCGTGGCCGTGGCTGAGGATCAGGCGGGTCGAGGCGAGGTTCAGCCCCAGGCGGAACAGGGTGGTAACCAGCAGCACCGTCGGGAAGGCGGTGAACTCCAGCGGCTTCTTGATCAGCAGCGCCGTCATCAGGATCAGCACGCTGGAGGTGATCGACAGGGTCAGCAGGAAGTCGAGGATGAACGACGGGATCGGCAGGATCAGCAGGACGATGATCCCGACGATCCCGATCGCCAGCCCCACATCCCCACGCGCCACCCATCCCCAGACCTGGCGGACGGTCATTGGGTTGGAGGCGGAGGTGGGGGACAGGTCGCTCATCGCTTACTCGAAACTCTAGGCGGCGTTGGCGCCGAGGCCCGCCTGGGGCGGCGGCACCGACACCCCGGCGTCGCCGTACTCCTTGAGCTTGTTGCGCAGGGTGCGGATCGAGATGCCGAGGATGGTGGCCGCGTGGGTGCGGTTGCCGGAGCAGTGGACCAGGGTGTCCAGGATCAACTGCTGTTCGACCTCGGCCACCGTCTGGCCGACCAGGGTGCGGCTGACGGCCTCGGCCGCCATCGAGGCGGTCCGAGCGACCGCCGCGTCGGGGGCCGGCGACAGGGGCTGGCCGTCCGGCAGGCGGATGGCGAACTCCTCGATCTCCGGGCCCGTGGACAGCAGCACCGCCCGATGCATGGCGTTTTCCAGCTCCCGCACGTTGCCGGGCCAGCGATGGGCGGCCAGGCGGCGGCGGGCCTCGGCCGCGAGCGGCTTTTCAGCCATGCCGTTGGCCTTGGCGTACTTCTTGAGGAAGTGGTCGCAGAGGGCGGCGATGTCGCCCGGACGCTCGCGCAGGGGCGGCAGCCGCAGGTTCACGACATTGAGGCGGTAGAGCAGGTCTTCGCGGAAGGTCCCCTCCTTCACCGCCTGAGCCAGGTCGCGGTTGGAGGTGGCGAGGATGCGGATATTGACCTTCACCGGCTTGGCGCCGCCGACCCGGTCGATCTCCCGCTCCTGGATGGCCCGCAGGAGCTTGGCTTGCAGCCGGCCGTCCATCTCGCTGATTTCGTCGAGCAGGAGCGTGCCGCCGTCGGCCTCCTCGAACTTGCCGACCCGGCGGGCCACGGCGCCGGTGAAGGCGCCCTTCTCGTGGCCGAACAGTTCGCTTTCCAGCAGGTTCTCGGGGATGGCGGCGCAGTTGACGCTGATGAACGGCTTGGACGAGCGCTTGGACTTGGTGTGGACGTAGCGGGCCATCACCTCCTTACCGACACCGCTCTCGCCGGTGATCAGGATGGAGGCGTCCGAGGGCGCGACCTGGTCGGCCAGCTTGATGACCTGTTCCATCACCGGGTCGCGGGCGACCATCGGACGGTTGTCGTCCGACACGGCGGCCAGCACGGCGGCGATCAGGTCGGCTTCCGGCGGCAGGGGGATGAACTCGATGGCCCCGGCGCGGATGGCGTCGCCCGCACGCTGCGCATCGGCCCCGACGCCGCAGGCGACCACCGGCACGCGGATCCGCTCGGCCTCGTTGGCGGCGATCAGCCCGCCGATGTCGAGCTCATAGTCGACCATCAACAGGTCCGCGCCCTGGCCGGCGCGCAGGGCCTGGGTGGCGGCCGCGGTGGTCTCCACATGGGCCACCTTGGCGCCCGTGTTCATCGCCATCTTCACGGCGACGGACAGCTGTCCGTTCAGTTTTCCGACGACCAGAAGCCGCATCTCTTACTCTCCATCGACGCCCCGGCGATCAGGCCGCGGTGTCGCCGTCCTTGATGATTTCGGTCATGGTGACGCCCAGCCGGTCGTCGACCACGACGACCTCGCCCCGCGCCACCAGGCGGTTGTTCACATAGATGTCGATCGCCTCGCCGACCTTGCGGTCGAGTTCGAGGACGCTGCCGTTGCCCAACTGCAGCAACTGGGCGACCGACATGTTGGCCCGGCCGAGCACGGCGGAGATGTTGACCGGCACGTCGAAGACCGGCGCCAGGTCGGTGGCGGTCTTTTCGTCCATATCGACCGGCATCTCGCTGGCCAGGGTCTGGTCGGAGCCAAACTCCTCGAGGGTCAGATTGTCTTCAGCCATGGGTTTCGTCCTGGGGGATCAGGGGTTCGGCGTGGAGGCCTTCGGCGGCGAGTGCCTGGTCGAGGGCGTCCTGGATGCGGCGGGCGGCGTCCTCGGGATCGAAAGCGGCGCGCCCGTCTCCCCAGTCGAGGACGAAGGCGGCGCCGGCAAAGCCGGGTTCGGCCCGAGCCTCGATACGGCCGGGATGGCCGAGGCTTTCGGCTAGGCGGTCGAGCACCGCCTGAACCGGCTCCCGGGCGTCCGCGGCGACCTTGACCACCAGCCGGGGGCTGGCCTCGACCTCGCGGGACAGGGCTTCCAGCGCGGCGGCGACCGGCGCTTCGGGATGACGGCTGAGGGCGCTGTCGGCGATCTTGCGGGCGGCGGCCATGGCCAGGTGGGCGCTGTCGGCGCGGTGGCTGTGGGCGACCTCCGCCAGGGCGCCCAGGCCCAGGCGGGCGCTGGCGGCGACCTGTTCCAGGGCTGCCGCCGTGGCATGTTCGGCGCGGGCAATGGCGGAACGCTCACCCTCGGCGAAGGCCTGCTGGCGGACCTGCTCGACCTCTTCGGGGGTGAAGCTGCGCTTCTGGCGCGGCGGCTCATAGGCGACCGCGCCGCCCTCGTCGAAGACGGTGTCGAAGTTGAAGGGGGTGTGCCCCGAGCTGTTGAGGATGGCGGCCATCAGTAGATCAGCTCATCGTCACCGCCGGCCCCGGCCAGCATGATCTCGCCCTTGGCGGCCAGGTCCTTGGCGACCTGGACCATGGCCATCTGGGCTTGGTCGACGTCTTTCAGGCGGACCGGGCCCATGCCCTCCATGTCTTCGCGCATGATCTTGGCGGCGCGTTCGGACATGTTGGAGAAGAACATCTCGCGCAGGGCGTCGGAGGAGCCCTTGAGGGCCAGGCCCAGCTGGTCCTTCTCCACCGCCCGCAGCAGGGTCTGGACCCCGCCGGGGTCGAGCTTGCCGAGGTCTTCGAAGACGAACATCAGGGCGCGGATACGCTCGGCAGACTCTCGGTTGCGCTCCTCCAGGGCGGCGATGAATCGCCCCTCGGTCTGGCGGTCGAAGTTGTTGAAGATGTCGGCCATCAGTTCATGGCTGTCGCGCTTGGACGTGCGCGCCAGGTTGGACATGAACTCGACGCGCAGGGTCTGTTCGATCTTGTCGAGGATCTCCCGCTGCACCGGCTCCATGCGCAGCATCCGCTGGACGCATTCGAGGGCGAAGTCCTCGGGCAGGCAGGTGAGCACGCGGGCGGCGTGGTCGCTCTTGATCTTGCTGAGCACCACCGCGACGGTCTGGGGGTATTCGTTCTTCAGATAGTTGGCGAGCACCGCCTCGTTCACGTTGCCCAGCTTGTCCCACATGGTGCGACCGGCCGGACCCCGGATCTCCTCCATCAGGTTGTCGACCTTCTCCGGCGGGAGGAAGGCGGACAGCAGCCGCTGGGTCTGCTCGAAGCTGCCCATGATGGCGCCGGAGCTGGACATGCCGGAGACGAATTCGACCAGCAGCTCCTCGACCACGCTGGCCGCGACGGTGCCCAGGCTGGCCATGGCCTGGGAGATCTCCTTGATCTCCTCCTCGTCCAGCTGTTCCCAGATGTGGGTGTGCTCCTCGCCCAGGGCGAGCAGCACAACGGCGGCCTTCTCCGGACCGCTCAGCCGGCCGGCGTCAACGATCGCCTTGCTTTTGCCGGACCTGCTCATGCGGTCTCATGCAGCCAGCTGCGGAGGATCGAGACCGACTCCTCCGGGTGGGTGTCGACGAACTCGCTGACCCGCTTGACGCTGCTGGCCTTCACCTGGCCCTCGATGCGGGCGATGTCGATCCGCTGATCCAGCTCGCCGCCGGGCAGGGCCAGCATCTCGCCGGTGGCGGGGTCGTACTGGGTCTGGAGCTGGGCGACGTCGCCGGCGGCGGGGGCGCGGCCGGCCGCGCCGGCAGAACCGGCGAGCATCGGCAGCGGGCCGCCGATGGCGCCGGACTGGCCCAGGCTCTTGAGCAAGGGCCGAAGCCCGAAGAACAGCAGCAGCAGGACCACGAGCGCGCCGGCGCCGAGTTCGACCGCCCGCATGATGTCGTTCTTGTCGAAGCTGGTCAGCGGATTGCCGGCCTTCTCCCCGGCGTCGCCGACATCCGAATAGGCAAAGGGCACATTGATCACCTTGACCACGTCCTTGCGCTCCGGATTGAAGCCGACGGCGGCCTTCACCAGCTCTTCCAGCTTTGCCATCTCTTCAGGCGAGCGGGGGGTATAGGCGCCGGGCTTGCCGTTGGCGCCGGCCGCCCGGATGCCATCGACGGCGACCGAGACCGACAGGTTCTTGATCATGCCGGGCTCGATCACCTCGGTGCGGACGGTCTTGGAGTTGTTGTAGTTGGTGGTCGAGGTGGCGCCGCGGGCGGTGTTCTTGTTCAGCGGGATGGCCTGAGGGTTTGGCGGCTCGCCCGGAATGTTGGCGGCGGCCGAGACGCCGTTGTTGCCGTCATTGGCGCCCTCTTCGCTGGCCTCTTCGGTTGTCTGTTCTGAAACGATCACCTGGCCGTCGGGGTCGTAGGTCTCTTCCTGCTGGGTGACGCGGGCCAGGTCGATGTCGGCGGCGACCTCGACACGGGCCTTGCCCGGGCCGACGACGGGCTCCAGCTGTTCCTTGATGCGGGCGGCCAGGCGTTGCTCAACCTCGCTGCGGCGATCGTCGGCCATGCGGCCGAGCGCCCCGGCCCCGCCGCCCCCGGCCGACAGGGTCTTGCCGTCCTTCTGGTCGACGACCACCACGCTCTCGGGCTTCAGCCCATCGACAGCGGCGGCGATCAGGTTCTGCACCCCCTGCACCTGTTCGGCGCTGGGCTTGCGGCCGCTGATGGTCAGGGCGACCGAGGCCGAGGGCTGGGCGGCTTCTTCCTCGAACAGCTGGCGCTTGGGCAGCACCAGATGGACCCGGGCGTCGCTGACCCCGCCCAGCGAGCGGATGGTGCGGGCGAGCTCGCCTTCCAGGGCGCGCTGCTTGTTGAGCTGCTGGACGAAGTCGGTCTGGCCCAGGGCGGAGCCACCGTCAAAAAGTTCGTAACCGACCGAACCGGAGGTCACCAGGCCCTTGCCGGCGACCAGCAGGCGGGTGGAAGCGACCTTGTCACGATCGACCAGGATGCTCGATCCGTCGCCCTGGACCTCATACTTGATGCCGGCCTGGTCGAGCGCCTCGGTGACCGCCGCGGCTTCCTTCAGGTCCATGTTGGCGTAGAGCAGCTGCTTGGGCTGGGTGAAGAACCCGGTGGTCAGGGCAAGGATCGCCGCGAGCAGGCCCACGCCCACCCCGACCATCACCAGCAGCCGCACCAGGCCGCCACCCTTCAACGCGCCTAAAAGCCTGTCCACCCTGGGATAGCCCCTCGAAACGACACCAACGCCCGCTTCTGCCGGGTCCGCTAGGCAGGATTTACCGGGTGCAGGGTAAACGGGGGTTTAAGAAGTTGGGGGTGGGTGCAGTGACCCCCAAACAGCAACGGCCGCATCCCCGTCGGGATGCGGCCGCGCTTACACGCCGAGCCTTGAAGGGGGGCGGAGCGGCTCAGCGATACTGTTGCAGACGGGTGGTGCGCAGGCCGGCAAGGCCGTGGCGGTCGATGGAGGACTGCCAGTTGAGGAATTCCTCGTTGGTCAGCCGGTACCTCTCGCAGGCGTCGTCGAGGGTGAGCAGGCCGCCACGGACGGCGGCGACCACCTCGGCCTTGCGGCGGATGACCCACCGCTCGGTGTTGGCCGGCGGCAGGTCGGACAGCGTCAGGGGCGCACCGGTCGGCCCGATGACATATCGCTCGCCCTTGCTGTTCACGCGCTGCTGCTGCTGAAGCATGGTTCTACGCCTCTCTGACGATCACTGTTGAGGCGAACCATAGCGACCGGGCGATAACATGCCGTGAATCGGTCTAGTAAAAGCGACAGTAACCACGGATTTGCCCCTTCTAACCCCGTTGTCTCAACTTGGCACGACAGCGTTAACTGCCGTTAGTCTCTTAGTTAATTATCTCTTGATGTTCAGAAGCTCTTCCAGCATCTGGTCGGCCGTGGTGATGACCTTGGACGAGGCCGAATAGGCCCGTTGGGTCACGATCAAACCGGTGAACTCGCTCGACAGATCGACCGTCGAGGCCTCCAGGGTGGAGGGCGCGATGGAGCCCGCCCCGCCGGTGCCGGCAGCCTTCAGGCTGTAGGTGCCGCTGTCCTGGGTCACCCGGTAGGCGTTGCCGTTGGTGGCGCGCAGGCCGTCCGGGTTGGCGAAGGTGGCGATGGCCACCTGGGCGATCCGGCGGCTGATGCCGTTGTCGAAGATGGCGGTCACGAAGCCCGCGTCGTCGATCTCGATGTTGGTCAGGTTGCCGAAGGCGGTGCCGTTGGTGTTGACCCCCTGGACGATCGACTGGCTGTCGTACTGGGTCAGGCCGCCGGCCCCACCGGCCAGGTCGATGCGGATCTCCTGGGTGTCGACGCCCAGGCTCTCGGCCCAGGACACTTCACCCGCGCCCGGCGTGGTGTCGGTCGAGGCGCCGAAGGTCAGGATCGGGTTCTCGGGATCGAGCAGGGTGGTGGCGTCGGTATCGAGACGGCCATCGGGGGTGAAGGCGACGATACCGGTCTTCAGCTGGCCATTGGACAGGCCGGCCCCGGTGACCACGTCACTGGCGGGCACGGCGCGGATTTCGGCCAGCCACTGGTTGGGCTCGTCGCTCTTGAGGAAGTCGATCTGAATCGTCCGCTTGCCGCCCTTGGAGTCGGAGACCGGAACCTGGATCGAGAAGTCCGGCTTCACCCCGACGCCCAGCTCGGCGTCGTACATGGCCATCGAGTTGGTCACCGAGTCGTAGCCGGCCAGCTCCGGCGAGACCGCCTGGCTGGATTTCAGGTTGGCGCTGATCGCCGCCCGGGTGGTGCGCTCGGCGGCGCCGCCAACGTTGGAGACGTTGATCGAGCTCAGGCGGCCCAGGTCCGACGGGTCGGTGGTGATCACCCCGGCATCGTCGACCAGCCAGCCCTGCAGGTAGAGGCCGGCGTCGTTCTTCAGGTAGCCCAGGTTATCGAGCTGGAAGCTGCCGGCGCGGGTGAAGGCGCGAGCGTCGCTGGCCTGCAGGCCCTCTGGCTTTTCGGTCACCACGAAGAAACCGGCCCCGCTGATCGCCAGATCGGTGGAGTTGGTGGTGGTCTGGGGCAGGCCCTGCTGGGTGACATACTGGCGCGTCTGGGCGCTGACGCCGCCGGCGGCGTAGGTGGCCGTGCGGTTGTTGCCCGACACCAGGGTCTGGAAGTTGGCCTGGCTCCGCTTGTAGCCGACCGTGTTGACGTTGGAGATGTTGTCGGAAATCGCGGCCAGGGCCGACGAATTGGCGACCAGTCCAGACACCCCGGCGAGCATGGCGCTGTTGATGCTCATGTCGTTTTTTCCTTTTGAACGCTGTGTTGAGGCGCCTGCTGCGGATGCGGACGGGCCGCGTCGGGGCGGTTCTGGCCCCGGAGATTGAGGAAGGCCGTCATCAGACCGTGTTGGCCACGGCCGTGACGGCGCTGATCGGCACCTTGGTCTTCCCAATGGTGACAATGTTGGTTCCGTTGACGGTCTGAACGGCGCTGGCGATACCGGTCAGGGTCTGGGAGGCGGTGATGGCGGACCCGGCGGTATCCTTGGCGGTGATCCGCAGGCCGTAGTCTCCGTCGGCCAGCTGGTTGCCCAGGCTATCCTTGCCGTTCCATTCGAAGGTCTGGTCGCCGGCCTTTGTTGCGGTCAGCACCTTGCTGGCCACCACCTTGCCGGAGGTGTCGATCACGTCGAGCTGCACCGAGGCGGCGTCGCGCGGCAGGTTGTAGCTCCAGTTTGCTTGGCCGTCTTGCAGGTAGGAGGCGCCGGTCGTGGCGGTCACCGTCTTGCCGATCAGGTTGACCGACTCCGCCAGCCCGCCATCGTTCATCCCCACCAGGGCGGCCAGCAGGTCGTTGGTCAGCAGCTGCTGCTCGACCCCGGTCATCTGCACGATCTGCTGGGTGAACTGGGTGGAATCCATCGGCGACAGCGGATCCTGGTTTTTCAGCTGGGCGGTCAGCAGGGCCAGGAAGGTCTCGGTGCTGTCGGCCAGCCGCGTCCGGGACGAGCTGATCTTGTCGAGGGTGGAGCCAACTGAGGCGACATCGGTCATGGCGGGCTCCTAGACCAGCAGGTCCAGGCCGCGTCGGGCCTGGTAGCGAATGGGGGCGGCGTCGGCCTCGGCTTCCAGGCCAAGGGCGCGGGCGAAAGCCTGGCCGGAGGCCGTGGAGGGCTGGCTCTCGCCCTCGGGGGTCTGACGGCGCTGTTGGCCGGTGAAGTCGAAGGACAGGCTGTTTTCGGCCAGGGAGAATCCGGCCTGTTCCAGCGCCTGGCGCAGTTCCTGGGCGCGGCCGCGCAGCTCGCTCAGGCCCAGAGCGCTGTCGAAGCCCAGCTGAGCGGTCAGCCGGCCGTCGGAAGCGATCTCGACGCTGACGTCGACCTTGCCAAGACCATGGGGGTCGAGCTGCATGTCGAACCGGGTCGTCTTGCCCTCGAGGCGGTCGAGAATGCCGGCGGCCAGCTTGGCCACCGTCTCGGGCGCGCCCCGCACCTGGGCGGCCACGGCGGCGGCGTTGGCCGACAGGGCGTCGAGCCGGCCGATCAGGGCCTGGGTAATGGTTTCAGGCCGCTCGGCCTGCCGGGCCGGGGCGGCGACCTCGACCTCAGTCGGCGGGACTTCGGGCGGCGGCGCCTCGGTCGCGGTCTCGGAGGCTTCGGCGGCGGCGGCGGTTTCGACCGGCTGGACCGCCTCGAGCCCGGCGTCCTGGCGCTCGGTCTTCAGTTCGGCGGCGGCGCTGGCCGCGGCGCCCTTGCGGGCGTCGGTGGGCCGTGGATCGGTCGGCGCGGCGGCGGCCGCCGCCTGACGAGCGGCCTCTGGGGCCGCGGCCTGGGCGGTGGCCACCGGGGTCGGCGTGGTGGCGGTTTCGATCTGGTCGGCGATCGCTGCGGGCAGGGTCTCGGTGGGAACCGCCTCGCGCAGTCGGGCCAGAGCCGCGTCGGCGTCGGCCTGCGTCCGGGCTCCGAAGGTTGCGGGCGTCGCGCCGCGCCAGGGCGTCTCCGCCGCGGCTTGACCGGTCGTGGCCGGCGCCTGTGTCGCCTCGTCCTCGCCCAGCAGGCCATCGACGATCGACTTTACCGACACGGCGCAGGTCTCGGGCGACTCCTCGGCTTCGGCCTCCGCGCCCAGGGTCTGGGCGAGCACGGCGTTCTCGGGCACACGGGCCAGCCAGCCGGCCAGGCTGGGATTGCCGGCGGTCTCTTCCGCGTCGCTCGTCGCGGCGTCCTGCTCGCTGGTCGCGCCCTCCTGCGTCCCGTCCAGAGCCTGGGTCAGCATGGCCAGAAGCGCGTCGAAGCCGGTCAGCCCCGCGCCCACGGCGTCGCCCATCGCCGCGCGGGCGGCGGGCTGGGCAAGGCCGGCGAAGAGGGACACGGGCGCGGTCATGGCGCGGCGAGGCCTTTGGGCGGGAGGGATGGAAGGCGGCGCCTGCTGCGCCCGGCTCATTCGATCCGGTCCAAGCAACGATAGGGCCAACTGTGCCAGAGGGCGTTATCGCTTTGATTTTACGACCTTATTTCCGACCAGGAACCGAACCGGTCGTTCCGCCCTCATGCGGAAATTGCCGAGCTTGCCCGGTCGAAAACGCCCCACCTTCCCAACTCGCAACGGCTGCGAACAGGCGCTGAGCCAACTGGCGCCACTCTTGCGACCCTTCCCCTGACAGCCTTGGGCGCTTCAGAAGGAAGGCCATGTAATTCAAAGGCTTGGTAGATGTCCTCACGTGCGGGCCTCGCGCCCGCCCGGCAGAAACAGCCGGTTCGCGTCAGGCATTGCCGGGCAGGAAAGTGCGACGGGCCATGTCCCTGAACAGTATCATGTCCTCGGCCACCACCGGCCTGATGGCGGCGCAGACCGGCCTGCGCGCGGTCTCGGACAACGTCGCCAACGTCAATACCGCCGGTTACGTCCGCAAGCTGGTCCAGCAGAAGCCGCTGATCTCGGCGGGCCTGGGGGTCGGGGTCGATGTGGCCCGGATCATCCTGGCCTCTGACCAGTATCTGCAGAAGGCCGCCGCCACCGCCAACGCCAGCGCCGCCCAGGCCAGCGTCACCGCCGACAGCCTGGACCGGGCCCAGGCCCTGTTCGGCGACCCCAGCGGCAAGGACAGCTTCTTCGCCCGGCTGGACACCCTCTACGCCGCCTTCAGCGCCGCCGCCGACGAAGCGGCCTCCTCCGTGCGGCGCGGGGCGGCCCTGGACACCGTCAACACCTTCCTCAGCGAAGCCGGCCGTATCGACGCCTCCCTGGGGGACCTGGCCCGCGAGGCCGACAGCCGCATCGCCGCCGGGGTCGACCGGGTCAACCAGCTGCTGCTCGAGATCAACGACCTGAACGGCCAGGTGACCAGCGCCCGCGTGCACGGCGATTCCACCGGTTCGGAAACCATCCAGAACGGCTTGATCGACGAGTTGGCCACCCTGATCGACATAAACGCCACCCGGCGGGAGAACGGGGCGGTGGTCATCCGCGCCTCCGACGGCGTGCCGCTGGCCGGCATCGATGGGGCCGCCAAGCTCAACTATGTGCGCAGCGACGGGGCGACCGGCGAGATCACCGTGACCCTGCCGGGCGCCGCCGGCCAGTCCTCGCTGCGGGCCCGGCTGACCGGCGGGGAGCTGCGCGGGCTGCTGGACCTGCGCGACAAGGAGCTGCCGGCCATCGGCCAGCAGCTGTCCGAATTCGTCACCCGGGCGGTGGACGAGCTGAACCGGGCCCACAACGCCGCCTCGGCCGTCCCGCCGCCGGCCAGCCTGACCGGCCGCAACACCGGGCTGGACCTGCCCACCGCCGTCTCCGGCTTCAGCGGGACGACCAGCCTGGCCATCGTAAGCCCCAACGGGACCCTGCAGCGCCAGGTGGACATCAACTTCTCCGCCGGGACCATGAGCGTCGACGGCGGCGCGGCCACCGCCTTCACCCCGGCCAACTTCCTGACCCAGCTCAACGGCGCCTTGGGCGGCATGGGCACGGCCAGTTTCGCGAACGGGGCGCTGAGCCTGAACGCCTCGGGCGGCAACGGCATCGCCTTCACCGAGAGCGCCGCCAACCCCTCGGCCAAGGTCGGCAAGACCTTCTCCCATTTCTTCGGGCTGAACGACCTGGTCACCTCCGACCGCTTCGCCTTCTATGACACCGGCCTGAAGGCGACCGACGCCCACGGCTTCACCGCCGGCGAGACCATCACTTTCCGGGTCGCGGACAGCGAGGGGGCGCGGATTCGCGACGTGGCCGTCGCCGTGCCGGCGGGCGGGAGCATGCAGGACCTGCTGAACGCCCTGAACGCCACCAGCGGCGGGGTGGGGCTGTATGGCCAGTTCAGCCTGGACGCCGACGGCCAGATGGCCTTCTCCCCCACCAACGGCGGGATCAGCGTCATCTCCGACAACACCCAGCGCGGTGCGGGCGGCCCCTCGATCAGCGAGCTGTTCGGCATCGGCGGCGCCCAGCGCAGCGGCCGCGCCGGCCGGTTCGAGATCCGCGCCGACATCGCCGCCGATCCCTCGAAGCTGGCGCTGGCCAAGCTGGACCTGACGCAGGACGCCGCCGGTCGGCCGGTGCTGTCCAGCGGCGACGGGGCCGGCGCCCTGCTGCTGGCCAAGGCCGGCGAGACCAACGCCGCCTTCGACGCGGCCGGGGGCCTCGGCTCGGTCACCATGTCGGTCAGCCGCTACGCCTCGGAACTCGCCGGCTCGGTCGGCCGCCGGGCCGAGGCCGCCATCGCCCGCCGCGATACGGCCCAGGCCGTGGCGGCGGAAGCCACCGAACGACGCGCCTCGGTCGAGGGCGTCAACCTCGACGAGGAGCTGGTCGCCATGACCACCTATCAGCAGGCGTTCAACGCCTCGGCCCGGGTCATCCAGGCCAGCAAGGACATGTACGACACCCTGCTCGGCATGATGGGAGCGTGAACTGATCCATGACCCGCGTCGCCACCGCCAATAACTACTCCATCGTCCTGTCGGACCTGATGCGGGCCCAGTCCCGGCAGGCCGAGGCCAACCAGCAGGTCTCCAGCGGCAAGTCCGCCGATGATCTGAAGGGTTTCTCCCGCCACGCCGAAACCCTGATGGCCGCCCGTTCGGTGCAGACCCGGGTCGAGGGTTTCCTCGAGCAGGGCAAGGTGCTGACCGCCCGGCTGGAAGCCCAGGATCTGGCCCTGAACCAGGCCGCCGACTCCGCCCAGGGCGCCCGGCAGGCCATCGCCGAGGCGCTGGCCGCGGGCCGGGCCGACGCCCTGGCCGGGGAACTGTCGAGCTGGTTCGGCTCGGCGACAGAGGCGCTGAACACCCGCCACGGCGGCCGTTATCTATTCTCCGGCGGCCAGATCGACACCAAGCCGGTAACGGCCGAGGGCCTGGCCGACCTCACCGCCGCGCCGGCCATCGCCGACCTGTTCACCAATGATGGCCTCAAGCCCGTCAGCCGGCTGGACGAATCGACCACCATCGAGAGCGGCTTCCTGGCCGACGAACTGGGCAGCGACCTGTTCGAGGCCTTTCGCCAGGTGCAGGCCTATATCGAGACCAACGGCGCCTTCTCCAGCCCGATGACCGATGCTCAGGCCAGCTTCCTGGAAGGCATGCTGGACGACTTCGACGCCGCCCGCGTGGGCCTGACCGAACAGACCGCCCGCAACGGCCTGAACCAGAACCGCCTCGACGCCTCCCTGGAGCGGCAGGAGGCGCGCAGCGCCATGCTGCAGGGCGTGGTCGCCGATGTGACCGAGGTCGACATGGCCGAGGCGATCAGCCGGCTGCAGCAGGCCCAGACCGCCGTCCAGGCCAGCGCCCAGGTGTTCTCAACCCTGCGCGACAGCTCTCTCCTGAACCTGCTGCGCAGCTAGCGCGGCAGGTCAGGGCGAGACGCCTCAACCGAACAGGTACCAACCGCCGCCCGGCGCATCCTGCTGGCCCACGATGGTGGTGTTGCCGGTCTGGTTGCCGTTGATGCGCAGGGCGTAATCGACGTTGTTGTCCCCATTCACATCGAGCTGGAACAGCGTGGTGTTGCTGCTCAGCGTGTAGGTCAGCTTGGCCTGGTAGGCCGTGCCGTTGAAAGCCGACTGGAAGTGCAGTTCGGTGATGCCCAGGCCGATCACCTCGCCGGCTTCGTAGTCGGTGATGGTGTCCAGCGGGGCGCCTTCACCCGGCAGCGATGCGCGAACAACGTCGGCGGCTTCGAAATAGTCCCGGCCGGCGCCACCGATCATGATGTCGTTGCCGTCCCCGCCGTAGAGGAAGTCGTCCCCGTTGCCGCCGTTGAGGTAATCGTTGTCCCCGCCGCCGAACAGGTCGTCGGCGCCGCCGTTGCCGAACAGCCGGTCGGCGCCGCGGCCGCCGTCCAGGCTGTTGTTGAACTCGGTGCCGATCATGGTGTTGGCCAGCAGATTGCCCGTCCCGTCCTGATTGCCTGTCCCGGTCAGGGTCAGGTTTTCGACGTTGGCGGTCAGCACATAGCCGTCCAGAACGGTCTGGACGGTGTCGGTGCCCTCACCCTCCAGCTCGACGACCTGGTCGGAGAAGTTGTCGACCACAAAGACGTCGAAGCCGAGGCCGCCTTCCATGACGTCGGCGCCAAGGCCGCCGTTCAGGGTGTCGGCGCCGTCCAGGCCGATCAGGGTGTCGTTCCCCGCCCCGCCGGTGATCCGGTTGGCGGTGTTGCTGGCGGTGACGCTGGCGCCCCCGGCCGCCGTGACGATGATCGTCTCGATCTCCGAGGTCGCGCCGAGGACCAGTGCGCCCGCGGTGACATAGACGGTGTCCTGGCCCTGGCCGGCGGTCTCGACGACCGTGTCGCCGGCGTTGTCGACATAGTAGGTGTCGTTGCCCTGACCACCCGTCATGTCGTCGGCGTCCGCCCCGCCGTCCAGGATATCGGCGCCCAGGCCGCCGATCAGGTCATCGGCTCCTGCGCCGCCGTACAGCCGGTCGCTGTCGGCTCCGCCGTCGAGGGCGTCATCCCCGCCATTGCCGTTGATCACGTCGGTGCCGATCGCGCCGTTCAGGATGTTTGCGATGGCGCTGCCGTTCATGGCGTTGGCCAGGTCGTTGCCGGTCCCGCTGATCGCCGCGCCCTCGAGGGTCAGGACCTCGATGCCCAGGCCGAGGGTGTAGGCTGCGGCCGTTGAGCGGACCGTGTCGTAACCGGCGGAGTCGATGACCGTGTCGCCAGCGCTATCCACAAGATAGGTATCGGCATCCGCGCCGCCGTCCATGACGTCATCGCCCGCGCCGCCGTCGAGGATGTCGTTGCCGGCCCCGCCGACCAGCTGGTCGATGCCGCCCATGCCCCAGAGGCTGTCGGAACCGGCGCCGCCTGTCAGGACGTTGGCGCCGCTGTTGCCGGTGATGTGGTTGGACAGGGTGTTGCCGGTCCCGTCGATGTCGCCCGTGCCGGTCAGCACCAACTTTTCGAACACGCCGCTGAGGGCCGGGTTGTCGGCGTTGACCAGGGTGTAGCTGATCGCGGCGAACACCGTATCGATGCCGCTGGACTCGATCAGCTGGTCACCGGCGTCATCGACATAGTAGCTGTCGTTGCCGGCGAGGCCCGTGAGGATGTCCGCGCCCGCGCCGCCATCGAGGATGTTGGCCCCGGCGTCGCCGTTGAAGACGTCCGCCCCGCCGCTGCCGATCACGTACTCGATGCTGATCAGGGTGTCCCCGTCGCCAAAGCCGCCGGACACGGTGCCGGCCGCCAGGTCGACGTTCACCGGGAAGGACGAGCCAGAGTAGTCGACCGTGTCGATGCCGTCCCCGCCATCGATGTAGTCGGCGCCCTCGCTGCCCTCGATCAGGTCGTTGCCGCCCCGGGCGTAGATGATGTCGTCACCGGCCATGCTGCCGCGGATGGCGCCGAAGCGGGCGATGTAGGCTGCCTCGGTCAGGGCGTCGTCCCCGTCGCCGGCCAATGCGGCGGAACGGTCGAAGACCAGGGAGGCGAGGCCCGGGTCGTGGTCCGACAGCTGGGTCGAGAACTCGGAGTTGATGTGGACGATGTCGTACTGGGCGTCGATCAGCAGATCGAGCGTGGCGATGATATTGTCCAGCGCCTGGGCGTTGCCATCGAAGCTGTAGCTGTAGCGTTCTTCCGGCGGCAGCAGGTTGATCAGGGCTTCCAGGACCTGCGTCCCGCTGACGAAGGTGCTGGCCGTATTGCCCGTGCCGGCGGCCAGCCGTTCGATCTCACCGGTGATGATCTCGATCACCGGGAAGATCTGGAAGTCGTTGAAGTCGCCCAGGGCGATGATCTTGTCGTTCAGCGGATTGCCGTCGGCGAGGATGCCGTCGATGAAGGCCTTCACGGCGATGGCCTGGCCCTCGCGCTTCACCGAGTCGGAGTTCAGCGGCTCGGCGTAGTATTCGCTGTCGAGGTTGGCGCCGATCAGGACGGCCGAGCCGCCCTTGCTGCTGAAGTGGTTGTTGATCACCCAGAAGCTGCCGCCCTCGGTCTCGGTGTAGCCGGCCGGGGTGAACTCGATGGGGATCGATTTGCGGGTGGCGTCGAAGTCGGTGTTGCCCGTTCCGATCCGGTCGGCGGTCGGGAACTTCGAGATGTAGGGGTTGCTGGTCGGGACTAGGCCATTGCCGAGGGTCGGGGTGACCGCGTCGGCCTGGTAGAGGAAGGCCACCTGGATGTTGCCGCCGCCGGCGCCGCCTTCGGCGCCGTCCACCGGGTCTGATAGAATGCCGTAGTACTGCACGCCGGTGCGATCAAAGATCGTCTGGATGAGCTGGCTCATCGTCAGGGTGGCGTCCCCATCACCCGTCGTGCTGGTCCCGTTGAAGTCCTGCAGCTCCTGCAGGCCGATGATGTCCGGGGTCTTCAGGTTCGTGCCGATGGCGTCGGCCAGATTGTTGAGCGTAGTCTGGGTGGTCACCCCATCGCCGCCGTTGAAGCCGATGGGCGCCAGGTTGCGGACGTTGAAGGTGGCGATGGTCAGCCGGTCGAGGTTCTCCTCGATGGTGGTGACTTCCTTGACCAGGGTCGAGGGATCGAAGGTCACCGCCTGGGTGACGTTCACGTCGTAGAAGCCCTGACCATAGCTGACGACGCCCGTGACATCCCCGCCGACCACGGTCTGGCCCGTGGTGGTGATGGCCCCGATGGAGCCGCCCAGCGCCTCGTCGTCCAGCTGGATCCGCTCGGGGTTGAAGTCGAAGGTCTTGTCGACCGGCAGCACCCCGTCGGGGCTTTCGTCGCTGATCGTGAGGCCGCCCCGGCCGTTGGCGCTGTCGTTGGCGCCCACGTCCATCGTGACCATGACTTCGCCGAAGCTGGACTTGAACGGGCTGGTGGTCCGCACATCCTGCAGGGTGACCAGCATGCCTTCCAGGCTTTCCCAGAAGTCGACGCCCTCGGTCGTCGGATCGAAGGCGTTGGTGGTCGAGCCCAGGTTGACCAGCGGCGGGGTGTAGTCAGCGCCGTTGGCCGTATCGCCGATGGTCACGGCGGTCGGCACGCCGTAGCCGGCCTGCAGCAGCGTGGTGCTGGTCACACTGACGATTTCGGTCAGGCTGAGGTTCGCTGCGCCGCCGGGCTGGAACTCATCGACCGTACCGGTGACGCGGACAAGGTTGCCGACCACGATGGACGAGGGCAGCGCCCCGCCCACGAACACATAGATGCCGTCAGAGGTGTTGCGGTTGCCGTCGCCGTTCGGGTCCTGGATCCAGTAGGCGTTGTTGTCCTTGTCGATGGCGGTGACCACGCCGATGGTGGTCACCTGCTGGCCATCAAAGGTCGAAAGGTGGCTCTCGCCCTGGATGTCATAGATCCGGGTGGTCACATCGTCGTTGAGGATGGTCCCGGTCGCCGCGCCGTCGGCGATGGTGGTCGCGCCGACCGTGTTCTGGATATTGCTGATCTCGACGGCGATCGTCTCGTCGCCCTCGATGTCCAGGTCGCCGTCGATGGTGACCGTGACCGTCTGGGTCAGCGAACCGCCCTGGGTGAAGGTGACCGTACCGCCGCTGACCACCTCGTAGTCCACGCCAGCCGTGGCCGAGCCGCCAACTACGGTGTCGAAGTCGAGGGTGAAGGCAGTGTCCTCTTCCGTCCGGGTGACGGTGAAGGTCAGCAGGCTGGTCCCGGCGTCGCCCTCGGCGATCGAGACATCGCCGATCGAGACGGTCGGCGGGAAGTCGTCGTTGGTGATCGTGCCGACACCCTGGGCGTCGGTGACCGTGGCTGTGCCGGTGGTGTTCACCACGTTGGAGAGATTCACGAAGAAGCTCTCGTTGGCCTCGATGTCGATATCGCCGTCGATCACGACGGTGAAGGTCTGGGTCAGGATGCCGCTGCCGGCGGCGAAGGTAATGGTGCCGCTGGTGGCGTCGAAATCGGAGGCGTCCGAGGCGCTGTCGCCCAGGGTGGCGTAGTCGACCGTGAAGGCGCCGGTGTCGTTGCTGCGGGTAACAGTGAAGGTCAGCAGGCTGGTTCCGCTGTCACCTTCGACTATGGAGACGTCGCCGATGGTGACGTTGGAGGCGCCGGCGTCGGGGATGCTGACCACGACATTGTCGATACCGACCTCGTCGCGGCTGCCAGACCCACCGGCGTCGTCGCTGTTCCAGCGTAGGTAGAACTGGGCATTGGCCGCGATGTTCACGCCGGTGATGTTCAGGGACTGGGCGGCTTCGACCAAGGTGGCGCCGACGGCGGTCGTCCCGGTCGACAGGTCGGCCGCGACCACGCGGGTGAAGTTGGTCCCGTCTGTGGAATACTCGAACCACAGCGACTGACCGTAGCCTTGATCATTGCGGTAGAGCCAGTCGAAGGCGACCGTGAACTCGCTGATTGCCGCCCCGGTAGTGTTCGTCAGACGCAACTCGATGTAGCCGGGGGTGAAGTCGGCGCCGCCCGGCTGAATCAAGAGGGCGCGGTCGCCGCTGCCCTGGTCAAGGCTGTAGAGGCCACCCGTGCTCGGAACCGCGGCCGACACCGAGCCCCGGGCAAAGTCGCCGGTCGTGTAGGAAGTCCCGTAGACCGGCGCGGCGTTGTCGCTCATACCGGTCACGCGCCAGACGTTGGAGCTGAGCTGACCCGCCGCCGGCGTGGTCGCCAGGCCCGTGCCCGTGAAGGTGTTGAAGTTCTCGGAGAAGATAACGGTCATTGGAAAGCCTCACGGGAAATCGCCGCCCGGACGAGGGCGGGGGAAATTGGGGTGTAGGGATGTGCGGAGGGGTTGGCGGACGCCGACACGCAAGCGGTGCGCAGGCGAAGAAACGAACGCAAACAGGCCCCCGGCGAACTGGAAGAGTTACCAAACCCTTAAGGGCTCACCATGACAGCGCGACGACGATGGAGTCGAATCGATTCCTCTGACGGGGACGGATCGTCGCGGTTGCCAGGCCGTTGCTGAAAAAGCAGGCTGGCGGCCGGGGTGGAAAGAAGGATCAGACCGATGATCGATCACCTGGGCATCAACGTCAGCGATTACACCGCCCACAGACGATTTTACGATGCAGCCCTTGCCCCACTCGGCATCAGCGTCGTGCAGGAATACGGGCCGGACCAAACTGGCGGTACAAACACCTGCGGCTACGCCAACACCTCCGACCGGCGCGACATTCAGTCAGGCAAGCCGAGCTTCTGGCTGAGCGACGCCCCGGCGGGCACGGGCGCGGCCCACATCTGCTTCCTGGCCCAGGACCGGGCCGCGGTGGACGCCTTCCATGCCGCCGCCCTGGCCGCGGGCGGAACCGACAACGGCCCGCCCGGCCTGCGCCCGCAATACCATCCCGGCTACTACGGCGCCTTCGTGCTGGATCCGGACGGTCGCAACGTCGAGGCCGTGCACCACACTTGGCCGGGGTGAGGGGGCGGGGTAAGGCCAGGGCATGCATGTCCTCGCCAACCTGAACCTCGCCGTGATGATCGCCGTGATCGCCTGCTGTCTTGGCGGGGTGATGGGCGGTCTGCGGATCGCCCGGCCCCGGACGGTCAAGGCGCGGGGGCGGGCGGAGGAGCGGGCGCTGGCCGGGGCGCTGATCCTCAGCCATGCCGGCGCCGCGATGGCCCTCGGCTATGCGCCCAGCATGGGTCGGCTGATGGTCGGGGCCCTGTCGCTGGCCTGGCTGGGCTCGGCGATCGGCCGGACCGCGTCGCTGGTGGTGGACCGCAACAGCGACCCGATGCTGCGCCAGGCGGCGATCGTCGAACTGTTGATGGGGGTGGCCCTGGCCCTGCCCTGGCTGGGCGTCGGCTCGGCCAGTTTCGGCGGGTCGGTGGAGGTCTAGAGGCATCGTGCTGGTCAAGCTGATCCGCGACCGGCTCGACCCCTGGCTGGCCCGGCCCGATCCAGGCGCGCCGGATCTCTACGAGATTTCCGATCATCGGGCCGGCTCGGTTCCGGTGCGGCTCTATCGGCCTGACGCGGAGGCCCTGGACCTGATCGTCTTTCTGCACGGCGGCGGGCTGGTCAGCAGCAGCCTGGCCACGCACGACGCCGCCTGCCGCCGACTGGCCGCCTCGTCCGGGTTCAACATCCTGGCGGTGGACTACCGGCTGGCCCCGGAAGCGCCCTACCCGGCCGCGCATGACGACGCCGAGCGCGCCCTGGCCTGGGCGGCCACGACGGAGGCCTTGTCTTTCAAGCCCCGCCGGTTGCTGGCCGGAGGCGACTCTGCCGGCGGATTGCTGGCGGTCGCCGCCGCCTTGAGGCGCGCCCATGTCGGCTCGCCCGTGGATGGGTTGGCCCTGTTCTATCCGCTGCTGGCGCTCGATCCGGTCGAGCACGATCCGCCGCTGTTCGCGGTGACCCGCCGCTGGCTGCGGCGGGTCTATGTAGGGGACGGGGTCGCCGACCCGCGCGACCTGACCCTGCTGTCGACGCAGGCGCCGGTCCTGCCACGAACCTTTATCGCCAGCGGCGGACGAGATCCGACCCGGCTGGACGCCAAGCGGCTCTGCCGCCGCCTGCCCGAGGTGGTCCACCATATCGAGCCCAGGGCCACCCACGGCTTTCTCAACCTGGCCGTCGTCTCGGATCGCGCGCGGGCGCAGTCGGACCGAAGCGCGGCGGCGCTGCGCGAGGCATTTTCCGGAAACCAAGCCCCCTGAAACGAAGAAGGGCGGCCCGGATTGCTCCGGACCGCCTCAACGCTTCGCGTTGAAGTTCTAAGCTTAGAACTTGCTGCGCAGGGTCACGCCCCAGGTGCGCGGGGCGCCCAGGAAGGCGTCGTAGGTGGAGATGTTGTCATCCGCCGCCTGGTTGTAGGGGTTGGAGGTGTCGACCTGGAACGGGCCGTTGAAGGCCACCTGGATGTACTCCTGGTCGAACAGGTTGTTGGCGAACAGCTCGACGGTCCAGCGACCGTCTTCGCTGCCGATGCCGACGCGACCGTTCACCAGCGAGAAGCCTTCCTGTTCCTTGACCGGGTGCAGGTCGGAACCGGTGTTGTAGCTGGTGGTGTACTTCCACGACAGGTTGCCGCGGAAGGTCAGCGAACCGATGTTCCGCTCATAGCTGCCGGCCAGCGAGGTCGACCATTCCGGCGCGAACGGGGCGGTGGACCCCGGCAGGCGGAAGATGCCGTTGAACTTGCTGGGGTCGGTCAGGTCGAGCGCGTCGAAGTCGCCGAACTCGGTCTGGGCGTAGGTCACGCCGCCCTGGATGGTCAGGCCGTCCAAGGGGGTGAACCACAGGAAGTCCGCGTCCACGCCGGTCGACGTCAGCTCGGGGATCGACTCCACGATGAAGGCGGTACCCACGAAGGTGTTCAGCTGGAAGTCAGTGAACTTCTGGTGGAACAGGGTAGCGTTCAGCAGGAGGCTGTTGTCGAACCAGTTGGTCTTGATGCCCAGTTCCCAGCTGTCGGCCTTTTCGCCTTCGAAGCTGGTGTCCGGGTTCGGCTGGAAGTCGACCGGCAGGGTGGTGTTGACGCAGGCCAGGCCGGCGATGGTGGTGGTGGTGCGGCCGCCGAACGGGCAGGCGATGTTGACCCGGTCGAGGTTGAAGCCGCCCGACTTGTACCCACGGGCATAGGAGCCGTAGAGCATGATGTCGTCGTTGATGTTCCAGGCCAGCTTGATGGTCCCGGTCAGCTCTTCTTCGCTGCGGTCCTGGGTGTAGACGCCCAGCGCGTCGAAGTCGTTGTTCTGGGCGTTGAGGCAGAGGCCGCCGACGATGGTGGTCGCGGTCGGCACGCCGACCAGGCCGGCCAGGGTCGAGAACGCCGCTTCACCCTGGTCACAGGACGAGCCCGTGGTGGTGTAGTCGGTGGTCAGCGACTTTTCCGACCAGGTGTAGCGCAGGCCGGCGGTCAGCTTCAGGCTTTCGGTGATCGACCAGGTGTTGTCGGTGAACAGCGCGAAGGTTTCGTCCGACTGCTTGTAGCGGTCGTCCGAGCCGTTGCCCGGCTGGTAGATCGTGCCCGAGGTGAGGCCCAGCAGGGCCGGCACACCGCTCAGCACGCGGCCAGCGAAGTAGTTGTAGTAGTCCACGCCGTAGTTCAGGCGCGAACGGGTATCCAGGTCTTCGCTGGCGTAGAAGGCGCCGACCAGCCAGTTGACCGGACCGGCTTCGCCGTTGGCGCGCAGCTCCTGGCTGAACTGGTCGAAGTTCACGAAGTTGGTGCCGTCGTTCGGACGGTAGACCAGGTCGGCGGCGGTGAAGTCGCTGTCCTGGCCGGTTTCGGCGGTCCAGGTGCGGGCGGCCGTGATCGAGGTGATCGAGATGTCCGGGGTGATGTCCCACTCGACTTCAGCCGAGAAACCCTTGTCCTGGATGAACTGGCGGGTCGACCGGTTGCCGTAGGCGCGGCGGCTGAAGGGGTCTTCGTTGGTGTTGGCGTTGATGCTGCCCGGACGGGTCAGGTTGACCAGATTGGCGCGGCTGTTGGCGGCGTTGCCGACCTGCAGCTGGGTGGCCAGGCAGCAGTTTTCGTTACGCTCGGTGTAGTCGGCGATCAGGCGGATGCTGAGGTCGTCCGACGGGGTGGCGAGGATCTGGCCGCGGATGGTCCAGAAGTCCTGGTCCACATCCTCGGTGTTGCCGCGCGGGCCGGGGCCGGTGACCACGTCGAGGAAGCCGTCGCGCTCACGCTTGGCGAAGAACAGGCGGCCGGCGACGCTGTCGCCGAAGATCGGGCCGGTGACCGAGGCGGAACCGCCGATCTGGCCGTAGTTGCCGGCGGTCAGCTCGGCGGCGCCGCCGAACTCGAATTCCGGCTGGGCGGTCAGGATATTGATAACGCCGGCCGAGGTGTTCTTGCCGAACAGGGTGCCTTGCGGGCCCTTCAGCACTTCGACGCGCTCCAGCTCGCCGAGGTCGCCGAAGCTGACGCCGTTACGCGGACGGTAGACGCCGTCGATCACGATGCCGACCGAGCTTTCCAGGCCGGGGTTGTCACCCACGGTGCCGACGCCGCGGATACGGGCGGTGGTGACGGTTTCGTTCGAGGTCGAGGTGACGGTCAGGCCGGGGGTCAGGATCTGCAGATCCTTGATGTCCTTGACGCCGGCGTCCTGCATCAGCTCGCCCGACAGGGCGGTGACGGTGGCGGGAACCTCTTGCAGGCTCTGCTCACGCTTGTTGACGGTCACGATAATGGTGTCGACGGTGTTCGCCTCTTCCTGCGCCGGGTCTTCCTGAGCGAAGGCGGCCGAAGTCATAACGGCGGAAAGCACGACGGCGGATGCCGACGCGCGCAGCAAATGACGGATACGCATGTCCTGTCCTGGGTCTAGGTTTTTGCGCGCGGGTGTCAGCCGCACGGGTGTTTGGGGAGGCCGACGGGACCGAGGAAGCCCTATCAACTTGACGGCGATCACCTAGGGTGAGTGAACAGGCAGGAGCAAGATTAATCCCTTGTAACACAGGGGAAAACGGCGGCCTCGTGTCGGCTATGTGACAGCACCGGCGTCAAAAAACCGCGTTATTCTGACGCGGGATTCAAAACCGCCGAATTATTGGGCGCCGCGGGGCCTGACCGACGAGTCCACGCTTGCGCCGGGCCGGTTTGCCGCCCATCGAAGCATCATGCCCGTCTCCGCCGCCTATCGCCCCGATCCGCGCTTCATGACCCTGGGGCCGGAGTTTGGCGACCCGGTTGCGCCGGCGGCGTTTCCACAGACGACCCTGCGATGGCGCCACGACCGGGCCGCCGCCACGGTCGGGCTCGATACCCTGACCGATGCCGAATGGCTGGCCCATTTCGGCCGCTTTCAGCCGTTGCCGGACAACCAGCCCGGCCCCCTGGCCATGCGCTATCACGGCCATCAGTTCCGCACCTACAATCCCGAGTTGGGCGACGGACGAGGCTTCCTGTTCGCCCAGCAGCGCGAGGCGGGGACCGATCGCCTGCTCGACCTGGCCAGCAAGGGCAGCGGCCAGACGCCATGGTCCCGGCGGGGCGACGGTCGGCTGACCCTCAAGGGCGGGGTGCGGGAGGTGCTGGCGGCCGCCATGCTGGAGGCCCTGGGGGTCCCGACCAGCCGCGCCTTCTCCCTGGTCGAGACCGGCGAGGCCCTGGAGCGCGGCGATGAGCCCAGCCCCACCCGTTCGGCGGTGCTCACCCGGCTGTCGCACAGCCACATCCGCTTCGGGACCTTTCAGCGGCAGGCCTATTTCGAGCGGGCCGACAACGTCGGGCTGCTGGTTGACCACGTGATCGACAGCTACTTCCCGCATCTCGCTGACGCGCCCGACCGGCCGGTGGCCATGCTCACCGAGACCGTGGCCCGGACCGCCCGCCTAGCGGCGCGCTGGATGACGGCGGGCTTCGTGCACGGGGTGCTGAACACCGACAACATGGTGGTGACCGGCGAGAGCTTCGACTACGGCCCTTGGCGGTTCCTGCCGAGGAACGATCCCAACTTCACGGCGGCCTATTTCGATGAAACCGGCCTCTACAGCTTCGGCCGCCAGCCGGAGGCGGCCTTCTGGAACCTGCAACAGCTGGCCGGTTGCCTGACCCTGGTGGCGGAGAGCGACGCCCTGATCGGGGCCTTGAACGGATTCGCGCCGGCCTATCGGGATGAGCTGCGGGCGGCGATGCTCGCCCGGTTGGGGGTGAAGAGCCGCGATGCCGACGCGGACCTCGACCTGGTCAACGCCGCCTTCAAGGCCATCGCCGAGGGGGCCGAGGCCCAGCGCTGGGAGCCGTTCTTCTTCGACTGGTTCGGGGGCGAGGCGTCCGAGGCCCGGGCCATGGCCGGGCCTCGGGCGGCGCTCTACGAGGCCGAGGCGTTCGTGGCGTTCCGGCGACTGCTCAGCGGTTTCGAGATGGATCGGCCGGAGCGGCTGGCGCACCCGATGTTCGCGGCGGCCGAGCCGGTGGAGATGCTGATCGACGAGGTCGAGGCGCTGTGGACGCCGATCACCGAAGCCGACGACTGGGGGCCGCTATACGCCAAGCTGGAGAAGATCGAGGCGGCGCGGGTCGCTTGGGGGCTGGCCGCTGACTTTGGGCAACGCGCCGGTTAGTCGCTGTCTTTCGGCTTGCGCGACCTCGCGTCCACCGGCGCCGGCAACCGCAGTTCGAACACCGTGCCCTCCGGACCGCTGCTGGCCAGCGTCAGATCTCCGCCGTGCGCCACCGCCAGTTCTCGCGAGATCGCCAGCCCCAGCCCCGTCCCGCCATGGCGCGCGGAGCCGGCGAACGGCTGGAACAGGTGCGCCAGCGCCCGTTCTGGCAGCCCGGGCCCGTTGTCGGCCAGGCGAAGCACGCTCGCCTCGGGCTCCCGCACGAGCGAGACCGTGATCCGGCCCCTTTCCTCCCGCGCCATGCCGGCCATCGCCTGGCGGGCGTTGCGCATCAGGTTCATCAGGATGCGGTGCAGCTGGTCGGGATCGGCCAGGAGGGTGGCTCGCGCCGGCGCCTCGATCTTCAGCTCGACGCTGTCCTTCTCCAGCGCCGCATCCTCGGCGGCGGCCTCGAGGGCGGCCTTGAGGGGCACGGGCTTGAGGTCCGGGGCCGTCTCGTTGGTTCGCCCATAGGCCAGGACGTTGGTGGCCAGGGTCACCGCCCGGTCCAGCGCCCGCTCCAGGCGGGGCAAGGCCTGGGCCACCTTGGGGTCGCCGATGGCGGCCAGGCGGTCCGAGGCGATCTGGGCGCTGGTCAGCATGTTGCGCAGGTCGTGGTTGATCTTGGCCACAGCCTCGCCCAGGGCCGCCAGCCGGGCGCGGCTGTTGAGGGCCGCCAGCAATTCCTGCTGCATCCGGTCGAGCTCGGCCTCGGCGCGGCCGATCTCGTCGCGGCGGCCGCTGGTCTCGACCCGGGCGCCGGGGTCCTCCGGGTCGGCGCGGAAGCGTTCGATGGAGCGGGTGATCCGCTGCATCGGCCGCACCAGGAAGGCGTTCAGCGACAGATAGACCGCCCCCCCGACCACGATGGCCGCGAACACAGTGACGAACAGCGCCTGCCACAGATAGCTGATCAGCTCCGCGCGCAGCGGATCGTCCGGCACGACCACATCGACCAGCTGGCTGCCGCGAATCAGCCGCGGCTCGGCGGTGACCCGGACCATCCGGCCCTTGGGCCCGAACAGGGTCTGGAAGGGGGCGGCGAACCAGGACAGCGGGTTCTGCTCGCGCAGGTGGACGGTGTAGGAGACCTCCAGGTCGCGGGGGGCGGCCAGCACCAGGCGGCGCATCTCCTCGGTCTCGATGGCCACCGACTGGACCCCGGCGCCGTCGAGCATCTGACCAGCGATCTGGGGGGTGATTCCGTCCGGCGCGGCATCGGTGGCCAGCACCACCACCTCGGCGGCGCGGATGCGGTCGAGCAGCCACTGCTCCTCAAAGCTGGCCAGGGCGGCGGGCAGGACGAAGAGGGCCGCCAGGGTGACGAACAGGCTGGTCAGAACCAGCAGGCGCGCCGATAGGCCGCCGGGCCAGAGCCATCGGCGGGTGCGGGGAGCGGTCTCCGGCGGCGGGGCGGCCTCGGCCATGGAATCAGGTGTAGGTCAGGGCCGCGCCGGGGGCAACGCGGTCGCGTGACGCGCGAGTCTAGCCGGCGCCCACGGCGTCCGCGACGGAACGGAAGCCATCCGCCTTCAGACGGGCGGCGAGGTCGCAGCGGATGTGGGTCACCAGGCCAGGGCCATCGTAGACCAGGGCGGAGTAGAGTTGCACGGCCGAGGCCCCGGCGCGGATCTTGGCGTAGGCGTCCGCCCCGCTGGTGATGCCGCCGACGCCGATCAGCACCAGGCCCCGGTCGTTGGCGGCGTGGAAGCGGGACAGGACGGCGGTGGAGCGCGCCATCAGCGGGGCGCCGGACAGTCCGCCGGCTTCCGATCCCCGTGGGTCGGTGAGGCCATCGCGCTCGATTGTGGTGTTGGAGACCACGATGCCGGCCAGGCCATGGGTGGCGCAGGCCGCCACGATCGCCTCCACCTCGCCGTCGGCCAGGTCGGGTGCAACCTTCAGGAAGATTGGGGCGGCGCCGGAAAGGGCGGCGCGAGCCTCGGCCAGGCGGCCCAGCAGCTCGGCCAGGGCGTCGGCGGTCTGAAGTGCGCGCAGGCCGGGGGTGTTGGGCGAGGAGATGTTGACGGTGAAATAGTCGGCCAGGCCCCAGAGGCGGGTGAGGCCTGTGACATAGTCGCCGATCCGGTCGGTCGCCTCCTTGTTGGCCCCGATGTTGGCGCCGACGATCCCGCGCCGAGGGCGACGCTTGAGACGGGCGGCGAAGGGCTCCAGCCCCTGGTTGTTAAAGCCCATGCGGTTGATGACCGCCCGGTCGGCGGTCAGGCGGAACAGGCGCGGGCGCGGGTTGCCGGGCTGGGCCAGGGGTGTGACCGTGCCGCATTCGACGAAACCGAAGCCGGCGCGGAGCATGGCGTCCGGAACCTCGGCGTTCTTGTCGAACCCGGCGGCCAGGCCGATGGGGCTGGGCAGGGCGAGGCCGGCCAGGGTGGTGGCCAGGAGGGGATCGCGGCGGACGGCAATGGGGCCAAGGCCGAGCTTCAGCGCCTGGATGGTGGCGGCGTGGGCGTCCTCCGGATCGAGGAGGTGGAGGGCGCGGGCGGCGATGTCGTGGGCGATCACCTGAGCCTCCCCCCCACGTAACGCGCCATCGCATGCCCTTTGGCGGCAGGCTCTTCCTGGCCCCTCTCCCACGAGGGAGAGGGCGGGGCCCGCCGCGACGCGGTGGGAGGGAGAGGGTTTACGGTGTCGGCAGCGTAGACCCTCCCCCTACCCCCTCCCTCAGGGAGGGGGGCGTCAAGAGGCCTAGTCCGAATGCTCACGCCAGATCGCCGAGCTGGATGTGGCCATCCTTGCCCAGCGGCGCGGCGCGTTCCTCGAGCGCCAGTTTTGGATCCAGCGGCCCGTACAGGTGCGGAAACAGATCGCCCCCGCGCGATGGCTCCCACTTCAGCCCGGGACCCAGGTCGTCGGCTTCGAAAGCCACCACCAGGATGTCGTCCAGCCCGGCGAAATACTTCCGCGCGGTCTCGCCCGCCTGGGCGGCCGTCGAGAAGTGGATAAACCCGTCCGTCACATCGACCGGCGAGCCCAGGAACACCCCGGCCGCCTTGGCCGCCGTCCACTCCCACCGGGGGACCAGTTTGTAGATCCGGCTCATTCGCTCGCCCCGCCGCCATGGTCGCTGGCGTGGAACAGCCCGTCGTAGGTCGGGCGGCCCGCCGCATCGAAGGTGAAGGCGGAAACGCTGGAGGTGGCGAACTTGTCCTGGGCGCGGGCCATCACCGCCGCCCCGGCTCCGCCTTGGCGCAACAGGCCGAGGGTCAGCATGTGGAGACCCGGATTGTGGCCGACGATCATCACCGTGCCTGCGCTCCTGCCCAGGGTTTCGGCCAGGTCGACGATCACTGCCTCGTCGGCGAGGTAGAGGTCTCGGCGGACCAGCAACCTGGCGCCGGGGAAGGCCGGCGAAGCGGCTTCCCAGGTTTCCTGGGTGCGGGCGGCGCTGCTGACCAGGGCCAGGTCCGGGACCAGCCCCTGGGTGGCCAGGACGCCGCCCATAATCTCGGCGTCGCGGCGGCCGCGGTCGGTCAGCCGGCGTGCAATGTCGCCGCCCGGCGCGGTGCGCTCGGCCTTGCCGTGGCGAAAGAGGATCAGCCGGTCCATGACGCCCTTCTACTCGCCCGCTCCTTGGGCGTTGACAATCCCCATTCCCGGCGGTCTTGGGAGCCGATGGATTCCGGAGGCGCGATCACGGCCGAGGACGGCGGGACCTGGGCCTTCGGCCCGGCGGCGCCGCTGCGCCTGGATTCGGGCGGTCAGCTGGCCAATGTCGAGATCGCCTGGCGCAGCTGGGGCACGCTCAACGCCGACAAATCCAATGCCGTCCTGATTTGTCACGCCCTGACCCTGGACCAGCACGTGGCTGGGACTCATCCGGTCAGCGGCAAGGAAGGCTGGTGGACCCGGCTGGTCGGGCCGGGCCGGCCGCTGGACCCGGCCGACTGGTTCATCCTCTGCTCCAACGTGGTCGGCGGCTGCATGGGCTCGACCGGTCCCGGCTCCATCGACCCGGCCACCGGCGCCCCTTACGGCCTGACATTCCCGGTGATCACCATCGGCGACATGGTGCGGGCCCAGGCCATGCTGGTCGAGGCGATGGGGATTTCGAAGCTGGCGGCGGTGGTCGGCGGCTCGATGGGCGGGATGCAGGTGCTGCAATGGGCGGCTGACTATCCCGAGCGGATCGGGGCCTGCGTCTGCGTCGCCAGCGCCGCCCGCCATTCGGCCCAGAACATCGCCCTGCACGAGGTCGGCCGCCAGGCGGTGATGGCCGACCCCGACTGGCGCGGAGGGGCCTACGCCAGGGACGGAGTGCGGCCTGAGAAGGGCCTGGCCGTGGCCCGGATGGCGGCGCACATCACCTACCTGTCCGAGGCGGCGTTGCAGCGCAAGTTTGGCCGAGAGCTGCAGAACGACGGCTTGAGCTGGGGCTTCGACGCCGACTTCCAGGTGGAGAGCTATCTGCGCCACCAGGGCGGGGCGTTCGTCAACCGGTTCGACGCCAACAGCTATCTCTACATCACCCGGGCCATGGACTATTTCGACCTGGCGGCGCCGCACGGCGGGGTGCTGGCCGAAGCCTTCCGGCCGGCGCGGAACGTGAAGTTCTGCGTGCTCAGCTTCACCTCCGACTGGCTGTACCCGACCCCGGAAAGCCGCCACATCGTCCGGGCGCTGAACGCCGCCGGGGCGCGGGCGAGCTTCCTGGAGATCGAGAGCGACAAGGGGCACGACGCCTTCCTGCTCGACGAGCCGGTGATGGATTCGGCGCTGCGAGGATTTCTGGATTCGGTGAGGACCGGGCGGTGAGGGAAGACTTCCGCGAGATCCTCCGCCTCGTCCGCCCCGGAACGCGGGTGCTCGATGTCGGCTGCGGCGAGGGCGAGTTGCTCGAACTGCTGAGCCGCGAAAAATCCGTCGATGGGCGCGGGGTGGAGTTGGAGGCCCAGAACGTCTCCGCCTGCCTGGCGCGGGGGCTGGCCGTGGTGCAGGGGGACGCCGACCGCGACCTCGACCACTTCCCGACCAAGGCCTTCGACTACGCCGTGCTCAGCCAGACCCTGCAGGCCACCCGCAACCCGCGCCATGTGCTGAGCGAGCTGTTGCGCATCGCCGACCAGGCCATCGTCAGCTTCCCCAACTTCGGCCACTGGCGGGTGCGCTGGAGCCTGCTGACCCGAGGCCGGATGCCCGAGACCCGCGCCCTGCCCGAGCCCTGGTGGTCGACGCCCAACATCCATCTCTGCAGCCTGGCCGACTTCGCCGCCCTGACCGACGACCTGGACCTTCGGGTCGATCACGCCGCCGCCCTGGTGCGCGGCCAGGCGGCGCGGCCCATCGATCCGGGCCGGGGAATCGAGAACTGGCGCGCCGAGAACGCCCTCTTCCTGCTGAGCCGCCGAGGCGCCGAACCGGAACCAACCGGTGAGCAGCGCGATCTTTTCGGGGCATGAAGCTTCGTTTGATGACCTGGAACGTCCACCGCTGCGTGGGCGTGGACAAGCGGCTGGACGTGGAACGCTGCGCGCGGGTGATCGCGGCCGCCAAGCCGGACATCGTCGGCCTGCAGGAACTGGACGTCGGCCGCCGGCGCACCGGCGGGGTGGACCAGGCCCACCGGCTGGCCCAGCTGGTGGAGATGCGCAGCCACTTCAACGCCGCCATGCATATCGAGGAGGAGCGCTACGGCGACGCCCTGATGACCCACCTGCCCGAGCGGCTGGTGCGGGCCGGGCCCCTGCCGGGCTATCCGAAAATCCGGGCGCTCGAGCCGCGCGGGGCGGTGTGGATTGCCGTGACCTTGCCCGATGGCCGCGAACTGCAGGTGATCAACACCCACCTTGGCCTCGTGCCCCAGGAGCAGAAGAAGCAGGCGACCGCCCTGGTCGGGGACTGGATGGCCGACGAGGCGTTCATAGCGCCAGCCGTGCTGATGGGCGACTTCAACGCCACCCCGTTTAACGCGCCCTACCGGATCCTGGCGGCGGCCATCCAGGATGCCCAGCTGATGTGGCCCGGGGCGCCGATGTCAACCTATCCTTCGGCCTTCCCGTTCATGCGGATCGACCATGTGTTCGTTTCGAAGGGGATCACGGTGAAGCGGGTCGAATCCCCGTTTGACCTGGAGGCCCGCAAGGCTTCGGACCACCTGCCGCTTATCGTGGATATCGAGGTCTAACCCTTCCGAGGCTTGGTCAGGGGCGGAAGGCCGTTTTCCTCCATCGCCACCTGGATGCAGTGGCGCCGCGTCCAGGGCCGCCAGGCGTCCGACGGGGCCAGGGGATCACCCAGACTCCAGCCGGCCACCAGCCGCCCCAGCCGTTCGATCGGCGTTCGATCCACCGGCAGCAGGCGGCGGGGGTGACCGTCGAGGGCGTCAATGGCCCCGGCCACCGAGCCCGTTTCGCGGATCGCTTCCTGGGTCTCCGCCAGACCCCGTCCGAAGTAGTGGCCGATCAGCAGGGTGCGGAAGGCGGCGATGGTGCGCCGGGTCTCAGCGCTCTCGGAGCTGTCGCCGGCCTCGATGACCGCGTCGACCTCGGTGTCCAGCCCGCCCGAGCGGTTGTTGAGGTTGGCCGAGCCGATGCGGAGCAGCCGGTCGTCGAAGATCGACACCTTGGAGTGGACGATGATCGGCTCGTCATGGGCCGTGCGGGCGGTGAAGGCGCGGAAGCGGTTGTGCAGGTCCGACTGCTCCAGCCGGTTGATGGCCGCGTGGCGGGCGCTGTCCATGGTCATCCGGTCGAAGAAGCTGGGACTGGAGCTCGGTCCGATGGCGATCACCTCCGGTCCGTCCGGCTCCTCCAGCCGCCGGCAGAGCGCCGAGACGATCAGCGGCGAGGCCAGGTACTGGTTCTCAAGGAAGATGGTCCGCCGCGCCTGGGCGATGCAGTCCAGGTGAAGCCGCAGGCCCTCCTTCGTTCCCTGGTGATCCTTCCAGTTGGGCTCGGTGCGGGTCAGGGCGACGTCGACCTTGACCAGGTCCTCGGCGAATCCGTCGGGCCAGACGCTTTCTTCGGCCGGCTCGGGAACCTCCAGATAGCCGCAATCGGCGCGCGTCCAGCGATCGACGAACAGCTGGCCGGCGGCCTGGGCGATCGGTCCCTCGGCCATCAGGGCGACGTCATGCCGGGCCGGATAGCGCTGGCCCCACGGCAGGCGACGGTGCGGGTCCTCGTCCAGGTGGTCGCAGGTGTCCCAGCGGTCGGCGCCCAGATCCCCGCCGCTGATGAAGCAGAGCCGGCCATCGACGATCAGCACCTTCTGGTGGTGGCAGGCGCTATTGGGCAGGGAGTTGTCCAGGCGGAACTTGACCGGAGAGCCCTTGAACGCCGCCTTGGCCCGCTGGCCCGGAAACCGCTGCGTGAAGGCCATCAGCGGCGGCATGTCCCAGGCGAGGATGCGGACATCCAGCGCCGGGTTGAGCACCGCCAGGCGCCGGAGCAGCAGACCCAGGCGGTCGGGATTGGCCGGATCCCGGCTGCGCTCGATACGGTCCGGCTCGAAGCGCGTCAGGGGATCGAACACCCAGGCCAGCAGCCAGATTGACTGCTTGGCGCTGAGCATCGCGGACTTCACAGCGGCGAAATAGTCGGCTCCGTCGACCAGAAACGAGGCGCGGTCGGCCTGGTCGATGCGCCAGCAGGTTTCGCCGGGGATCAGAAGGCTGTCTGTGCGGCTCATGAGGGTCCCGGAAGGTCTGGCGCGAGCCTAACGCAGCAAACGGCCGGTGGCTGCAACTCTACAGCGCTCGCCAGCCGATATCGCTGCGATGGAAGCCGCCGGGGAAGTCGATGGCGCCCACAGCGGCATAGGCCAGGTCCCGCGCCTCGTGCAGGGTCGCGCCCAGGGCGCAGACGTTGAGCACCCGGCCGCCGGCCGACCGCAGGGTTCCGTCCTCATCGCGCTTTGTCCCGGCGTGGAAGACCACCGCCTCGCCCCCGAAGTCGGCGCCCGCGCCGCGGATCACCGCCCCGCTGACCGGGCTGTCGGGATAGCCGTCGGCGGCCATTACCACGCACACCGCCGCCTCCTCGCGCCAGCTGGGGCCGGACAGGCGCGACAGCTGGCCTTTCGCGGCGGCCTCCAGCCATGGGAGGATGTCGTCAGCCAGCCGCAGCATGAGCACCTGGCATTCGGGGTCGCCGAAGCGGGCGTTGTACTCGACCAGCTTGGGACCTTGCTCGGTCAGCATCAGCCCCGCGTACAGCACGCCGACGTAGGGATTGCCCTCCTCGGCCATGCCGCGCACGGTCGGCGCGATGAGTTCCTCGAAGGCCTGCTGGATGAGCGCATCGGTCAGCACCGGCGCCGGGCTGTAGGTGCCCATGCCGCCGGTGTTGGGGCCCTCGTCTCCGTCATAGGCCCGCTTGTGGTCCTGCGCCTGGCCGAACAGCACCGCGCCGGTCCCGTCGCAGAGGGCGAACAGCGACGCCTCCTCGCCGACCATGAATTCCTCGATCACCACCCGCGCCCCGGCCGAGCCAAACCGGCCGCCCAGCATGTCGAGCACCGCCGCGTCGGCCTCGGCGCGATCCTGGGCGATCACCACGCCCTTGCCGGCCGCCAGGCCGTCGGCCTTGATCACGAAAGGCGCCGTCAGGCTGTCGAGGAAACCGGAGGCCGCCTCCGTGTCCTCGAACACGCGGTACGCGGCCGTGGGCAGGCCGTGCCGCTGGCAGAAGTCCTTGGTGAAGGCCTTGGAGGTTTCCAGCCGGGCCGCCGACCGGCTCGGCCCGAAACAGGCGATCCCCGCCTCGGCCAGCGCATCGGCCAGCCCCGCCTCCAGCGCCACCTCGGGACCGACCACCACCAGGTCGGCGGCGATCTCCCGCGCCAGGCTCAGCAGCCCGGCCACGTCGTCGGCTTTCACCGCCCGCGTTTCGCAGAGGTCGGCGATGCCGGGATTGCCCGGGGCGGCGACCAGCCGGGTCAGCATGGGCGACTGGACGATCTTCCAGGCCAGCGCATGCTCGCGCCCGCCGAATCCGACGAGGAGGACGTTCATACGGCGCGGTGTCGCTTGAAGCGGCCCCGCCGGTCAACCGCCCTCACTGTCACCAAGTTGTCACTGAAATGTCGTGTAAGGCCAGCAATGGCCGGGCATGGGAGCCTCACGCGCGGCCTTGGCGCACGATTCTCCGGAATGTCATGAGTTTCACCCTCGCCTTCGCCCTGCTCCTGGCCTTCTCGGTCGGAGTCTGGTGGCTGGGCCGCCGCCGCGCCTCGGCGCTGGCCGGCGGCGAGCGGCTGCATTCGCTGCCCGGCTACTACGGAACCTGGGTGGCGCTGTGGACCGGGATTCCGGCCGCCCTGATCCTTCTGCTGTTCCTCACCGCCGGCCCGCGCCTGGGCGAGGCGCTGATCGCCGCCGATCCGCCGGCCGCCGTCGCCAGCCTGCCGTCCGAGACGGCCCAGGCCTTCTGGAACGACGCCCAGTCCCTGGCCAGGGGCGAGCCGACCACCGCCATCCAATGGACGCCCGAACAGCGCGCCGCCCTCGAACAGAAGGCCGAGCAGGCGCGGCAGTACAACGGCTTCTCCGCCTTCGCCGCCCTGGCCCTGGCCGGGGTGCTGGCGCTGGGCGGCTTCCTGCTGGCCTGGCCGCGCATCTCGCCGACCCTGCGCGCCCGCAACCAGGTCGAGGGCTGGATCAACATCGCCCTGATGGCCTGCTCGGCCATCGCCGTGCTGACCACGATCGGCATTGTCGCCAGCCTGCTCTACGAGGCGATGCGTTTCTTCGCCTCCGTTCCCCCGCTCGACTTCCTGTTCGGCCTGCAGTGGCAGCCGCAGATCGCCATGCGCGAGGACCAGGTGGCCGCCAAGGGCGCCTTCGGGGCCGTGCCGCTGTTCGCCGGCACGTTCCTGGTGATGATCGTGGCCATGTGCGTGGCCGCGCCCGTCGGGCTGTTCTGCGCCATCTACCTGTCGGAATACGCCGGCCGCACCACGCGGGGCGTCATCAAGCCGCTGCTGGAGATCCTCGCCGGGGTGCCGACCGTGGTCTACGGCTTCTTCGCGGCGCTGACCGTCGGGCCGCTGTTCCGCGGCTTCTTCAACTGGATCGGCAGCTGGCTGGCCGAGGGCCCGCTGGACCCGCTCGGCCAGTACCTTATGGCCGTTCAGAACGAGATGGCCCTGACCGCCGGGGTGGTGATGGGCATCATGCTGATCCCCTACATCTCCAGCCTCTCCGACGACATTATCAACGCCGTGCCCCAGTCCCTGCGCGACGGCAGCTACGCCATGGGCGCCACCAAGTCGGAGACGGTGAAGCGGGTCATCCTGCCCGCCGCCCTGCCCGGCGTCATGGGCGCCATGCTGCTGGCCATCAGCCGGGCCGTGGGCGAGACGATGATCGTCACCATGGCCGCCGGCAGCCAGGCCCGGATCACCGCCAACCCGCTGGACTCCGTGACCACCGTCACCCGCCAGATGGTCGAACTGCTCACCGGCGACCAGGAGTTCGACAGCCCCCGCACCTTGGCCGCCTTTGGCCTGGGCTTGACGCTGTTCGGCGTCACCCTGGTGCTCAACATCATCGCCCTGCGCATCGTGCAGAAGTACCGGCAGGCCTATGACTGACGCCCGCAACCTTCCCTCCAGGGACCTCTCCGAGAAGCGGCTGAAGCAGCGCCACGCCGCCGAGGCCCGTTTCAAGCTCTATGGCCAGCTGGCGATCGTCATTGCCCTGGGCTTCCTGGTCGTCCTGCTCGCCCGGGTGGTCCAGCAGGGCTACACGGTGTTCTGGACCCACTCGATCACCACCAGCGTCTACCTCGACCCGGCCCGCATCGACCGCGCCGACCTCGAGGGCAACAATTTCGACTACCTCGCCGCCCAGAACCTGTTGAAGCGCCTGAAGGTGCAGGACGACGCCCTCGGCCTGGCCTCGGGCGAGGCCATGGACCTGGTCTCCCGCGATCTCGGCTACCGCATCCTGGGCGCCATCAAGGACGACCCCAAGGTCATCGGCACGACCCTGACCTTCACGGTCCCGGTCAAGGCCAACGCCGACCTCTACTACAAGGGCGAGATCGAGCGCTCGACTCCAGAAACCGACCGCAAGCTCTCCAACCGCCAGCTCGACTGGCTCGACCGGCTGGAAGCCGAGGGCCTGGTCAGGTCGCACTTCAACAGCGACTTCTTCACCAACTCCGACTCCACCGAGCCGGAACAGGCCGGGGTGCTGGGGGCGGTCGTCGGCTCGGCCCTGATGCTGCTGGTCGCCGCCTTTATCGCCGTGCCGGTGGGGGTGCTGGCGGCCGTCTGGCTGGAAGAGTTCGCCCCGCGCGGCCGGCTCAGCGGCTTTATCGAGGTCAACATCAACAACCTCGCCGCCGTGCCCTCCATCGTCTACGGCCTGCTGGGCCTCGTTCTCTTCATCAACTGGCTGGGCTTTCCCCGCTCGGCTCCGCTGACCGGCGGTCTGGTGCTGGCCCTGATGAGCCTGCCGACGATCATCATCGCGACCCGCGCGGCGCTGAAGGCCGTGCCGCCCTCGATCCGCGAAGCGGCGCTGGGCATGGGCGCCAGCCGCACCCAGACCGTCTTCCACCACGTCCTGCCCCAGGCCGCGCCGGGGGTGATGACCGGCATCATCCTCTCCCTCGCCCATGCCCTGGGCGAGACCGCCCCGCTGCTGATGATCGGAATGGTCGCCTTCACCCCGGGCCTGCCCGAAAGCCTGGCCAGCGCCGCCAGCGTGCTGCCCGTACAGGTGTTCATCTGGGAAAACGCCGCCGAGGCGGCCTTCCATGAGCGCACCGCCGGGGCCATCATCGTGCTGCTGGTCTTCATGATCCTGATGAATGCGACGGCCGTGATCCTGCGCCGCCGCTTCGAGAAGAGGTGGTAGCTTCATGGCCGCCGAAGGAAATCCTTTGCCCCACGACACCCAGCTCCGCCCCCCGGCGGTGGCCGCCCACACCCCTGTCGCCAACGCCGGGGTGAAGATCCACTGCCAGGGCGTCAGCGCCTTCTATGGCGACAAACAGGCGCTTCACGACATCAGCATCGACATCCCCGACCGGGCGGTGACCGCCTTCATCGGCCCGTCCGGCTGTGGCAAGTCGACCTTCCTGCGCTGCATCAACCGGATGAACGACACCATTCCGGGGGCCCGCGTCACCGGCCGCATCGAGATCGACGGCGAGGACGTCAACGCGCGCTCCGTCGACCCGGTGGTGCTGCGCTCGCGCGTCGGCATGGTGTTCCAGAAGCCCAACCCCTTCCCCAAGTCGATCTTCGAGAACGTCGCCTACGGCCCCCGCATCCACGGCCTGGCCAATGGCAAGGCCGAGCTGGAAGCCATCGTCGAGGCCTCGCTGAAGAAGGCCGGCCTGTGGGACGAGGTGTCCGACCGGCTGCACCAGTCGGGCTCCAGCCTGTCGGGCGGACAGCAGCAACGCCTGGTCATCGCCCGCGCCATCGCCGTGCAGCCCCGCGTCATCCTGATGGACGAGCCCTGCTCGGCGCTCGACCCGATCGCCACCGCCCGGATCGAGGAACTGATCGACGAGCTGCGCCGACAGTACTGCATCGTGATCGTGACCCACTCGATGGCCCAGGCCGCGCGGGTGTCGCAACGCACCGCCTTCTTCCACCTCGGCCAGCTGGTCGAGCAGGGCTCGACCGAGGACATCTTCACCAACCCCCGGGAAAAACGCACCCAGGACTACATCACCGGCCGCTTCGGCTGAGGTTCCCCCCCATGCAACAGCACATCGTCACCTCCTACGAGGAAGAACTGAACCACCTGACCGCCGAGGTGGCCCGCATGGGCGGCCTCGCCGAAGCCCAGGTGGCCGACGCGGTCAACGCCTTCGCCCGCCGCGACGTGGCCCTGGCCGCCCAGATCGTCGAGCGCGACGTTCGGTTGGACGCCCTGGAGCTGGAGATCGAGCGGGCCGCCATCCGGCTGATCGCCCTTCGCCAGCCGATGGCGGTGGACCTGCGCCGCACCGTGGCGGCGATGAAGATCGCTTCCAACCTCGAGCGCTGCGGGGACCTGGCCAAGAACATCGCCAAACGCTCCCTGGTCCTGGCCGAGACCGACCCGGCCGGCCCGGTCACCCGCAGCATCGAGCGCATGGGCAAGCTGGTCTCCAGCCGGCTGAAGGACGTGCTCGACGCCTACACCTCCAGCGAGCTGGAGGCCGCCACCTCGGTCTGGACCCGCGACGACGAGGTCGACGAACACTACGAGAGCCTGTTCCGCGAACTGCTGACCTACATGATGGGCGATCCCCGCACGATCACGCCGGGCGCCCACCTGCTGTTCGTCGCCAAGAACCTCGAGCGGATCGGCGACCACGCCACCAACATCGCCGAGATCGTCCATTACGAGATCACCGGCGAAGACCTGCCCGACCAGCGCCCCAAGGGTGAGACCCTGACATGAGCACGCCCACGATCGTCATTGCCGAGGATGAAGACGCCCTGGCGACCCTGCTGCAGTACAACCTCGAGAAGGAGGGCTATCGGGTGGCCGTCGCCGGCGACGGCGAGGAGGCCCTGATCGTCATCGACGAGGCCAAGCCCGACCTGCTGCTGCTCGACTGGATGCTGCCCAAGGTCAGCGGCATCGAGGTCTGCCGGCGGCTGCGCCAGAAGACCGAGACCCGCAACCTGCCGGTCCTGATGCTGACCGCCCGCGGCGAAGAGAGCGACCGCATCCGCGGCCTCGACACCGGCGCGGACGACTATGTGGTCAAACCCTTCTCGATGACCGAACTGCTGGCCCGCATCCGCGCCGTCCTGCGCCGCATCCGCCCGGGTCTGGCCGACGACCGCCTGGCCCACGGCGACATCCTGGTCGACCGCGTCGCCCACCGGGTGAAGCGCGACGGCCGCGAGGTCCACCTCGGCCCCACCGAGTTCCGCCTCCTCGATCACCTGATCCAGCATCCTGGCCGCGTGTTCAGCCGCGAACAGCTCCTCGACGCCGTCTGGGGCTCCGACGTCTACGTCGAGGCCCGCACCGTGGATGTCCACATCGGCCGCCTGCGCAAGGCGCTGAACACAGGCAAGGAAATCGATCCCATCCGCACGGTGCGTTCGGCGGGCTACTCGCTCGACATGGAACGCTGAACCAGCGGCCAGCCCGCCCCGCCTACCGCGCTCCGAACAGGGCGGTCCCCACCCGCACGCTGGTCGCGCCGAACCGCACCGCCGTCTCATAGTCGCCGCTCATCCCCATGCTGAGCTTGGCCACCCCGTTTCGCGCGGCGATCTGGCGCAGCAGGGCGAAATGCAGGCCGGCCGGCTCGGTCTCCGGCGGGATGCACATCAGCCCCTCGACCGTCAGGCCGTATCGCTCGCGGCAGGCCGCGATGAACCCGTCCGCCTCGCCTGGCGCGATCCCCGCCTTCTGGACCTCCTCGCCGGTGTTGACCTGGACGTAGAGCCGAACCGCCCGCCCGCTGCGCGCCATCTCCTCGGCCAGCACCGCCGCCAGCTTTTCCCGATCGACCGTCTCGATGACGTCGAACAGGGCCACCGCCTCCCGCGCCTTGTTGCTCTGCAACGGCCCGATCAGCCGAAGCTCGACCCCCTCGCGTCGCCCGTCCACCCAGCGCCCGGCCGCCTCCTGCACCCGGTTCTCGCCGAACACCCGCTGGCCGGCGGCCAGCATGGCGTCGATCTTCTCTTGCGGCTGCTGCTTGGAGACCGCCACAAGGGCGATATCGTCCGTCTCCCGCCCGGCGGCGCGGGCGGCGGTGGCGATCCGCTCCAGCACGGCGCGGCGGTTATCGGCGATGGAGGATGGTTCTGTCCGGGTCACGATCCAGTCTCGAAGCTGTGGCGGCGGCGGCCCGTGACCTACGCCCCCGTGACCTACCCTTACAGGTGGCGGCGGAAAAGCCCCTGCCGCGCCTGCTGTTCCTGACCGACCCGGTCCGCACCCCCGATCCGGTCGCGGTCGCCGAGCGGCTGACGCCGGAGGTGGCGGTGATCTACCGGGCCTTTGGAGCGCCGGACGCCATCGAGACCGGCCGCCGCCTGGCCGCCGTCGCCGGCGCCAGGGGCCTGATCCTGCTGGCCGGCGCCGACCCGCAGTTGGCCGAGGCCATCGGCGCCCACGGCCTGCATCTCCCCGAACGTCTGGCGCATGGGCTGGCCGAGCTGCGCGCCGCCCACCCGGGCTGGATCCTCACCGCCGCCGCCCACGGCCCGGTCGGCGACAGCGCCGCCGACGCGGTGCTGGTCTCCCCGGTCTTTCCAAGCAACAGCCTCTCGGCCGGCGCGCCGCTTGGAGTGGAAGGCTTCAGCCGGATTGTCGAAGGGGCGAGCGTCCCCGTCTATGCGCTGGGCGGCGTCACGGCCGCGACCGCGCCCTTGCTGGCCGATACCGGCGCGGCGGGGTTCGCCGGGATCGAGGCCTTCCTCGCCTAACGTCCGAAGGCGTGCAGCCCCGTCCCGTGCGCCCGCAGCCACGCGCGATGCGGCCCAGGCGGTCCGAAGATGCGATCGACCAGTGTCCAGAACCTCGGCCCATGGTTGGCCTCGATCAGGTGGGCGCATTCGTGGGCGGCGACATAGTCGGCCACCGCCAACGGGGCCAGGGCCAGCCGCCAACTGTAGCGGATCGAGGCGGGCTTCGCGATGCGGGCCGGGGTGCAGCTGCCCCAGCGGGCCTTGGCGTCGACCACGCTGACGCTGGGGACCGGAACCCCCAGCATGTCGGCGTACCCCGCCGTGAGCTCGGTGAAGCGGCGCTTGGCCTCGGCCTTGACCAGCCGCACCACCCGGTCGGCGAAGGCGGCGTCGTCTGGGGCGGAGATGGTCCCCGCCTCAAGGTCGATCCGCGCCCGGCCGGGGCGCGCGACCAGGTCGAACGGTCGTCCGAACAGCTCTACCGTCATCCCCGGCGACACCGGCCGGGGGGCCGGCAGGTCGGCCAGCTGGGCCTCGATCCAGCCGATCCGCTCGCGGGCGAAGGCCACCGCCTCGCTCAGCCGCTTGGCGGTCGGCGCCGTGGCCACCACCTCGCGCCGGGTCCGGTCGACCCGCAGGGAGATGCGCCTGGCCCGGGCGTTGACCGACAGCCGCAGCACATGGCCGGCGGCCTCCAGCCGGTCGCCATGCGAATAGGCGGGTGGACGAAAGAGACTCATCGCCTCTTCGATTAATCCGTAACCGCCGCTTCGGAAACGATCATTTCGCAATCTGGAAGGACGGCCCGGTCGCACTGGCGAAATCAGGGTCCACCCGGCGAATGAAGGCGGCCAGGCGCGGATAGATCTCATCCCGGAACCGCCGACCGTTGAACACCCCGTAGTGGCCGACGCCCGGCTGGACGTAGAGCTCCTTCAGATCCTCGGGGATGTTCTGGCACAGGCCATGCGCCGCCTGGGTTTGGCCGACGCCGGAGATGTCGTCCAGCTCGCCCTCGACGGTCATCAGGGCGATGTCGGTGATCTTGCCCGGATCGACCGGCCGCCCGCGATGGGTCAGCTCGCCCTTGGGCAGCAGGTATTTCTGGAACACGATATCGACCGTCTGGAGATAGAACTCCTCGGTCAGGTCCAGGACAGACAGATACTCGTCGTAGAACACCCGGTGCTTGTCGGCGCTGTCCTCGTCGCCGACCACCAGTTGTTCGAAATAGCGTTGGTGGGCGTCCTGGTGCTTTTCCAGGTTCATCGACATGAAGGACGCCAGTTGCACGAAGCCCGGATAGACCCGCCGCATGACGCCGGGATGCGGCGGCGGCACGGTGTGGATCATGTTCGATTGGAACCAGGTGAAGGGCCGTTCCTCGGCCAGCTTGTTGGTCACCGTCGGCGACAGGCGGGCATCGATGGGCGAGCCCATGAAGGTCATGCTGCGCGGGCGGTTGGGATCGTTGTCCGCGGCCATCAGGGCGGCGGCCGCGAGGACGGGCGGTCCCGGCTGGCAGACGGCGACCACATGGGCCCGCGCCCCCATCACCCCCAGCATCGAGCGGATGTGGTCGATATAGTCGTGGAAGTCGAAGCGGCCTTCCATCATCGGCACGTCGCGGGCGTTCGACCAGTCGGTGACGAAGACGGCGTGGTGCGGGATCAGCGCCTCGACCGTGCCGCGCAGCAGGGTGGCGTAGTGGCCGCTGAGCGGCGCCACCAGCAGGACCGCCGGGTCCAGCTGCAGCTTCCCGGCCCGGCGCATGTCGGCCATGTCGCGGTCGAACTGGATCAGCCGGCACCAGGGGCTTTCCCAGACCACCTGCTGGCGCACCCGCACCTCGACCCCGTTGACCTCGCACGTGTCGATGCCCCAGTCCGGCCGGCCATAGCGGCGGGTGACGTTGGCGTAGAGGTCGCTGGCGGCATAGAGGCTGCGGCCCAGCGTCGAGTCGCGGGCCGGGTTCAGCGGCGACGACCAGAAGTCCCGCGTCGCCCGAGCCAGCGCCCGCATGGGGGTGGAGGCGTAGTAGGTGGCTTCCTGCAGGGAATAGAGCATTGGCGTCCGACCTGTTTTGCAGTGCAGCATAACACGCATCCACTTAACGAAGTCCAGCGCCAAAGGCTGCGGCCGGTTGCCCATGTCGGCGACCGGTGGTGTATGGTCCCCTCTGGAGAAAGGAAGCGGCGAACGTGCGGGATGGGCTTTTGTCAGCAGGGGCGGACCCCTACGCGGCCCTTGTCCTGGCCATCGCCGAGCGGGGCGACCGGGCCGCCTTTCGCCAGCTGTTCGATCACTATGCACCCCGGGTAAAGGGCTATCTCGTCCGCCTGGGCCTCGACGGCGCCCGCTCCGAGGAACTGGCCCAGGAGGTGCTGGTCACCGTCTGGCGGAAGGCCGCCAGCTTCGATTCGCGCCGGGCCTCGGTCTCGACCTGGATCTTCCGCATCGCCCGCAACCGGCGCATCGACATCTACCGCCGCGACCGCACCGCCGACATCGATGGCGAGGACCCGGCCCTCAAACCGCCCGAGGCCGTCAGCCCCCACGAAGAGGTCAATGCCGGCCAGCAGCAGCGTCGCATCGCCGCCGCCCTGCTGGACCTGCCCGAGGAGCAGCGCGACCTGGTTCGCCGCGCCTTCTATGACGATCTCAGCCACAGCGAGATCGCCGAGGCCACCGGTCTGGCGCTCGGAACCGTCAAGTCACGGCTGCGGCTGGCTTTCGGAAAGCTGCGCGCCCTGCTGGAGGAACCGGCATGACCTGCGACGCCGCGCCGCGCCTTGACGAAGGTTCCCCCCGATCCATATCGCCTTTCCGTGATCAACAAGGCTCTCATTGACGTGACTGTCGACCCCCACATCGACGTTTTCGCCGACCGGCTGCGGGACGCCCCCGACGCCGGCCTCAAGCTGCTGGCCTCGGCCGCCGCCGCGGTGCGCGACGAGCGCCCGGCCGCCAACGAGACCTGGGCCGGCGCTTTCCTGGAAGACGAGGCCCCGGTGGCCCTGGCCAGCGGCGCGGACGCCGCCCTGGCCCGCATCGACGCGCTTGCCGACCTGGACGCTGCTCTCGCCGATCGGCGCGCGACCCTGCCGAAAGCCGCCCCATCCCAGGCGGCGCTGCCGCAGGTGGCGCGCGGCGCCGCCAAGGGTCTTACCGAACTCAACGCCCTGCCCGATCCCGTGCGCGAGGCGGCCTTCTCCGCCATCATGGCCGGAGGCCACTTCGGTTTCGCCGGCTTTGGCATTCGCCGCCTGGCGATCCCGATGGACACGCCCCTGCCCGGCGGGGGCCATGTCGACCTGCTGCGCATCGAGCCCGGCGCGGGCGTGGCCACCCACGATCACGAGGGCGAGGAATTCACCCTGGTCCTGACCGGCGCCTTCGATGACGGCCACGCCACCTACGGGCCCGGCGACATCAACGTCGGCCTGCCCGGCTTCAAGCACGAGCCCAAGGCTCTGCCTGGCGATGTCTGCTTCGCCTTGGCGGTGTCCTATGGCTCGGCGAAGTTCGACGGCTCCATCGGCCTGTTGCAGAGACTGACCGGCTTCGGGAACTAGCGGCCAGCCGCCTTCTTCCGACTTGCAATCCCCATATTCGCCCCCCGCACGAGGGTGACCCATTTTCGGTAACGCCGTCGTTCTGGTTTTCGCCGGAGACGGCTAGATGACGAGGGTCCCGCTGCGGGGACCCCGCGCTGCGCCGTCGCCGCCGGGTAGCGAGGGGGCGAACCTATGGCTGATTCCGACAACGCCAATCCGGCAATCCTTGACCTCAGCAACCTGCAACCGGGGGACGGGGTGGTCGTCACCGGCTTCCGGGACTACGCCTATGTCGGGCGCGGTTTCGCCGCCGGGGATGTGAACGGCGACGGCTTCATCGACCTGGTGATCGGCGCCTGGCAGGAGCCTCCCTACGATCGCCGTGGCGCTGTCTATGTGGTGTTCGGGACCGCCGACGGTATTCCCACCGGTGTCGATCTCAACAGCCTCGATCCGAGTCAGGGCTTCAGCATCCGGGGCGCTGAGGCGGGCCACGCAATCGGCGAAGAAATAGCGGTCGCCGACATCGACGGGGATGGTGACGCCGACATCCTAATTGGCGCCCGCGGCGCCAACCCGGGACTCAACAATCTGCCCTATGGCGCCGTCTATGTCGTTTTCGGTGGCGACACCCCCCAACAGCCCATCGAGCTGTCGACCCTGACCGCCAGCCAAGGCTTCCGGATGCAGGGCGCGGTTTACAACGCCCAGTTGGGCACGGCCGTTCGATCAGCCGGGGACGTCAATGCCGACGGCATCGAAGACTTCATCCTCGGGGCGCACAACGCCCTGTCCAGGACAGGCGCCAGCTATGTCGTCTTCGGCTCCGCAACGGGCTTTCCCCTCGATTTCGATCTCTCGACCCTCGACGGTTCCGACGGCTTCACGCTGGTCGGCGAGGCTGACAGCCGCGCCGGCTATTCGGTAGCCTCGGCGGGCGACGTCAACGGGGATGGCATCGACGATCTGATCATCGGCGCGATTACCGGCGGCGATCAGCAGGCCGGGTCCTGGGCCGTCTACGGTGTCGGCGCCAGCTATGTCGTGTTCGGCAGCGATAACGGCTTCGCGGCCACCATCAACCTTGCCGACCTCGACGGCTCCGACGGTTTCAGGGTGACTGGCGGCAGCATCGGCGACCACGTCGGCCGCCGGGTCTCGGCCGCCGGTGATGTCAATGGCGACGGCATCGGCGACGTGATCATCGGCGCGCCGCTCCGCGGCAATCAGCTCGGAAGCGCCTATGTCGTGCTGGGATCACGCGATGGTTTCGCCCCGGACATCGATATCGCCGACTTCGACGGAACCGATGGTTTCCGCATCACTGGCGAGGCCATGTACGGCCGCATCGGCTGGAGCGTGTCTTCGGCGGGGGATTTCAACGGCGACGGGCTGGACGACCTGCTGATCAGCACGCCCTATGACCATACCATCGGCTATGGCAGCGGCGCCGCCTTCATCGTCTTTGGGCGGAGCCAGTTCGATGCGGATATCGACCTGTCTGCAATCGACGGCACAAATGGATTACGCCTCCATGCCGCTGCGAGCAGCTGGTTCGGCATCGCCGCCGGGGCGGCGGGGGATGTCAACGGGGACGGCTTCGACGACATCATGGTCGGGGCGCTGTTCGATGACGGGGGGGGCTACAACGCGGGCGCGGTGTACCTGATCTACGGCCGGCCGACGGCGGGCGCCAGCGTGGTCGAGACCGGCACCAGTGGGGCGGACGACTATCTTGGCGGCGACGCGGACGACAGCCTGAGCGGCGCTGGCGGGGACGACATCCTCAACGGGGGCCTGGGCGCCGACAGCATGATCGGCGGGACCGGCAATGACACCTACCATGTCGACAACCTGGGCGACACGGCGGACGAGACGGGTGGCGACGGGGTCGACACGGTCATCTCGACCATCGACTGGACCCTCGACAGCGGCCTCGAGAACCTGACCTTCACGGGAACGGCCAACCTCGGTGGCGCCGGAAACGCGCTGGCCAACGTGCTGACCGGCAATGACGGGGCCAACACCCTCGACGGCGGGGACGGGGCCGACAAGCTCTACGGCGGGCTGGGAGCGGACGACCTGATCGGCGGCGCGGGTGGCGACCTGCTGGACGGAGGCCTCGGGGCCGACGCGATGGCCGGCGGTCTGGGTGACGACACCTATGTCGTCGACGATTTCGGCGATGTGGTTTCCGAAGCCGGCGGCGGCGGGTCCGACCGGGTCCGGGCGAGCGTCGGTTTCATCCTCGGCGCCGACTTCGAGAATCTGCAGCTGACCGGTACGGGCAACATCAGCGGCACGGGCAACAGCCTGAACAATCAGATCGACGGCAACAGCGGCAACAACATCCTGAACGGCGAGGGCGGCAACGACATCATCCGCGGCAACGGCGGCCTGGACGACATGGGCGGCGCCGACGGCAACGACCAGCTGCTGGGCGGTGACGGAAACGACACCCTCTACGGCGGCGACGCCAGCGACATCCTGCAGGGCAATGCCGACGACGATTTCCTCTACGGCGGCGCCGGGATCGACACGCTCGAAGGCGGAACCGGCCTGGATGTGCTCTACGGCGAAAACGGCAACGACAAGCTGCTCGGCGGCGACGGAGACGACCAGCTGTTCGGCGGGGCCGACAATGACCAGCTCACGGGCGGGCTCGGCGTCGACAGGCTCGAAGGCGGTTCCGGGGACGACACCTACATCGTCGACGACAACTCCGACACCCTGGTCGAGAACGCCGGCGGCGGCAACGACATCGTGAGGACAACGATCGACTGGACGCTGGCCGATCACTTCGAGCGGCTGATCCTCGAGGGCCCGGGCGACATCGATGGAACCGGCAACGGGTTGGTCAACCAGATCACCGGCAACGGCGGTGCCAACGTCATCGACGGGGCGGGCGGAAACGACACTCTGAACGGCGGACTGGGCAACGACATCCTGATCGGCGGAACCGGGGGCGACATCCTGATCGGCGGCGGCGGGAACGATGTCTTCCTGATCCGCCAGGAGTCGGCGTTCACCAGCGCCGCCCCCGGCGGTCGCGCCATCGAGACCGACACGATCAGCGACTACGTCATCGGCCAGGACCGCATCGACCTGTCCGACATCGACGCCATCGCGGGCACTGTGGGAATCGACGACGCCTTCAGCATCGTTTCGGCCTTCGACGGCGTCGCCGGCCGGATGACTCTGACCTTCGCCGGCGGGATCACGACCCTGCAGCTTGATGTCGATGGCGACCGATCCGCCGACTACCGTCTGCGGATCAACGGCGATGTGCGGGGCGATACGGCGGGTTGGGCGCTTTAGTCGCGTGCCGGGTTGAGGTGGTAAATCGCCCCTTAACCCTCTGACGTCACAACGGACCCCTAACCAGACTGGGGTGCGATTGGGATGGCCAAGGCGGCGCGGCGTTCGGGCGCGGAACTGCTTCTGGAGGCGGGTGCGATCGCCTGGGGCCTGCCTGGCGCGGCGCGGCTGCGCGGGGGGCTGACGGCCGCCGCCGGCGCGGGGCTGGCCGTGGCCCTGGCCACCTACAATCCCGCCGATCCCAGCCTCAACGCCGCCGGCGCCGGAGCCGCAACCAACGCCCTGGGCGGCGGCGGGGCGGTGATCGCCGACCTGGCCATGCAGTCGCTGGGCCTGGGGGCCTGGCTGACCGCCGTGTTGATGACCGCCTTCGGGATGAGCCGGGTGCTGGACGTCGAGCCAGACCGCAATCGCGCGGCCCTGCGCCGCCGGGCGGCGGTGGCGGCGCTGGGCGTGCTGCTGCTGTCGGCGGCCGTGGCGGCCCCGCCGCCGCCGGCCGCCTGGCCGCTGGCGCTGGGTCTGGGCGGGCTGTGGGGCCAGGGCCTGTTCGGCCTGGTCCGCGACCTGCTGGAATTTGTGCGCCTGCCCGGCGCGGCCCTGTTCGCCGGCCTGGCGCTGGCGGCCGGGGGGTTCACCGCCGTGGTCTGGTCGCTCAGCCTGCAGCGGCTGGCCGCCGGCTTCGACGCCGAGGCCCTGGCCCGGCTGATCCAGCCCCGGCCAAAGGAGCCGCCCCCGGCCGCTGCCGCCCCGGCCCGCAAGCCCGCCGGC
>NZ_JAAALA010000031.1 GCF_009905535.1 Caulobacter sp. SLTY | reverse complement strand
ACCATGGTGCTGGCCAAGTCGGGCGGCGCGACGGCCAAGTCCTACGCCGACATCGACGCGGCGCCGGAAGAGAAGGCCCGCGGCATCACCATCAACACCGCGCACGTGGAATACGAGACGGCCAACCGTCACTACGCCCACGTCGACTGCCCCGGCCACGCCGACTATGTGAAGAACATGATCACCGGCGCGGCGCAGATGGACGGCGCCATCCTGGTTGTGTCGGCCGCCGACGGCCCGATGCCCCAGACCCGCGAGCACATCCTGCTGGCCCGTCAGGTCGGTGTGCCGGCCCTGGTGGTGTTCATGAACAAGGTCGACATGGTCGACGATGAAGAGCTGCTGGAGCTCGTCGAAATGGAAGTGCGTGAGCTGCTCAGCTCGTACAACTTCCCGGGCGACGACATCCCGATCACCAAGGGTTCGGCCCTGGCCGCCGTCGAAGGCAAGACCCCGGAGATCGGCGAACAGCGGATCCTGGACCTGATGGCCTCGGTCGACGCCTACATCCCGCAGCCCGACCGTCCGGTCGACCTGCCGTTCCTGATGCCGGTGGAAGACGTGTTCTCGATCTCGGGCCGCGGCACCGTGGTCACCGGCCGCGTCGAGAAGGGCATCGTGAAGGTTGGCGAGGAAGTCGAGATCGTCGGCATCCGCCCGGTCCAGAAGACCACCTGCACCGGCGTCGAAATGTTCCGCAAGCTGCTGGACCAAGGTCAGGCCGGCGACAACGTCGGCGTGCTGCTGCGCGGCACCAAGCGTGAAGACGTCGAGCGTGGCCAGGTTCTCTGCAAGCCGGGCTCGATCACCCCGCACACCAAGTTCGTGGCCGAAGCCTACATCCTGACCAAGGAAGAAGGCGGCCGTCACACCCCGTTCTTCACCAACTACCGTCCGCAGTTCTACTTCCGGACCACGGACGTGACCGGGATCATCAAGCTGCGCGAAGGCGTGGAAATGATCATGCCGGGCGACAACGCCGAGCTGGACGTCGAGCTGATCACCCCGATCGCCATGGACCAGGGCCTGCGTTTCGCCATCCGCGAAGGCGGCCGCACCGTCGGCGCCGGCGTCGTGTCGAAGATCGTCGAGTAAGCCTCACGCCTCACGGCTGAGACAGCGAAGGCCCCGGAGAGCAATCTCCGGGGCCTTTTGCGTTTCAGTTTGGCGCGACGTTGGCGGATTGCGCATACTCGGCAAACGTCATGAACCCCCAGGCGGAGGCAGCGCCATGAGTGAGACGGTCAATGTCCGGTACATGGTCGGCGACGTGCAGGCCTGCGTCGACTGGTATGTCGGGCGCTTCGGCTTCACGGTCGGGATGAACGCGTCCCCCGCCTTTGCTTCCCTGGAGCGGGGCGCGCTGCGCCTGCTGCTGAGCGGGGAGAAGAGTTCGGCGGGCCTGCCGATGCCGGACGGGCGCTTGCCGGAGCCGGGCGGCTGGAACCGGTTTCAGGTCATCGTCGAGGATATCGCCGCCGAGGTCGAGCGGCTGCGCGGGGAGGGGGTGGCCTTCCGCAATGAGATCCTCAGCGGGCCGGGCGGGTCGCAGATCCTGGCGGAGGATCCGGCGGGTAATCTGGTCGAGCTGTTCCAGCCGGCGGGGCGCTAGGTCTCCCCACGCGCCTTCTTCCCCCGCGCCACCTCGGTGGCCAGCGCTTCGAGCCTGTGGCCCCAGAAGGCGCGGAACGGCTCGAGCCATGCATCGACGTCGCGCATGGGCGCGGCCTGCACGGCGTAGACCCGGCGGGCGCCTTCCGGACGGACGGTGGCGAAGCCGCTGTCGCGCAACACGCGCAGGTGCTGGGAGACGGCTGACTGGGTGATGCCGAATTCGGCGCGGACGATGTCGGTCATCTCGCCGGAGGTGCGTTCGCCCTCGGCGAGCAGCTCCAGGAGCCGCCGCCGCACGGGGTCGCCGAGAACGTCGAAGGCGTGCATCAGGGAGCCGCTTCGCCGCAATAGAAGGCGGCTGTGCGGGCGGCCATGGCGCTGGCGACGTCTGGGTCTTCGCCACAGGCGATATGGGCCCGTCCCCAGGCGGCTGCGCTGGCCTTCATGAAGGCCTTGCCCTGATCGCCGGAGGACCAGCCGTTGACGCCCTCCATGTCGACGGGCTCGCCGGTTTCGATGTGGAGGCCGAGTCCCAGGAAGCTGAGATCCCAACCGACGCCCACCGCAGCCGGGCCGAACTGTTTCCAGTGCTGGTCGGCGTCGTCCGCCCACATGATGTGCTCGAGCGCGAGACGGGTCTGCTCGCCCTTCGGCTCCAGGCGGACGGTGACCCAGCTCTTGCCGCCGCCGAACTCCCAGTCGATGTCGAACCCTTCGTTCGGGTCGCAGCGGGTGATGGCGCCGCCGGCGTTGCCCTTGACCTGATAGCGGCCGCCCAGCCGCAGGTCGCCCTCGACCGGGGCGAACCAGCGCGGGATGCGCTCGGGGTTGGTCAGGGCGTCCCACAGATCTTCGGCCGTGGTGTCATAGTCACGATAGGCGACGACCACGCGGGCCGGCTTGCCCTGGTGCTCGCGTTCGACGAGCGCGCGGAACTCAGCGCCAATGGCGTTGGCGATCATGCTTCGCGTCTCCCTAACTGTCACCAGAAATAGTAGTCCGCACTAATATGAGTCAAGACTAATGCGAATTGTCGTCCCGGCTTAACGGGCGGTTCGCCTATCGCCGGTAGAGCGGAGTGGTACGCCTCTTGCGGGGGCACGGGTCAGAATGACCGGAGGGTTCCGTTTTGGGCCGACAGCTGAGCGTGGAGATCATCGGAACGGACGCGCTGACGTCCGCCGAACGCGCGCTGTGGCTCGAGTGGGTCGCGGCCGACGCGGCCTACGAGTCTCCTTTCTTCCATCCCGATTTCACGGCCATCGCCGGTGAGGTCGCGCCGGATGCGCGGCTGGCGGTGCTGCATCAGGGCGGCGATGTGGTCGGCTTCCTGCCGCACCAGCGGCGGGGCGGGGCGGCACAGCCGCTGGCCGCGCCGATGAACGACTATCATGCGGTCATCGCCAAGCCGGGTCTTGTCATCGGCCTTGAGCAGGCGCCGGAGCTGACGGACGCTCGCTCGTTCACCGCCACCGGCTGGGCTGGGCCCGCGGGCGAGGGGGAGGGCCGGACGTCCGCCCGCACTCTGCTGGCGGATCTGTCGGCCGGGTGGGACGCCTACTACGCGGATCGCAAGGCCAAGTTCGGCAAGTTCGTGCGGGACAAGGAACGGGTCCGGCGGTCGATGGAGCGGGACCTGGGGCCGGTGCGGTTCGAGGCGAATGGCGACCTGTCCCATTTCGAGCGGCTGATCGGCCTGAAACAGGAGCAATACCGGCGCACCCGGCGGCACGACATCTTCGCCTGCGGCTGGACGGTGGAGATGTTGCGCGCGCTGCTGACTCACAAGGATCCGGCCTTCGGGGCGCGGCTGGCGGTGCTGTACGCCGGTGATCGGCCGATGGCCTATGAGATCGGCCTGCGCGGGGGTGCGCACTACCACTTTTGGGTGCCGGCCTACGAGGCCGAGGGGGCGAAGTTCTCGCCGGGCATGCTGCTGAGCATGGATGCCATGCAGGCCCTGTCGGCCGAGGGTGTGAAGCTGTTCGACTTCGGGTTCGAGGGCGAGGCCTACAAGAAGTACTTCTGCGACGCCGAGCGTCAGGTCTGGGAAGGCGCCGTGGTCGAGGACGGGCTGATGAAGGCCATGGCCGGCGACTCCAGCCTGGCGCAGAGCGTGCGCCGGCGCTGGGCCGTGATCGACGCCTGCGAGACCACCACGATCGGCCGGGTGAGGGCGCTGGGCGCCGCCGCATCGGCCATGGCCACCCGCGTTCGACCCCCTCCCGCCGCCGGCGCCCTGCTGGCCGCCGCCATCTGCCTCTGACGGATAGAACCCATGACCTGGCTGACCCAACCGAAGGTCTATGACCACCAGATCCACAAGACCGGCCTGGTCGAGGACGCCGCCCTGGCGCGCGTGCTGGAGACCTATCCGGAGGAACTGCTGGACATCAACGCCTACAGCTACGACGCCGAGGGCCAGGTCAGCCTGGCGACCGGCGACCGTGGCCGGGCCGATGGCGCGGCCTTGCTGGAGGCGATTCAGGGCGGCCGGGTGTGGGTCAACCTGCGCGACGCTCATGAGGCGCATCCGGAGCTGTGGAGACACATCCAGCCGGCGTTCGACGCCATCGCCGAGGACCTGGGCGTCAAGCCGATCAAGGTGACCGGCCAGCTGATCCTGTCATCGCCGCAGACCAAGGTGCCCTACCATTTCGACGCCGCTGGCGTGGTGCTGTTCCACCTGCGCGGGGTCAAGAAGCTGTGGGTCTATCCGACCGACGAGGCGCATCTGCCGCAGCCGTCGGTCGAGAAGGTGATCATGCGGGTGCAGGCCGAGGAGCTGCCCTATCGCATGGCCTTCGACGGCGACGCCCAGGTGGTCGAGCTGCAGCCGGGGCAGGCGCTGACCTGGCCGCTGTACGCGCCCCACCGGGTGGAGAACCAGGGGGTGTTCAACGTCTCCCTGTCGCTGGACTTCCAGACCTGGGGCACCCGGCTGATGCGCGGCGCACACTACGCCAACGGCGTCTTCCGCCGCTGGGGCATGGCGCCGGCGCCGATGGGCAAGACTCCGACGCCGGCCCAGGCCGCGCTGTGGGCCGCGTCCCTGGCGATGAAGAAGGCGGGCTTCGTGCCGAACCTGATCAAGGACTATGAGCGCAGCTTCGCGCTGGCGGAGCAGGGCAAGAAGGCGGCGTGATTGTTTCGGGTCGGACATGAACCTTTGGTCATGACCCCGATTTAAGCTGTCTTCCGCAGCGACCCGTCATAGCGTCCCCTCACTGAATTCGAGAGGGAGACCCAAACCATGCGCGTTCTCGCCGCCGCCGGCCTCGCCGCCGTAGCCGCCTTTTCCACCGCTGTCGCCGCCGAGGCCAAGGAGCCTTCGGTAGAGATCAAGTATGCGGTCGCCCGCGTCACCGTGGTCCCGCAGGACCGCACGGATGTGCAGGTGGTGATCAAGCAGGGCGACAGCCGCCTGCCCCTGAAGGTCTACAAGAAGGGCGACCGAACGATCATCGACGGCGAACTGCGCCACGGGAAGATCCGCAACTGCAGCGGCACGCTGGAGACGGCCACGGTCGATGTCCGCGACGTCGGCAAGATCAGCTGGGCCCAGATGCCGGAAGTCACCATCTACACCCCGCGCGACGTCGATATCAGCGCTGGCGGAGCGGTGTGGGGCTATATCGGCCGGTCCAGCAGCGTCAGCTTGGGCAATGCCGGCTGCGGCGACTGGACCATCGCCGACGTCAGCGGCCAACTGGAAGTCGCGCAGGCCGGCTCGGGCGACGTGCTCGCCGGCAACACAGGCGGCTTGGACCTCAGCGTGGCCGGCTCGGGCGACACCAAGGTGAAGGCGGTGAACGGCGCCGCCGACATTTCCATCGCCGGTTCGGGCAACGTGGTCATGGCTTCGCTGAACGGCGACCTGGACGTTTCGATCGCGGGTTCGGGTGACGTCCGCATCTTCGGCGGCCGCGCGCCGACCGTAGACGTGTCGGTGGCCGGTTCGGGTGACATCCGCTTCGCCGGAGAGGCCCAGAAGGTGGACGCCAGCTTCATGGGCTCGGGCAATGTCTGGGTGACCAAGGCCGGCTCCGTGGACAAATCCGCGATGGGCTCCGGGTCGGTCCATGTGGGACCATTCGACATGAAGCGAAACTAGGCTCTCCGCCATGCGGCAGGGCAGGGGCGCGGTCGAAAGGCCGCGCCCCTTTTTTCTGTCGCCACAGCGTTCCCTCTGGCGCGCCGTTGGAATCTCTCTATAGAGCGCGCTCCGGCGCGTCGGCGCCCGTCGATCCTGTTGAGCGAAGAGGCCCACAAGCCTTGACGCCATGGGATTCGAGGGGTAATAGCGCGCCTCCTGTTGGACCGGCAGTGCCCTTGGGCAGACGCGGTGCGCAGAAACACCAGGGCGCCATTCGGGATCCCTGGCTGAAAAGGCCTTCGCCGGGCAACCAGCGTGGGCCTCTCGTTTTTTGCGGACTTGTGCGTATCCGAGCACCTTTCGAGGTGATCGGGCTGGTCTTTGAAATGGTTCGAGATCACGCGGACGGGCCGCCGTCTGTTGGGGAATAGAAGAGCGATATGGATCGTCAGAACATCCGCATCCGGCTCAAGGCCTTTGACCACCGCGTGCTGGACCATTCCACGCGCGAGATCGTCAATACCGCCAAGAGAACCGGCGCGACCGTCCGGGGGCCGATCCCCCTGCCGACGTTGATCGAAAAATTCACCGTCAACCGCTCGCCCCACGTCGACAAGAAGTCGCGCGAGCAGTTCGAAATCCGCACGCACAAGCGCGTGCTCGATATCGTCGACCCCACCCCGCAGACTGTGGACGCGCTGATGAAGCTCGACCTGTCCGCCGGCGTGGACGTCGAGATCAAGCTGTAAGGGGATCGAACCGATGCGTACCGGATTGATCGCCAAGAAACTTGGCATGACCCGCTTCTTCGACGAAGCCGGCCAACACGTCCCCGTCACTGTCCTGTCGCTCGACGGCTGTACCGTGACCGGTCACAAGACCCAGGACCGTGACGGCTACGTCGCGCTCCAGCTCGGCGCTGGCGCGAAGAAGCCGAAGAACACCTCCAACGCCATGCGTGGCCACTTCGCCAAGGCTCAGGTCGAGCCCAAGCGGATCGTCACCGAATTCCGCGTTGACGAAGACTCCCTGATCGACGTGGGCGCGGAGTTCACCGCCGACCACTTCGTCGCCGGCCAGAAGGTCGACATCCAGGGCATCACCGTCGGTAAGGGTTTCGCCGGCGCCATGAAGCGCTGGAACTTCGGCGGCATGCGCGCCACCCACGGTGTCTCGGTCTCGCACCGGGCCCACGGTTCGACCGGTCAACGGCAGGACCCGGGCAAGACCTTCGCGGGCAAGAAGATGGCCGGCCATCTCGGCCAGGAAACCGTCACCACCCTCAACATCACCGTCTGGAAAGTGGACGCCGAGCGCGGCCTGATCCTGGTGAAGGGCGCCGTCCCCGGTTCGGAAGGCTCCTACGTGAAGATCCGCGACGCGGTGAAGTCTGCCCGCCCTGAAGAAGCCCCGGTCCCGGGCGCCTTCCGCAAGGCCGGCCAGCAAGCCGCCGCCGCTCCCGCTGAAACCCCCGCTGAGGAAGCCCCGGCTGCTGAAGCGTCGGCCGAGGGTGCTGAATAATGAAACTCGACGTCATCAAACTGGACGGCGGCAAGGCCGGCTCTGTTGACCTCGACGACGCCATCTTCGGCATCGACGAGATCCGCGGCGACATCCTGCAGCGCGTCGTGACCTGGCAGCTGGCCAAGCGCCGCGCCGGGACCCACAAGATCCAGGTCCGCAACGAAGTCTCGCGGACCTCGAAGAAGATGTACAAGCAGAAGGGAACCGGCGGCGCCCGTCACGGCTCGCGCCGGGCGGCTCAGTTCGTCGGCGGCGCCAAGGCTCACGGCCCGGTCGTCCGCAGCCATGCCTTCGACCTGCCCAAGAAGGTCCGCGCCCTGGCCCTGCGCCACGCGCTGTCCTCCAAGGCCAAGGACGGCTCGCTGGTCATCGTTGACGACCTGGCCCTGACCGAAGCCAAGACGGCCGCTCTGCGGACCAGCCTGGGCGCCATCGGTCTGACCAACGCCCTGGTCATCGCCGGTCCGGAAGTGGACGCCAACTTCAAGCTGGCGGCCCGCAACATTCCGAACATCGACGTGCTGCCGAACGCCGGTCTGAACGTCTACGACGTGCTGCGTCGCCAGAAGCTGGTCCTGACCAAGGCCGCCATCGAGGCGATCTCGGCCCGCTTCGCCGATCAGAAGGAAGCCGCGTAATGGCCGCTACCGCCCGCCACTACGACACCATCCTGGCCCCGGTGATCACCGAAAAGGCCACGATCCTGTCGGAGCAAAACAAGGTGGTCTTCCGCGTCGCCGATACGGCGACCAAGGACGAGATCGCCGCCGCTGTCGAGGCCCTGTTCAAGGTCACGGTCACCAAGGTCAACACCCTGAACGTCAAGGGCAAGACCAAGCGTTTCCGTGGTCGGATCGGCCGTCGCTCGGACGTCAAAAAAGCCATCGTGACCCTGGCCGAAGGCCAGTCGATCGACATCACCACGGGGCTCTAAGTCATGGCTCTGAAGCATTTCAAACCGACCTCGCCGTCGCGTCGCCAGCTGGTGCTGGTCGACCGTTCGGAACTGCACAAGGGTCGCCCGGAGAAGAGCCTCGTCGAGGGTCTGACCAAGAAGGGCGGCCGGGGTGGCGGTGGCCGGATCGCCGTCCGCTTCCGCGGCGGCGGCGCCAAGCGCCTGTACCGCATCATCGACTTCAAGCGTCGCAAGTTCGACGTGGCCGCGACCGTCGAGCGTATGGAATACGACCCCAACCGGTCGGCCTTCATCGCACTGGTCAAGTATGCCGATGGCGAGCTGAGCTACATCCTGGCTCCGCAGCGCCTCAAGGTCGGTGACGAGATCATCGCCTCGGCCAAGGTCGACGTGAAGCCGGGCAACGCCGCTCCCCTGAGCGGCCTGCCGATCGGCACCATCATCCACAACGTCGAGCTGAAGCCCCTCAAGGGCGGTCAGATCGCTCGTTCGGCCGGGTCCTACGCCCAGCTGGTCGGTCGTGACGCCGGCTACGCCCAGATCCGCCTCAACTCGGGCGAGCTGCGCATGGTCCAGGACAGCTGCATGGCCACGGTGGGCGCGGTGTCGAACCCCGACCACATGAACCAGAACCTGGGCAAGGCCGGTCGCGTCCGTCACATGGGCTTCCGCCCGCACGTCCGCGGCGTCGCCATGAACCCGATCGACCACCCGCACGGCGGTGGTGAAGGCCGCACCAGCGGTGGCCGCCACCCGGTTACCCCGGCCGGCAAGCCGACCAAGGGCGCCAAGACCCGCACGAACAAGGCCACGGACAAGTTCATCATCCGTAGCCGTCACAAAGCCAAGAAGGCCCGCTAGAGATGACCCGTTCCGTCTGGAAAGGTCCGTTCGTCGACGGCTACCTGCTGAAGAAGGCCGATGCGGCCCAAAGCAGCGGCCGCAAGGACGTGATCAAGATCTGGTCGCGTCGTTCGACCATCATGCCGCAGTTCGTCGGTCTGACGTTCGGCGTCCACAACGGCCAGAAGCACGTTCCCGTCCTGGTGTCGGAAGACATGGTCGGCATGAAGTTCGGCGAGTTCGCGCCCACGCGCAACTTCCCGGGCCACGCGGCCGACAAGAAGGCCAAGAGGAAGTAATCGGATGTCCAAGCCGAAGACTCAACGCCGCCTCCCGGCCACCGAAGCGATGGTCAAGCTGCGCACCCTGCGCACCTCGGCCCGCAAGCTGAACCTGGTCGCTCAGTCGATCCGCGGCCTTCGGGTGCAGCGGGCGCTGAACGAACTGGAATTCAGCCAGAAGCGCATCGCCAAGGACGTTCGCAAGGCGCTCTACTCGGCCATCTCCAACGCCGAGAATAACCACAACCTCGACATCGACAGCCTGGTCGTCGCCGAAGCGTTCGTTGGCAAGAACCTGATCATGAAGCGTTTCTCGCCGCGCGCTCGCGGCCGGGCTTCGCGGATCGAGAAACCGTTTTCCGAGATCACCATCGTGGTCCGCGAGCTGGGTGAGGCCGCCTGATGGGTCAGAAAGTCAATCCGATCGGTCTGCGCCTCGGCGTCAACCGCACCTGGGACAGCCGGTGGTTCGCCGACGGCGCCGAGTACGGCCGCCTGCTGCACGAGGACATCAAGGTCCGTCGTGAGCTGAAGAAGCGCCTGTACCAGGCCGGCATCTCGCGGATCATCATCGAGCGTCCGCACAAGAAGTGCCGGGTCACCATCTATGCCGCCCGCCCGGGCGTCATTATCGGCAAGAAGGGCGCCGACATCGACAAGCTCCGCAAGGACCTGTCGGCCCTGACCAACGCCGAGGTGCACCTGAACATCGTCGAGATCCGCAAGCCGGAAACCGACGCCCAGCTGGTGGCCGAGAACATCGCCCAGCAGCTCGAGCGCCGGGTCGCCTTCCGCCGCGCGATGAAGCGCACCATGCAGTCGACCATGCGTCTGGGCGCCAAGGGCGTTCGGATCAACGTTTCGGGTCGTCTGGGTGGCGCTGAAATCGCCCGGATGGAATGGTACCGCGAAGGCCGCGTGCCGCTGCACACCCTGCGGGCCGACATCGACTATGGCTTCGCTGAAGCCAAGACCACCTACGGCATCATCGGCGTGAAGACCTGGATCTTCAAAGGCGAGGTGCTGGATCACGACCCGATGGCCCTGGACAAGCGCCTGGCCAGCGAGTCCGGCCCGGCCGGTGAAGGCGGCGGCCGTGACCGTGACGACCGCGGTCCCCGCGGACCCCGTCGCGATCGCGGCGACCGTGGCGGCCGTGGAGCTGAGGCGTAACGAACATGCTGTCTCCGAAGAAAACCAAGTACCGGAAGGCCTTCAAGGGCCGTATCCACGGCACGGCGAAGGGCGGCACCCTGCTGAACTTCGGCTCGTACGGCCTCAAGGCCGTTGAGCCGGAGCGCATCACGGCCCGTCAGATCGAGGCGGCCCGCCGCGCGATCACCCGCCACATGAAGCGTCAGGGCCGCGTCTGGATCCGGATCTTCCCGGACCTGCCGGTCACCGACAAGCCGGCCGAAGTCCGGATGGGTAAGGGCAAGGGCGCCGTGGATTACTGGGCCGCGCGCGTTCACCCCGGCCGCATCATGTTCGAGATCGACGGCGTCGCCGACGATATCGCCCGTGACGCGCTGAAGCTCGGCGCCGCCAAGCTGCCGATCAAGACCCGCATCGTCACCCGCATCGACGCCGGCATCGGCGCGGAGCACTAGAGATGAAGATCGATCAAATCCGGGGCATGACCCCCGACCAGCTGGCCGAGACCCTGCTGAACCTGAAGAAGGAGCAGTTCAACCTGCGCTTCCAGGCGGCGACCGGCCAGGTCGAAAAGACTCACCGCGTCAACGAGATCCGCAAGGATATCGCCCGCATCAAGACCGTGCTCCGCACCAAGCAGGCGGCGTAGGGAGAGGACAGATGCCGAAACGTATTCTCGAAGGCCTCGTCGTCTCCGACAAGGGCGACAAGACCGTGATCGTGAAGGTCGAACGTACCATTCTGCACCCCGTGCTGAAGAAGACCGTTCGTCGTTCGAAGAAGTACCACGCGCATGACGAAGCCAATGCCTACAAGGCTGGTGAAGTCGCTCGTATCATCGAGTGCGCGCCGAAGTCCAAGCTGAAGACCTGGGAAGTGCTTCCCAAGGCTTCGGCATAGTCTGGAAGGTTTGAACCATGATCCAGATGCAAACTAACCTGGACGTCGCCGACAATTCTGGCGCCCGCCGGGTCATGTGCATCAAGGTGCTGGGCGGCGCCAAGCGTCGCTACGCCCACGTCGGGGACAAGATCGTTGTCTCCGTCAAAGAAGCCATTCCGCGCGGCCGCGTGAAGAAGGGTGATGTGCTGCAGGCCATCGTCGTTCGCACGTCCTCGGCTATCAAGCGCAAGGACGGCTCGGTGATCCGCTTCGACAAGAACGCGGCGGTGATCGTCAACAAGCAGGCGGAGCCGATCGGCACGCGCATCTTCGGACCGGTTCCGCGCGAACTCCGCGCCAAGAACCACATGAAGATCATCAGCCTGGCTCCGGAGGTCCTGTAATGGCCGCGAAGATCAAGAAGGGCGATCGCGTCATCGTCCTGACGGGCAAGGACAAGGGCAAGACCGGTAGCGTCACCCGCGTCATGCCGAAGGAAGATCGCCTGGTCGTCGGCGGGATCAACATGGTCCAGCGCCACACCAAGCCGACCCAGGGCGACCCCCAGGGCGGGATCAAGAACAAGGAAGCGCCGCTGCACGTTTCCAACGTCGCGATCGTCGACAGCAACGGCAAGCCGACCCGCGTCGGTTTCCGTATCGACGGCGACAAGAAGGTGCGCGTCGCCAAGAGCACCGGTGAGGTGATCAATGGCTGATCAAGATTACACGCCCCGGCTGAAGTCCGAATATCGCGAGCGCATCCGCGCCGCGATGAAGGAGCAGTTCGGCTACACCAACGAGATGCAGATCCCCAAGCTCGACAAGATCGTCGTGAACATGGGTATCGGCGAAGCGGTTGCCGACTCCAAGAAGGCCACCGCGGCCATGAAGGACCTGGCGGCGATCACCGGCCAGAAGCCGATGCCGACCAAGGCCCGTGTCTCCGTCGCCCAGTTCAAGGTGCGCGAAGGCATGACCGTGGGCGCCAAGGTGACCCTTCGCGCCGACCGCATGTATGAGTTCCTCGACCGTCTGATCACCATCGCCCTGCCGCGGGTGAAGGACTTCCGGGGCCTCAACGGCAAGAGCTTCGATGGTCGCGGCAACTACGCCATGGGTCTGAAGGAACACATCGTGTTCCCGGAGATCAACTACGACGAAATCGATCAGATGTGGGGCATGGACATCATCGTCTGCACCACGGCCAGAACCGATCAGGAAGCCAAGGCTCTCCTGAAAGAGTTCAAATTCCCGTTCACCTCGTAAGCGGGAAGGAAAGAACCCATGGCAAAGAAAAGCGCCGTCAACCGCAACGAGATGGTCAAGGCCCTCGTCAAGCAACTCGCCGGAAAGCGGGCTGAGCTGAAGAAGCTGGCCAACGACGAGAGCCTGCCGCTGGAAGAGCGTTTCGACGCTCGCCTGAAGCTGGCCAAGTTGCCGCGCAACTCCTCCGCGACCCGCATCCGTAACCGGTGCGAAGTCACTGGGCGCCCGCGCGCCTATTACCGCAAGCTCAAGATGAGCCGGATCGCGCTGCGGGAGCTTGGCTCCGCTGGCCAGATCCCCGGCCTCGTCAAGTCGAGCTGGTGAGGACCATCAGATGTCGATGAACGATCCCCTGAGCGATCTGATCGCCCGCATCAAGAACGCCGCCATGCGCAAGCGCTCGAAGGTGTCGACCCCCGCGTCGCGTCTCCGCGCCCGCGTCCTGGATGTCCTGGCCGACGAAGGCTACATCCGCGGCTATTCGCTGGTCGAGAAGCCGGGAGCCTTCCCGGAATTCGAGATCGAGCTGAAGTACTTTGACGGCCAGCCGGTCATCGCGGAGATCTCCCGCGTGTCCAAGCCGGGTCGCCGGGTCTACAGCTCGATCAAGGACCTGAAGCCGATCAAGAACGGCCTCGGTATCTCGATCCTGTCCACTCCCAAGGGCGTCATGTCCGACAACGCGGCGCGCGACGCCAACGTTGGCGGCGAAGTCCTCTGCAGGGTCTACTAAGATGTCCCGGATTGGCAAGAAAACCATCTCCGTTCCGAAGGGCGTGACCGTCTCGATCGACGGCCAGACCGTCTCGGTGAAGGGCCCCAAGGGTCAGACCTCCTGGACCGTGATCGACGACGTCACGGTCACTCAGGAAGGCGATGAGCTGACCGTCGCCCCGCGCGACGAGTCGACCCGCGCCCGCGCCATGTGGGGCCTGACCCGCACGCTGGTGGCCAACATGGTCCACGGCGTGACCGAAGGCTTTGAGCGCAAGCTCGAGCTGGTCGGCGTGGGTTACCGCGCCGCCCTGAAGGGCTCGAACCTGTCGCTGCAGCTCGGCTTCAGCCACGACGTCGATGTCGAGCCCCCCGCGGGCGTGACCTTCGCCGTGCCCAAGCAGACCGAAATCACCATCAGCGGCATCGACAAGCAGGCGGTTGGTGAAATCGCCTCGAAAATCCGCCGCCTGCGTCCGCCGGAGCCCTACAAGGGCAAGGGCGTCCGCTACGCCGGCGAGAAGGTGCGCCGCAAGGAAGGCAAGAAGAAGTAAGCCATGCCGCTCTCTCCCTCTGAAATCACCAAGCGCCGCGCGGTCCGCATCCGCACCCGCCTCAAGGCGGTGGCCAACGGTCGCCCGCGCCTGTCGGTCTTCCGTTCGTCCAAGAACATCTACGCCCAGGTCATCGATGATGCCCGCGGCGTGACCCTGGCCGCCGCCTCCACCCTGGAAGGCGAAGGCAAGAAGGGCGCGGACAAGGACGCCGCGGCGGCCGTCGGTAAGCTGGTCGCCGAGCGCGCCATCGAAAAGGGCGTCAAGGACGTCGTCTTCGATCGTGGCGGTCACATCTTTCACGGCCGGATCAAGGCGCTGGCTGACGCCGCGCGTGAAGCCGGCCTGAACTTCTAAGGATCGATCATGGCTCGTGAACAACAACGTGGCGACCGCCGCGACCGCCGCGACCGGCCCCAGGAAGAGGGTCCGGAAAGCGACATCGTCGAGAAGCTGGTCCACATCAACCGCGTCGCCGCCACCGTGAAGGGCGGCCGCCGCTTCAGCTTCGCTGCTCTGATGGTCGTCGGTGACCAGAAGGGCCGCGTGGGCTTCGGTCATGGCAAGGCGCGCGAAGTGCCGGAAGCCATCCGCAAGGCCACTGAAGAAGCCAAGAAGTCGATGATCCGCGTTCCGCTGCGGGAATCCCGGACCCTGCACCACGACGGCAACGGCCGTTGGGGCGCCGGCAAGGTGATGGTCCGCTCGGCGCCTCCCGGCACCGGCATCATTGCCGGTGGTCCGATGCGCGCGGTTCTGGAAACCCTGGGCGTCCAGGACGTGGTCGGCAAGTCGACCGGGTCCTCGAACCCCTACAACATGGTTCGCGCCACCTTCGAAGCGCTGAAGGTCCAGAGCTCGCCCCGCCAGATCGCCGCCAAGCGCGGCAAGAAGGTCAGCGACGTCCTGAGCCGCCGCGCCGACGGGGCTTCGGCCGCGCCGGAAGCTGTCGAGGGCTAAGACATGGCCGAGAAGAAAACCGTCACCATCCGCCAGACCGGCAGCCCGATCCGTCGGAACGCCGTGCAGCGCGCCACCCTGTCGGGCCTCAAGCTCAACCGCGTGGGCCGTGTCGCCACCCTGGAGGACACCCCCTCCGTGCGCGGCATGATCCATAAGGTCCGCCACATGGTGGAAGTGGTCGAATAGGACTGCTACAGAGACCCCGGAAACGCCTTCCCCGAAAGGGGAGGGCGCTTTCTCATTTTTACAAAGCCGAGTCCGGGCCAGGCCCGGGCGCAGATCTCCAAGGAGAGGCACGATGACCAAGCTGAACGAACTGGCCCCCCAAGAGGGCTCGACCAAGAACCGCATGCGCGTCGGCCGCGGCCCGGGTTCGGGCAAGGGCAAGACCGGTGGTCGTGGCGTGAAGGGCCAGAAGGCGCGCTCGGGCGTGGCCATCGCCGGCTTCGAAGGCGGCCAGATGCCGCTGCACATGCGCATGCCCAAGCGCGGCTTCAACAACCCCTTTGCCAAGCAGTTCGCTGAAGTGAACCTGTGGCGCCTGGAACAGGCCGTCGCCGCCGGCAAGCTGGACGCCAAGAAGGCCGTAGACTCCGACGCCTTGGTCGCCGCCGGCATCGTCCGCCGCGCCAAGGACGGCATCAAGCTGCTGGGCAAGGGTGAGATCAAGGCCGCCCTGAACCTGACCGTCTACGCGGCCACCCCCTCGGCCGTCGCGGCCGTGGAGAAGGCCGGCGGCAGCGTCACCCAGACCCGCCCGGTCAAGGCCGAAGCGGAAGCCTGATAGGCCATGCGTCAAAATAGGGGTCGCGGAATGGTCCGTGCGCCCCTATCTGATGGCCTCATCTGAGTCAGGGGATTGTCGATGGCCTCGGCCGCCGAACAGCTAGCCGCAAACATGAACTTCGGCGCCTTCGCCAAGGCGACGGAGCTTCACAAGCGTATTTGGTTCACGCTCTGGGCGTTGGTCATCTACCGCGTCGGGACCTACATCCCGATTCCGGGCATCGACCCGGAAGTCTTCCGCCAGACCTTCCAGCAGCAGACCCAGGGCATCCTGGGGATGGTCAACCTGTTCAGCGGCGGCGCCGTGGAACGGATGGCCATCTTCGCCCTGAACGTCATGCCCTACATCAGCGCCTCGATCATCGTGCAGCTGATGGGCGCAGTCTATCCGCCGTGGGAAAAGCTGCGCAAGGAAGGCGGCGAAGCCGGCCGCAAGCAGCTGAACCAGTACACCCGATACCTGACGGTGGCCCTGGCCCTGTTCCAGTCGGCGGGCATCGCCTTCTCGCTGCAGGCGCAGCCGGGCGTGGTCGACGCCAACGCCTCGGGCGTCATCTTCATCATCTCGACCATCGTGACGCTGACCGGCGGCACCATGTTCCTGATGTGGCTGGGCGAGCAGATCACCGCGCGGGGCGTCGGCAACGGCGTGTCGCTGATCATCTTCGCCGGCATCGTGGCGGCCCTGCCGATCAGCCTGTGGACCCTGCTGCAGCAGGTGATGGTCGGGGCGGTCAGCTCCTTCATCCTGCTGCTGCTGGCCGTAATGGCCGTGGCGGTGGTGATCGCCATCGTGTTCATGGAGCGCTCGCAACGCCGGCTGCTGATCCAGTATCCCAAGCGCCAGGTCGGCAATCGGATGATGGGCGGCGAGTCGAGCTTCCTGCCGCTGAAGATCAACACCGCGGGCGTCATTCCGCCGATCTTCGCCAGCTCGCTGCTGCTGCTGCCCGCCACCGCCGCCGGCTTCATGAAGCCGGAGACCATGCCGGGCTGGGCCCAGTGGCTGCCCGAGGTTGTTCGCCACCTGCAGCACGGCCAGCCGGTCTACATCGTGGTCTACGGCCTGCTGATCATCTTCTTCTGCTTCTTCTACACCTCGATCGTGTTCAATCCGGACGACACGGCGGAGAACCTGCGCAAGTACGGTGGCTTCCTGCCGGGCATCCGGCCGGGCAAGCGGACGGCGGAGTACCTGGACTATGTCCTGTCCCGCCTGACCGTGATCGGCGCCGCCTACATCGCCGCCGTCTGTCTTATCCCGGAAATCATGGTCAGCTTCATGGGCGCGCCGCAGACGGCTCGGGCCCTGGGGGGCACATCGATCCTGATCGTCGTGTCGGTGACCATGGACACGGTGGCGCAGATCCAGTCACACCTGCTCGCGCACCAATACGAAGGGCTCATCAAGAAGTCCAAGCTGCGCGGCGCCAAGCGGTAGGGCAGGGGAGGCCCTTCAAGCGATGAACCTGATCCTGTTCGGGCCGCCCGGTTGCGGCAAGGGCACCCAGGCCAAGAAGCTGGTCGATGGGCGCGGCATGGTCCAGCTATCGACCGGCGACATGCTTCGCGCGGCCATCGCGGCCGAGTCGGAGCTGGGGCTGAAGGTGAAGGACATCATGGCCCGGGGCGACCTGGTGCCGGATGAGATCGTGATCGCCCTGATCGAGGAGCGCTTGCCCGAGGCCGAGGCCGCCGGCGGCGCCATCTTCGACGGCTTCCCGCGCACCGTGGCCCAGGCCGAGGCCCTGGACGCGATGCTGGCGGGTCGCGGCAAAAAGATCGACCGGGTCGTCCGCCTGCTGGTGGATGAGCCGGAACTGCTCGCCCGGGTGACCGGGCGATTCGAACAACAGGGGCGACCGGACGACAATCCGGAAACCTTCGTCACCCGCCTGGCGGCCTACAACAAGCAGACCGCGCCGTTGCTGCCCTACTACGGCAACACCGGCAAAGTCCGCGAAGTGAACGGCATGGGGACCATGGACAGTGTTGCCGCGGAGATCGCGGCGGCTCTGGACGAGGTCGAAGCCTGATCAATCACGCTGGGGCGGATTCATTCGCTTCCGGCATTGACGGAAACAAAACGTTGCTTATAACGCTGCGTTTCCGCGAAAGGCGCGACTCTCTCCGACCCTTTTTCAGGGGTTCGGCGGCGTGGCGTTTGGTTTTGCGTGCACCGTTAGGGTGCAACTGAAGAGAGAGCAGACGTGGCCCGTATCGCAGGCGTCAACATTCCGTCGAACAAGCGCGTGGTGATCGCGCTGCAGTATATCCATGGCATCGGCCCGAAGTCCGCACAGGACATCGTGAAGAAGGTCGGGATCGAGGACAGCCGCCGGGTCAACGCCCTGAGCGACGCCGAAGTCCTGCAGATCCGCGAGACCATCGACCGCGACTTCACCGTCGAGGGCGACCTGCGCCGTGAGACCGCCGTTAACATCAAGCGTCTGATGGACCTGGCCTGCTACCGCGGCCTCCGTCACCGCAAGGGCCTGCCCGTTCGCGGTCAGCGCACCCATACCAACGCCCGCACCCGCAAGGGTCCGGCCAAGCCGATCGCCGGCAAGAAGAAGTAAGAGAGCGCCCCGATGGCTAAGGAACAGGCTCGCGTCAAACGCCGCGAACGCAAGAACATCACCTCGGGCGTGGCGCATGTGAACGCCTCGTTCAACAACACCATGATCACCATCACCGACGCTCAGGGGAACACCATCTCCTGGTCCAGCGCCGGCATGATGGGCTTCAAGGGTTCGCGCAAGTCGACCCCGTACGCCGCCCAGATGGCCGCCGAAGACGCGGGCAAGAAGGCGGCCGAGCACGGCGTGCGCACCCTGGAAGTGAACGTCTCGGGCCCCGGCTCGGGTCGGGAATCGGCCCTGCGCGCCCTGCAGGCCGCCGGCATGACGATCACCACCATCCGTGACGTCACCCCGATCCCGCACAACGGTTGCCGGCCGCCCAAGCGCCGCCGGGTCTAAGACCCGAGCGACCGATTTTAACTGGCCGGCTCCGCATTCGCGGGGCCGGCACACGTGTTTCGAGGATATCCGCCCGTGATCGAACGCAATTGGAACGAGCTGATCCGCCCGGAAAAGCCGCTGATCGAGACCGGTTCCGACGCCAGCCGCAAGGCTCGCCTCGTCGCTGAGCCGCTCGAGCGCGGCTTCGGCGTGACGCTCGGGAACGCGCTGCGCCGCGTTCTGCTCTCTTCGCTGCAAGGCGCCGCCGTGACCGCCGTCCAGATCGACGGCGTCGTCCACGAATTCTCCTCGATGGAAGGCGTCCGCGAGGACGTCGTGGACATCGTGCTGAACATCAAGCAGCTGGCCCTGCGCATGCACTCCGAAGGCCCCAAGCGCATGACGCTGAAGGCCGTCGGCCCCGGCCCGGTGACCGCCAGCCAGATCGAAGTCCCCTCGGACATCGAGATCCTCAACGGCGACCATGTGCTCTGCACCCTGGACGACGGCGCCTCGGTGCGCATGGAGTTCACGGTCAACAACGGCAAGGGCTACGTCCCCGCCGAGCGCAACCGTCCGGAAGACGCCCCGATCGGCCTGATCGCCGTCGACAGCCTCTACTCGCCGGTCAAGCGCGTCGCCTACCGGGTCGAGCCGACCCGCCAGGGCCAGTCGCTGGACTACGACAAGCTCGTCCTCGAAGTGGAAACCAACGGCGCCGTGACGCCGGTGGATGCGGTGGCCTACGCCGCCCGCATCATCCAGGACCAGCTGCAGATCTTCATCACCTTCGAAGAGCCGAAGGCCAAGTCGGATGGCGAAGCCAAGCCCGACCTGCCGTTCAACCCGGCCCTGCTTAAGAAGGTCGACGAACTGGAACTGTCGGTCCGCTCGGCCAACTGCCTGAAGAACGACAACATCGTCTACATCGGCGACCTGATTCAGAAGACCGAAGCCGAGATGCTCCGCACCCCGAACTTCGGCCGCAAGTCCCTCAACGAGATCAAGGAAGTGCTCTCGGGCATGAACCTGCACCTCGGCATGGACGTGCCCAACTGGCCGCCGGAAAACATCGACGATCTGGCCAAGAAGTTCGAAGACCAGATCTAACAAACGTTGTATGACCCCCGCCGCCGAGAGGCGCCGGAGTTTTTGGAGAGACCGACATGCGCCACGGTTACGCGCACCGCAAACTGGGCCGCACGACCAGCCACCGCACCGCCATGTTCGCCAACATGTCGGCGTCGCTGATCAAGCACGAGCAGATCGTCACCACCCTGCCGAAGGCCAAGGAACTGCGCCCGATCGTCGAGAAGCTGGTCACCCTGGCCAAGCGCGGCGACCTGCACGCTCGCCGTCAGGCCATCAGCTCGGTTCGTGACGTCGAACAGGTCGGCAAGCTCTTCGCCACCCTCGGCCCGCGCTACAAGGACCGCCAGGGCGGCTACATCCGCGTCCTGAAGGCCGGCTTCCGCTACGGCGACAACGCCCCGATGGCGGTGATCGAGTTCGTCGACCGCGACCCGTCGGAAAAGGGCAAGGACTCCGGTCCGGTCCAGACCTTCGGCGACGACGAATAGTCGAACCGACCGGTTGGAACTGAAGAGGGCGGCGCCGAAAGGCGCCGCCCTTTTTGCTGGGGATTGGTTGTCCGCGTCGCGGCCGTTTCGGAAGTTCGCGCAGATTTGTCCCGGACAACCTGTCCCCGACAGGCCACCGGCGAAGACCGTGGACCATCGGGGACAGGTACTCCGAACAAGTTCTGAGTTCACCCTTCGAGGCCGGCGCGGCGGAGAACCAGTCCCCTTCGGCCGGCGTCGCGACCCAGCCTCAGATATCCACCACGATCTTGCCGAAGTGAGTGTTGCTTTCCTGGTGGGCGAAAGCGGCGCCGAGCTCGGCGAGGGGGAAGTGTTTGTCGAGGACAGGCTTGAGGCCGGTCGCGTCGATGGCCCGGACCATGTCGTTCTGATGCCGGCGGCTGCCGACGGTCAGGCCGATCAGCCGGATCGACTTGCCCATCACCATGGCCGAAGGGAAGTCGCCGGTGAAGCCGGCCAGGACGCCGATCAGGGCGATGTGGCCGCCGACACGCGAGGCGACGATCGACTGGGGCAGGGTGCCCGCGCCACCGATCTCGACCACATGGTCGACGCCGCGGCCGTCGGTGATCTTGCGGGCGGTCGCGCCCCAGGTGGGGTCGGCCTTGTAGTTGATCAGGTGGTCGGCCCCGAGCGCCTTGAGCCGCTCCAGCTTCTCATCCGAGGAGGAGGTGGCGATCACCGTGCAGCCGAACGCCTTGGCGATCTGCAGGGCGTAGATCGACACCCCGCCGGTGCCCTGGACCAGCACCGTGTCACCGGCCTTCAGGTTTCCGTCGGACACCAGGCCGCGCCAGGCGGTAACCCCGGCGCAGGTGATGGTGGCCGCCTCGGCGGCGCTGTAGCCGACCGGGGCGCGGGTGAAGTCCGTCGCGGGCTGAGTGACCATCTCGACCGCGTAGCCATCGATGCCGTCGCCCGGCACGCGGGTGAAGCCACGGTCGTTCGGCTCCCCGTCGATCCAGTCGGGGAAGAAGGTGGAGACGACCAGGTCGCCGACCTTGAACTCAGTGACGCCCTCGCCGACCGCCAGCACCTCGCCGGCGCCGTCGGACATCGGGATGCGGTCGTTGGGGGTGGGGATCATCCCCTTCACCACCAGGTAGTCATGGTAGTTCAGCGAGCTGGCCCGCAGGCGGACCTTGATCTGGCCGGGGCCGGGCGCGCCGGGCTCGGCGACGTCGACCAGCTCCAGCTTGTCCAGACCGCCGGGGTTGCGCACGTAGATGGCCTTCACGACGTCTCTCCTCATGGTGTTTTGACCCATGATGGCCAGACCCACGGGCGGCGCAACCGTGACCCGGCGGAACTCCGCCCAGTTATTTTTAGAGCGCGAAGCTGGACGTGATCTGCTGGCCCTGGCGTTCGATGGTGATGGACCAGCGCCGGCCGTTCTGGGCCGTGGCGGTGGCCAGCTCGCTTTCGGAGCGGACCGCCTTGCCGTTGATCGCCCGGATGAAGTCGCCTGGGCGCAGGCCGGCGCGGGCAGCGTAGCCGCGCGGGTCGATCTGCAGCACAACAAGGCCGCGCCCGACGAAGGGGTCCAGGCCCTTGGCGTCGGCCATGGCCGGGGTCAGCTCGGCGACAAAGGCGCCCTGCAGCGGGTTGCGGCCATCGATCAGCCGGCCGCCGTCGGTGCGGCCCGGCGCCTTCTCGGCCCGGACGTTGAGGGTGATCTCACGGCCGTCCCGCAGGACGCGCAGGGGCGTCTGGGCGCCGATCTTCTGATTGCCGAAGTGGTAGGTGACGGCCCCCTCATCGGTGACCGGCTGGCCTGCGATTTCCAGGATCACGTCGCCCTGGCGCAGACCGGCGCGGTCGGCGGCGGCGCCCGGCCAGACATCGGCCACTAGGGCGCCGCGCGGAGCGTTCTGGCCCAAGGTCTGGGCGATGTCGGAGGTGACCGCCTGGGTCCGGGCCCCGAGCCAGGGGCGGATCACGGCGGTCTCGCCGCCCAGGGCGGAAGCGACCACCCGGCGGGCCATCTGGGCGGGAATCGCGAAGCCGACGCCTGACGACTGGCCCGACCGCGACAGGATGGCGGTGTTCACGCCGATCAGGTCGCCGTCCATGTCGACCAGCGGCCCACCGCTGTTGCCCGGATTGATGGCGGCGTCGGTCTGGATGAAGAAGCCGAAATCGGTGATCCCCAGGTTCGAACGGGCGGTGGCGGAGACGATGCCGTTGGTCACCGTCTGGCCCACGCCGAACGGGTTGCCGATGGCCAGGACCAGGTCGCCGACCTCAAGCTGTTCGGCGTCGTCGATGGCAATAACTGGCAACTTCTCGGAGCCGACATCGATCTTCAGCACCGCCAAGTCCGATCGCGGATCGGCGAGCAGCACCTTGGCCGGAAATTCCCGCTTGTCGGCCAGCTGGACGATGACCTCGTCGGCCCCCTCGATGTTGTGGTTGTTGGTCAGGATCACCCCGTCGGCGCGGACGATGGCGCCCGAGCCCAGGCTCTGCGCGACCCGCTCGCGCGGCATGCCGCCGCCGGAGAAGAAGTCCCAGAAGGGGTCCACCCGTTGGCGCACCGTACGGCGGCTGGAGACGTTGACCACGGCGGGCGCGGCCTTGCGCACCACCGGGGCGAACGACTGCTTCATCTCCACGGCGCTGGTTGGCACGGTCTTCACCGTGGGCGGCGGCAGGCTCTGGGACTGGGCGTCCCCGCCAGGGGAGCAGGCGGCCAGGACAGCGAGGGCCGGGATCAGGACTTGATAGGCGCGCATGGGTTTCCGCAGGTGTTCAACGCTTCGCCCCCTAACAAAGGGAGGTTTTCGGCGCATTCAAGGCGCGGCGTTTCAGCTCTGCAGAGGTTCGGGCGCCGGCGCTGGGGTCTTGGCCACGTTCAGGGCCAGCACAAAGCCCGCCACCATCAGGGCCGAGGCGATCAGGATCGGCAGGCCGGGCAGGCCCAGCACCTCCTTGTGCCGCAGGGCCCAGGCGTAGCTTAGCCCGAACAGCGCCGGGCCGATGATGCCGGCGATGCCCATGATCGCCCCGTTGGCGCCCTGCAGCTGGCCCTGTTCGCTGGGGCCTACGCGGCGGGTCATCAGGCCCTGCAGCCCGGGGCCGGTGAATCCCATCAGGGCGAAGATCGGGACCCCGGCGAGGTAGAGCCAGCCGGTCGGCGCCAGGCCGTAGATCGCAAACCCGACCGCGCCGCTGAACAGGCCGAGCAGCAGAGCGCCGCGCTCGCCGATCTTCTTGACCACCGGGCCGATGAGGACAGCCTGAACAATGATGTTTGAGATGCCGGTGGCCATCATGCTGAGCCCGACCGTCCGCGCATCCCAGCCGTAGCGTTCGTTGAGGTAGAGGACGAAAATCACCGGCAGGGCGACGTGGGCAAGCTGGAACAGGAAGCCGACGCTGGCCAGGCCGAGCAGGTCTGGGTGGGAACGGAGCAGGCGCAGCGAGCCGAGCGGGTTGGCGCGTCGCCAGTCGATGATCTTCACCCGGCGCTCGGGCGGCAGGGACTCGGGCAGGATATAAAAGCCGTAGAGCCAGTTGAGCAGAGCGAGCGCCGCGCAGACCAGGAAGGGCAGGCGCAGGTCGATGTCAGCCAGGAAGCCGCCCAGGGTCGGACCGAAGGTGAAGCCGAGCCCGAAGGCGGCGCCCATCATGCCGAAGGCCTTGGCGCGGTTCTCCGGGCCGGTGATGTCCGCGATGTAGGCGTTGGCGGTCGAGAAGCTGGCGGCGGTGGCGCCGTTGATCACCCGGCCGACGTAGAGCCAGCGGATACCTGGCGCAAAGGCCATGAACAGGAAGTCGACGCCGATCCCGAAATTGGAGGCCAGCAGCACCGGCCGCCGCCCGAACCGGTCGGACAACAGGCCGATGATCGGGGCGCAGAAGAACTGCATCAGCCCGAAGGTGGTGGCGAACAGGACGTTGATCTCGGAGGCTTGCGCGGTGTCCCCGCCGACCAACTGCTTCACCAGCAGAGGCAGGACCGGGATCATGATGCCGAGCGCCGTAACGTCGATCAGGGCGGTGACGAAGATGAATCCCACGGCCGCCGTGCGCCGGTGGCCAGTCAGGCTGTCCTGTTCGGTCATTGATCCCCCAGCAGTGTCTTGGGCGCGACTTGCCGCCAGGCGAGGCGGATCAGGTTGGCCAGCTTTTCGTCATCCATGCGCTCGATGTCGAGCAGCGTCCAGCCGCCCCGGTCCCAGCCGCCGGGGAGGGGGATGACCGCCTCCGGATCCGACTGTTTCAGGCTCTCCTTGATCTCGGGGAGGATCTTGAGCACCAGCTGTTCGCCGCCTGGCGGCAGGGTGGCGAAGATCTTGCCCTTCACCCGGAAGGAGGCGCGGTCGAAGTGAGGCTGCTCCTCGGCGAGCGGCAGCGAGAGGGCGAGGGCGCGGATGTCGTCCTGGGTCATACCTGCTCTCCCAGCCGATCCAGCAGGTCACGCCACCAGTCGCCGTGGCGCTTCATGAAGTAGCTGTTCTCCATGCCGTGTTTGGCGACATGCTCGCGGGGCACACTGTCCCAGCCGGTGTGGATGACGGTGACCCGGGTCTCCTCGCCGACCGCCTCGAAGGTGACCTCGACATCGGTGGCCTGGTCCGGCGCGAAGGTCGCCTGGCGCCAGCCGAAGGCCAGTCGCGCGCCGGGCTCCCAGGCTGTCACCTCGCCGACCTCGAACACCTTGCCGCTCGGCAGCCGTTCGACCAGCCGCTCCTGGCCCTCGAACGCCATCTCGCCGGGCGAGCGGGGCGTGAACGCGAACTCGGGGTTGGGCCGCCACCACAGGGCAATGTCACGGGTGAAGACCTCGAACGCCCTTTGCGGCGTGGCTTTCACGCGAACGGAGATCAGGACCCGACTGGCCACCCTCAGTCCTGCTCCAGATGGGCCTTGAAGGCGGCCAGCTGGTGGGACCACATGCGCTCGGTCTGTTCCAGCCAGCGTATCAGATCGACCATCGGCTCGGCTCTCAGCTGATAGACGCGCACCCGCGCGTCGAATTCCGGATGGCTTTCCTCCACCAGCCCGGATTGGCGGAGGGTCTTCAGGTGTCGGCTCATCGCAGGCGGGGCCAGGCCGGTGGCCTGCGCCAGTTCCCCGGCCCGCCGCGGACGCTCGCGCAGGAGCTCGATCACCTGGCGGCGATGTGGGTCGGCGAGGGCGGCGAGGGTCGCGTCGATACGACCCTCCGTGCGTTTGGCGGCGGCAGTCATTCCTTGATGATGGTGGCCTTCAGGCCGGTGTCGCGATGCCAGTCCTCGGGGGAGGTCGTGCGCACGGTCTGGCCGACGGTCCAGATGTGGCCTTCGGGATCTTTGCAGCGGTAGGTGCGGTCGCCGTAGAACTGGTCCTCCGGCTCTTGGATAATGAGGGCGCCGGCCTTGCGGGCGCGTTCGCAGTGGGCGTCTATCGTGCCGTCTTCCGGCTCGACCTGGATGTGGACCGTCTGGGTCATCATGCCGCCGATTGAAGCCGGGCTCTTGTGCTCCTCGGTCCATTCGCTGCCGACCATGACCGCGCCGGTCCCGAACCGCATCTCGCTGTGGCCGACATTGCCGGCCTCGTCCTCGATGAGGAGGATGATCTCGAACCCGAAGGCGTCCTCGAGGAATTTGAGGGCGGCGCGGGGATCTCGGTAGCAGAGGGCGGAGACGAGGGCGGGGCGGGTCCAGGCCATGGGGCGGCGTCCTTGATTGCGAGTTGGGGAAATATTTCACAAAACATAAAACTATGTCAACCGCTGAACCGGGCCAGGCGAGCATAGGTCAGTCGCTCCCCCTCTGGGGGAGCTGGCTGGCGCCGATAGGCGACAGACTGAGGGGGCAGCGCCGGCGTTTCGCGTTGAGCATGAAGGCCGGCATCGACGGCCGCGCCAGAACGCTCCCGTCCTTGACAAGCCGGCGCCGCCCCCACCACCACGCGCGTATTCGCGCGCGGTCCCCCGCCCCCAAAGGGGGGCGGAACTGAACCCTGGTCCTAGCGCAGGATTCCCTTCGGCATCTCCCCATTGCCCTTCAGCGGCGTGACCCCGATCATCCGGGCCAGCAGGGGATAGACGTCGACGTTTTCCATCCCCGTGACCTTCACGCCCGGCCGCACGCTGGGGCCCCAGGCGATGAACAGGGCCGCCATCTCCGGGGCATTGGGGTCATAGCCATGAGCGCCGGTGACGCGGGTCGCGGGCTTGCGCTTGGCGACGCTTTCGGTGTCGCCGATGTACCATCCGACCTTCGCCAGGCAGACGATGGCCGGGACGCGGGCGTTGCGGCCATAGTGCAGGCGGGCCGGAATGTCGGCCTTGCGCCAGCAGGTCATGTGCGCGTGCTTGCGCAACAGCGCCGCCTCGCCGCGCTTCTCCTGGCCAGGGATAAGTTCGAACCCCGCGACTGCGCCGCCAGTGACCATGCGCGCCGCGCCGGGATCGGCCGCATCGGCGACGATCGTGTTGCCGACAGGGACGGGCGCCATGCCGTGGTCGGCGACGATCACCAGGTTGGCTGTGATGCCGCGGCTCTCGAGACCCTCCAGCAGCCGGGCGATGGCGGCGTCGACCTCGGCGACGGCCTTGTCGGTCTCCGGCGCGCCGGGGCCGTACCAGTGGCCGGCGGTATCGACGATATCGAAATACAGGGTGCCGAAGCGCGGCTTCACCACCGGGTCGGAGAGCCAGGTCAGCAGCTGGTCCACGCGCGCCGGCGCCGGCAGCTTCTGGTCGAACACCGCCCACAGGGCCGGACGAACGCCCTGGATGTCGGCCTCGGAGCCCGGCCAGAACATGGTGGCGGTGCGGATACCGGCCTTCTCGGCGGTGACCCACAGGGGCTCGGCCTGGTCCCACCAGCGGCGGTCGGTCACCGCCTCGCGCTTGCTGAGGGCGAAGCCGCCGGGGATGGCGGCGTCTTCCATGGTGTTGCCCACGATGCCGTGCCGATCCGGGCGCAGGCCGGTGACCAGGGTGTAGTGGTTGGGGAAGGTGACGCTCGGAAACGAGGGCTTCATGCCCTTGGGCGCCACGGCGCCTTCTTGCGCTAAGCGCCAGAGAGTCGGGGCTTTTTCCGGGGTCAGGTAATCTGGGCGGAAGCCGTCGATGGAAATCAGGATGGTGACCGGCGGGGGTGTGGCCGGCGGCTTGGACGTCACTGGGGGCGTGGTCGCGCAGGCGCCAAGCGCGAGGAACAGGCCGAAGATGAGTCCGAGCCGCCGCATGATCCTGCTCCGGATGATTGTCGTCTTGGCGACTCTGCCTGTGAGCGCCATAGTCATCGCCCAAGACAGGCCCATGACATGACCACGGCGCTACAGGCCATCGGCCTGACGAAGACTTTCGGCTCCAGCGGCGGCGCGGTCCAGGCCCTGGATCACTTCAGCCTCGATATTCCCCGCGGTGGCGTGTTCGGCGTGCTGGGGCCGAACGGCGCGGGCAAGTCGACGCTGTTCCGGCTGGCGCTGGGTCTGATCCGCCCAACCAACGGCGAGGTCCGGCTGCTGGGCGCCCCCGCCGGGGATGTCGGGGCCCTGCGCCGGATCGGCTCGGTGATCGAAACGCCGCGCTTTCATCCCTACCTGACGGCGCGCGAGACGCTGGTCATGCTGTCGACGCTCAGCGGGGTGAAGGATCCGCAGGTCGGCGTCTGGCTTGAGCGGGTGGGGCTGGCCGAGGCCGCCGATCGGCGCACCAAGGGGTTCTCGGTGGGGATGAAGCAGCGGCTCGGCCTGGCCGCCGCCCTGATCACCCGGCCGGAGGCGGTCATCCTCGACGAGCCGACCAGCGGCATGGACCCGGCCGGCATCATCGAGATCCGCGACCTGATCCGCCAGCTGGCCGACAAGGACGGGGTCACCGTCATCCTGGCAAGCCACCAACTGGACGAGGTGCAGCGGGTCTGCGACCGCGTGGCCTTCCTCGCCAAGGGCAAGGTGATCGGCTCCGGCTCGGTCGCCGAGATGACCAGCAGCAATGAGAAGCTGCGCCTGCTGGCGACTCCGCAAGCCACCGTGCTGGAAATCCTCGGCGCCCGTGGCCAGGTCGATGAAGACGCCGTGCTGGCCGACGTCACCCGGGCCCAGGCTCCGGACCTGATCCGCGCCCTGGCCCACAAGGGGGTGGATGTGGTCGAGGCCCGCTGGGTCGGCGGCGACCTGGAGCGGGCCTACTTCTTCCATATGGATGCCGGCCATGCTGACTGACGCGCTGAAGGCCGAGACCTACCGCCTGTGGCGGGATCGCGGGGCGGTGTTCTGGGGCTTCGCCTTCCCCGGGATCGGCGTCTTCCTGCTGGGCATCGTGGCCAGCCTGTTCATCCGCTTTGTCGCCAAGCAGCAGATGCCGGGCGCCATCAACCTGGGCAGCGACACCATCGGCGCCCTGGGCGGCGCCGGCTCGCCGATCACCCAGATTTTCTTCCTGATCGCGGCGGCGGCCATCTTCGGCACGGACTACCGGTGGGAGACCTGGCGTCTGGAGACGCCGCGCAACAGCCGGATCAACCTGATGCTGGCCAAGTTCGCCGCCTATGGCCTGGGGGTGTTCCTGGCCTTGCTCGGCATGGCCGTGGGCGGCCTGCTCAGCGGCCTGGTCCGGGCGGTGATCGAGACCTCGCCGATCGCTCCGTTCGACTTCGCCACCTGGCAGGCAGGATTCCTGCGGGGCCTAGTGGCCTCTTGGCTGGAGCTGATGGTGGTGGGGGTGATCACCGCGTTGCTGGCGGTGCTGACACGGACCAACGTGGCGGCGATCATCGTCACCCTGCTGCTGGCCTTCGCCCAGGCGATCATCATGGGGCAGGTGCGGATCGACCCGCGTGAGCCGCCCCTGGACGCCTTGGCCAGCTTTCCGGCCCTGGCCGCGAATGTGGTGCGGGGCGGGCCGGTGGATATCGGAGGGGCGACCGCCAATGGCGCGCCGGCGGCGGTCTTGATGCTGGTTCTCTGGATCGTCGTCTTCGGCGGGGCGGCCATCCTGTTGTTTCTTCGGCAGGAACTCACCCGCGAGTAGGGTTCCGTTAAGCATGACGGTGGGATTCTAGGGCTCCCGAAGTTCCTGGATTCAAACGCTTACAGCGCCATGCTCGCGCTCATCCGCCCCTACCTGCCGACGATCACCTGGCTGGGCCTGATCGTCTATTTCGTCTTCCACGGTCTGACCGGGGAGCTCGGCTGGCTATTGTCCAAGCAACGCCAGGCCGAACAGGCGCAACTTCACGAAAAGCTCAAGCGCACCGAGCAGGAACGGATGGACCTCGAAGCCCGGGCTCGGCTATTACGCGATGGCAGCCTTTCGCGGGACCTTTTGGAAGAACGCGCGCGTTCTGTCCTAGGCTTCGCGGACCCAAGGGATTATGTGATCCGTCTGCAGCCCTGAACCGGGTCGATCCTTTCGCCCCGGCTCGGCGCCGAGGGAAGGAAAGGCCGCTTGAGATCGGTCCAGGGAGAAATGCATGGCGCGGGCGAGTAAGGCCAAGGCACAGTCGGGGAGGGGCTCTGACACCGGTGTCACGGGCCGGGACCAGCTGCTGAAATACTATCGCGACATGCTGCTGATCCGCCGGTTCGAGGAACGGGCGGGGCAGCTGTACGGCATGGGCCTGATCGGTGGCTTCTGCCACCTCTACATCGGCCAGGAAGCCATCGCGGTCGGCATGGAGGCCATCCGCAAGCCCGGCGACCAGATCATCACCGGCTATCGCGATCACGGCCATATGCTGGCCGCAGGTATGGAAAGCCGTGAGGTCATGGCCGAGCTGACCGGCCGGTCGGGCGGCTCGTCAAAGGGCAAGGGCGGGTCGATGCACATGTTCTCGACGGAGGCCGGCTTCTACGGCGGCCACGGCATCGTCGGCGCCCAGGTCAGCCTGGGCACCGGGCTGGCGCTGGCCAACAAGTACAAGCAGAACGGCAACGTCGCGTTCGCCTACTTCGGCGACGGCGCGGCCAACCAGGGCCAGGTCTACGAGAGCTTCAACATGGCGGAGCTCTGGGACCTGCCGGTCGTCTATGTGATCGAGAACAACCAGTACGCTATGGGCACCTCGATCGAGCGCTCGGCGTCGGAGACGCGGCTGCACAAGCGCGGCATCTCGTTCCAGATCCCGGGCGAGGAAGTCGACGGCATGGATGTCGAGGCTGTGGCCGCCGCCGGCCTGAAGGCGGCCGAGCACGCCCGGTCGGGCAACGGCCCCTACATCCTCGAGATGAAGACCTATCGCTACCGCGGCCACTCGATGAGCGACCCGGCCAAGTATCGCACCAAGGAGGAGGTGGACGAGGTCAAGAAGACCCGCGACCCCATCGACCACCTGCGCGAGAAGCTGGACGCCGCCAAGGTGACCGAGGACGAGCTGAAGAAGATCGACGCCGAGGTGAAGGCCATCGTGGCCGACGCCGCCGAGTTCGCCCGCACCAGCCCCGAACCCGACCCGTCCGAACTCTACACCGACGTCTACCTGGAGGCGGCCGAGTAATGACCGACATCCTGATGCCCGCCCTCTCCCCGACCATGGAGGAGGGAACGCTCGCCAAATGGCACGTCAAGCAGGGCGATACCGTCAAGGCCGGCGACGTGATCGCCGAGATCGAGACCGACAAGGCGACCATGGAGGTCGAGGCTGTCGACGAGGGCGTGATCAGCGCCATCCTGGTCGAGGCCGGAACCGAGGGCGTGAAGGTCAATACGCCCATCGCCCAGCTGGACGGCGAGGAGGGGTCCGCCGCCGCACCAAAGGCCGAGGCGCCGGCCGAAGCGCCCAAACAGGAAGCCGCCGGTGATCCCGAGAAGAAGCCGGCCGAGGAGGCCAAGCCTCAGCCGGAGGGGGAGGGGCCCGCGCCCGTCGTTGCCAAGGTCGCGCTGAAGGACCCTGAGATTCCGGCCGGCGCCAAGATGGTCAAGATCACCGTGCGCGACGCCCTGCGCGACGCCATGGCGGAGGAGATGCGCCGCGACGAGACGGTGTTCCTGATGGGCGAGGAAGTCGCCCAGTACCAGGGCGCCTACAAGGTCAGCCGCGACCTGTTGCAGGAATTCGGCGACCGCCGGGTGATCGACACGCCGATCACCGAGCACGGCTTCGCGGGCCTCGGCGTCGGCGCGGCGATGGCGGGCCTAAAGCCCATTGTCGAGTTCATGACCTGGAACTTCGGCATGCAGGCCATCGACCAGATCATCAACTCCGCCGCCAAGACGCTCTACATGTCCGGCGGCCAAATCAAATCGTCGATCGTCTTCCGCGGCCCCAACGGCGCGGCCTCCCGCGTCGGCGCCCAGCACAGCCAGGACTACAGCGCCTGGTACGGCCAGGTGCCGGGTCTGAAGGTGGTCGCGCCCTATGACGCGGCCGATGCCAAGGGCCTGCTCAAGGCCGCCATCCGCGACCCCAACCCCGTCGTCTTCCTCGAGCACGAGATGATGTACGGCGTCGAGTTCGAGATCCCCGAGGTGGAGGACTGGATCGTCCCCATCGGCAAGGCCAAGGTCCGCCGTGAAGGCAAGGACGTCACCCTGACCGCCCACAGCCGCATGGTCGGCCTGGCGCTCAAGGCCGCCGAGGAATTGGCCGCCGAGGGCATCGAGGCGGAAGTCATCGACCTGCGCACCATCCGTCCCCTCGACCACGAGACCATCGTCGAGAGCGTCAAGAAGACCAACCGTCTGGTGAGTTGTGAGGAAGGCTGGGGTCCGATGGGCGTCGGCGCGGAGGTGGTGGCCCGGGTGATCGAGCACGCCTTCGACTACCTCGACGCCCCGCCGCTGCGGGTGCACCAGGAAGACGTGCCCCTGCCATACGCGGCCAACCTGGAAGCCCTGTCGCTGCCGTCGGTCGACAAGATCGTCAAGGCGGCCAAGGCGGTGAGCTACAAGTGACCCAGGCGTCGCACAGCTGGCATGCCGGCGGCTGCCACTGCGGCGCAGTGCGGTTCGAGGCGGCTCTGTCGGCTGTGGTCGAGGCGCAGAGCTGTAACTGCTCGATGTGCCAGAAGGTGGGCTTCGTCCATGTGATCGTACCGGAGAGCCGGTTCCGGCTGACAGCCGGCGCGAAGGCCATCACGACCTACAGCTTCAATACCGGCGTCGCCCAGCACACCTTCTGCAAGGTCTGCGGCGTGAAGGCCTTCTACCGGCCGCGCTCGAACCCAGACGGCTGGTCGGTCAACGCCCGCTGCCTGGACGATCTGGACGGCATCGACCTGCGCATCGAGGCGTTTGACGGCCAGAACTGGGAGGCGCACGGCGCATCCCTGGCGCACCTCTCCAGGGAGGACGTCCATGCCTGAGATCGTGCTCGACGACTTCCTGAAGGTCGACATCCGGGTCGGCGAGGTGATCGCCGCCGAGCCGTTCCCCGAGGCGCGCAAGCCCGCGATCAAGCTGCGCATCGATTTCGGCGGCGACATCGGGGTCAAGAAGTCCTCGGCCCAGATCGTCAGCAATCATCCGGTCGAGAGCCTGGTCGGTCGCCAGGTCCTGGCGGTGGTCAACTTCCCGCCGCGCCAGATCGGGCCTTTCATGTCCGAGGTGCTGACCCTGGGCGTTCCCGACGCCGACGGCGAGGTCATGCTGATCGGCCCCGACCGTCCCGTTCCCATCGGCGGAAGGCTCTATTGATGCGCCTTTCCCAGTTCCAAAGCAGAGCCAACAACGAGCCGCGCCATGTCCATTGAAATTCTGATGCCCGCCCTGTCGCCGACCATGGAGGAAGGCTCGCTGGCCAAGTGGCATGTGAAGCCCGGCGACACGGTGAAAGCCGGTGACGTGATCGCCGAGATCGAGACCGACAAGGCGACCATGGAGGTCGAGGCCGTTGACGAGGGCGTGGTCGAGGCCATCCTGGTCGACGCCGGGACCGAGGGCGTGAAGGTCAACACCCCCATCGCCCGCCTGGCCGGGGAGGGTGAGGCGCCCGCGCCGGCTCCCAAGGCTGAGGCCCCCAAGGCGGAAGCCAAGCCTGAACCCACGCCAGAGGCCGCCAAGGCGGCGCCCCCTCCCGCCGCCCCATCGCAGGCCGCTGGCGAGACCGGCGCCACCACCAAGGCGCCGGCGCCCGCCACGTTGAACGGCTCGGGCGACCGCATCTTCGCTTCACCGCTGGCCAAGCGGCTGGCTCAGGCCGCCGGGCTCGACCTCGCGGCCCTGAAGGGCAGCGGCCCGCACGGCCGCATCGTCAAGGCCGACGTCGACGCTGCCCGCGGCAAGGCTCCCGCCGAGGCGCCTTCCTTCCCCGGCGCGGCGCCCGCGTCCGCCCCGGCCCGCGCGCCGCAATCCCTGGCCCAGATGGGCATCCCCGACGGCAGCTACGACCTCGTCCCGCTCGACGGCATGCGCAAGACCATCGCCCGCCGGATGACCGATAGCTTCCGCGACATCCCCCACTTCCCCCTGACCATCGACCTGGAGATCGACGGCCTGCTGGCCGCGCGCTCCAAGATCAACGCCATGCTGGAGAAGGACGGGGTCAAGGTTTCGGTCAACGACTTGGTGATGAAGGCCGTGGCCGTGGCTCTCAAGCGGGTGCCGGAAGCCAACGCCAGCTACAGCCCCGAGGGGCTGGCCATGCACCACCACGCCGACATCGCCATGGCCGTGGCCATCGACGGCGGCCTGATCACCCCGATCATCCGCAAGGCCGACACCAAGGGCTTGGCCAAGATCGCTATCGAGGCCAAGGACCTCGCCGCCCGCGCCCGCGACCGCAAGCTGAAGCCCGAGGAGTTCCAGGGCGGCACCTTCTCGGTCTCCAACCTCGGCATGATGGGAATCAAGTCCTTCGCCTCGATCATCAACGAGCCGCAGGGCTGCATCATGAGCGTCGGCGCCGGCGAGCAGCGCCCCGTTGTGAAGAACGGCGAACTGGCCATCGCCACGGTGATGACCGTCACCCTGACCTGCGACCACCGGGTGGTCGACGGGGCCATCGGCGCGCGCTTCCTGCAGGTGTTCAAGTCGCTGATTGAAGACCCGCTGACCATGATCGTCTGAGGCCGGCGCCTTGCCGCCCGAGACCGCCAGCGAGAGGCTTTGCGACGACTGCGGATCGCCGCTGGTCGGGCGGTTCTGCCATGCCTGCGGCGAGGACAGCCAGCCGCCACGGAGGGAGCTGAAGTTCCTGTTTGCCGACGCGCTCGACAACATCTTCAGCTTCACCGAGCATGTTCCCCACACCCTGCGCGACCTGCTGCTCGATCCGGGCCGCATCCTGCGCGGCCTGCGGGACGGCGATCGCAAACGCTACCTCTCGCCGTTCAAGCTCTATGTCAGCGCCTCGCTGGTCTTCTTCCTGTTCCTGGGGATCACGGGCGTCAGCATGATGCAGTTCGAGGTGCGGCGCACCGATGGGCCGGTCGTCGTCTCGGAGCTTGCGGACGGCACGACGGAGATGAAGGGGTTCTACATCCAGGCCCGGACCCTGATGCCTGAAGACCCGGCCACGCCCCATCCCGAGGTCGCGGCCGCCCTGAAGAATGCCAGCAAAAATCTCGCCGACGAGGGTAACCGCGCCTTCCTCGCCGCGCTGCTGCTGGCGGTCGAGAAGCCGCAGGTGATCAATGACGATATCGCCACCTGGGCGCCCCGGGCCCTTTGGCTGCTGATGCCACTGTATGCCCTGATGATCTGGCCTCTCTACGGTCGGAGCACGCTGCTGGCCGACCACTTCATCTTTTCGCTCTGGGGCCACACGACCCTTTACCTGCTGATGATCGGGGGAGCGCTGTGGAACATGGCCGGGCCCAAGATCGGCCTCGGACTGGTGCTGCTCGCCTACCAAGTCTACCTGACCATCGGCCTCAAGACCTACTACGGGCGCAGCTGGTTCGGGGCGGTGGTCAAGGGCGGCCTGATCAGCGCCGCCTACACGGCCGTCTGGTTGGGGCTGAGCTTCGTCTTCTTCATCTGGCAGGCGCTGAAGTTCCTGCCGCCCGACTATTTCTTCACGGAGTGAACCGTTGAGCGATTTCGACGTGATCGTCATTGGCGCCGGCCCCGGCGGCTATGTGACTGCCATCCGCGCCAGCCAGCTGGGCCTGAAGACCGCCATCGTGGAGCGGGAGAACCTGGGCGGCATCTGCCTCAACTGGGGCTGCATCCCGACCAAGGCGCTGCTGAAGACCGCCGAGGTCTACGAGCAGCTGGGGCACCTTGAGGCCTATGGCCTGTCCGTGCAGGGCCGGTCGTTCGACTTCGGCAAGGTGGTCGAGCGCTCGCGCGGGGTGGCCAAGCAACTGACCGCCGGCGTCGCCTTCCTGATGAAGAAGCACAAGATCGAGGTCATCGAGGGGACTGCGAAGCTTGAGAAGGCGGCTGGCGCGCCCAAGGCGGTCGTGGCGTTGAAGGCCGGCGGCAGCCGCACGGTGACTGCCAAGCATGTCATCCTGGCCACCGGCGCCCGCGCCCGCACCATCCCGGCCATCGGCTTCGAACCGGACGGCGAGCGCATCTGGACCTACCGCGAGGCGCTGGTTCCCAAGAGCGCGCCCAAGAGCCTGGTGGTCATCGGCTCGGGCGCGATCGGCATCGAGTTCGCCAGCTTCTATCGGGCGCTGGGCTCGGAGGTGACGGTGATCGAGGCGCTGGACCGCATCCTGCCGGTCGAGGACGAGGAGATCTCCAAGGCCGCCCACAAGGCGTTCGAGAAGCGCGGCATCAAGTTCCGGGTTGCCGCCAAGGTGTCCAAGCTGGCCAAGAGCAAGTCCGGCGTCAGCGTCGATCTGGAAGTCGGCGGCAAGGCCGAGACCCTGGCCGCCGACGTGGCCATCGTGGCCATCGGCATCAGTCCCAACACCGACAACATGGGCCTGGAGACCCTGGGCCTGAAACTGGACCGCGGCCATGTGGCGACCGACAAGCACGGCGTCACCAACGTGCCGGGCCTCTATGCGATCGGCGATGTCGCCGGTGCTCCCTGGCTGGCCCACAAGGCGATGCACGAGGGTGTTCATTGCATCGAGTACATCGCCGGCTTCAAGACCCCCAACCTGACCGCCCCGATCCCCGGCTGCACCTATGCGACGCCGCAGGTCGCCTCCGTCGGCCTGACCGAAGCCGCCGCCAAGGCGGCCGGCCATGAGGTGAAAGTCGGCCGCTTCCCCTTCAAGGTGAACGGCAAGGCGATCGCCGCGGGCGAACTGGACGGGTTCGTCAAGACGGTGTTCGACGCCAACACCGGGGCCCTGCTCGGCGCCCACATGATCGGCCACGAGGTCACCGAGATGATCCAGGGCTATGCCATCGCCATGACCATGGAGGCGACGGAGGAAGACCTGTTCGCCACCGTCTTCCCGCACCCGACCATGAGCGAGGCCATGCACGAGGCGGCGCTCGACGCCTACGCCCGGCCGCTGCACATCTGATGATCCACCGGGCGAGGCCGGAGGACCGCGCGGCCCTGGTTGCGCTGATGAGCGAGAGCAATGGCTATGAGGCCCCGGCCGCGCGGGCGATGATCGCCGCCTTCGTTTCTCGCTGGACCTTCGCCCATGCCGATGAGGTCTGGCTGGACGAGGAGGACGGCGTGGCGATGGGCTTCTACCAGCTGATCCCGCACGAGGGTCCGGTCTGGGAACTCGACCTCTTCTTCACCGCCAATGCCGCCCAGGGGAAGGGCGTCGGACGGCGGCTGTTCGAGCATATGGCTAACAGGGCGAGGGCACTCGAAGCGACGGCCGTGGTGATCAGCTCGAACCCGCGGGCGGCTGAGTTCTACCGGCGGATGGGAGCGGTGGATGTCGGGGTGTCGCCCCCGATCGGGGAAATCACTTGGGAGCGGCCGAAGCTGCGGCTTGAGCTTTAGCTCCGCACCTTCACGAACGACCCCGGCGCATCCTCGATCGGCTTCAGCGGCCCCTTGGTCGGGTCCCGCGCCGGGACCATCTCGCCCGACCGCTCGTTGAGCCAGGCCGCCCAGTGGGGCCACCAGCTGCCCGGATGCTCCACGGCGCCGGCGACCCATTCCTCGACGGTGGCGGGCAGGGCGCTGTTGGTCCAGTGCTGGTACTTCCTGGCGTTGGGGTGGTTGATCACTCCGGCGATGTGGCCGCTGCCGGCCATGGTGAAGGTGACCGGCCCGCCGAACAGCTTGGCCCCGCGATAGATGCTGCGGAACGGGGCGATATGGTCCTCGCGGCTCGACTGAACGTAGATCGGCGTCTTCACCTTCGACAGGTCCAGCTTCACCCCATCCAGGGTCAGCTTGCCCTCCGCCAGGGCGTTATCCTTGTAGAAATTGCGCAGATAGAACAGGTGGAGCGCCTTGGGCATCCGCGTCTGGTCGCTGTTCCAGAACAGCAGGTCGAAGGGCTTGGGCTCCTTGCCCATCAGGTAGTTGTTCACGAAGAACGACCAGATCAGGTCGTTGCCGCGCAGGGCGTTGAACGTATCGGCCATCGACTTGCCGGGCAGGAAGCCGCCGGCCTTGTCCATCTGGGCCTCGATGTCCTTCAGCCAGCCCTCGTCGACGAAAAGCCGCAGGTCGCCGGCCTCGGCGAAGTCCTGTTGGGCGGCGAAGAAGGTGGCGGAATTGACCCGCTTGTCGCCCTTGGCGGCCATGTGGGCCAGGGCGCAGCTGAGCAGCGTACCGCCGATGCAGTAGCCGACGGTGTTCACCTTTTCGGTGCCGGCCTGCTTCATCACCTGGGCGGTGGCGTCGTAGATGCCCTCGACCAGGTAGTCCTCGAAGGTCTTGGCCGCGAGCTTTTCGTCGGGGTTCACCCAGCTGGTGACGAAGACGCTGAAGCCCTGGCCGGTCAGCCAGCGGATCAGGCTGTTATCGGGCCGAAGGTCGGTGATGTAGAACTTGTTGATCCAGGGCGTAAACAGCAGCAGCGGGATCTCCCGCACCTGCTCGGTCGTCGGATTGAACTGCAGCAGCTGCAGGATGTCGTTCTGGTAGATGACCTTGCCGGGCGCGGTGGCGACGTTCTCACCCACCACGAACTCGTCCATGTCGGTCTGGCTGATCGACAGCTGGCCGCCGCCGCGGGCCAGGTCCTCGGCGAACTGCTCCATCCCCCGCACCAGGCTCTCGCCGCCGGTGGCCACCGCCTCGCGCAGGGCGGCTGGGTTGCTCATCAGGAAGTTGGAGGGGCTGACCGCGTCGGTCAGCATCTTCATGAAGAACTCGACCCGTCGCTTCTCGAGCGGATCGACACCCTCGACCTCCGACACCAGCCCGTTCAGCCAGTTGGAGGTGAGCAGGTAGGACTGCTTCATCACGTCGAAGACCGGGTTGGCGCCCCAGTCCGGATCGTTGAACCGCTTGTCGCCCTTGGCGGGCGCGACAACCGGCTCGACCTGCTCGCCGGCCATCCGCTTGGCGGTGTTTTGCCAGAGGTCCAGATAGCGGGAGAAGAGATCCGCCTGGGCCCGCAGCATGCGGTCAGGCTCGCTGGCCAGCTTGCCCATCACCTGGGTCAGGGCCGGGCCGACGTGGAAAGGGTCGGTGTTCAGCGCCGCCGGGGCGTCGGCCTGGCGCAGGGCGGCCTCGGCGATGGCTCCCTGGGCGGTGATGGCGGCGCGGGCCAGGTTTGCCGACAGCTTCTCGAACTGCTCCCGCTGCTCGCGCGGTATGAAGGCGGCCGGATCCGGCAGGGAAGGGGCGTCGGCCTTCGGCGGCTCGGGCGCGGTCGCCTGGGCGGCGGCCTCCTTGCGGTCGGTCGGTGGAGCTTTCGGCTTGGCGGCCTTGACGGTCTTGGGCTTCGTGGCCTTCGGCTTGGTCGTCGAAGTGGTCGTCGTTGCCCGGGCCATGCACGGTATCCTCACCTGAAGGACGCTGAGCCGCCCTTTCGTTCGTCGCAATCATCGCATATGACCGGACTTAGGATGAACGGCCAACCCCGCGATTTGTTTTCCAGCACCGCGCTGGTTCTGCTCGGCGCGCTAGCGCTGGGCGCCCTCGCCTTGGGCGGATGCGCCAGCAGTTCGGTGTTCGACGAGGTGGCTGTCGATCCGAACTCCCCTGCCAAGGCTCAGATCGAAGCGGTCTTGGCCAAGCCCGGCAACTATCCCAGCTTCGCCGACATCCCGGCCCCGCCGACGGACCTGCCGGCCGCCGAAAGCTTCCGCACGGAGGTCGAGAGCCAGACCCTGGCCGGCCAGGCCGTGCGGGCCGACACCGCCCCGGAAACCTGGCAGCTCGACGCCAGCGAGGCCTTCGCCGAGCGGGCCCGCGCCGACACCGGCGACATCCGCGCCCCGACCGACGCCGAGATCGCCGAGTCCGAGGCCTTCGCCGCCGCCGCCCGTGCGCGAGCTAAGCCGCCCCCGTCGCCGAAGTAGGTCTCTACGGGCAGCGGGGGCATAATCTTCCAACAGCTGGCTTGGTTGAGCCCATCGCGTGGGCTATCCATGCTCAACACCCGCTCCCGCAGCGCCGATAGCGGCGCACGAGCCTGAAATGACGACCGATTTCCACCGTATCCGACGCCTGCCTCCCTACGTCTTCGAGGAGGTCAACAAGATCAAGGCCCGCCTGCGCGGCCAGGGGGTCGACATTATCGATTTCGGCATGGGCAACCCCGATATGCCGACCCCCAAGCACATCGTCGACAAGATGGTCGAGACGGCCCGTGATCCGAAGTCCGGCCGCTACAGCGCCTCCAAGGGCATTATCGGCCTGCGCCGCGCCATGGCCGGCTATTACGGGCGCCGTTACGGGGTGAAGCTGGACCCGGACCGGGAGGTGATCGCCACCCTCGGCTCCAAGGAGGGCTTCGCCAACCTGGCTAACGCCCTGACCGCCCCCGGCGACGTGATCATCTGCCCCAACCCGGCTTACCCGATCCACGCCTTCGGCTTCATCATGGCCGGCGGGGTGATCCGCCATGTGCCGGCCCTCTCGCCGGAAGAGTATCTCTCCGGTGTCGGCCGCGCGGTTCGCCACAGCGTGCCGCCGCCCAGCGTGCTGATCCTCAGCTACCCGTCCAACCCGACGGCCCAATGGGTCGACCTCGACTTCTACAAGGACGCCATCCAGCTGGCGAAGAAGCACGACCTGCTGGTCATCTCCGACGTCGCCTATTCGGAGATATATTTCGACGACAACCCGCCGCCGTCCGTGCTCCAGGTCGATGGCGCCAAGGATTGCGCGGTCGAGGTCAACAGTCTGTCGAAGACCTACGCCATGGCCGGCTGGCGGGTCGGGATGGTGGTCGGCAACGAGCGGATGTGCTCGGCCCTGGCGCGGGTGAAATCCTACCTCGACTACGGCGCCTTCACCCCGATCCAGGTGGCGGCCGCGGCGGCGCTCAACGGCCCGCAGGACTGCGTCGACGAGATCCGCGCCACCTACAAGAGCCGCCGCGACACTCTGGTGAAGTCGATGGCCCAGGCCGGCTGGGACATTCCCTCGCCCCCCGCCTCGATGTTCGCCTGGGCCCCGATCCCCGAACAGTTCAGGGAAGCGGGCTCGATGCTGTTCGCCAAGCTGCTAGTCGAGGAGGCCGGCGTGGCCGTCGCGCCGGGCGCCGGCTTTGGCGAATACGGCGAGGGCTATGTCCGCATCGGCCTGGTCGAGAACGAACAGCGCATCCGCCAGGCGGCCCGCAATGTGAAGAAGTTCCTCGCCAACTCCGGCGAGATCCTGGGCCGGGCGCACAATGCGCTGGCGGCTCAGTAGGGGATCGGCATGACACAGAAGACCTGGCGCATCGGCGTCGCCGGCCTCGGCACCGTGGGCGGCGGTCTGCTGCAGTTTCTCAGCGACCGGCCTGACTTTGCCCCCGCCGGCGACCGGGCGGTGGTCACGGCGGTCTCGGCTCGCAACCGCTCTCGGCCCCGGCCGGTCGATATCTCGGGCCTGGCTTGGTTCGACGACCCGGTGGCGCTGGCCTCCAGCCCCGACATCGACATCTTCGTCGAACTCGTCGGCGGCTCCGACGGCCCGGCCAAGGCGGCCGTCGAGGCGGCGCTGAAGGCCGGCAAGCCGGTGGTCACCGCCAACAAGGCGCTGATCGCCGAGCATGGCGCGGAACTCGCCGTCCTGGCCGAGACCGCCGGCGTCCCCCTGCTGTTCGAGGCCGCCGTCATGGGCGGCACCCCGGCGGTGAAGATGCTGCGCGAGGCGATGGTCGGGGACGACGTCTCGGCCCTGGCCGGCATCCTCAACGGCACCTGCAACTTCATCCTCAGCGAGATGGAGGCCAAGGGCCGGGGCTTCAAAGAGGTTCTCGCCGACGCCCAGGCGCTGGGCTACGCCGAGGCCGACCCGACCATGGACGTCGGCGGCTTCGACGCGGCTCACAAGATCAGCATCCTGGCCGCCTTGGCCTTCGGCTGCGCCCCCAACTACGCCGCCGCCGAGATCGAGGGGATCGACCAAGTCGAACAGCTCGACATCACCCTGGCCAAGGACCTCGGCTACCGCATCCGGCTGATCGCCTCGACCGAGAAGACCGATGATGGGGTGGCGGTGCGCGTGCACCCCAGCCTGGTCGCCTTCGGCCACCCACTCGCCGAGACGCGCGGCGCCACCAACGCCCTGTTCATCGAAGGCAGCCGGATCGGCCGCATCTTCCTGCAGGGGCCCGGCGCGGGCGCCGGTCCGACCGCCGCCGCCGTGGCCGCCGACATTGCAGACGTCATGACCGCCTCCCGCCGCCCGGTGTTCCAATCGCCGGCCGCGATCCTGGCCCCCTTCATCGCCGTGGCCCCGACCCGGCGGGTGGGCAAGGCCTACCTTCGCCTGCTGGTAAAGGACCAGCCCGGCGTGATCGCGGCGGTGTCCGAAACCCTGGCCGGCAGCGGCGTCTCCATCGACAGCTTCCTGCAGAAGCCAGTCGAGGACGCCGGCGGCGTGCCCATCGTGCTGACTACCCATGCGATTGCGGAGTCGGTCCTGACCGACGCCATTGATCGGCTGGAGCGGCTGGATGTGGTCATCGAGCGGCCGAGGCTGTTGCGGATCGCCCGTATCTGATTTGTCGCGAGCAATTCACGGGATTCGGGGCGATTCTTGCTCGCGCCGACTCCCGACAATGGCTAAACCCCCGCTCGGCCTCTAGAAAACACATCCGCAGGGCCGGGAGACGCTTTGATATGAGTTCTGAAACCCTCGACCGTGGGCTTGTGCTCGACGCCGTCCGCGTGACCGAAGCCGCCGCCATTGCCAGTTGGGCGCTCGTGGGCCGCGGCGACGAGAAGGCCGCCGACCAGGCCGCCGTCGACGCCATGCGCAATGCGCTCAACGATCTGGAGATCGACGGCGAGATCGTTATCGGTGAGGGCGAGCGCGACGAAGCCCCGATGCTCTACATCGGCGAGAAGGTTGGCAAGGGCGGCCCGCGCGTCGACATCGCCCTGGACCCGCTGGAAGGCACAACCCTGACCGCCAAGGCCATGGCCAACGCGCTGGCGGTGATGGCCTGGGCCCCGGCCGGCACCCTGCTGAACGCACCCGACACCTACATGGACAAGATAGCCTGCGGGCCGGGCTATCCGGAAGGCATCCTCGATCTGGACAAGACCCCGGCGCAGAACGTCGAGGCTCTGGCCGCCGCCAAGGGCGTGCCCGCCGACCAGATCACTGTCTGCGTCCTCGACCGCCCGCGCCACTCGGACATCATGGCCAGCCTGCGCAGCGTCGGCGCCCGCGTCTATCTGATCACCGACGGGGACGTGGCCGGGGTGATGAACACCGCCGATCCGGAAACCGGCGTCGACCTCTACATCGGCCAGGGCGGCGCCCCCGAAGGCGTGCTGGCCTGCGCGGCGCTGAAGTGCGTCGGTGGCCAATTCCAGGGCCGGCTGGTGTTCCGCAACGCCGATGAGAAGGCCCGGGCCGAACGGGTCGGGATCAGCGACTTCGACCGCAAGTACGACCTGAACGACATCGTCCGCGCCGACGCCATCTTCGTAGCCACCGGCGTCACCAAGGGCGCCCTGCTCGACGGCGTCACCTTCAAGGACGGCTTCGTTCACACCCACACCCTGGTGATGAACAGCTCCAGCCGCACGGTGCGCGAAGTGCGGATGAAACGCGCCCTCTAATGGCCGACGGCGCGCCAGCGCTGGACTTCCTGGGCGTCCGCAGGTCCCTGACCGGCCGGACCTGGCGCCGCCGCCCGGCCGACGAGGCGACGGTACGCGAGCACCAGCTGCGCCACGGCCTGTCGGAGCCCCTGGCCCGCGCCATCGCCGCGCGCGGCATCGGGGCGGAAGGGGGAGGGGACTTCCTCAACCCCACCCTCAAGGCTCTGTTTCCGGACCCCTCCTGCTTCGCCGACATGGACCTGGCGGCGCGCATCCTGGTCGATGCGGTGGAGTCCGGCCGCCCGACCACCGTGTTCGCGGACTATGACGTCGATGGCGCCTCCAGCGCCGCCCAACTGGTCCGCTGGTTCCGAGCCATGGGCCGCGACCTGCCGGTCTATGTGCCGGACCGTATCCTCGAGGGGTACGGCCCCAGTCCCGCCGCCTTCCGCAAGATCAAGGACAGCGGCGCCGACCTGGTGATCACCGTCGACTGTGGAGCGGCCGCCCACGATGCTCTGCATGAGGCCGCCCGAATCGGCCTCGATGTGGTGGTGATCGATCACCACCTGATGAAGGGCGACCCGCCGCCGGCGGCTGCCCTGGTCAACCCGAACCGTCCCGACTGCGCCTCCGGTCAGGGCCACCTGGCGGCCGCGGGGGTGGTATTCGTGTTGCTGGCCGCCCTCAACCGCGAGGCTCGCAAGCGCGGCCTGACGCCACCTGACGTCATGCAGTGGCTGGACCTCGCCGCTATGGGCGCGGTCTGCGACGTCACCTCGCTGACCGGCTTCAACCGCGCGCTGGCCGCCCAGGGTCTGCGGGTCATGTCAGGCTGGCGCAATATTGGGCTGAAGGCCTTGCTCGACGTCGCCAAGGCCCAGGGGCCGGCCACCAGCTTCCATGCCGGCTGGATCCTCGGCCCCCGCATCAACGCCGGCGGCCGCATCGGCCGCGCCGACCTCGGGGCCCGGCTGCTGTCCACCGAGGATCCGGAGGAGGCCTCCGCCCTGGCCCAGGAGCTCGACGCCCTGAACGCCTCCCGCAAGGAGGTCGAGCGGGCGGTGATCGACGAGGCCGTCGCGATGATCGAGCAGGCCAGCAATTTCGACCCCGAAGCCCCGGTTATTGTGGTCGCGGGCGACGGCTGGCACCCCGGCGTGGTCGGCATCGCCGCAGGCCGATTGCGCGAGCGGTATCGCAAGCCGGTGATCGTGATCGGGGTCGACCGCCCCGCCGACATCGGCAAGGGTTCCGGCCGCTCCCAACCGGGGGTCAACCTCGGCCGGGCGGTTCAGGCCGCCTATGATGAGGGTCTGCTGCTGGCCGGCGGCGGCCACGCCATGGCGGCCGGTCTGACCGTGCGCCCGTCCGGCGTGCCGGAACTTCGTGATTTCCTTGCCGACCGTCTGGCCGGGGAGATGATCGACGCCGCCGCCCAGGATGCGGTGGAGATCGACGCCCTGCTGGCCCCCGGCGGGGCCACGCGCGCGCTCTACGAGGATTTCCAGCGCCTGGCCCCCTACGGTCCCGGCAATCCCGAACCCCTCTTCGCCGTGGCCGACGCCCGAATCGAGCGGCCGATCGCCATGCGCGGCGGCCATATCCGGGTGACTCTTGTCGATTCGGCCGGCGCCCGGCTCAAGGCCGTCGCCTGGCGTGCGGGCGAGACGGAAATGGGCCAGCGGCTGCTAGCCGGCGGGGGCGGGGTGCATGTCGTCGGCAGGCTGAAACCCGATGATTGGCAGGGCCGGGAGGGGGTTGAGCTGGAGATCGAGGACGTCGCCGATCCGCGCAAAGCCGTCGAATGATGTTTTGTTTTTCGAGGGGTTGCGCCCCTCCGACAGGTTGGCTATATCGCCGCTTCCTCGCCGCGCGCCCTTCGTCTATCGGTTAGGACCCCAGATTTTCAATCTGGTAAGAGGGGTTCGATTCCCCTAGGGCGTGCCACGAGGGCTTCCCTAAAAACTGGCGCCTACCCGGTTCGGGTGCGGCGGAGTGTCGCGAAACCGCGATTCTGCCCTCGGTGCGTGGAAAACAGTGATTGACGGCTCACCTCACAGGAGAACATTGTTATTCTTGAGGCGCTTGGCTTGTGGTTTTGGCTGGGCGGGGGAGAGTGATGTCGAGTCTCGAAATGCATACCGAGGATGCTCACGACGACGCCGTGAGGATCAGCGGAAGAATCAAATGGTTCGACCTGGGCAAGGGCTACGGCTTCATTTTGCCCGATGACCCGGATGTCACCGATGCGCGCGATGTGCTGCTGCACGTGACTTCGCTACGCAATCTGGGCCGTGATTCTGTCCTTGAGGGATCTCTGATCGTCTGCGATGCGGTCAAGCGGCCGAAAGGCTGGCAGGTCACCGACATCCTCGAACTCGACGAGAGCGCCGCCCCGCCACCGCTCGAACGACCTCGCCGCTTCGACGAGCCGCGTGCGGGCCGGTTAGGCGGCGCGCGCGAGTCGCGCCAGCGCGCCACCATGGTGGTCCCCGAGGGCCCTATGGAGCGCGCCACCGTCAAATGGTTCAACCGCACCAAGGGCTACGGTTTCGTAGTGCGCGACGACGCGCCCGGCGATATCTTCGTCCACATCGAGACCCTGCGCCGCAGCGGCCTCGATGACCTGCAGCCCGGGGAAACCGTCATGGTGCGCTTCGCCGAAGGGCCCAAGGGTCTGGTCGTGGCCCAGATCGAGGCGTCCTGAACGCCTCCGGTTCGGAGAGTTCGCTTCGTGTCATTGCTTTCCCGTTACGGCCGCGCCTTGTTGCTGGCTGCGGCCCTCGGCGTCGCCGCCCCATCGCTGAGCGCCTGCAAGGCCAGTCCGGCCGCAGAGGCCGAAAAGCCGATCTCACCGCTGGAGACCCTCACCATTCGCACCGCCAGGGGCGAGGTGAAGTTCCAGGTTGAGATCGCGGACGATGACGCGGAACGCCAACATGGCCTGATGGACCGCAAGTCGCTCGCCCCCGATCGCGGCATGCTGTTCGACTTCGAGGAGGAGCGCGAGCAGGCCTTCTGGATGAAGAACACCCTGATCCCGCTCGACATCATCTACATTGCCGAGGATGGGACCATCGTCTCGATCGCCGCCATGACCACCCCGATGTCGGAGCAGTCGATCCCCTCCAATGGCCCCGCATCGGGCGTGCTGGAGATCGCCGGCGGTCGGGCGGGCGAACTGGGCCTCGCGCCGGGCGACAAGGTGACCCACCGGATCTTCACCGGTGGCTGACGACGAGGTCATCCCGCCGCCGCCCGAAGGGTTCTCCCACTCGCCCCGCGGCCCCTACACCACTCACAACGGTCCGATGTTCCACCGGAACAACGCCGACGGGACCTATGAGCACGCCTTCTTCGTGCTCCCACGCCACTGCAACGGCATGGGCTTCGCCCACGGCGGCATGATCGCGACCTTTATGGACGGCGTGCTGGCCCGCGCGGTCCACGGCGCCACCGGCGGCCATGCGGCTGTTACGGTGCACCTGTCCCTCGACTACCTGAGCGCCGGACGGCGCGGCGAATGGCTGTTCGGCGACGGCCGGGTCACCCGCGAGACCCGTGACCTGGTCTTCGTCGAGGGCCGCATCCACGCCGGCGAGCGCGACGTCGCCCGCGCCACGGCCATCTTCAAGCCCCTCCGCCGCAAGATGCCCTGAGGCCTGCGGGGTCGAAGCTTGCGTCCTGGGAGCGCTGGCGCCTTTTGCAGCGCAATATTTTTCCGCCTTTGGCCCTTCCGCGCCCCCGCCGATTGCGATAACCCGCCAGCAGAGTGGAGGAGGCGTCAATGGCCCGGAAACCCGACGGATCGTGGGATAAATCCAACCTGCCCAGCCGGCATGTGACCGAGGGGCCGGCGCGCTCGCCGCACCGGTCCTACTATTATGCGATGGGCCTGGGGACGCGGGAGATCAACGCGCCGTTCGTAGGGGTGGCCAGTTGCTGGAACGAGGCGGCGCCCTGCAACACCGCCCTGATGCGTCAGGCGCACGCGGTGTCGGAAGGGGTGAAGAAGGCCGGGGCGACCCCGCGCGAGTTCTGCACCATCACGGTCACCGACGGCATCGCCATGGGCCATGAGGGCATGCGCAGCTCGCTGGTCAGCCGCGAGGTCATCGCCGACTCGGTCGAGCTGACCATGCGGGGCCACAGCTACGACGCCCTGGTCGGGGTGGCCGGCTGCGACAAGTCGCTGCCCGGGATGATGATGGCCATGCTGCGGCTCAACGTGCCCAGCGTCTTTCTGTACGGCGGCTCGATCCTGCCCGGTCGCTGGAAGGGCAAGGACGTCACCGTGGTCGACGTCTTCGAGGCGGTCGGCCAGCATTCGGCCGGCAACCTGCCGGACGAGGAGCTGGCGGGTCTGGAGCGGGTGGCCTGTCCGGGCGACGGCGCCTGTGGCGGCCAGTTCACCGCCAACACCATGGCCTGCGTCTCCGAGGCCATCGGCCTGGCGCTGCCGCTGTCGGCCTCGCTGCCGGCCCCCTACCTGGACCGGGACGCCTATGCGGTGGCCAGCGGCGAGGCGGTGGTGCGGTTGATCGAGCAGAACATCCGGCCGCGCGACATCTGCACCCGCAAGGCGTTCGAGAATGCGGCCGTGGTGGTGGCCGCCACCGGCGGCTCGACCAACGGCGGCCTGCACCTGCCGGCCATGGCCCATGAGTGCGGCATCGACTTCACCTTGGCCGACATGGCCGAGATCTTCAAACGCACCCCCCACCTGGCCGACCTGAAGCCCGGCGGCCGCTATGTGGCCAAGGACATGGGCGAGGCGGGCGGCATGCCGATGCTGCTGCGCACCCTCCTGGACGGCGGCTACATCCACGGCGACTGCCTGACGGTGACCGGCAAGACCATCGCCGAGAACCTGGAAGGCGTGGTGTTCAACGAGAACCAGGACGTCATCCGCCCTTACACCAACCCCCTGTCGCCGACCGGCGGCGTGGTCGGGCTCTGGGGCTCGTTGGCTCCCGACGGCGCCATCGTCAAGGTGGCGGGCATGACCTCCCACCGGGCCCATCGCGGGCCGGCGCGGGTGTTCGATGGCGAGGAAGCCTGTTTCGCCGCCGTCGAGCGCGGCGACTATGCGGACGGCGATGTGCTTGTGATCCGCTACGAGGGGCCGCGCGGCGGGCCGGGCATGCGCGAGATGTTGTCGACCACCGCCGCCCTGGCCGGACAGGGCCGGGGCGACAAGGTGGCCCTGGTCACCGATGGCCGCTTCAGCGGCGGCACCCGAGGCCTCTGCATCGGCCACGTCGGCCCTGAAGCCCAGGCCGGTGGCCCAATCGGCTTGGTACAGGACGGCGATATCATCGCGATCGACGCCGACGCGGGGACCATCGAGCTGGAAGTCGGGGCCGATGAACTCGCCCGCCGCAAGGCTGAGTGGAAGCCGCGCCAGACCGCCTACGGGTCCGGCGCCCTGTGGAAGTTCGCGCAAGGCGTCGGTCCGGCCCACCTGGGCGCGACGACCCACCCGGGCTTCGCGGGCGAGCGGCACGTCTACGCGGACATATAGCGCTTTGTCCTCGCCCATCGACCCGGCTGTGCTGCCGGCCTTTCTCGGGGCGATGGTGCTGGTCGAGCTGACGCCGGGGCCGAATATGGGCTACCTCGCCGCCTTGTCGGCGGAGCGGGGGCGGGCAGCCGGTTTCGCGGCGGTGCTGGGGGTTCAGCTGGGTCTGCTGGCCTATCTCCTGGCCACCTTGCTCGGACTCACCGAACTGATGCTGGTCTGGCCGGCGGCCTACGAAGCCCTTCGCTGGGCGGGGGTAGCCTATCTGCTGTGGCTGGCTTGGGACGCCTGGCGTGGCGCCGAGGCCGGGCCGGACGCGCACGTCCTGCCGCCGGCCTCGATGGCCCGTCTGGTCTGGCGGGGCTTTCTGGCCAATGTGCTCAACCCCAAGGCGGCGTTGTTCTACGTCACCCTGTTGCCGGCCTTCATCCGGCCGGGCTTCGCGCCGACGGGGTGGCAGATCGCCCTGTTCGGGGCCGGCCATCTGGCGGTCAGCGCGGCCGTGCACGGCCTGATCGTTCTGGGCGCGGCCAGGGCCGGGACTTTGGCTTCGCGGGCGGCAGGGAGCGTCAGATTGCGCCGGACGATGGCCGTCGGTATCGCCCTGATCGCCGCCTGGCTGGCCTGGTCGACCCGGCGCTAGTCGTCCTTCGACTGCGCCTTGCGCGCCTGGGCGTCCTGCGCCTTTTCGAAGTCGCTCGCCGGGACAGCGCGCTTGTCGAGCTCGTTTTCTGGCTCGGTGAGCTTGACCGAGATCTGGTCGCCGCTGGCCTTGGGCGCGGCGACGCCGATCTCGCGCACCGGCTTGTCGGCCTGTTTGGCGTAGTAGTCGGCCTGTTCCTGGTCGGTGACCACACCGTCCTTGTTGGTGTCGGCCGGCTTGGTCAGCTTCAGCGACTGGGCGGCGGCCGGCATGGCGGCCAGCACGGCGGCGGCGGCCAGAATAGCGATACGCATCGGTTAGATCCCCCTTACTCGATGCTGGGGAGAGTGCCCGCCCCCGCTGCGCCGATCAAGGCAGGGCAGGGACCCCGAAGATCATCCCGTGGCCCCACAGCAGCGCGGCCCAAACCGCCACGGCGGCCAGCAGGCGCCACCAGCCGATCTCCAGCAGCCTGAAAGGCTGGCGGCCATGAACCACCGCGGCGAAAGGGATGTTCGCGGTCTGGGCGACGAAGGCGTCGTAGTCTGCGCCCAGCTTGGCGCGGCGCTTGGCGTCGATGCTGTAGGTCCCGGAGATCGCCAGCAGGGCCATGGAGCCGAAAAGCACCACGCTGGGCGTATCCCCGTTGACCAGGAGATGGCCCGCCGCCCAGATCGCCACACCCCACAGGAAGGGGTGGCGGGTGATGCGCAGGATGCCGGTGACCGGGCGGCCAAGCGCGCCTTCCTGTTTGACGCTGGTCGGGTTGGGGCTGAGCAGGCCCGGCACAACGAACAGCAGGGCCACAAGCTGGATGCCGGCCTGAAGCCAATGCCCAACTTCGGCGGGCGCCGCCCACCAGACCGCGCCTTCTCCCCGAGCCGCGCCGTAGGCCATCGACAACCAGACGATGGCGCCCAGGGAGGCCAAGGAAAACAGCCCCATGTAGGCGTTCTCGCCGATCACCCTGACGATGCCGGCGCGAACGCGTGTGCCGGCTATCAACAGGTGCATCAGAACGAATACCGCGGCGGCGGCAAACAGCATGGTCATGGCGTGGCCTCCCTTCAACAGGGGAAGACTGCTCGCTATAATTTACGCTGTCAATTATGTTTCGGATCGTCGAACAGGTCGGGTGCGGCGTCGCTCTCATCCTCTTCCCAGGGCGGATCCTCGTCGATCTCCTCAGGCTCAGGCCGCGCGGCTGCGCGGGCCACCTTGGGCGGCGGGGGAGGCGGGGCGGCCGAGACCACGGCGC